>DUSN01000015.1 GCA_012842605.1 Clostridiales bacterium
ACCTATTCTTTTCTGATTATTATCGTAAAGTCTGCGTAAACTAAGGAACCGCCGTATACGTGAACCGTTTGTACGGTGGTGTGAGAGGTCGGTAGGTGAATTTATCACCTACCTCCTACTCGATTTAGCTTAAGAAAAAAATTGATTATATCAGGCAGTTATGATAATTTATAAGCAAGCAAAAATATTAAAACCCTGACCGGGTTAAAAATCAACAACCGGAGGGATTGTTTATGGTATCCAGTCTTACGATAGTTTTTTCTGTTATCACTTTGCTCTTATCACTGATTTTTCCAATTGCATTAGCCATTTATTTCTGCAGAAAGCATAAAGCACCGGCGACTTCAGTATTGTTTGGAGCGTTGACATTCTTTGTATTTCAGCTGGTGTTGAGAATTCCGCTGCTTCAGATTTTATCCCCCATATATCCGGGCAAACAGCCTGTTGCTGAATTTGGATGGTGGAAGCTGTTTTTATACAGCCTGTTCCTCGCAGTAACAGCTGCTTTGTTTGAAGAAGGTGGAAGGGTTATTGTATACAAAATATTTCTGAAGAAAAAAGGGGACTGGAAGAATGCAGTTGCCTTTGGAATAGGCCACGGCGGCTTTGAAGCAATTTCGATAGTAGGCATTTCATATATAAACAACTTGATATTGATGCTGATGATAAACTTAGGCTTCCTGAGTGCCTCCGGCAATGCGGAAGACCCAATTTCTCAGGCTGTCAGGCTGATGATTGACACGCCTTCCTACCTGTTCCTGCTTGCAGGAATTGAGAGGTTTTTCACAATAATTCTGCATGTTGGCTTTTCATTGCTGGTTGTTTATGGTATGTCCTCCAAGAAGTATATTTATATCTTATATGCATTCCTGGGGCATTTTATATTGAATTTCCCCCTTGCATTTTTTCAAAGAATTGCGGGCGGAGTCTACATTTCCATGGCATATATAGGTTTATTGGCAGCACTGTCATACTATTGGATAACAAGGGTATCTCCCCATATGTTCAGCAAATTTTATTCAGGTGAGGAATAACTATGCAGAAAAATGATAGAAGAAATATACGTTTAATTATAAATTTAATTATAATAGCAGCATTGGCAATTGTTACTTACTTCGGAACAAGGCCGCCTCATGTGGAAGTCAGCAGGAGTTCTGTTAAAATCTCAGGTCTGTATGGAGTAGAGCTGAGGATGCAGGATATAGAAAAGCTGGAATTGCGTGAGTCCCTGCCTCAGATAAGGACCAGAATTAATGGAATGGACTTGTTCGGTTTTGCAAGGAGAGGGATCTATGACCTGGAAGAACTTGGCCGTACCAGGCTGATTTCATTCTCCAACGGCGGCCCCTTTATACTTATCCGTACAGGCAATGAATGGATTGTAATGAATTTTAAAAATCCTAATGATACTGAGGCTTTATACCAAAGCATTGAGGAAGCATTTAATCAAAGATGAGAGACGGCCTTAAAACAGAAAGGAATGGTAAAGGCATGATTGAGTTAACAAATGTAAGCAAAATTTACGGAAGCATGGTTAAAGCAGTTGACAACCTGAACTTAGTTATTCCGGACGGTGAAATCTTCGGCTTCTTGGGTCCCAATGGCGCAGGCAAGACAACAACAATCAAGATGATAACAGGTGTTCTCAATCCTAACAGCGGTACCATCAGGGTTAACGGGAAGGACATCCAAAGAGAGCCTCTTGAGGTAAAAAAGCAAATAGGTTATGTGCCTGACAACCCCAATATATTCCTGCGTCTTAAAGGAATTGAATATCTTAACTTTATGGCGGATATGTACGATGTTTCCACTGATGAAAGAAAGGAAAGAGTGGAAAGCCTGGCAAAGCGATTTGGTATGGCTGATGTTCTCAACGACCGCATCCAAAGCTATTCTCACGGTATGCGCCAGAAAATAATTATTATGGGTGTTTTGGTGCACAACCCTTCGGTGTGGATACTGGACGAACCTATGACAGGTCTGGATCCTCGTTCTTCCTTTATGCTCAAAGAAATGATGAGGGAGCATGCAGACAGCGGGAATACGGTATTTTTCTCCACCCATATTTTGGATGTGGCTGAAAAGCTGTGCGACCGGGTTGCCATCATCAACAAGGGACAGATTTTGTTCTGCGGGACATTGGAAGAAATGAGGGAACACTTCAAAAAGAATGCATCACTGGAAAATATATTCTTGGAGTTGACGGAAAGTGAAGAATAAAACATTATTGTTAGCCAAGACACTAATCAAAAACGGTGAGGGCATTGGCCTTAAGGGAAGCACTGCCTTTGCCAAGGCTGTTGTTATCCTGGTTTTTTTGATTATAATCCCTATGTTCATGTCAGGAATAGCCTTTGTTGTGGCTGCGTTGCTGGGCATGCTCCGGCAGATCGGCCAGGAAGGTATTATTCTGACCTGGGGACTTGCCATTAACTCTGCTGTAGTATTTATATTCGGCATATTTTATATAATAAGCACATTTTACTTCTCATCCGATATAGAGCTGCTTCTCCCGCTGCCGCTAAAACCGCGCCAGATAATAGGAGCAAAATTCATAGTTGTGGCTGTTTATGAATACCTGACCACGGCGGTGGTCTTTGTACCCATGTGGCTTACATATGGCATTAAAATGGGCAGCGGATTATTGTACTATGTTTATGGTTTAATTATATTTTTGCTCATACCCTTTGTTCCGTTGACTGCCGCTTCAATTTTGATCATGCTGATTATGCGGTTCTTCAACCTCTCCAGGCACAAAGATACTGTAAAGGTTGTTGGCGGAATGCTTGGTATTTTCATTGGCTTAGGCATTAATGTGGTTGTACAGAACGTAACCACGGGTATGTCACAGGAACAGGTAATGGAACTGATCCAAAAGGGCAACAATTCGCTCATCGGGCTGGCTGCCGGGATATTTCCCACTACCCGGTGGGGTGCGGAAGCATTGGTATTCCATGCACAGCTGTCGGGCTTTATCAGCTTTTTATTGTATACCGGTTTTTCCATCCTTTTTTACTATGCTTTGCTGTGGCTGGGTGAATTAATATATCTGCGGGGAGTCATCGGACTTTCGGAAGCAGGCTCAAGGAGAAACAGAACAAAGCAAGTGCAGTTGGAGAAGACTGCAGTAAAAGGATCCGTTATCCGTACCTACACTCTTGTAGAGCTGAAATTACTGTTCCGGACTCCCATTTATTTTATAAATTGTGTCATGATTAATTTTCTTTACCCTGTTTTCTTTCTGTTTCCCTTGCTGGTTCAAAACGAAGAGGTTTCCATAATACAAGAATTATCGAAAGCATTGAACAAACCCGGAACAGAAGGAATGATTCTGGCAGGGTCTTTTGCCCTTGCATTATTCCTTGGCGGCACGAATGCGACCACTGCTACTGCTATTTCCAGGGAGGGGCAGGAGCTGTTCGTAAAAAAATACCTGCCGGTAAGCTACAGGCAGCAGTTGACCGCAAAGCTGCTATCCGGGTTTATACTGGGTTTGGTTGCTATTATTATGATGGTTTTGTTTGCAGTGATTGTATTTAATTTGGAATGGTGGCTGGGACTTATAATTCTTGCCACTGCCTGGCTGCCCATACTTTATACCAGTTTAACAGGACTGTTGATAGATCTGTACAATCCAAAACTGGACTGGGATAATGAACAGAAGGCCGTAAAACAGAATGTAAATGTGGTTTACAATATGCTTGCCGGTATTCTGCCGGCTGGTTTGACAATAGCTTTCATTGGCTTTGCTTTTAACCTGGTATGGGCTATCATTGTACTGGTAGGCTTTTATGGTCTTCTCAGCTTCATTCTGGCCAAACTTTTATACACGATTGGTGTAAAGCGTTTCTGCATGCTGGAGGGTTGATAATGGAGTTTTCTTTGAAGCCGGATTATGAAAAATCAAAGCAGAGATACATGGCATTCTGGGAAAGGGAGATTATTGACCGTCCGCCCGTCAGTATTATTCTTAAGGCGGAACATACTGTTCCGCTTCCTTGTAAAGAATACAAAACTCATCAGGAAAGATGGCTGGATATTGAGTTTAGAGCAGAGTATACAGCAATAGAATTGTCAAACTATATATATTATGCGGATGCTCTTCCTATAGCATGGCCTAATATGGGCCCTGAAATTTATAGTGCATGGTGCGGTTGTGGATACAAGTTTGGAGAAACTACCGCCTGGAGTGAACCATGTATAAACGATTGGGAAAAGGACGGAAACAAGGCAGTTTTCAACCCGGAGCATCCTTTGTTCAAGGCTACCGTTGAGTTTACAAAACTACTCTTGGAATATGGGCAGGGGAAATTTATAGTTGGATTAACCGATTTTCATCCGGGCGGAGACCATCTTGCAGCCTTGCGGGATCCCCAGCAATTAGCCATAGATCTGATAGAGAATCCAAATGCGGTAAAAGAAAAATTGAAAAGCTCACAGGAAGAATATTTTAAGGTCTATGATATATTTTATAAAATGCTTAGCTCCAGGGACATGCCCATTACATCATGGACTCCGCTTATTAATGACGGGAGATTTTACATACCATCCAATGATTTTTCCTGTATGGTGAGCAGGAAAATGTTTGAAGAATTTTTCCTCCCGGGTATTATTGAGGAGTGTAAATTTTATGACCGTTCTATCTACCATTTGGACGGCCCGGGAGCATTAAGGCACCTGGATGTGCTGCTGGAAATCCCAGAGCTTGATGCAGTGCAATGGGTTTGTGGGGCAGGCAACGAGGGCTATGCAAAGTGGGTTGATGTTTATCAAAAAATACAAAAAGCAGGAAAAGGCATACAGCTGATTATCACCCTGGATGAGCTGCCCATGGTCTTTGAGACGCTGAAACCTGAAGGTGTTTGGTTTTCAAATATCTTTGGCATAGATAGCAAAGAAACAGCGGATGAAGTTATTAAACGAATCACCCAATGGAAATAACTAAAATGTTATATATCGCCACAGTTAGATGTATTGGCCAGGTAAGCAGCTATAAAGCTGTCCAGCAATTGGCTGAACTTTATTATTTCCGGATTCAGTAAGTTATCGCTTCCATACTCAATAATCATAGTGTTGAGACGGGCTTGCAGATTCCGGATTGTTTTTTCATCTACAACAAAATTTTCGAGCACAGTCTCCATCATTGATACCTCTTTAACAACTAAATAAATATATAAGGTTTAAATAACGGAAAATCTTTGCATTTATTCTATAAAAATTCCAAAATTCCTGCATAATAATTAAAAAAAATTAATTATTTAATATAATTAAATTTCTTTATAACACAGCGACTGGCGCTTGGTGTCAGTCGTCTTTTTCCGGTTATAATATACTTTTTGCTAAATCACCCCTTTCTTGCAGGACAGTAGTGTGCTAATATATAAAAAACTTGTTCCCGAGAGGTTCAAAACAGATGAATAATAAAATAATAGCGTTTCTTTCAATATTTTTTTTAATATTGAACCTGACTTCATGCAGGAAAACGAGGACAGAATACCTGAAAGATGATTTATTTGCACTTGATACCTATATTACATTTTCTGTAATAGAAGGTGACAGGGCCAAAGAAGGCATTGATGCTACCAAAAAGCGTATCAGAGAAATAGAAGAAAGAATGAGTGCACATTTGCCAGGCAGTGACATTTCTAAAATTAACGATAATGCCGGAAAGCAGCCTGTTAAAGTGAACCCGGATACATTTTTTGTGATTAAGAAGGCTCTGGAATATGCAGAGCTGACAAATGGGAGCTTTGATATATCTCTGCTTCCTGTAAGCAGGCTGTGGAATATTAACGGTGAAAACCCGCGGGTGCCATCCCCTGAAGAGATAGAAAAAGCTCTTGCTGTTGTGGATTATAAAAAAATCAGGCTGAATGAAGAAGAAATGACAGTTTTCCTGGAAGACGAAGGGATGGCTATCGATTTGGGAGGCATAGCAAAAGGATATGCGGGAGATGAGACAGTTAGAATTTTAAAGGAGCATGGTGTGACAAGCGGTCTTGTAAACCTGGGCGGAAATATTGTGGCTGTCAACGGCAAGGAAGATGGTTCTCCGTGGCGCATTGGCATACAAAATCCCAGGATTGATGAGGATAAAAACAAGAGAAAGCATGTAGCTGTATTGGATACCAGAGGAGATGCAATAGTAACATCCGGAGACTATGAACGATATATGGTTGAACACTATGAGAAAACCGGTGAAAGATATCATCATATTTTCGATCCGGAAACAGGGTATCCTGCAAAAAATGGTGTAATAAGCGTATCGATAATTACTAAGAATGCAATCGATGCGGATGCTTTATCTACATCGTTGTTTGTTATGGGGGTGGAAGAGGGGTTAAAACTGGCAAATGAGCTGGAAGGTGTTGAGGCTATGATAGTTGCTGAGGATAAAAGCATTTACTTAAGTAAAGGTTTAAAGGATGCTGTAAGCGGAATTCATCCTGATTATAAGGTAGTCAATTAACATTGCAGTTCCGGTGCCTTTTAATGATCATAGAAAGAAATGTGGCATGAATGCAGGAATTGAATAATATTACAATGAAAAGGAAAAATATTTTTAATTATAATGTCACTGATTAATAATCAATCCGTAATAGGAGAAGTACAAGTTGAAACAAAATCATGTTATTATGAAAGCAGCAAATATTTAAAGGGGGATACCCAAATGAAAAGGCGTGCATCATTTGTTATTGCTATAGTTGTAATCTTAACCCTGGTGCTCTCCGGCTGCATAAACGATAATCAGTACAAAAACGGGCAGTCTAAGCCGACAGAAACACCTTCGCCTACTCAACAGCCTACAGCAAAACCGGAGCCAACCCCGACTGCTGATAATACAGATGACCAGGACCAAAATGACGAGACTGGAACCGATAATCAAGGTCAAAATGATGAGGAAGAAACTAAAGTATCAGATCAGTTAATAAAGCTGCTGCCTTCTAAGGAAGGATACAAATGGGTTTACAATGGATTTGCTGAGTATGGCCATGAACTTATACTGGAAGACATACGCGAAGAAAAGGACAAAATTATATATTCAGCAAAAGGCAAGGTATTTGACATGTCTGACGGCGAATCAGACAAGGATTTTTCACTGAGCGTAGATTATACCATAACGTCTGATGAGCTCATTCAGAATAAAACCGGTGAAATGATGATGGACCTGTTTGACAGCATGGTTATAGTTCAACTGCCTTTGGAGGTAGGGCATTCCTGGACCCAGAAGGTAAAGGGGGCAGATGGCAAGGAAGTTGAACTAAAGTCTACCATTGTAAAGGTGGAACTGGATGATGGCGGCACTAAGCTGTATACAGTGGACTATCAGGATAAAAACAGTGATTATTATGAACAGAGGATAATTAAGGAAGGCATAGGAGTAGTCGGATTTACCAGGCTTTATATGACTGAAGAAGGCAACTTTGAAATAACATATTGGCTGTATGAAGAAGCTTCCGGTTATGATAAGTAGAAGATTAAAAAATTCATTAATATTACTGAGTAAAAAAAGCTCTCCAGGATATCTGCAGGCCGGCATATTGGTATTAAAGGCCTGCTTCAGAAAAAGGAGAGCTTAATTTTTATTGTTTGCCGCCTGTTGTTCTGTAATTTACCTTGTTATTGTTAAGGTTATATAAATATAGTAATATAATACTGGAATATTACAAATGATTCAAAATACTATGCTAATTCGAAGTATTAACAACAATGCATGCATAACAAAAGTTCAGAACATGGGGGAAATTGCATGAGTAATAAGAAAGTCCTGGTAACATATCCTTTGCCGGATGAAGGTCTCCAAGAATTAAAGGAGAGATTTGATGTTACTGTTTATAAAGATGGCTATATGCCTAAACCTGTACTGCTGCAATCCTTAAAGGACTGTGAAGGAGTTCTGGCAGCAGGAGTTAATTTATTCGAAGAAGAAATAAATGCTGCACCCCAGCTGAAGGTTATAAGCGTATATGGTTCAGGCTATGATAATATTGATGTAAAAGCTGCCACCAGCCGGGGCATAGTCGTGACGTACATTCCCGATGTTGTAACTGATTCCACTGCTGAGATAGCCATGGGTTTAATGCTGTGTACCTTGCGCCGCATATCGGAATGCGACCGCAGGCTGAGGTCAGACGATAATTTTAAATGGGGAATGATGAAAAATATGGGCCGTCTGCTTAACGGCAAGGAGCTTGGCATTATCGGCATGGGCCGCATAGGCCGGGCTGTGGCTAAAAGGGCAGCTGCCTTTGGCATGAGGATTTCCTATTATAAAAGAAAAAGATTGGACCCTGTTATTGAAATGGAGCTGGGCGCAACTTTCAAGAGGCTGGATGATCTGATTCGGACAGCAGATGTTATCAGCATTCATACTCCTTTGACTAAAGAGACCTGGCACTTGATCGGACAGCGGGAACTGTCTATGATGAAGCCTGATGCTGTTCTTATCAACACATCCAGGGGTGCGGTAATAGACGAAAAAGCCCTGGTCAGGCATCTGGCTGCCGGTAAGCTGGCAGGAGCCGGATTGGATGTTTATGAAGATGAACCTGCCATACCGCCTGAGCTTCTGCAGATGAATAATGTTGTCCTGACTCCTCATATCGGAGCGGATACTATAGAAACCCGTATTCTTATGACTAAGGAATCGGCGCAAAATATCATTGATTTCTTCAGCGGCCGTCAGCCCTTTCATGTGATTAATCCCGAAGTATTGCAATTATCTGAAAAATAGCAGAAAGAAATGGAGTTGGTCAATTGAAGACATTATCCAGGCAGGAAATATTTAATGGCAAGATTATTAAGGTTTATAAAGACGATGTGCTATTGTCAAATGGGGCAAGTACTACCAGAGAAGTAGTGTACCACAGGGAGGCTGCAGCAGTAGCAGCTGTTGATGAAAATAATGAGATTTTAATGGTAACACAATACCGCTATGCTGTAGGAGAAGAGTTGCTGGAACTTCCTGCAGGACTGATGGATGAAGGTGAAAACCCGCTGGAGACTGCAAAACGAGAGCTCAAAGAGGAGACAGGTTATGAGGCATCTGAATGGAAACTGCTGACTATCACTTATACATCCCCAGGGTGTCATAATGAAAAAATACATATCTTTTCAGCTTCAGGACTTAAGAAGGTTTGCGGCCAATGTTTAGATGAAGATGAGATACTAACCTGTAAAAAGGTACCCCTGGAAGAAGCACTTAACATGATTAAAACAGGCACTATTAAAGATTCCAAGTCTGTAATTGGGATTTTAATGTATCTTTACAATAAGTAATGTACATTCTTCCAAATTGCCAAATGCATGACCTTTTTCCTTGCCTTTATGAAATCTGTTTATAGGTGTTGATATCTATGAACATCATAATAGGGATTTCATAAAATGGAGTATAAGGAAAAGGGGGTGTGGATTTGGATAAAATCATAAGTATTGATGAATTGCTCAAGATGCTGGAAGGATACTCTCACAGTGAGTTGCATCTGCATCATACCTGGCGGCCTAACCATGAAATTTATTTTAAAAAGCCGGATCCCCTGTACTGGCAAGAGGCAATGAGACGTTATCATATAGATACAAATGGATGGAGCGATATTGGACAGCATGTAACATTGCTGCCTGACGGCAGGTTTGTTACAGGAAGACGTTTCGACCGTAACCCTGCCAGTATAAAGGGATATAACACTAAAGCTTTTGCAGTTGAGATGATTGGAGACTTTGATATTGGAAAGGATCCCTTTGATGGTCCGCAGAAGGAATCAGCATTGAAGCTTGCAAGATGGTTTGATAAAAGAGGCAAGTACATCAGATTTCACAATGAATCCTCCTCAAAAACCTGTCCGGGTACCAGCATAAACAAATATGACTTTATGCGGGAAGTCAGAAGCTGCAGCGATTGCTATGCATTGCCGGTGCTGAGGCGGGGAAGCAAGGGCGATACGGTAAAAGAGCTTCAGGAAAAGCTCAAAAAGCTTGGATATTATACAGGTGAAATAGACGGAAGCTATGGACCACTGACCGAGGCAGCGGTGAAAGCCTTCCAGAAAGATCAGAAGCTTGAGCAGGAT
>DUSN01000126.1 GCA_012842605.1 Clostridiales bacterium
TATATCCCTTAGCTCCCGCGTTCGTATGATTTCAAGCAGCGTAGCGTATGCGTAGGTCTGCCCCAAAAACTCTAACACCCTGTTTTGGGCGTGAAGCGCGTCGATTACAGAGGAAGCTTCGTAGGCGAGCTTTTGCCTTTGGGCGGGCGAAAGGCCGGGTGAGGTAACGCGCGCCTTTTCTTTTTCGAGGCGGTCCAAAAGGCTTAAAGAGAGCTTAAAGCCCCCTATGCCCTCGTCAATTTTTTGAAGCGCGCGCTCGGCTAAGGAAACCATATCTTCTTTTGCCGCTAAAGCCACCACCTGAGGCGGCGTAACGTCAAAAGGTACAAGTGAGTCCGCGTATTTGCTTAAAAACTCATTTAAAGGCATCACATCCGTTCCTTTTATGAGCGCGCCCCCCTCGGTGCAGTCGTAAACGTTTATGCCTGACTCTTTAAGAGACGGTATCATCTGCTCAAAGAGGCGGATGAACATGAGCCATACCCTGTTTGTGTAAACGGTCCCGCCTAAAGCCCCCGGAACTTCGATGCGGTTTTCCTCAGGCACCCTGGCGTCGCCCGACCTTTCTTTTTCCCAGGCCGTGTCTTTGCTGTGGGTAAGCCCTTCAGGGCCGTAGGCGAGGTCCTGGCCTATGAGAGCTATGGAGGAAGCCCCGAGCGCTGCCGCCAGGGTAGTGCACATGTGGGCGACAGAGGCGCCAGATGAAATGACGTCTCCACCGAGGAGCTGTGCCACAACCCACGAGTCGAGCGGTAAGCCCGCTTTGCCTATAACTGCTTTGGGGCCGGGCCAGGTGCCGACGATTTGGGGCACGCAAACCGACTGCACCACCAAAAGCACGTCTTTTAACTCTTCTTTATAGTCTTTTACGACGTCTCTAAAGTGCTTGTCAAAGACCACGAGGCCTCTTTCCAAGGCGCAAACTATGTGGGGTTTAATGCCGTTTTTGAGGAGTTTCCTAAGCACCGTGTCCGTGGCGATTATGATGAGGCGGTCTTCCCTTCCCTTTAGAAGCTCGAAGTTTTTATCGAGCGACGGTCCTGCTGAAACCACGACGGCGGGTCTATCTTTAAAGGCGCCGGCCAAATGCCTGAGCTTTGGCCCAAAAACGACCCAGGGGGAGACAAGCGCCATCTGGCGCAGGCCTAAAAGCGTATCTTCCACGGAGTTTCCTATTAGCTGCAAGTTGATGAGTATGCGCTCCTTAAGCTTAAGAAATACGGCGTTAAAACCGCCTCCAGCCTCGCACTCCCCTTCGTGAACGACGCACTCCAAGTCCCCTGCCGCAAAGGTCCCAAGGGGGCCAACTGTAACGCCCAAAAGCTCTTGAACGAGCTCGTCGTCATCGTTTACGGCAAAGCCAAGCCTTATAAAAGGCGGCAAAAGCTTATATACAAAGACCTCGTCGAGCAAGTGCAAAAGCAAGTTTATATTCGGCTCCACGACGATGACCGCCATCACCGATTTGCCGATGGCTTTAAGGGTTTTAACGAAGTAAGAGGGCGTCCCGCAGCCCATCACGAAAACGCAGGCGCTTTTTGGCAAAGCTTTTTGCCCATGGCTTTCTTTGCGCTCGAAAAAGGGCCGCTCCGTTAGGCCTTTTACCCAAAAGCCCGAGGGTGTTTCTTTGACCTCAGGCCCCAAAAGGCCGTTACCCTTATCGAGTGAGACTTTTTGCTCTTCCAAAAAGGCCGCGAGGCGCGGTTGATGTCTTTTCAGCTCTTCTACATTTTTTTGCCATATGGAAGAAACCATTAGAAGGTCACCATCCCCGACTCGTTTTCATCTTCAGGCACACTTACGGTCACTTCTTTGCGGGTTTGAAGAGGCGCGCCAAGGCCTCGGCCTCCTTTGCCCGAGCGGCGGCCACGTTGGCTTTCTCTATCTCTTCGGCCAGCTCTTTTCGCCACACGGGAATCTCTTTTGGCGCTTTTACGCCGAGCTTTACGGACTCTCCCTTGACCTCGAGCACCGTTATCTCTATGTCGTCGCCCAAGATTATGGATTCGCCAGCTTTGCGCGAGAGCACAAGCACCCCTAAGCGCCCCCTCCCGCATGAGCTTCCTCGGGAGCCGGGTGCGAGCTGTCCCTCATTGCCTCCCTGGCCGCTTTGTCGAAGAGCGGATGCGCCACGGCATATTCCTCGTTCTGGACTATCACCTGTTTGGCCAGACGCCTTTTTACGTTTACCACGATGGGCGCGCGCATGTTGGCCGTGGCCTCCCACGGTTCATCGGGCGGGATGGTTATAACCACCAAAAGCGCCAACTCCCCCGCCGAAGAGGCTTCGACTTCCTTAATGTCTTCGCTGTAAACCTTGGCGTCGTAATCGGCTAAGATCAGCTCGGGCTGGGCCACGGGGAGCGCCACATCGCCGTCTTTCAGGCTCTGAAGCCACTTTATAGGGCTATCTTCATCGCCGGCGAAAACCCACTCCGTATGGTCGGCAAAACCGGGGATACCCTTTGGGAAACGGATTATGTCTTCTTCGTCTATCTGTAGCACCCCAAACCTGAGCGTCTTTATCGCTCGCATCTCTTTCACCTCACGGACATGCATTTGTCCCGCCACAAAAGGACTCTTTTTATTTTCGGCCATCGTCGGGCACTTCAACAGCCGAAGCCCTGGTAATTTTTGCACCCTAATCCACTCTCACACTCACATTCACACTCACATCCACTTAAAATATATTACACTTATGTTTGTGGATACATCCGATAGAATCGGAGTTTTTAAAAGACTGGAGGAGAGAAAATGCCTACCGTTCGCCTTCCCATAGGAAGGGATGAAATCGTTTTCGAGCTGCCGCTGCCCTTGCAGGAGACGCGCACCGAGGAAGAGCACGTGAAGCGGCGCACCGCGGACGAAGCCTTGGAGCAGTGCGTCGGTTCCCCGAGGCTTGAGGAATTGTCGGAGGGCGTTTCCAAAATAGCCGTCGTCGTGCCCGACGCCACAAGGGCTTGGCAACGCGTGCCGCTAATGGCCGAACCTGTCAGGAGGAGACTCGCCCAGTGCGGCGTAGAAAGCGTCGATTGGGTGA
>DUSN01000016.1 GCA_012842605.1 Clostridiales bacterium
CCTCCAGCTTCCTTCAGATTCCTCGTCACCGAGGACACCCTTGCTCTTGGCTATGTACTTGGCACTATCAACCCGTACTCGGGACTTTCACCCGTTAGATTGCGCCCATGCTGGGCGCACAAAAAAACCGCGACTGCAGCCGCGGTTAAACCTCTGTATACTGACTGTCATTTTTTTCGCAGGGATGAGAATATAATCAAAAACCCTGCTATTATCAATATGGCGGGTAAAAAATACCCTCTTAACTGCCTTAGAATTTCTCTGAAAGGAAAAAACTCATTTACTAAAACCATTCCCCCGATAACTATCATGGCAATCCCTGCCAGCAACAGGGTATTGTTTTTCATATTTGAGCTTTCATCAGGTACAAATGTCTCATTTCCGTTTTCATCAACAACAATGGTTCCGCTTTGATTTTCATCCTTAGGTATAATAATGGCAGCAATAATATAAACAGGTACCCCGGCTCCGCCAAGAAACAATGAAAGAACCCATATCAGCCGGACAATGGTGACATCAACATTCAAATACTCAGCTATTCCACCGCAAACACCTGCTATAACACATTGCCGGGCAGATCGATACAGTTTTTTGCTCATAAATAATACCTCCCTAAAATAAATTCCAAATTAAATACATTTACTTAGACGCTGCAGCACTGTTTTACCCTTCACATTTTATTTGATAAGTTTTTTTCCGGTAACATACCCTGCTGCTAATTAATCCACTCCTTGAGCTTTTCCGGGTTGGTTATACGAATGGTATTGCGGTTTATATCTATGAGCTTGTATTTTTTAAACGCCATCAGCACTCTGGTAACCGTTTCCCTGGTTGTACCCACCATGTTGGCCAGTTCCTGCCTGGAAATATTCAAATCCAGCTCCAGGCCCCCTTCTGTCTGAGTACCGTGTTCCATAGCCAGCTTCATAAGCATTTCAGCAGTACGGCCGTGTGTGTTGTGCAAGGCCAGGCTTTTAACTTGCTGCTGCGCATCTATCAGGCGCTTATTAAGCACCTTAATAATAGCAACAGCCATGGAAGGATGTGCTTTCAGAACATTTTCCAGGTCTTCATTGCGGATAAGCGCTATCCTGGCATCTTCTATTACTTCTGCAGTAGCCGGGTAATTAACCTCATTAAACAATATTACCTCAGCAAATATGTCGCCGGGTACTGCTATAAACAGGATATGCTCTCTTCCATCATCCGATGTTTTGTAAATTTTAACTTTACCTTCCATAACGAAGTGGACAGCTTCGCCAAATTCTCCCTCCATGAAAATTATCCTGCCCCGGTGATACATGCGCTCTATCATAATGTCTGTAATGGCTTTTAGTTCTTCATCGGATATCCCGCTGAAATACGGTATTTTTTTCAAGAAGCTTAATCTGTCCATTATGTTAATCACCTGTAATGATTTTGCTTTGTTCGATTATACTATTAGATATATGATACCATATTTTTTTCTTGAAATCATTGTATCTCAAGAAAAGATAGGGTACAATAGACCTATTAAAAAGAAAGGAAGGTTTTTCCTATGGAAGAAAGAGATATTTTAGTTTTTACAGACGATGAGGGACAGGAAATTGAATTAGAGATACTGGACTACTTTGAATATGACGGAGAAGAATATGCCTTGCTGGTTGAGGCTGATGAAACCGAACATGATCACGACCACCACCATGATGGTGAATGCTGCCATGACGAAGTTAAGGACGTTTATATCATGAAGGTTATTGTGGATGGAGAAACCGAAGAATTCGTCCCTGTAGATGAAGAGAAAATGGATGAGCTAATCAATGTCATTCAGGAAATGTACGAAGAGGATGCCGATGAAGACTACGATGATGAAGATTATGACGATTCAGAGGATGAAGAGGACGAGGAATAGTACATGGGATTTTATCAGCAGATAAGCAAGTATTATGATGATATATTCCCGCTTTCTCCTGCTGCACTGGCGTTTTTCCTGAAACGGTTTTCTGAAAACAATGTAAAAAGTGTGCTGGATGCCGCCTGCGGTTCAGGAAACTATGTTAAAGCCTTTTTAGACAATGGCTATGATGCCTATGGAATTGATCTGGATCCGGCCATGGTTAATATTGCCCGCAGCAAGACATCCCATAGCCGTATATTGCATGGGGATATGCTTCAAGCTGCTGAGCTCTTTAATCAAACCTTTGATTTTGCATTGTGTATAGGAAATTCACTGGTTCATCTTCAGGATGAAAGCACGATACTAAAAGCTTTGCAGGGTTTTCACAAGCTTTTGAATCCCGGTGGCATGCTGGCATTGCAGATTATCAACTATGACCGTATATTAGGCCAGGGACTTGACAGCCTGCCCACTATTGAAAATCCGGAAGCAGGCCTGGTCTTTGAAAGAAAATACCGGTATGACGAAAAAAGAGGTATTATACACTTCAATACGGTTTTAAGGGTTCAGGAAGGGGTATTTGAAAATTCAATACCGCTCTATCCCCTGAAAGCATCTGCACTGCTGTCGCTGCTGGTTAATGCAGGATTTAAAAATACAAAGCTGTACGGCGATTTCAAGGAATCCCAGTGGAGTCCTTCATCATATGCAACCATTGCTGCTGCCACCGTGTAAACCAGCATGTATAAAAAGCAGCTAAAATATGGTTTAACACGCAGCTGACATCAGCTTATTAAGCAAAAAAGAGCTGACTAAAAATTTTGTGTCAGCTCTTTTGTTTTTCTTTTATTCAGAATTCACCGTGTCATGTTAGATCTTTTATCCAATACTACACAGGCACATCTGATTCACCGGGTTTATCTAAATTACCGAGCACATTGAATTCATCGGAATATCAAATTCACCAGCATATCAGAACTCAAATGCGCCTCCGTGCAGGTACAGCTGTTTTGTTCCGTCGGGGAGATACAGCTCAACCGGTACCTCATCTGGAACCTGGCCGGATATAGAGAAGCGTCCTGAATCCATTTTCCAGGATACGCTGACCATTCCTTTAGGGGTTATCACTCTGCCCGAAAAATCAGGCAGATCCAGCACATGAGGTTCAATTCCAATCTTGGCCCAGCCCGGCTCAAGAGGCTTCACACCCAGTATGCAGCGGGTGAACTCGTACAGCGGCAGGGCGCTCCAGCCATGGCAGTCACTCCTGGCATGAATATTATCTTCAGGGCAGGTTGTCAGATGCATTTTGAGCATGTCTTTCCAATCTTCCCATAGAATATGGCTCCTGTCGTACATGCCGGTCATTTCCAAAGCCCGCATCAGGTAAAATCTCATGGAATATGAGCAGTTATCTATATCGTCCAAAGCAAGGGACTTCTTCATGATGCTCTTGGCCCGTTTGCCTTTTACCAGTCCGGTCAATACTGCCCAGACCTGGTCGTGCTGGCTGAATCGTGATACCTTGGGTCCTGATTTAAATAATCCGTGGGTATCACTCCAGCAAAAGTTCTCAATCTGCTGCATAATTTCCCTGGCGCGCTTTTCATACTCATTAGCCAAATACTTTCTGCCGGTTAACTCATTCATCCGGGCAGCTGCCTGCAATCCTGCCACATACAATAAACTATGAATAGTAGCCGGTCCTTTCTCAGCTGCCGGCGGCACCCCTTTGTCCCAGCCGGCAACCCAGTCTACAAAGGGCCAGTATCCCAGGTCCTCAATTAAGCCGCTTTTGCCGATATGATCGTTGAACCAGTTCAATATTCCATCAATAACGGAACGGTACTCCTTAATGTGTTCTGTTTCCCCGGTCTGCCAGTAATAGTCTTCAACCATCAGGATGAAAAAAATATTGAAGGTTGGAATTACCTGCGGCTGCCTTGACGGATAGCGGGACTGAAGCAGTCCGTTGGGAAGAAGCGAATTGCGGTAATCTTGCAAAGCCTTCCTGGCAAGCTTGGTATCATCGCTTACCATAAAGGAAAATAATATCTGTGAACGGGTATCCATTGTATATTGCAGCTGCTCGTAATACGGGCAGTCCTCATAGGTTTCATGCATGCAGCGGCGGAGAGTGCGCAGGCTTATGTTCCAGACATCATTCACCCATGCAGCTGTTGACTGAATGGAGGTCTTAGCCTCAAGGGGATAGCCTGTTTCCAGATAATATGGACGTTCTATGCTAAGAGGCTGCGCACCTGTATCAACCTCTATCTGTATAAATCTGAAGGTACGGAACCAGAATGGCTCATATGTTTCCTCTCTGCCCGACGGCAGGTATATATCCTCATGACCCAGAATAACGCCGTTCTCGGCATCATCCCGCACTTCCTTGATATACTTTCCGTTTTTCATTATGTAATATGATTCGGAATAACGTATGCGAACCGTGCTTCCGGCTCCGCCATTCATATTCAGAACCAGATATCCGGTAGTCAGTTCTCCTGCATCCAATACTGCCACATATTTATTATGCGGAGCTAATGTAACGGGAGTTCCTTCTATCAGTGAAGGAAATAACAGACGTTCCCTGTCACTGCTGAATGCAGGCATTTCCTTTTGGAAAAAACGTTTGACTTCATACAGCAAAGGTATAGGCCGTTCCTCAAGGGGCAGAGGCGGCAATAACCCGTAAGCCCACTCACTCGGGTCGCCTTCAGCAACCCAGCATGGTACTGCTTTATACCATTTCCCCTCAGGCTCCGTTGAATCCTTCCAGCCATGGGGAAGACGTCTTGCATCCACCTTTTCCATAGCTCCCATCCAGAAGGACTTGGGGTAGGAAATCCAGTCAGCTGCCTCATCCAGGGATACATACCAGTCACCATAGCCGGTTGTAATATCAGCCAATACCCTGTTCTTATCGGTCTTGCAGCTGCCCTCTACCATTAAATACGGACCTGCGCCGTTTGTCATAATGGATAACGGGGCCATATTCATTTCAGTATTGGCTTCATAGGCAGGGTAAGCAATTACCTTGACAGCTATGCAATTAAAGCCTGGCTTCAAATGACCGGACACATCAACTGTATCGTAAAAATGCCTCCACTTATCCCCCTTGCAGGGTCCTGACATAACAGGCTGCCCGTTTACCCACAGGCGGTATCTGGTGTTGGCACTAATCTTAAAGGTCAGATTTCCCGGCTGATGGACAGAAAAACCGCAGCGAAAATATGCAATGATATTGGTATTGCGGCTGGCTGATATATTTGCAGCATGCCATGCTTCCTCAGGCACTCCTATCCAGTATGCACTTTTTGCTTTCGCTCTTGGTGCCACTTTTTTCACTCCTTTATATCTCTACTTTCGTCTTCAATGCCTGCTCTCGCTTAAATCTTTCCAGAGCAAGCTCTATAAGTCTGTCTATAAGTTTGCTGTATGGCAGGCCGCTTACTTCCCAGAGCTTTGGATACATGCTTATCTTTGTAAAGCCGGGAATGGTGTTTATCTCATTTATCAATATTTCACCATTGTCTTTAAGGAACATATCAACTCTGGCCATACCCTCGCAGCAAAGAGAGCGATAGGTTCGTATGGCAAGGTCCTGTATTTCCTTGACCTTGCTGTCCGGCAGCTTAGCCGGTATTTCCAAAAGAGCTCCCTTTTCATCTATGTACTTTGCTTCATAAGAGTAAAAATCAGCTTGAGGCAGAATTTCTCCGGGCAGTGATGCAATGGGGTTCTCATTACCTAAAACCGAACATTCTATTTCCCGCCCCTTGATGAATTCCTCAATAATAATTTTCGTATCATACTGGAATGCATCATCAACTGCAGCTTCAAAACCTGCTCTGTCCTTAGCCTTGCTGATTCCTACCGATGATCCCATGTTGGCAGGCTTTACAAACACCGGCGATCCCAGCCTGGCGGTTACCTGGTCATAGTCTATATTTTCCCTGTCAGCAAATGTAAAGGTTAAAAAATCAGCTACGGGAATACCGTCACTTCTCAGCAGCCTTTTCATTACATCTTTATCCATACCTACAGCTGAACCCAGTACTCCTGCTCCGACGAATGGTATGTTTGCCAGCTTGAGCAGGCCTTGCACCGTTCCATCCTCGCCATATGTGCCGTGCAGAACCGGAAAAACTACATCAATAAGGCCTATGTCTCCTTCTCCATGGACCGGAACAATCCTTACACCATCAGAACCGGGAACTACTGCAAGCTCTTGCTGCCCGGGACTGAGTTGAATTAACTTAGGATCGTTCTCATTCAGCAGATTAATCGAATCCTGATTCCAATGCCATTTGCCTTCCTTATCAATGCCTATTAAAACCACTTCGTATTTGTCCCTGTCAAGTGCAGCCAGAACATTTTTTGCAGACTGCAGGGATACTTCATGTTCGGCAGATTTTCCGCCGAAAAGAATACCTACTCTTATCTTTTTCAAGGCTTTTACCTCCTAACAGTTACCTTACACAAAATACATACAGTATCATTTAGGCTGGTAACCTGGTTTTTTGTACAATGTCTCCTGCTTGCCAAGAATATCCGGCTTGTATACCGCTTCCGTCCAGTTTTCGGGAGATATTTCCTCAATGCCTATTGAAATACTGTCAACTCCTACCTTTAATGTCTCCATAAGCGCTTCCGTCATTCTTGAACAAAGCTCCTGTTTTTGCTCCTCAGTACGGCCGGGATACATTTTTACAATAACATGCGGCATACAAATGCCCTCCTTTTTTTACTAATTTTTATTATAGCATTATGGCATGATTATATCTATGCCGATTTCTATTAGAATATCCATTCCCAATCATTGAAGTTGTTTGTTAGCTGCATAAGTTAGTTAATGTTTTTTATTCATTATCAGTTATTTTTAGGCAGCCCTTCCCTTTTAATCCAAATTAAGTATACAGGATGCCATTTTTCAATGCAAGCCGATTTGCCGCCAATTCTTTGCTGCATATCCGGACATAAACAGAAATGAAAAACCGGAGTTCATAACTAAACTCCGGCCATAGATTTTCTAACTCTATGATTCGATTATAAAGCAGGATTGCCAATCTTCCGCACGTTTATATATTAGAAACTTCAATAAAGCAGCATAAGCTCAGTAAAAGCCAGAAGGGATAAACGGGGATACGTATCTATGGCAGCAAGTATCCTTTTTTGATGGAATCTTCGATTAGTTCCTTAACATACTCCCAAATTTCAGGTGTGCTTTCCCTTATCGCTTCCATACGTTTATATACCTTCTTGCTGGTAACCCCGGGCATCTTCCAGGTATGACCTTCTGTATTATAATTCAAAAGCAGCGGCTGCAGTCTGTCAAGGCTGGCAGCATAGCGCGCCTCCGGTGTTTTCCTTTCCTCAAATTCACGCCACAGACTCCATATTTCATCAGCCTGATCCTTAGGAAGCAGATTAAAGATTCGTTCCGCTGCCTTTATTTCTCTCTCTTCCTTATCTTCATTTCCCTTCTCATCATAAGCAAATGTATCATTTGCATCAATTTCTACTAGATCGTGAACTATAACCATTTTCAAAACTTTTAAGATATCAAGCTTTTCTTCTGCATATTCAGAAAGTAAAACAGCCATTATAGCTAAGTGCCATGAATGCTCGGCATCATTTTCATTCCTTCTGTCACTTATCAATACGTTTCGTCTAAATACATGCTTTAGCTTATCGATTTCAATTATAAAATCTATTTGCTTTCTTAATCTTTCTTTGCACATTTTCAGTATCTCCATTTATTCTTTATATAAGCTATCAACCTATTTACTATTATACCACAAGTATAAACTTGGACTCTATTCTTGTGTATTTTTCTTTTTATTGACCTGAGCAGTTAAGAAATACAGCATGGTCGTTGAATAAAGTAATGATATAATGTATAATCTTACAAGCATTTGGTTTGGATTTGCTGACAATCTGCACTTAAATCCTTGATTAATTAATGATCAATCGGAATTTGAAAGGATTAAATAGTGATAGATTCAATAGTATTAAGTGCCAATGATGAATATGTACAATAAACGAAGGAATATTGAAGAAAAGATGTTTTGTTAGCGTTAATCTTATATGTTGTTATGACTCTCTTGTTCGTGTTGATGGGGAAGATATTTGTACAAAAAGGTGCAACTTTAACAGGGTTATACTCAAAGTATAATAGTATTGTTGCTCCTGCTATACTGCATTTTACATGGGATTTTATTCAATGGTTCATTATATAGAAATTTACACAGATTATGCAAATACTCAAAATCAGCAAAAAGCAAGGGCAACAGAAAACCATCCTGCTGCCCTTATAAGCCTCATATGAATTTCAGCTAATCACGTTATCGTATTATCTTTTTCTTTATACACCTTTATGCTGCTATTTTGCCAGTTTGGAAGCCAGGAGAGCTACACGGCGGCCCTGGTAACGGGCTGCTTCAAGCTCGTTTTCACTTGGATAACGGCTTCCGTCGCCGGCAATGGTAGATGCACCGTAAGGCGATCCGCCAGTTATTTCATCCATGCTGCTCTGCCCTTCAAATGTATAGGGAAGACCGGCAATCAGCATACCATGATGCAGCAATACTGTATGGAAGTTTAGTATGGTGGATTCCTGTCCTCCGTGCTGGGTAGCAGTACTGGTAAACACACTGCCGATTTTATCAACAAGCGCTCCCTTGCTCCAAAGCCCGCCGGTTCCATCCAGGAAGGCTTTCATTTGAGATGCCATCATTCCATATCTGGTAGGAGTGCCAAATATAATTGCATCGTAATCAGCGAGATCCTCTACTTTTGCAACGGGTATATGTGCAAATTCTTTTTGAGCTTCTGTAATACCAAGTTTATCTCTTAATTCCTGCGGCAGTGTTTCCGGCACCTGTTTGATATCCACCTCTGCACCTTCGACCTGCCGTGCGCCTTCTGCTACTGCTTCAGCCATTTTATATATATGTCCATATGCTGAATAAAACAATACTAATATCTTCATCCAAACTACCTCCTAAGGTTTTTTACAGAGCTTTTCATGCTCAATGTATCAATAAACACAAAAAAGCATTTCTAAACCTCCAAGATAGTTTTTGCTATAAAGACAAAGAAATAACTAAAATTGGACAAAATTTAGTTTTTAAACCCATACTCATGGAATACCTGGTACAGCCGGTCAGGATAATCGGACATAATACCGTCTACTCCCATGTCAATAAGCTTCTTCATGGTTTCAACATCATTAATTGTCCATACATGCAGCTCTATATTTTTTGACTTGCACAACTTAACCAGGCTTTCGTTTACCACTCTGATCATTCCGCGAAAAACATATGGCACCTGCAGAGCGCTGTATTTCGGCTTAAAAAGCTTCCCCAGGTGCAGCAGGTTAAGCACATAAGCGTTTAAGCTGTCCAGCGCGTGGGCTCCTACAGCAATTCCCCTTTTATTTAGCTGCCTGAAACGGTTCAGTATGGGCACATGGCTGGAGGTAACCAATACCTTATCCGTCATATTGCAGCCCACAATTAAATTGTATAGTTTAATTTCAATATTAGGATAGCTGCGTTTTATTTCAATATTTATTCCGACGTCTTCTTTTTCAAATTCCTCAAACACCTCACGCAGCGTGGGGATTGTAATACCCCTGCCGCGATACGGAAAGCTTTTGCCCTGATCCTTAGTAAAATGCCATGCTGCATCCAGTTTTTTAAGCTGCTCCAGGGTCATTTCACCAACCAATCCGCTTCCGTTGGTGGTGCGGTCTACTGTATTGTCATGGATTACAACCAGTTCCCCGTCACGGGCAGCATGGATATCCAATTCCAAGAAATCTGCCTTGTAAAGATTTACCGACTGTCTGAATGCATATAATGTATTTTCGGGGAACAGTCCTGCCCCGCCCCTGTGGGAAAAAAGGAGTGGTTTCTTTTTTAAAACCTTATTCATATTCCATTACAATAACCCGCGCCGTTGTGCTGAAATCCGAATCCAGAACCAGTTCCTGGCTTCCCAGTGACTGTACGCTGCTCATATTGGCAAGGAACTTGTCAACATTGTCAATTGGGAATTTCATAGCCGGTGTCTTGAAGTGCATGGGTATGACCAGCTTGGGCTCCATCAGGTTTACCAGCACAGCAGCCTGCTTATAGTCGATGGTATAGGTGCCGCCTACCGGCAGAAGCAGAACATCCACCGGACCGATTTCGTTTATCTGCTCATCAGACAGTATGTGGCCCAGGTCTCCCAGATGGCATACTTTAAGTCCATCCACTTCATAAACAAAGACCACGTTTTTGCCCCGCTTCTTCCCCTGTTCATTATCGTGGTATGTACTAATGCCTTTAATATTTATTCCTTTTTCATTAAAACTTCCGGGGGAACTAAAGTGGACAAAATCACCTTTAACAGCTTTCAGATAATTATGATCGTGATGATCATGGCTGGTGGTGACAATATCCGCTTCTACTTCAGGAACCTTATAGCCTACCGAAGGGTCAAAAGGATCAGTCAAAATGCGCACACCCTCAGATGATGTGATTAAGAAGCAGGCGTGTCCAAACCATTTTAACTTCATTTCATCAACCTCCTGTGTTATTAATTATTAAATATACACTTAGTGATGCAATCCCGCTGCTTAGCAGTCAGGTGACTTTTATTGATATAAATTAATAATAACCTTCATAAGTACAGATTTGGCATCAGGATGTTGCAGCCTGTATGGCAGCTATAACCCGTTCTACGGTTTTGGCTATTATGTTTTCCTTAACCATTGCACGTGCCCTCCTGGCCACTTCTCTGCGCTCATCCCTTTTAAAATGCCTGAGCAGAAAACCGCAGGAATGCAATAGGGAAATAAGCATATTCATCTCCCAATCAGGCTCACGTACAAGCACTAATTCTTCTGTCATTTCAGATACGAGACGCTGCCACACATCCGGCTGAACTACATAAAATTTGGTTACAGGAAATATCCTCAGTAATCTTGTATCCTCCCGCCGAACCAGGCCCTTATCCTGAAGGCTGTCCCCCACTTTTTTAAGCAAGGGCCTGGTTGCCTTTACAAGCTTTGGGATCCAGTAATACAGGGTTCGGTTTTTGGCTGACCGGCTCAGCTCTGCCAATACTTCATCATATAGTATGTTATTTGTGGGCGAGCTGTCCTTTACGACAACCATTTTATTCTCAATCGCTATTCGGTTTTGGAACAGCAGTTCAGCAAGCAGCGCACCGGCCAATGCGTAGGATAGAAAGGTACCGCCTCCGACTGCCATTCCTTTCTCTTTGTCTATCGATATCAGCAGCAGCTTCTCATGAAGCAAGAGTTTCAAATGCTCCCCCTCCTTATCTGCCCTCAAACTCAAAGTGATACCGGTCAAGTTTTAACAGCTTCTTTAAATGGAGTATATCCTTCTGAAGTGCTTCATTAACAGGCACACCCTTGTCTTTACGGTACTGCCAGGCTAAGAATTCTTTTTCTCCTGCTGTATATATGCGTTCTTCACCCGGCATACGCCTGGAGGAGCGCAGCTGCCTTAAGATATCTCCTGCAGTCTTCTTGAACCTGTCCAGTTCCACAAAGGATTCTATATTGATTGCAATGAAGAAATGACCCAGCCTGTAGGGAACCTTCTTCCCGTCTTCCATGCCGGTCAGTGCTTTTAGGAATGCACCGCTCTGCAATGCAGCAGAAAGAATTTCTACAACAGTTGCATACCCGTATCCCTTGTAACCTGCCAGTTCCTCCCCGATTCCGCCTAAAGGGGTCAGTGCGGCTCCACCGGTAACCAGGTCCTGCAGCACCTGTTCAGTATCGGTCCTTGGTCTTCCATCCTCTCCTATCACCCAGCCCTCCGGTAATGGCTTCCCTTCCCGGGCGTATACCTCGATCTTTCCCCGCTGGGTAATGGAAGTAGCACAATCCAGAACGAAAGGAAACTCTTCATCGGTGGGCATGCCAAATGTCAGCGGGTTGGTGCCCAGCATGTTTTCCACACCAAAAGTAGGTGCTATGGATGGCCGGGCATTGGTTCCGGTTATACCTATCATACCCCTTTCTACTGCCATGAGAACATAATATCCGGCGATGCCATAATGATTGGAGTTGCGCACTGCAGTCATGCCTATTCCGTATACAGACGCCTTTTCTATAGCCATTTCCATCGCTTTTTTGGCTATAACCTGTCCCATTCCGTTATGGCCGTCCAATACTGCAGTTGTAGGCCCTTCCCTGGCAACTTCTATTTCTGTTACAGGATTAATGATGCCTTCAAGTATCCTGTCAATATATATTGGCTTAAGCCGCCCTATGCCATGGGAATCTATACCTCTTTTATCTGAGGTTATCAGCACATCAGCGCATATTCTGGCATCCTCCTCAGGTACGCCTACGCCTTTGAATACATCCACCATAAACTGTTCCAAGGTATCGAAGTCAATCCAGTAAATATTTTTTGACATAATCCATCCCCCACAGCTCATCGTTAAATTTTTGGTTCAATCCCCTGGTACTTGTAATCCTGATATCTGATTTCATGATTTTGCTTTCCTGATATTTGCTTTTTTCTTATCATTTTTACAGGATGTATCAGGCAGTTAACCCTATATATTAATAACACTAATAAAGCTGATTTAGACTTTTAGTTGAAATTAACTCTCCCCAAGTTAATATTACCGCTGCAGGTAAATTATGTCAACGCTATGCCCTTTCTATTCTTACCCTTGTTCCCCGTCCTATTGAATCAGGCGGGTCTAAGACAAGCCTCCTGGAAATCCGTTCTCTCAGTTCCTGAACATGACTGATAAGTCCGATAACCCGTTCATTTGTACTGAGTCGTTCAAGTGAATCCATTACCATGTCAAGCAATTCACTGTCCAGGGTGCCAAAACCCTCGTCCAGGAAGAAAAACTCCAGCGGACTCTGCCCTTTTAGCTGAATCTGCTCAGAAAGGGCCAGGGCTAAAGAAAGGGAAGTTAAGAAGGTTTCCCCGCCGGACAGGGATGACACCCTTCTGGGTACGCCCCCATTGCCATTGTCCCGGATTATGAAGCCTTCTTCACTGTCCAGTTCAAGAGCGTATTTATACCGGGTAATATGGCCCAGGGTTTCAGATGCCTTGGCTGCGACATATCGGAGCCTTTCTTCTGCAATGTAGTCCAGGAAACTATTATCCTTACCCCTGTCGCCTTTGAGCAGGTCAAAAATCTGGGTCAAGAGGATAATCCTGTTTGATATCTTTTCCTTCAGTTCGTTCCATTTTACCCATCTATTGTGTTTTCTAACAATTTCAGTGCGCCTGCTTTTTTCCAGCTCATAATTTGCAAGGCTTTTATCTCTTTGCTCTACAGCTTCCTGGTAGTCTTTCGAGATTTGATCCCATTCCTCATATGTGATGGATCTGCCCTTCAGTCTGCCCTCCAGCAATTGACGCTGGGCCTGCAGGTTTACTCCTTTTTGCTCGTATTCGCCAATTTCCTGCTGCAGAAGCCGTTGTTCCTCTTTGTCCTTAACTGAACTGCGTACCTGCAAATCATCGGCAAATCCTTTTTCCTCCATGGCTTTGGTCAGTTCTTCCATCTCAGTTTCATATTGCTGGCTGTAAATCTCCTTTTCCTTTATCAGGCTGCTTTGTTTAGTTACAGTCTGGTGATATTGCTGCTGCAGCTCATCAAACTGCTCACGGTTCTGCTTTTCAGCCTGCACAAAGGCTTCCAGTTTCCGGTCAATTTTTTCTATTTCCTCTTGTATATTACCATTGGGAGCAGCCTGCTTTATCCGCTCATCCAACTCATTATACTGCTGCCTTAAGCTTTTCCCTTCGGCTTCAAGAGCAGCTAATTTGCCGGCAAGCTCACTTTTCTCATCGATAAGCCTTTCGATATTCTTTTTTTCCTTATCAATATCCTGCTGCAGCCTGCTGTCCTTGTCCGACAGCTCCCGATATTTCTTATCTTTTTCACCTATCAGCTGCAGCTCTTTTGAAGGGCTTTCTACCTTCCAGGTACTATGGAACTGTTCCAAAGCAGTCTTTTTCTCCTGCCACTTTTCCAGCGCTGCTTTGCTTTCTTTCTCCTGACTGTCCAAACTGTCCTGATTTGCCTTGATTTCTGCCAGGATGGCACCTATTTCAGCCTCTGCCTTGTAAAGGTCGTCCTGCAGTTTTCTTTGCTGATCCTGGTATGTCTTGGTTTTCTGTTCCCATGCATCTATGGCATTTAATACTTCTTCATCTCTTTTCCGCCTTTCATCCAAATGCTTTTTAAGCTCGTCAGGATCAAGGAATTTGAGCTCAGCAGGCAATTCTTCAGCCTTTTTGGCGTATTCTTCAGCAGCAAAGGCTATATCCTTTGCCACTTGATCCAGCCGTTCTTCCAGGCTTCGTTTTTGTTCATCCAGTATAAGAAGTTCACTTTCTGCCTTGCGCAACTCTTTTTCTGCGTTATTAAGCCTGTCCTGGGCTGCTGAAATCTCCTGCTCCAGGCTGCTTGCTTCTACATTGCTGCTAAGATTTGCAGGCCGGGGATGATGAGTTGATCCGCAGACAGGGCAGGGCTGGCCTTCCACCAATTTGCCGGCAAGCAAATATGCCCTGTGCTGATCCAATTCTTTTATCAGGCTGTCCAGGCTTTGCCTGCAGGTTTCCGTCTGCTTCTGCAAGTTTTCCAGCCGGGCTCTTGCTTCTGTTCTTCTATCTTCTATTACTTGAATATCAGCGCATAATTGACTTTTATTTCCCTCAAGCCGTGATAAATCCCCTTTGGCTCGCTTAAGATCACCTTGCAGGTTTTGAAGCTCGTTCAGCCTTTTCATGTTCTGCAATACTTCATTCCGGTCTCCCGGCGCTTTTTGCGTATGGTCTTCAAATTCCTTCATTAATGCATTCATCTTGTGCCTGATTAAATCCGCATTGCCGGATAAACTCTCCTTGCTGCTGATCAGCTTTGATATTTTATCCTTTTGATCTTTAATCTTACCTGCAATTGTCTGCACATCCTCCAGGGCTTTGCCTGCCTCTGACTCCAAAACCGAACCTGATTGCATGGCCTGGCGGTATTCCGGGTCAACAGTGTTGGCAGCAAGGCCTTCCCGTATTTCACTTTGTTCCTCCAGCCATTTTTCAAGCCTGGCTCTTGCCTGACTTATAAGTTCATCCTTCTCTTTAATCTGATTGTTTAAAGCCTTCCACTGAACTGTAATATCATTGATCTTTGAAGCCAGGGTTTCTCTTTGTTTAACTAAAGAAAGGGCGTCAACCAGCCGGGTACGTGCTTCCATCAGAACAGGCTGCTGCTTTTCGGCTGTATTGCGGATTTGCGCATACTGCTGTTCCAATTGCTTTAGTTTCTCACTCATTTCAGGCAGAACATCTTCCACATTTTTCAGTTCGCTGCGTGTTTTTTCCAGCTCTTCAGCGGTCTTGCGATTCCTTTCCAGCATGGATACAAGACCTTCTGCCAAGATAGCTTTTTGCAGTATA
This sequence comes from Clostridiales bacterium, assembly GCA_012842605.1. GTDB lineage: Bacteria > Bacillota > Clostridia > Caldicoprobacterales > DTU083 > DUSN01. The sequence goes on from DUSN01000016.1 coordinate 15,349, forward strand.
TCCTTTTTATTTTCAAATTCATCCTTTTGAGCCAGCCATTGCTGCTCCTGCTGCCTTAGCAGCTCCATATCCTGTACAAGCTGCCACAGATCGCCGGCTTCCCTGTATTTTTTCTCACAAGCCTTGAATTGGGCTTCAGCCTGTTTTTTCTCATTCGCAGCTTCCTCTAGTCTTTTTTCTGCTTGCTTAACCACCTCTTCGGAAGCATCACCCAGCTCGTTAAGCACATTCTGAATAATATCCTTTCCGTGCTTAAGGCCGTCCAGTTTGCTCTTAACCCTTTCATTCAGCTGCTGCCCGTACTCCTCCAGGTAGAAAATACGCTCCAGCATTTTTTTCCTGTCTGAAGTATTGAGCATCAAAAAGTCCTGGAATTTATTCTGGGGCAAAACAACAGCCTTGGTAAAATCATTATGATTTAAACCAATGCGTTCTTCGATTTTAGCTGTAACATCACCGGCCTTGTCTGCCAGCGGCATTTCACCAAATGGGGTAACCTCAATCAGCCTGGCCATGTCCACTGTGCTTGAATCAGAATCCTTTTTGCGGGAATACAGTCTCTCCACCCGGTATGTTTTTACTTCGCTGCCTTTTTTTAAGTCAAAGGTAAAGGAAACCCGCAGGCGGTTGGAATTAGCATTGATAATGCCCTGGGTGCCGCGGTCCGCTCTGTCCACCCTGCCGTACAGCGCCAGGGTTATGGCATCCAATATAGTGGACTTGCCGCTGCCGGTAGGACCGAATATTCCAAAAAGCCCTGTTTCCCCCAAGGTTTCAAAATCTATTACCTGCTTTTCCCTGAAGCTTTGCAAACCCTCTATCTCCAGTCTTTTAGGCCTCATTCCCTTCACCCCCGTCGTCCAGTCCGGCTGCTGCCTCAGCATCACTGCCAATTAAGCTCAGCAGCCCTGTCTCATACATCTCATCCTTTTCTTCTTCATCGTTCAGAACTTTTATAAACTCTTCCATAAGCTCATCGCTGATATCAACACCCAGCCGGTACCTGTAAAACTCCCGGAATAATTCATCAATGCTCTTGCCTTCGCGGGCTTGATAGTCCAATGACTCGCTGCCTTCTGCTATCAAGCGCGGCCGGATATTTATAAGCCCGGGATGAAGCTCACGCAGCAGCTTCTGTTCTTCTGCCGTTAAAATCCTGTCGGTTAAAATCTCGAGGTCAACCCATGCATTCTTATCCCTTCCCTCTTTGCACCACTCCAAGGCTTGTCCGATATTACGAGCCTCCCACCTGCGCAGAGGTTTGCCGCAGCTCAGGTTGATCTCCTTAATTTCAGCTTCTTTGCCCGGTATTGCATCAATTACATAAACTGCCTTGGCATAATTTGCCTCAGAAAAGCTGTAGGCCAGAGGAGAACCTGAATAACGCGCCTGGCAGGGAGCAGCTTTAATACGCTGGGGGCGGTGAAGATGCCCAAGTGCCGCATAATGAGCATTGGCCGGCAGCATTGACGGATCAACCGTCATGGCACCGCCTACCTGAATTGTGCGCTCGGATTCGGAAGTGCTGCCTCCTGCCAGAAAGATATGTGCTGTTATCAAATTGACAGTATCCTGGCGAAAAAATCTGCCGTTGTTTTGAAGGATTCTACCTATCTTGTCCGAGTAGGCACTGCCCAGTTTTACCTCATCCATTTCACCTGATAAAACCTCTTCCAGCCTTGATTCAGAAGGATAGGGCAGCGTAAGTATTACAGCCGTATGATCGCAGCCAGGCACACTTATCTCCATCCAGCCAGGACCGGATTGTATAATATGTATACCATGCCTGTTTACCTGATATGCTCCCGGGTCACTGGCCGGGTACCCCAGTAGAATTATTCCGTTTTTATAGGACAGCGGGCTGGCTGCACACAGCCGTTCCGGGTTGTCATGATTGCCAGCAATGACTACGACCGGTCTTGTCCCCCCTGCATTTAAACCTTCTACAGCCTCATAAAACAACTCTTCAGCTGCAGCCGGAGGATTGTAATTATCAAATATATCACCTGCTATAAGCACAAGGTTTATTTTTTCTTCATCCGCTATTTGACATAGCTCATTAATGAACTCCCGCTGCTCATCCAATCGGGATATGCTCTCCAAATGCCTGCCCAAATGCCAGTCAGAGGTGTGTAATATACGCATGTGGCTCCTCCTTCTCTCCTTTTAATAATAAATGCATCAAAAAGGACAGCCAACTATCTGATATACAGCTAATTGATCTGTCCTAATTATATCATCATTTTATTTTACTTATCCTAGTCTTTTTTCCTTTTTTTGCGTGACAGGGACAAGCCGCCAAAACCGCTTATAATAGCTATATAAAATCCGAAGTCATACCACCAGCCGGTATTATAAACCTCGTATACCCTTATACTCTTGTTAAAAATACCTATAATCAAGGAGACCGGTGCAATCCACCCATGCCAGATGCCCCACAAAAACCCTGCAGGCTTTTCAGATGTATGTGTACCATCCCCAGGAATACATCCTGTCAGAGCATATAAAATTACTAATACCATACACAGTAATATAAATTTTTTTCTCATAATACAAACTACCTCCTCCGCATTATCTATCTTACATCAATGGTCTGAATTCCTACCTTACACAGTTTAGTTTTTCCGTTCCAGTCCTTAATAACTATGTAAACATTAAATAAGCATGACTATCAGCTTAGGCAGCAGCAAACCTACTCCGAGAGCATAAATCAAGTCCAGCCAGAATATGGAACCTATGGCACCCAGGTAAATCAGGCCGATCACCGGCGCAACAAGTATTTTAACAAAGATGTTTACATTTTTGTTCTTTAATATGGATTCTGTCATGGCTTGAGCATCTCCCATACTGGGAAAGCTATGCATCAGAATGGAAATACCCAGCCAGGCAAGTATTAGAGATAATATACTGGTATAGTTTTTAAATAATATAATTTCAGTTGAAACGGGCAATAGAATTATGCTGCCTAAAACAGTATTGACTAAGAACGGGCCTACGGAAACAGCAAAGTTTGCCAGAGGTTTTTCAGTCTTTTCATGCAGCACATACCCTGAAGGATTTCGAAATTGAAAATACTTAACCTCAAATACCGGTATTTTCATCAGCCTGCAAAATAGCTGGTGTGCCAGTTCATGTATAATGACTCCTACAAATGTTACTGCAGAAATGACTTGTCCGGGTATAAGCATATTACTCGCCTCCTTGATAGGTGAAATACTCTTCCAGGGTTATGCTGCCATTCAAATAGGAGTACAGCTCTTCATTAAATATATATTCATTTTGCAAATAGTCCTCTATAAGCTGTTCAGCTTCCTCCCGCTTCCCATTTTCGCACAACGCAATTACCATAGCCTCGGACACATATGTATCAAACGGTGCAATCTCAAAAGCTTTCTGCACCAGCTCCAAGCCTTTTTCTTTATTGCCGGAAAGCAGTTCAAGAATTCCAATGCCACGAATAGCCAAGTGATCTGTCTTATTGTGCTCAAGAGCCTTTTCATAGGTAGCCAGGGCTTCATCTTTCATACCTATTGATCTTTGTGCATTACCCAAATAACCGAGCAAGAAGGTAAACCTTGGCTCAGCATAATATGCCTGCTGTAGAAGATCAACAGCATCTTCCGGTTTGTCTTCCAACATCGCAAGGTAAAATAACTTCAAAGCTTTGTCGTATTCTTCTTCATCCAATAAGTTAATTTGCTCATATAGATAACCGGGGTCAGAAAGATGAACCGGATCAGACTGCAGCTCTGTTATGATCTCATCCACTTTTGAAACCAGTGAATAATACCTGTCCAGTAGATCAATGCTTTCTGTTATCAGCTTATAATCACTATCATCCACTTCTTTGCCTACCAGGCTGTTATCTATAATGTAGGCAGCATAATCAAAGTTCTGCTGTTTTATACATGCTTGCATCAACTTAACAGCCAGCAGAACAGAATCAGGGTATTTCTGATACAGCTCATCGTATAATACCAATGAATCATAATAATACTTGTCATAATATTTTGCTTCTGCATCCTGATAGGCTTTCAGATCCTTAATAGATTCCGGAATGTTTTTAACTGAAGCAGCCAGCAGTATGACAATTAAGACAAATATCAGGAATATCCACTTAGGAATGGGATATTTTATGAGCGCATGCCGGCATTCAGTACACAGCTCAGAATGAGGATTATCGCTTTTATCCTTTTCCCGCTGGCGGCAGGCAATGCATAGATTTGTGGTTTCTTCTTCCGCGTCTGATGTGTTTGATTCATTGTCAATGTCATCTTGGGTGTCTTGTTGAATATCTTGCAGAGGTGATTGTTCATCAGGGTAAAGCTCTGCCAGGTTATCTTGATCATTAACGGTACTCACATTTTTGACCCCGCAATCTTAAAAATGTATATCTATCCACATTATTAATCTATCTTTAAATAATTCTGCTTCCAAAATAAAAATCCTCCTTTATGCTGAATATAAGCTTTAAATCCACATATATGCTGATTAATATACACAGGCTTTCGGAGTAAATTTACTAATGTACTTCGGTTCCGCCCCATTCCACAACTGTAAATCCATTTCTGACAAACGGTTCAAGCGTCTGTTCTTCCACTTCTATATATTTGTCAAGCGGCTTGTATACCATCATTATTCTAAGAATGCTGTCCGGCTGAGGAGCTATCTCAAGTTTTGCCATGTTCTCATACTCTTCCCCTGCGAAGTATATAAAGTTATATTTGTTATCCTGCATTTTAGGAAGCCAATATACAATAAACTCATTATATTCTCTTGGTGTCAATCCCATATACTCAAGCTTTTCCTGAAGGAACCCGGCAGTATCGCTTCCTCTTACTACAAACCCTCTCGACATGTCCCAATTATAGTCAGAGATTCCTTCCCAGTATAAATAAGAATACTCCCTGTTGTCTTCTGTGTTAATCAATGTGCCATCCGGATGTGCTTTAACTATCCACCCGTCCTTATATTCAGGATATGTGCATGTAAGCTTGCCTTTATAGCTCAATTTTACGCTCACTATTTGCTCTTCAGTTGGGTATAAATAGATTACAGGTTTCTCAGCTTTCGGACCTATAGGAAGCAGTCGTCTCCAGCAGCCTATTGGGAACATTAAAGCGATCGAAAGTATCAAAATCAGTTTCCCTAGCGTAGATTTTTTCATGATAATCTCCTCACTTTCTGTCTCTTTTTTGTTAGTTAGTTCTCATTGAAAAAGTCTTAAAACTTTTTCAATGAGAACTAATTATTAATTTACTTATCGTTAATGAGTTTTTTTCAAACTTTTTGAGAAACTTTTTCAAACTTTTTGAGATTTTTTTCAAACTTTATGAGAACTTACACTTTTTTTCTCTTATCGGCAGCCATGCCAGTACTTTCTGGATCATCATGTCCCAATACCCCCATTCATGGGTTCCGGGGCCTTCTTCATAGGTATGGTCAAGATCCAGTCCTCTGACAAAATCACGAAAACGTATATTGTCTTCATAAAGGAAGTCCTCAGTGCCTACACATTGATACAGCTTGGGCTTTGGTCCGTCAGATTTGGCAACCTCTTCAGCCAGGTGGAACAGGTCATTTCTGCTACCGCGGATTTTGCTCAAGTCCCCGAAGATATTTACAAATTCCGGCGTAGTGTGTCTTTCTTCCAGTGAGGCCATATCCAAAGCACCGGACAGGCTTGCACCGGCAGCAAATTTATCCGGGCAGGACAGTACCAATTTAAAGGCACCATATCCTCCCATGGACAAGCCTGCTGCAAAATTGTCCTCCCTCCGGTCAGATAAGGGGAAAAAGGAACGGGCAATAGCCGGAAGCTCTTCACTTATGAAGGTCCAGTACCGGTATCCCCTGTCCATATCGGTATAGAAGCTGCGATGTACAGCCGGCATAACCACAGCCAATCCCAAAGGAGCTGCATAACGTTCAATGGAGGTTCTCCTCATCCAAATGGTATGGTCGTCAGACAAACCGTGCAATAGATAAAGAGTAGGATGCTTACGGTCAAACGCATGGCCTTTCATGCCTATCTGCCCAGTAGTCTGCTGAGGCAATATGACATTCATGGAACAACAAAGACCTAGAACCTCTGAAAAAAAGTCACATTGAATAAAAGCCATAATCCATCACCTTTCTTTGAGATTTTGTATAAATCATTTGCTCTTCGCAATTCAGTCCTTACTGCCGGGTACTGTTAATATACTTTACAAAATCATTGGATTGATCAAGGAAAACCGTAGTGCCTTTCAGATTCTTATAAGTCTCCATGCGCTGTATAAACCTGTAGAACTCAACGTCCATCTTAAGGGCTTCTTCATAAATCCGGGCAGCTTCAGCGTCTGCTTCTGCACGTATGATAGCTGCCTCTTCAACAGCTTTGGCAATGGTTTCTTCCTTGATTCGGTCAGTTTCAGCCTTGCTTTGAACCAGCAGTGAATCACCCTCAGCTCTCAGCTTTTCAGACTCCTTTTGGATCTCCTTGGTCATCTTTTCCTCAATGGAAGCAATATTGGCCTGGGGGAAGTTCTTGCGGTAGATGCCTATATCTACAATATATAATCCATACTGGGAAACCAGGTTCTGATTCAGTACATTTCGTTCATGTTCAAGTGCATCCATAACCTTATTCTTGTCGAAAAATTCATTAAATGCCAGTGTATTGGCTGTTTGTATTACTGCAGGGTAAACCCGGTCATCCATTACCGAAGCAGAATCATCCATCCGTCCTATAGTCATGTGGAACAAAGCCGGGTTGACCACACGGTATTGGGCAAATATACTCAAGTCAATGCGCCTGCTGTCAAATGTATTGATGGTAGCGGATTCAGACCGATAAGTATGATATTTTGCGCTGTATTTGCTTACTGTTTCAATAAAGGGAAGTTTAAAATTCAGACCCTTGGAAGTATTGATATCTACATGCAAGTCCCTGGCGGAGAAGCCGGTTTCCACCAACTCGCGGTCCAGAGGATTCACTGCAACCCGGTCAGCTCTTCCCAGCCGGTAAACCACAGCTACTTCATCTTCCCGGACAATGTAGGTGGAATTTCCAAGAATGATAGCTGCCAGGAAAACTATAATCCCGGCTGTAATCACTTTTTTCGCTGTCTTATTCATTTGCTTCCACCTCTCCCCCGTTTATTTCCTGATTTTCATTGCCCGGCTCCTGTTCCTGCTGTATTATATCCTGTATTATATCGGAACCGGCTGCCTGCTGGCTGGTATTCCCACCCTGTCTGCTGCCTCCGTTGTCATTCATATTATAGAATTTATACATATTGCTGCCGGAGGTTGTGTCTATGATGACATTGTTATTGGCTATAAATTCCTGCATGCTCTCGGTATATATTTTTTCACGGATAATATCCGGATTTTTCTTATACTCAGCGTACAATGCCAGAAATTCAGCCACGCCAGCTTTTGCCTGAGCTATTACTCTGGCCTTGTAGGCTTTTGCCTGTTCTATCAGCTGGGTCGCCTCTGCCTCAGCCTTTGGTACCACAGTATTTTTATATTTTTGTGATTCTTCAATCTTACTGTTGCGATACTGATTGGCCTTCTCAATTTCACGATAGGCAGTATCTACCGAATCCAGCAAGGATGTATTCTGGGTCTTGACTTCTATAATTTCAATACCTGCTTCATAGGAATTTAGCTTGCGCTGGAGCTCAGGCTTAATCTCAGCATCAATAGACAATTTATCAGTTAAAGCCTGATCCAGTGTAACTGTTTGAAGGGTATTGCGCAGCGTATCTTCCAATACAAGACGAATGGTATTTTCAAGATCATCAACCTTGTAAAGATAATTAATAGGATTGGATACCCGGTATTCCACAATCAGCTCAGTCAGCACCAAAGAGCTGTTGTTTCCCACTGCTTCTACAATGACTGTCTGTTCCTCTGCAATTTCCTGATAATCAGCAGCGCTCATGCTGCTGGAGCCTCTAAGAGTACGGTAACCATATTCAATCTGATGGCGTTTGGTTAATGATACTCTGCGGACGGTTTCTGCCAACGGGACCTTCATATGTATTCCGGCATCCTTTACTACACGGACGGCACTCCCAAACCGTTCTATTACTACAGCTTCACCGGTATTTACCTTATAGAATGATGATAATATCAAAATAAGCAAGATGAATAGTACCGGAAGAATAATCAGCATCTTTTTAAGCTTTTTCTGCAGTCTGATCTGATCCAAAGATATGGTTTCCATTTGATCCCTCCTTATTATTACATGTGAAAATATATTCGTTTACACAATTATATCATCTTTTGTATATTAATTTCAGGTTTATATACAAATATGCACGGCGGAAAGAATATTTTTAATAATTCTCTCCTTTGTATTCCAGCTTGCAGAAATGTTAGTATTAAAATGACCGGTCAATCATCCAACGGAAAGGAGATGATGCAGTTGTTCGATGAGATAATGTTGGGAAGGTGGTCTGTCCTTTAAACAGACCGGGACAGGGGAGGCTTTCTCCCCTGCCTTTATACATATTGACAAGGCTAAAAAGGATGCTATATAATAACAGTGCAGGCTAAACCTGTAAATTCAGAAGAAAGGAGTGTAAAAAATGATCAATAGAATTCAAATCAGAATCCGGGAGGCCGCTCTTTTTTAACTGAATATCCGACCGAAAAGCATGGCTGGCTCTCATATTAATGCCTGATAAAGCTGTGTTTTATCAGCCTATTGTTTTTTGGTCAAAAGCCTGTAACCATCATCTGATATCACGGATAGTACTGAACAGAGACACGAGCATGGTTATCGTGTTTTTATTTTTTAAAAGTCCCGTGGATGATGCCACGGGGCTTTTTATGCTATAGAGGTTATATTCAAATACAATAGAATGGAGGTGAAACCCAAGTGATTAAAAAAGAAGTTAAAAACCGCAAAACAGAACCAAACTGTGAGGAGGTTGCTATCATTGGGTTACAAAAATGGAAAGGATGTACTTCCGATTGAACTGCTCCAGGAATTGCAAAAGTATATACAAGGCGAATTGATTTATATCCCAAAGGAGGACAGCGTAAGAGCCGGCTGGGGTGAAAACAACGGAACCCGGCAGCAAATCAGAAAAAGAAATCAGGAAATCTACCGCTTGTATACCAAGGGAATGCGCATAAGGGAACTGGTATCCCGCTTTCACTTGTCGGAAGACAGCATCCGGAAGATTATCATAAAAGTTTCCCGGGAGCAGATTTATTCCTGAAA
>DUSN01000017.1 GCA_012842605.1 Clostridiales bacterium
AAGAGAGACCAGGGAATCGGATATCTCGGCGGCTTTATTGGTGCCGACGGAAGACCCAGCAAGTGGCCCATTCCTGAGGAAGAAAAGCTCATGTTCATGAGAAAGCTTGTTAAAGAAGGGCTTTTTGACCTTGAGGCATTCAGCAATACTGATACCATGGCAAAAGAAAAGATGGCAATAGGCAAGATTGCTGTATTTGGTGCCCAGAGCGGTATGGGCCATTTCCAGAATACACTGTATCAAACCAACCCCGAGATGAAGTATGAGCTGCTTGGTCCATTGCTCAACAAGAGCGGTAAAATAAAGACTCAGGTAGAGAAAAAAGGACGTTCCGGTTTTCCGGTCATGTTCCTGAGTGCCGATACAGACAAAGCTGAAGCTGTCCTGCGATTTATTGACTTCTGCAACAGTGAACAGGGCTGGCTGCTGTCTCAATGGGGTGTAGAAGGTATACACTATACCATGGAGAACGGCAATCCGAAATGGATTCCTGAAATGAAGGCAAAGTTTGATGCAGATCCTGCTTTCAAGAGAGACCAGGGAATCGGATATCTCGGCGGCTTTATTGGTGCCGACGGAAGACCCAGCAAGTGGCCCATTCCTGAGGAAGAAAAGACTCAATTTGAAAAATGGCAGGATGAATATAAAGCAAAAGTGCCGATTGTATTTATTGACAAGGTAAGTGCAAACTATCTGGAGAGAGACTGGCCCGGCCTAGCTGATTACAGAGATAAGACTTCTACCCTGGACTATGAGCAGGAATTCCGGAGAGCTATATTTGCGTCGACCGATGAAGAAGCTCTTCAGATTCTGCAGGACATCAGACAAAAATATATAGATGCCGGTATTCTGGAGCTTGTAGAACATGTTGCACAAAAAGCAGCTGCCCGTGATGACATTGGTTGGTAAAACCATTATAATTTAAGGGGTTGCATTGGCAGCCCCTTTCTTTCAGTAATTTTACTTAGTGGAAAAATCTATAAAAGCATAGGAGGTTTTGAAATTATGCCATATCCCTATAAAGAATATTTATCCCTCATAAACAGAAAGCACAAGGAAATAGAAAGCAGGATCTATGAAGTTATAGGAGAACTGAATGCAGTTGCCTGGATCACACCTGAGCCGGTTCCGTATAAGGATCGAACTAGCGGTACCCGAAAAGAAATAAAGATTGGCGAAAAATGGGGTGATATATGGGATTGTGCATGGTTTCATTTTACAGGTATTGTTCCGCCTATGGCTTTTGGCAAAAAGGTAGTGCTGCTCATTGATCTGAACGGAGAAGGCTGCATATTTGATGATCAGGGATGCCCTGTACAGGGTCTAACCAATGTCAGTTCAACTTTTGATTATTCCCTGGGAAGGCCAGGCAAACGGGTAGTGGAACTTGCTGATAAATCCTCAGGGAATGAATTGATAGATATTTGGGTTGATGCAGGATGCAATGACTTGTTCGGCAGCTACAAGGGTAACGGAGAATTAAAGGAAGCCTACATAGCTGTTTGCAGGGAAGAAGTTAAAAATTTGTATTATGATTATACCATGCTGCTGGAGTTAATGCAGATTCTCCCAAAGGAAAGCGCCCGGACCCATTGCATCGGATATGCTTTAAAGGAAGCCGCTCTTTTGCTGAATGACTTTTCAGATGCTGAAATCAGCGAGGCAAGAAGGATACTGTCAAAGGAGATAGGGAAAAGAGGCGGGGATCCGTCCCTGACAATTACAGCTATTGGTCATGCTCATATTGACCTTGCCTGGTTATGGCCTATTCGGGAAACTAAAAGAAAGGCTGCCCGCACATTCTCAACAGCATTAAAAATGATGGATAAATATCCCGATTATATATTTGGAGCAAGCCAGCCCCAGCTGTATCAATGGGTTAAAGAAGATTATCCGCTGCTTTATGAAAAAGTCCGTAAAAGGATTGCAGAAGGACGCTGGGAATGCCAGGGGGGAATGTGGGTAGAGGCAGATACCAATATATCCGGCGGAGAGGCATTGATAAGACAGTTTCTGTACGGAAAACGCTTCTTTAAAACTGAGTTTCAAAAGGATATGGAAATTTTATGGCTGCCCGATGTTTTCGGATACTCAGGGGCATTGCCTCAGATTATGAAAAAAAGCGGCTGCAAATACTTTATGACAATCAAGCTTTCCTGGAATGAAGTAAATCAGATTCCTCATCATACCTTTATCTGGGAAGGAATTGACGGCACCCGGGTACTGGCTCATATGCCGCCTGAGGGAACATACAACAGTTCTGCAGCACCCCGGGCCATAAAGAAAACTGAGGAAGCCTTCCTTGACAAAGGCGTGTCGGAGGATTGTCTTCTTGTTTACGGGATAGGAGATGGCGGGGGCGGGCCGGGAGAAGAACACCTGGAAATGCTTAAACGTGAAAAAAACCAGGCCGGACTGGCACCGGTACAGCAGGCACCGGCTATCGATTTCTTCAGAAAAATTGATAAGGATACGGACAGGTATGCCAAATGGGTGGGTGAGTTGTACCTTGAGAAACATCAGGGCACTTACACCACTCAGGCAAAAAACAAGTATTATAACCGGAAACTGGAGTATGCTCTTCGTGATCTGGAGATTATTTTATCCATGAACCGGTGGCTGGGCTGCGGAGAATATCCTCAGGAACGCATCAATGATATATGGAAGGAAGTTTTATTATATCAATTCCATGACATATTGCCCGGATCCTCTATAAAACGTGTCTATGATGAGACAACCTCCAGGTATGAGGCATTAATGAAGGAAGTATCAGCATTAACAGATGCAGCAATAAATGAGCATTTGGACATGGATCCGGCTGCACAGCAAAAGGGGCTTCTGCTGGTCAATACTCTTTCCTGGCATAGAAAACAATGGTTTAAGACCACTGACGGCTGGGTCAGATTAAGTGCACCTCCCATGAGCATCACTCTGGCTGAGCCGGAGCATCAGGAGAAATTTATGGAAAACAGAGGCCTGTTAGCTGAAAATGATCTGCTGGAGAATGATCTGGTACGGGTGGAGTTTAACAGCAATGGTCATATTATATCCTTCTATGACAAGGAATGTGACAGGGATATAGTACCTAAGGGATTGACAAGCAATGTGTTTGCTGTATACCATGATGAAGGGGATGACTGGGATTTTTCCGCGCTGTACTGTGAGAGACCGGTTGAATACTTTAAATTGCAATCTTCTGAGGCGTTTCTTGACGGTCCATTCTGCATACTTAGGCAGGTTTATCAATATAACAAATCCCAGATCACCCAGGAGATATCTTTACAGTATGGCAGCAAGCAGCTAATGTTTAAGACAAGCATATTGTGGAATGAATCAGGGAAAATGTTAAAGGTTCTGTTTCCGGTGAATATCCATGCTGCAGAAGCGACATGCGACATTCAATTCGGCAGCATACGCAGGCCTGTGCATACCAATACCAGCTGGGATATGGCAAGGTTTGAGATATGCGCACATAAGTGGATTGACCTTTCCCAGCCCGACTATGGTGTAGCCGTACTTAATGACTGCAAGTATGGACACAGAGTGATGAATAACACTATTGAGCTGAACCTGCTGAGAAGCACCAGTTATCCCGGATTGGATGCAGACAAAGGTATTCACTCAGTAACCTATGCCCTGTACCCCCATAACGGCAATCATGTTGACGGGCAGGTGAAAAGAGCAGGATATGAGCTGAATATACCTATGCGGATACTGCCTGTTGATTATAGGCTGAAGTCAGCATTATCAGGAGGAAGCTTCCTCTCGGCAGATAAAGAAAATATCATCATAGAGGCTGTAAAAAAGGCAGAGGACAGCAGGGATTTGATCGTAAGGCTTTATGAATCAGATGGAATGAACTGCAATGCAGCATTGCTGCTGCCATCCGGGGTAAAAACTGCTGCGCTGGTAGACATGATGGAAAATCATATTAGAGATATACCCATAAACGAAAACAGCTTAGAGCTATATTTCGGACCATTTGAAATACATACAGTAAAGCTTGTGCTAAGCCAATAACCTGAAAAAGCAGGGTGAGCATATATGGCAACATTGAAAGAAATTGCAGAAATAGTTGGTGTTTCTAAAGCAACAGTATCCAATGTATTCACAAAGAAAAAGAAAGTTAGTCCGGAAATCACGAAAAGGGTGCTGGAAGTATGCGAGCAGCTTAACTATTATCCCAACCGCATGGCAGCCAGTCTTACCACTAAAAAGATGAATATAATAGGTTTGCTGCTGAATGACGAGGGGCAGTTCATCAAGAAGTATCAAAAAGAATTAATTGGCGGAGTTTTTCTTGCTGCTCACAGAAATGGATACCGGGTCCTTGTTGATATGTGTTCTCTGGACAATAAAGAAGTGTATAACAGCTTAATTACCGGTTCTGAGCCAATGGACGGCACCATTATTACGGCTCCATTTAAACATGATGAGCGTATCCGAATCATGCTGGAAAAAAATGTGCCGTTTGTACTTGTGGGCAGGCCTCCGGCGGAGTTTGGTGAAGATGTCCTGTATGTGGATGTGGACAATATCGGATTGGTATACCAGACCGTACAGCGCCTGGTGAGCCTCGGGCACAGGCATATTGGTCTTTTAAACAGCCATCCTGATACTACCATAAGCTCTGACCGTCTGACAGGCTATAAAAAAGCACTGCTGGAAAACGGAATACCCTGCGATGATTCTCTTGTATACTATACTGACAATACCGCAGCTACCGGGAAAGTAGCTGCTGCAGAACTGATGAGTGTGCATCCTGATGTAACGGCTGTTATTGCATGCTCTGATGATGTAGCAGTTGGTGTCTATGAAGTGATAAAAAAATTAGGCATATCAATACCTAAGCAAATGTCAGTAGTAGCTCTGGGTGGAGATGACTATATTGAGATGCTGAAGCCCAGGCTGACAACAGCTATGATTGACTACAATCTGATGGGAATGGAAGCAGTTGGCCTGCTCCTCAAAAAAATTAATAAACAGCCTATCAACAGCAACAAGGTAATAACTTCTATTAACATTATAGAAGGTAATTCAATTGCTGCTGTAATATAAAAACTAGGAGGTTTTACTATGTTAAGAGTTGCTATGCTAAGCAAGTGGCACGTTCATGCAGGAGGTTACGCAAATTTCCTTAAATCCCTGGACAATGTAAAGATAACTGCAGTATGGGATGAGGAACCTGAACGCGGCAGAAAATGGGCTGAAGAATTACAGGCGGATTTTGAAGAAAACTTAAATTGCCTGCTTAGCCGGGATGACGTGGATGGTGTTGTGGTAGATGCTCCTACTGCAATGCATGCTGAAGTAATGGTTGCTGCAGCCAATGCAGGCAAGCATATTTTTACCGAAAAGGCTATGGCGCTTACAGTAGAGGAATGCAATCAGATTTCTGAGGCAGTAAAAAAGGCGGGAGTGAAATTCTGTATCTCTTTCCCAGCAAGGACCAGTCCGCAGAACTTATATGCGAAAAAAGTTGTTGATGAAGGCCTCCTTGGTAAAATAACACTGTGGAGAAATCGCAATGGTCATGACGGTTCTCTCAGCAACTGGCTGCCTGATTATTGGTATGATGAAAAGATGGCCGGCGGCGGAGCGATGATGGATTTGGGCTGCCATCCCATGTATCTTGCAAGCTGGTTCCTTGGGAAGCCAAAGAGAATTACTTCTATGTTCAGTTACTTTACCGGCAGGGAAGTAGAAGACAATGCGCAATGCTCCATTGAATTCGAAAACAATGCATTAGCAATTGTGGAAACCAGCCTGGTAACCTATAGGACACCCGGCATGCTTGAAATATACGGTACGGAGGGAACTCTCATCATTAACGGGAATGATATTAAGTTAACTTCCAAAAAAATGCCTTACCAGGGCTGGTTTACTCCAACAGAGCTTCCTAAGCCGCTGGATCCTCCATTAAAGCAATGGGTAGATGCAATTACTTTAGGCACTCCCATATTATATGGACTTGAAGAAGGAACAAAGCTTACTGAGTTATTGGAAGCTGCCTATATTGCACATAAGGAGAAACGGCAGGTAGAGTTCAAGTAGAAATGGTAAGAAATAGTCCGATTAAATACGGGGGTGATGTTATGAATAGAAAGCTGAGGATCGGAATAATCGGTACCGGAGGAATCGCCGGGGCTCACATGGCTGCATATAAGCAATTTGATGATGTTGAGGTTGTAGGCGGGGCGGATATTGTACCCGGCAAGGCAAAAGCATTTTTTGAAAAATGGGATATGCCTGATGCACAGGCTTTTGACAGCCCGTATGAGCTGATCAAAAATGTAGAAATGGATGGTGTCAGTGTCTGCACATATAATACCACCCATGCAGAATGCACCATTGCTGCACTGGAGGCCGGGCTTCATGTTCAATGCGAGAAGCCTATGTCCTTTACATTGCAGGAAGCAGTTGATATGGTAAAGGCTGCCCGGAAAGCGAATAAAATACTGACCATAGGTTTTCAGCCCAGGTACAGCTATATGCGTAAGAAGGTTGATGAAATCATTGCTTCCGGCGCAATAGGCAAGGTTTACTACATCCAGAGCGGCGGAGGCCGGAGAAGAGGCATTCCGGGTGGTACCTTTATAGAATCTTCAAAAGCTGGCTTTGGCTGTTTGGGCGATATAGGGTGCTATTCCATAGATGAATGCCTGCATGCTGTAAACTACCCAAAACCCTTAACAGTATCAGCTGTTGCAACCGATTATTTCGGTAAAAACCCCAAGTACTTTCCGGATGCGGGAAGATTTGACGTAGATGATTTTGCTGCAGCCTTTATCCGGCTGGAGGGCGATATAACCTTCGTGTTCAAACAATCCTGGGCTATGCATGCAGATTCCCTGGGGGATACACTATGGCTTGGCACTGAAGGCGGAATTAAGATTACCAATGGGTTCGACTATAATAATAAACCATCCAGGGTAATGATGTTCATGGATGTAAACGGGCAGCAGGTCGACAGCTATGTGCTGCCGTCTCATCCTTTTAATGCGTATGAAAGCCCTCAGAATATAGATATATTCAAAGCCAAGGTTCGTGATTTCTGCGATGCCATAATTGAAGGCCGTCCTGCACCCATACCCGGGGAGGAAATCATCTACAACCAGGCTATCATTGATGGCATTTATCGCTCGGCTAAGCTGAAGAGAGAAGTCGAGGTTGAAATACCCAGCTTAGATTGATTCATTGGATTGTTATATTAGCATTAATGTGCTTACACAAAATAGCCCTCCAGACGGAGGGCTTATATTGTGCGCCCAGCATGGGCGCAATCTAACGGGTGAAAGTCCCGAGTACGGGTTGATAGTGCCAAGTACATAGCCAAGAGCAAGGGTGTCCTCGGTGACGAGGAATCTGAAGGAAGCTGGAGGCAA
>DUSN01000018.1 GCA_012842605.1 Clostridiales bacterium
TAAACCATCTGATTTTGTCATAAAAAAGCACTTTTTATACTTGATATTAAAAGTCGTATCATCATTTAGATACCAATTTAACCTAATACATTGACTAAATATATATTAAAAGATACAATTTAAGTACCACACAGATAAGGAGTGATTATCATGTGTCTCAGCCAAGTCCATGCTGCTATTAATAAACAAACAGCAGAAGGTATAAAAATTATCAAGCGGCTAATCAACCAGCGCAGTACCAGCACAGATGCCTGCGGGATTCGGGAATGCGCTTTGCTTTTGAAAAATATAATGAGCGGGTTGGGAATAAAAGCATATCTCATTGAAACCGAAGGTAACCCTGTAGTATATGGTGAAGTATTATCAAACGAACCTGATGCACCTACCCTGGTTTTATATAACCATTATGATGTACAGCCCATTGGAGCGGAAACCGATTGGACCACTCCTCCGTTCAGTGCTACTGAAAAAGACGGACGAATATATGGACGCGGTGCAGGTGACAATAAAGGCCAGCTTGCTGCAAACCTGTTTGGCGTATCAGAATACCTTAGAGTCAACGGGCAGGTACCTGTAAATATCAAGTTCATTATTGAGGGCGAAGAAGAAATTGGCTGTCCTTCGTTTAAAAGGTTTCTTAAAAACAATAAAGACCTTCTTAAGGGTGATATCGTTATAATATGCGATTCAAGCATACATTCCAGCGGAGCGCCTTATATGATATACGGCGTACGAGGTTCTCTTAAACTCAGCCTGCGTTCCGTCACCGCAAATACAGACCATCATTCCGGAAACAAGGGTGGTGTCATACCCGAAGCAGCCTGGGAACTGGTTCAGGTGCTTGCATCCATGTACGATAAAAATTATAATGTTACCATCGATGGTTTTTATGACGGTATTATCGAGCCTAATAACAAAGAACTTCAATGGATTGACAGCATCCCTTACGACCCCGATGAGCTTACTGCAGCATACGAATTGGCAAAGCCCCTCTCATTGAGCAGGCGCGAGTACTACTACAGGCTTATGTTCCGGCCTACCTTGAGCATATTGGGCATTAAAAGCGGATTAGTACAAAATGGCGGTATTCCCGGTGCTATTCCGGGAAGTGCACAGGCTATCCTCAATATTCGCTTTCCTTATCCGCAGACAGTTGATCATTTATTTCGCGCAGTAGAGAAACATGTGAAAAACATAAATCCCGGCATTGAAGTTATTTTTCACTCTAGCAGCCCAGCTGCACGCACAAAAACCGATCTGCCAATACTGAATACAATAGAATCTGCTCTGGAGAATGCATTCGGTAAAAAAGTCATCCATCTTCCCTCCATGGGTGCGTCTTGGGCTTCATTCTGCCTTTGGGAACAAGTCATGAATATGCCTGCTGTTATTATTCCCTATGCTAATATTGATGAAAATAATCATAGCCCTAATGAAAACATCAGTATAAACTGCTTTATTACAGGTGCTCATGCAATAGCTGAAATCATCTATGCGCTGGGAAATGCATGACTTTGGCCATTTCATGGCTGAGCACAGTATTTAACATTTCATGAGAGAACAAACTTAAAGCAAGTAGTCATCATAATGTCAGCTTAACCGGTGTTTTTCCTGGAAAATAATTATTTTTCAGCGCTTTGATCACTGCTTTAACCGACAAGGGGGTATACTCATAAGCAGCTATTACGGCATCTGCCCGTTTAATCAATTGTGCATCATAAGGAGCTCCAAGCAATACAACAATCAACGGCTTGCCCAATGTCTCCAGACGACGAAGCAGTTGAACCTGTCCAGGCCGAAAACGTGCATTGTACAGCCCGAGAACTGCTGCATCAAAGTCCCGGCTTAATATGCTTTCTGTTTCCTCATTTATACCGTTAATGGGTGTAACTACGCTCATACCGCCAAGATGCCGGGCACACAATTCTGAAAAGCACAGCCTGTTTTGCTTTTCATCCTCCACACCTGTAAGAGCAAGGGATTCCGGAGAAAAAAATACTTTTTTATCAATCCTGACAATGTCCTCTACTTTGCCGCTGCCGGAAAGCAGTGTAACAGAAGCTTCAGATATTTTTCCGTATAATTCCAGCAGGCTCTCGTCATAGCATAAGCTTTCAGCTAAATCTGCATCAATTTCTTGCTGCCCCGTAAGTCCATATTTGGTCTTAACAACCGCAATCCGCTTCAATGATTCATCAAGCCGGGCTTCCTGCAGCCTGCCCCCCTTAACGGCATCGTATATGCTGCGAAATGCTTCTTCAACAGCCTCCAGCGTATGCGAAAATGTGAGCAGGTCACAACCGGCCTCTATTGCCATAACCGCTCCTTCACCAATGCCGAAATGTTTTTTGATGGCATCCATTTCCATGCAGTCTGTAAATACCAGTCCGCAAAAACCCATATGAGTCCTGAGCAGATCGTGCATAATCAGAGGAGAAAGAGTTGCAGGCCTTCTTTTGTCAATATCCACATAACATACATGGGCTGTCATCAGTGCATCAGCCCCATTTATAAACGCATTTTGAAAAGGCATCCATTCGGTAGATTCCAGGGTTTCCTTTGGAGTATTGTTCTTCGGCAGTTCAAGATGAGAATCTCCTGATACATTGCCATGCCCCGGATAATGCTTTACCAGCGAAAGTACCTTTGCCTTCATTAGGCCATGCATAAAATCTATGCCAAGCTTAGCTACCCGTTCCGGATCATCTCCATATGCACGCGTGCCTATTATAGGGTTTTCAGGCGAAATATTAACATCCAGTACCGGAGCAAAATTGGAATTTATCCCCATTGCCCGCAGAATTCTGCCGGTATGATAACCAATTTCATTTGCTGCATCCATTTCGCTGGCTGCCAGGGCCATAGGGCCGGGAAAAAGCAATGCCCCACTTTGAATACGGGTAACCAGCCCTCCCTCCTGGTCAACGCCGATAAATGGTGCAAATATGCTTCCTCCTTCCAGCACCAGGTTGGTTAAATCTGTACAAAGTTCTGAAGCTTGCCTGGGGTTTACCAGGTTTCTGGCAAATAAAACATAGTTGCACACACCAAAATCATTCATTAGCCTTCTAACTTGATTATCCAATTCAGCTGAGGGAAATCCGGCAATAAACAGCTGTCCTATTTTTTTCTTTAAATACTGATCCATTGATCCTGCACCGCCCTTCGTTGCAATATGGCAGGAAAGCGCGATTGCATTCGCGCTTTCCCAGCATTTATTAGTCCCTGTCATTTTTATGGGATTATTGGCTTTCTTTATGCAGCAACCTATATCTTATCAGTATAAATATCGCTATCAGCGATAATACTAATACACCAATCCACAGCCCAACTCCTGCATCACCGGTTTTCGGAGTTTGAGGTTTGTCTGTTGGTTTTGCTGTGGGCTCAGCTGTTGATGCAGGGGTAGCAGTTGGCTGCACTGTAGGTTCGGGAGTGGCAGTAGGCTGCACCGTAGGTTCCGGGGTAGCAGTCGGCTCCGCTGTGGGCTCGGGATCTCCTTCATATTCCATGGTCTCAGTAATCTGATAGCTGCGAACGTCCGCTGCACTGCTGTCAGCAGAGGAGTATGTGAATGTAGCATTCTGCCCCATATCAACAATACCGGAATAACGGAAGATAATAGTTCCTTCATTGAATCCATAGGGCAGGTTGAAATTGCTGATAGTCACTGAACTGCCATCACTTGATATTTCTGCAGTGGCACCTTCCAATCCACCGGAAAGCTCAATTATTTCGGTTGCGCTTACGCCCGGTTGGAGTGAAATTCTGGCATATCCCAAAGGATAATTATCATCACGGGCATTTATCAGCTTTACGCTCATAACATTCTTATCTGCATCAACACCGGTTTTTACACAGTTGAACAAACCGGACCGGAATAATGCAATTCCCTTGATATTGCCGGAAAGTATTGCCCGTACTGCATTAATATCCTGGGTAAGCATTGCAGCGTCTGCCGGGCTGTATGCCTGAAGCCCTGCAACAACAATATTGCCGGCATCTGCCGCATTTTTGACCAATGATGCCAGCCATTGGGAGGATGCACCATAATCGGTAGTGTAAAGCATGGGGCATACATAATCATATAAATCGGCTGCATCTGTGTAGCTTTGACCGTAATGCACGAGTGCAAAGCTATTGGAATCCAGGGTAGAAACATTGAAATTACCTTTATACGCTCCTTCAGGCATAAGCGCTGCAGATATGATCAGACTGGGATCCACTGATTTCGCTGCTGATATTACCTCTGATGCATAATTTTTTACCAGGTCACAGCGCATCTGGGCAAATGCTGCTGCACCCGCCTTACCGTCTGCATGGGCTTTGAAGAGAGTTTCATTATCAGCTGTAAACGCAAGATAATCTACCCCATTGGGATCAGTGCTGTATTCATAGTATCCTTCTGAGTTCTTAGCAATGGAATACCCGAAGGTTTTGGCAAGATCCACCACTAGCTCGTTATATTGTTCCTTAGTTAACCCATATCCTTTATCAAGGCCGGTACCTCCTGCAGGTTTCATCAGCATATCCCTGTCTTCAGGTCCCCAGCCGTTAGCAGCATGATTATATCGAATGTAGTCAAAATGCAAGCCATCTATATCATAATTATTTGCAATCTCTTTCACAATTTTTTTAGAGTATTCTATGAAGTTACTGCTAAGGAAGCTGATATTGTAGTTAGCCGTTGGGCTGTCGGTACGCCCGCGGGAAAAATGATAGCGTCCTTCATCCGGATGGGCAATTTTATAAGCCATGTCGTTGGCTGAAGTAATCCAGGCATGAACCTTTATTCCCTTTGCATGTGCTGCCGTAATTACCTCTTCCAAAATATCCCGGTCAGCATAGCTTTTAGGAGCATCGCTGGGATCCACCGGGTCTTCCTTGTTATAGTATACCGTGCCGTTGGTGCCTTTTACCAGCAGATAGATATCCGTAACATCCATTTCGTCATAGGTGCTCATTATCTTTTCAGCACTGCCCGGCCCCATATTGTATACTGTGCTGGCCCACAGCCATACTCCTACAATCTCAGGCTTGGAAAAGGAAGCTTTGGAAACAACATTGATACTGTCAATGCCGGCCGCATAAAGTACAATCTGGCCCAGCAGGTTGTTCATTTCTACAGGCTGTCGTTCCTTATTATCAGGCTGAATACCGCTTATAACAACCCGACCGTTGCCATAGGATGCTGCAGCTACAGCAGGCGTCCCGATCATATTAATACCTGTCATGCCGGCCAGGTTATTGGTTGGGTTTGATAAATGGGTTACAACATTGATTACCTCACCCATTTTCGGATTCTCGCTGTCCCCTGGCATCAGGGCAGGGGGATTTAATCCATAGGCAATAAATTTTTTTCCGGTCTGCATTCCATGGGTAATGACTGTACCGCTGTTGGGGCGAACAACTAATTGTCCCTGGCCATGACTCCAGGCAGGGTAATCAACCTTAAGGTTTATTATTTCCAGCCAGCTGGTAGGCTCTGTGTAACCTAAAGGTGCTAAATATGCACCACCGGCCATACCGAAATAACCTCCGCCGCCGGCTACATATGCTTCGATAGCTGCGCAGCCATCCTGCCCAAGAGCATTGGCAATCGCACCTCCACCATCAGCGGCTATCATGATTAAGTCATAATTCTCCAGCTCACCATCCAGAATCTGCTGCTTAGTAACAGTTTGAAACGAAACAGTCAGCTTTTGACCGCCTGAGTATACATCGTTCCTGGTAAAATACTCACTGATAGCTGTTCTGGTCTGGCTATCTGCCCCTGCTGTAGCGGTAAAGGCAGCTACTTTAATTTCTCTCTCTGCTGCCAGAACCGTGCCGGGGAGTCCGAACAACAGCATAATAACCAGAATCAGCGTTACTGCCAGTATCTTTTTTATTTTCATTTTGTTCACTCCCTTTATTAAAGATTCAGGTTGAGACATCGCTTCTACAGCTTTATATCCGGTTGACTTTATCCTTTTATAGCACCGGCAACCAGACCGCCAATGAATTGTCTCTGCATGAACAAGAACACTATAATTAACGGAAAAATGGCAATGGTCATGCCGGCGCACAGGTATCCCCATTGTGTAATATTCAACCCTTGGAACAAGGTAAGCCCTTGCTGGATCACTTTTAACCTGAGATCAGTTATTACTACAAGAGGCCAAACATAAATGTTCCAGGCCCACATGGATTTCAGAATTGCCATTGTGCCTATCACAGGCTTGGAGATCGGCATTATTATTGTCATATAGATCCGGAAATCTGATGCTCCGTCCAGTTTTGCACATTCCTCCAATTCCATGGGAATGCTCAGAAAATGAGACCTGAACAGATGGATACCCATACCCGAAGCAAGAAAAGGTATAATAAGCGCTTTATAAGAGTTCAGCCAATTTAGTCTCCGTACTATCAGATATTGAGGCACTAATACAACATATATCGGCACCATCAGGGTTGCCAGCGCAGCGTACGTGAAAAGCATCCTGCCCGCAAACTGCTTGCGTGCTATTGCATAGCCTGCCATGGAATCCACAACAATACCGATTAAAGTAACAGAAACTGTGACGAAAAGGGTGTTCAGAAAAAACGTGCCCATTGTAACCTTAGGATCAAATACCCTCGGAAAATTCCATGCCTCAACAAAGTTTTCAAAGGTTACATCCTTCGGTATAAAAGAAACCGGTGCAATGTATGTATTGGGTGTCAGTGCGGTGGCCAGCATCCAAAGCAGGGGTGAGAGCATGAGCAGGGATCCGAATGTTAATAATATATATGAAAAAATTCTGCTTAATCTTTTCATCAGCTATCATTACCTTTCTTTTTCCAGCCCGTTCTGAATTATGGACAATATCAGCAAGATGATGAACAGCAGCACAGCTGCTGCGCTGGCGAGTCCCATCTTGTACTCTTTAAACCCCTTCTGATACAAAAGAGTCACCAGTGTGGTGGTTGCGTAGCCGGGTCCGCCATCAGTGAGTACCTGTACAGGAGTGAAGACCTGAAAACTTGCTATTGTTTTTGTTATTAGCAGGAAAAGAGTAGTAGGCTTAAGCAAGGGGATGGTTATCCTGGTAAGCTTTTTCCACGAAGAAATGGGATCCAGTGATGCTGCTTCATATATTTCGCGGGGAATAGCAAGCAAACCGCCAAGATATATGATTATTGTATATCCCAGGTCTTTCCACAGGCTCAGCAGCATGATTACCGGCAAGGCAAGTTTACTGTCGGATAACCAGCCTACCGGTTTCATACCAAGCATTACCAGTATCCGGTTCATGATCCCGCTGGTAGATGCATTGAAGAGTAATGAAAACACGATTGAAACCGCTACCATTGAAGAAACGTAAGGTATATAAAAGCATACCATGTAAAAATTCCTGAACCTAAGATTATTGTTCATAATCAATGCAAATCCCAGGCCGAGCATCATGGACAATGGTACCGTAACCAGTGTATATACAATTGTATTCAGCATGGCTGCAGGAAAAACAGGGCTTTTAATCAAGGTGATAAAATTGGTTATACCTACAAACTCAGGCTTGTTAATAGTCATCAGGTTATACTTAAAAAGCGACAATATGAAAGAATGTATCATTGGCCAGAAAATAAAGACCGAAAATACAATAAGAGCAGGGAGTATAAACAAATAATAGCCCAGTTTTTCCTTTTTGCTTGCCACAATCATAGGCTTACCTCCTAAAAAGTTGACGACGACACAGTTGATGACATGCCGTCGTCACTATTTACATGGTCTTTACTCTTGCAATGCTGCGTTGATTTCATCAGTCATATTTTTCAGGCACTGATCCAGGTCTATTTCTCCGGCAATCAACTGCTGCATTTGAGAACGCAGGATGGTAGTAACCGCACTGGATATGGCATGCTTGACATAGAATTTGCCGCACTTAATGGCTTCTGCAAACTTAGCTTTTATGGGGTTAGAGGTAAAGTATTCATCAGCCAGGGCACTGGATACAGACGGGAAGAAGCCAACATTTTTAACATACTCAAGCTGACTTTCTGTTCTTAACAGGAAATTGATCAGACGGCCTGCGACTTCTGGATTCTTGCTTATAGCCGGGATGACCAGTACATCGGAACCGGCAAATGCGGTCTGATAGTCTGCATGGGGCATAATGCCTACCCCAAGCTTATCGCCAAAGTTTTCGTCATTTTTAAGCTCGGTAGCATAGTCGCTGGTAGCAACCATCATAGCAATTTCACCATTGGCGAACATGGCCTGAATGTCAGCAAGAGCCATAGCCTCCGAGCCTTCCGGCGTAATTCCTTTCTTATAGAATTCAAGGTAGTAGGAGATAGCCTTTCTCCAGATGTCATTGTCTATTGCAGGTGCGGTCATATCCTCATTAAGTACATCTCCGCCAAGATTCCATACAAAATTGATGTACTGAGAAGCATAGCGTGCAGAAGTGCCGAAGCCATAAACCTTTTTCCCGCCGAAGGTTCCCGTAAGCTTTTCGGCATTTGCCAGGAATTCTTCATGGGTCCATGAGGTATCAGGATATGGAACCTGGGCTTCATCAAAGATTTCTTTGTTGTAAAGAATAGTACGTGCATCTACAAACAACGGCAGTGAAATATATTGTCCTTCCAGTTCTGCAATTTTCCCAGTATAAACGCCTTCCCTGGCTGCAACGGGAATCAAGTCATCAATGATGGACTGCTCCAGATATGGTGTCAGACTCATAAGCGCACCGGACTCGGCAAGAACATAATCGAATGGACTTCCTACAACCAGCAGATCAGCTACATCCCCGCCTGCGATGGCAGTCTGAAACACCGTGTGGGGATCATTTGCCCATGGGACGGCCTGGTACTCGACTAATACGTTGGGGTTCTCCTTCATAAATTCCAGCAACAGTCTGTTCATAACATTGGTTGCATTAGCTGTGTCGGCTCCTGCCTGCCAGAACCTGATGGTTACAGGTTCTTTGGGTACATTTTCTGCCGGAGGTTGTGTGGACTCCGGTGCTTTGGTAGGTTCCGATGAAGGTGTTGTTGTGGGTGTGGTTTCGGTTGGCTGGACCTGGCATCCTATAAATGCAAACAACATGGTGACAGCCAGCAGTAAAACTAGTCCTTTTTTCATCTTAAATCTCCTCGCTTTCATTTTATTTATAATCAAATATAATTTGCTTTGCTTGATTTGGCTTTCTCACTTAGTTAGACATGGTGCCGTCCAGATGTCATTGATTGGTGGTAGTAACCACTTTGACAATGAGTTTATGGCTTCGGTGTTTTTTGTTGTTAAGCATGTATACCATCATAGCAATATAATTACAGGTATGACATCATAATGAAGCGGGCAGATTGTGAAAGATAAAAGCTGGATTGAAAGATATGTACGTTGCTGATATTGTTTGCTTTGTTTATTTTATCTGATTATTGTTTCTTAGAATAACATGGTACTTGAACTTGTCACCAGGCGACAGGCTTTTGGAATGCTCTACAACCCTGTCACCTTCATAGGAAATGCGTTCTACCAGCATTCCCAAAGCATTCGGCTGTGTATCCAGCAGCTTGGATTCCATTGTACGTAGTAGTACAGGGGAAAACATCTCTTCTGCATGAGTCAGACTGAGATTATATTTTTCCAGCATAATACTATAAAGCGATTTGCCTTGGATCATCTCTTCAGTCAGGCCATCAAATCTGTATACCGGCAAGTAGTTGGTTTCCAGCAGCATGGGCTCTCCATCTGCTGAACGAAGACGACTTATCCTATATACAGGTGCATCAACCGGTATCCGAAACAATTCTGCCATTTTCACTGTAGCTGCAACAATGACAAAATCAAGCACTTCGGTTTTCGGAATCTTTCCCAGTCGTCTCATATCATCATCAAAGGTGTATATGGTAAGCAATTCCTGTTTAATAGGCGGTTTGGATACAAAAGTACCTTTCCCCTGGATGCTCTTTATATATCCATTGTTGGATAACTCCTGCAGTGCCTGACGAACTGTAGTACGGCTAAATCCATATTTATGGCATAGCTCCCGTTCAGAAGGCAGCTTGCTGCCCTCTGTATATGTGCCGTCTTTAATAAGATTTATAAGTATTTCAGATAGTTTTTCATAACGAAAATCCTGCTTGCTTATAATAATAACCTCGCTTGATTTATTATTTATTTATTGCTACCATTGACTGCATTTTTTCTTATTGATATGCAAATTGGTAATTACCACATACATAGTATAAACAGCTATGCTATAAATGTCAAGCTATAATTAAAAATTTTTATAAATATTTACTTACATGCCTGTTTTTATTATGTGCATACTTGTATCATTTCAACTAAAATTATGACTGGATTTAATGCCGCTTTAATAATATTTTAAGCATACATTACACTCCAAAAATTCGAAATCCTTGAGATCTGTTTACGAATTATTATAAAGAGTACTCCTTGCACAAGCATCCTACGTTCTGCAACAACTCTTCATCAGTTTTGTTCTAAATTGTTATACTGGTTCTGACCAGTAAGTATTTTGTTAAGAAGTGGATTTATAAGAAATGTGATCATTACTCTGCTGCAGCATTCTGATCAAACGCTTTCAACCTTGCCTTTCACATATTTAAGCAGTTTATCCAGTTCATTAAGCAATATGCTCTTTGCTTCCCTGGAATATGGTGATGCAAAATCCTCATAACTGCTTTCAATTGTTAAAGGCTCCCCTGAGGGAATATAGCCTTCGTATCCTCCGGCATAGCATACTATAAAGGCCGGCCTTTTCAACTCATTTTCCATTAGCAAGCGGAACTCAGCACCGGTTTCCGATCCCAGTTCAACCGGCAGGCAAAGCAGCACAATGCAGCTTAAGTCTACCAAATCAATATTTATTTCCCTTCCTTTGCAGGATGTATACTCTCCGCGCTCCAATACAGCCAGTCTGGACAGGTATTCCCGCTTCTCTTCCTCATCCGGCGTGTTTATAATGCGTTCTTCAAGCTCCTTCATCCAATTAAGCCGGTCCTTACTGCTAAGCCCTGTTCTTCCCGGAAGGTATACTTTAGAATTATATACATTGATTGAATTATTACTATGCTCATTTACAGAAACTGATTTGTCACCAGGAATGTCTTTGCATAATCCGTTCACGGCATCAGCCCACAGTCTGCCCAGCCTGGCAAGCTCCTGCGGATTTGAGCCGCGGCGTGTAAAGCGTGTAGAAAGATCAGCACAAGGTCCGTTAAGAAATACCGTACTTTCCCCTCCGTCCATAAAGCGGGCAGCCGCACCGGGCAGGTCCCTCGAATAAAGCATATTCTGTTCATTAAGAACGGTAGGATGGCATGTAAATTTACAAATACGGATAGGACCCTTTTCACGGGTAAATAAAACTACCCCCGCATCCATCCCGTAAGATTCGCTGTTATGCAGCCTGCCGGTATTGCGTAATGAAGCTATTCCCTTTATTTTTAGCGGCAGGTAGGATATATTCGCATCCGAAAAGTCGGCTACGGCATACTTCACTGCAGTTGTTCCTTTGCTTATAAGCCGCTTTACATATTCACGGTCATAATCCACACGTCCTGCGTATATACCTGACGGCCCACTATGGGTGTGTGTGGCACATACTATTACATGCCGCTCAGGAATGCCTGTGCTGTTCGAGACCAGCTGCCTGAATTCGCTGCAGAATTCCATATCTACGCCTAAAAGATCAAACGAGCAGACTGCAATATCAGGTGTTTCATTGCCGATTACCACCACAGATACATACAAGGGGTCCAGGACTCCGGCTGAACGGCCGCTTCGCCTGTCATATCCAGCCATTTTCATGGATTTTTCCGGAGTTATATCGATTCGCGCATATCCTGCTTTCATCATTTTTCCCCTATTACTTTATAAGAGTTCTATACGGTATCAGAGGTACGCTCCCGTCAAAGCGTGCTCTTTTCAGAACAACCCGTACAGATCAGCCAGCTCCCGGGATTCCTAACTTAACCGGTAATTATCACTTATGTTCAGTGTTTTGTTTATTTCTTAGGATGACATGGTACTTGAACTTATCACCGGGTGAAAGGCTCTTGGAATACTCAACAGCCCTGCTGTTCTCATAGGAAATGCGCTCAACCATCATTCCCAGCGCATTTGGCTGTGTATCCAGCAATTTAGCCTCCATTGTGCGTAGAAGAACAGGAGAAAATGTCTCTTCTGCATGGGTCAGAGTGAGTTTGTACTTCTCCAGCATAATGCCGTACAGCGATTTTCCCTGGATCATTTCTTCATTCAGGCCTTCAAATCTGTATGCCGGCAGGTAGTTGGTTTCCATCAGCATGGGTTCCCCGTCTGCCGAACGAAGGCGGCTTATCCTGTACACAGGTGCATCTGCCGATATTTGAAATAATTCGGCCATTTTTGCAGTAGCAGCAATAACCACAAAATCCAGCACCTCGGTTTTCGGGGTTTTTCCCAACCGCCTCATGTCTTCATCAAAGCTGTAAATCGTAAGCAGCTCCTGCCTGATAGGCGGACTGGACACAAAAGTACCCTTACCCTGGATGCTCTTGATATACCCACTGTTGGATAGTTCCTGCAGCGCCTGTCGAACTGTAGTACGGCTGACTCCGTACTGCCGGCAAAGCTCGCGTTCAGAAGGCAGCCTGCTGCCCTCTTTATACGTGCCGTCTTTTATTAGGTTTATAAGTATCTCAGTTAATTTTTCATAACGAAAATCCGATTTACCTGCCATAATATCCTCACTTAACCGGTAATTTTGTTTATTACTTTTATTCATTATATTTTCCTTGGTTAATTTTACTTATTAAAATAATTGGTAATTACCATTATATAGTATACAGGAAAACTTTATGTGTCAAGTAATTAAAGAATGGATCTTAGTATATTTGCTATTACGAAAATAAAATCACAGATTATATAAATACACTTATGCTGAATAAAACAACATAAATTTAATCGAGTAGGAGGTAGGTGATAAATTCACCTACCGACCTCTCACACCACCGTACAAACGGTTCACGTATACGGCGGTTCCTTA
>DUSN01000001.1 GCA_012842605.1 Clostridiales bacterium
ACTAATCCCGTTGGGTGTTGAGTTTGTATTTGTGGTTATTTACTAATTCGACATTCAAACGGGATTTCCTTTTGGTTTGGTAAATTTTATGAAAAAGTTTTAAGACTTTTTCAATGAGAACTAATTACTTACTGTTCCAAGAGATATAGTCGCAGGCAATTCAACAGCCGCATCGCAGTTCCGCTTTTTATTCGCTGCCTGTTGCCGGTCAGACGGTATTCCATAACTTTCGTGCCATTCGGCCCTGCTATTGCCATGTATACCAGTCCGACAGGTTTTTGAGCAGTTGCCCCTCCGGGACCTGCAATTCCTGTTACCGAAGCTCCTATATCAGCTCCTGAGGTTTTCCTGATACCTTCAGCCATTTCTATGGCTGTATGGGCACTTACCGCCCCGTAATTTTTCAATGTTTCCTGAGAAACCATCAGCCTGGATTTTTTTGAATTATTGCTGTATGTAACACAGCCTTCCAAAAATACCTCAGAAGCACCGGGAACATTGGTCAGTAAATTTGATACATAACCTCCGGTGCAGGATTCTGCCAATGCCAGGTGAAGACCCTTATTTTTCAGCAAGTCCAGTACGATATTTTCCATTCTGTCATCATCATAACCATATACTGCATTACCCAGCCGTTTTTCTATCTCTTCCTGAACCGGCCTGATCAATTCCAAAGCTGTCTGTTCGGAATCAGCCTTTGCTGTCAAGCGCAATGTCACTTCACCGGAGCCTGCCAAAGGTGCTATTGTTGGATTGCTTTGATTCAGCAGAAGATCTTTTACCATTTCTTCAACTGCAGATTCGCCTATTCCAAAAATTCTCAATACTTTGGAATATATCCTGCATCCTGTCCTGCCTTCAAGATAAGGAATAACATATTTGCAAAACATAGGTTCCAGTTCAGCAGGAGGTCCGGGCAGAATAATATAAATTTTCCTGTCTTTTTCCAAAATGGCACCGGGAGCAGTTCCGTTATCATTAGGCAGTATAATTGCTTCTTTTGGGAAAACAGCCTGCTTGACATTATTTTCAGTCATAACCCTGCCCATTGACCGAAAATAATCCTCAATGCTTTTTAAACTGGGTGTATGAATCACCATCTCCAAACCGAGAAATTCAGCTACAGTCTCTTTGCTTAAGTCATCCATTGTAGGTCCGAGACCACCAGTAGTTATTATGATGTCAGATCGTTCAGATGCAATGCGCAATGCTTCAAGTATTCTGGTTTTGTTGTCACCAACTGCAGTATGCCAGTATACATCTATTCCAAGATAGGACATCTGCCTGGACAAAAATTGAGCATTGGTGTTGGCTATCTGGCCTAAAAGCAGTTCACTGCCTATTCCTATTATTTCTGCATTCATAAATTCCTCCTGAAGTACTGACTTACTTAAGCTTTCCATTCTCCGAATAAAAGAGATTCCTGTTTTTGTATATATAATCCACTCCGGATACAATTGTAATGATTACAGATACATAAAGGGCAATCTGATCAAACGGTATGCCGACATACCGGAATGGAAAATTATCAAGAATCAGTGCAGCTATTGCAATAATTTGAGTTATAGTTTTTATCTTTCCCCACCAGCTGGCTGCTATAATTATGCCCTCTGTTACTGCAAGGAGTCGAAATCCGGTTATTACAAATTCCCTGCTGATAATTATAATTGCTGCTGCTGAAGACACTTTTCCCGTTTCCACCAAACAAACCAAGGCTGAAGTAACCAGCAGCTTGTCTGCCAAGGGATCTATAAACTTGCCGAAATTAGTAACCTCATTTCTTTTTCGTGCAATATATCCGTCCAGGGTGTCTGTACAGGCAGCAGCTATAAATACAAAGACAGCTACAAAATTGCTGTATTTAAATGGGACCAGCATAAAGACTATGAAAAGCGGAATAAGTATTATCCGCAGTAATGTAATTTTATTTGCCAGATTCATAAACTTCCCCCAGTAAATCATAATCATAGGCTTTTATAATTTTACTCTTAACGAAATCCCCGACTTTAAGAGGCGATTGACTGTATATATATACCAGGCCGTCAACCTCCGGTGCTTCTCCGTAAGATCGCCCGTAATATACATTCTGCGATTCCATGCCTTCAATCAGAACATCGCATATTTGCCCTACTCTTGCTCTCCTCAGCCGCTTGGACACCCTTTTTTGCACTGCCATCAGCTTATCTCGCCGCTCCATCTTAACGGATTCATCTGTCTGGTCCGGAAAATCGGCGGCTTTGGTCCCTTCTTCCCTGGAGTAAGGGAAAACTCCAATATGCTGAAAATGCCCTTCACTGACAAAATCCATCAATTCCTGAAATTCCGATTCACTTTCGCCCGGGAATCCAACTATGAGGGAAGTCCGAAGTATTATGTCAGGTATCTGCTCCTTTAAGGCTGCAAGCATGGTTCTTATCTGCATGCTGTTGGATATTCGGTTCATCCTGGTTAATATCCTCTGATTGATATGCTGGATGGGAATATCCAAATAGCTGCAGATTTTTTCCTCTTTTGCAATCAAGTCAATTAATTCTTTTGTTATCCTGTCAGGATAGCAATACATCAAACGGATCCAATTAAGCTCTTCTATCTTGCACAATTCCTTCAGCAGCATGACAAGGTTGTATTTTCCGCCTGAATCTTCACCATATCTTGAAACATCCTGCGCAACAAGTATCAATTCCCTTATTCCCTGTTCCGCCAGCATTCTTGCCTCTTTTACGATTGAAGCGACAGACCGGCTCCTGTACCGGCCCCGCAGCTTGGGAATAATACAGTAAGAACACCAGTTATCGCATCCTTCAGCAATTTTTATATAGGCTGTGGAGCCGCTTGTGCTGATCATCCTTGGAAGCAGTTCTTCCTCAGGCGCAGACAAGTTACTTAAAAATGTATTCTTCTCACCATTTTTTATTTTTTCCAGTACCTGAATTATCTGAGTGTAGTTCCCCGTACCAACCACAGCATCGATTTCGGGTATCTCTTTCATCAATTCATCACTATACCGCTGCCCTAAACAACCGGTTACTATCAGAGTCTTACAGCTTCCGGCTTTCTTGTACTTCGACTGCTCTAAAATAGCATTTATGGATTCTTCCTTAGCAGGGCCAATAAAACCGCATGTATTAACCAGTATAATATCTGCTGACTTCGGATTATTGACAATTTCATAGCCGTATTGTCTGAGAAGTCCCAGCATTACTTCAGCATCAACTTGATTCTTGGCACATCCTAAAGATACCATTCCTACTTTGTTGTGCAATTCCAGGTGTGCTCCTTTCCGTTATAGGTTCTTATAATGTTCTTCAAATTCTTCTCTTGTTATTAATACGTTTCTGGGTTTGCTTCCATCGAATCCGCTGACCAGACCTCGTTTTTCCATTTCATCTATTAGACGTGCTGCCCTGGCATATCCTACTCTCAGCCTGCGCTGTATCATGGATATTGATGCCTGTCCCGCATCAATTACTACTTCTATGGCATCTGGCAGCAGTTCATCGTCAAATTCGCCCTGTCTGTCCTGATCAGTTGCAGTCTCTTCCAAGACTTCCATATTATATTTAGGCCCTTCATTCTGGTTTTTAATGCAATCAACTACAGCTTCCACTTCATTCTCTGTAATAAAAGCCCCCTGTACACGAACAGGTTTGCTTGCACCGGCCGGGTAGAACAACATATCACCCCGCCCCAGGAGTTTTTCCGCCCCGCCCATATCCAAAATTGTACGAGAGTCGGTTTGGGAGGAAACAGCAAAAGCAATGCGGGAAGGAATATTTGCTTTGATAACCCCGGTAATAACATCAACTGAAGGCCTCTGGGTGGCTATAACCAGGTGAATACCGGCAGCCCTGGCCATCTGTGCCAGTCTGCAAATGGCATCCTCTACATCTCCGGGTGCCACCATCATCAGGTCGGACAGCTCGTCAATTATAACCACGATCTGCGGCAGCTTAGTCTCTTCCTCAGAAATCTGCTCATTATACCGCTCAATATCCCTGACACCTTTATCAGCAAACATTTTATAGCGGGAGACCATTTCCTGGACAGCCCAGTTAAGCGCTCCTGCCGCTTTTCTGGGATCTGTTACCACAGGTATCAGCAAGTGTGGGATACCATTGTAGGTGCTAAGCTCAACCACTTTGGGGTCAATCATTATAAGCCGGACATCATCAGGTGTAGCCTTGTACAAAATACTTATTATCAAAGTGTTAATGCAAACGCTTTTTCCTGAACCGGTAGCACCCGCGATGAGCAAGTGAGGCATTTTTGCAATATCTGTTATTATGTTGTTGCCTGCAATATCTTTACCAAGAGCGAATGCCAATTTGGAAGGATGATTTAAGAATTCTTCGCAATCCAGTACCTCCCTGAGGCGGACCGGGGCTATATCTTTGTTGGGCACCTCAATTCCAATGGCAGCCTTTCCCGGAATGGGTGCTTCAATCCTGACGCCTGGTGCAGCTAAGTTCAACGCAATATCATCAGCCAGGCTTACTATACGGCTTACCTTTACACCGGGTGCAGGCTGCAATTCATAACGGGTAATTACTGGTCCGCGGCTTACCTGGACTACTTTGGCAGTTACACCAAAGCTGTTTAGAGTTTCCTCAAGCAGTCTTGCATTGTTTTTTACTATTTTTTCAGTGCTTGTCCCGCTTTTTTTGGGCACTTGCTCTTTAAGCAGAGAAATCGGCGGGATCATATACGGCAATGTCTCCTGACGGACTACTATATCCGGCATGGATAAATCTTCTTGTTTGCCGGTTTCTTCCGTCTGAATGATATTTGAGCTTTCCTGCTTATCGTTTTTAGCCTGGAAATCTATTATCTTGATATCAGGTTCTGCAGCACTTGATTCTGCGGTTTTTACCGGGTCAGAAACTGTTATATTAACTATTTCCTTTTCAGAATACGGTTGCACTTCACTTATAACAGCAGTTTTCTCCTGCTTTTTCTTATTACTTTCAGCCCTGGCAAATATCTTAGCGATTTTGTTCAAGCGGAATGCTCGTGAAATGCGTATACCCATCTGCTTAAGCGATATATTGGTCAGTATCAGCATTACAACAGCATCAGCTGTTATAAAAAATATAAAGGCTCCGGGCAGTCCAAACATAGAATAAATCAAATAGACAAAAGCTGCGCTTATTGCACCGGCACCCAGCGTTGGCATTTCCTTTCCTTTATTATATGAATCAGCAACAAAACTGGAAAATTGGCTGTAATCAAACTTTTTAAAATAAAAAAGATGAATCAGGCATAATAAAAAATACACCGATATTATCGTCAATATCAGTTTTGAACGGTTAATTTTCTTGTTCCTGGCAACGATAATCATAATGCCCGCGAATATGACGATTACTGGCAGGATATATGTTACCAAACCAAACAGTCCTTTAAGCACAGGATATAATAATGCTCCTACTACACCGGCTGACAGACCCCGGCTGTAAATTGCAAGTCCAAAAAAAATCCCAAGGGAAGCGGTTAACAGGCCAAATATTTCATGCGTGCCGTTCTTCCTTGCTGACTCAGCTCTGTCTTTCCTTTTTCTCATAATACCACCTCAATATCCATATTCGCCGGCATATAATTATTTTCCTGCATCTGAATGCCATATATGGAACAACAAAATCAATTTCCAATGCTATTCATTATATCACTTCTCCCGAGTGGTTTCCATAAGGCGGACACAAAAAAAGGCTAAAGAATCCACTAGTGTCAGTCCCGAATGATAATGAACAAATGAAAAAATCCCAAGACTGTTAACCTTGGGACCGTAATGTATATTCTATAATACATCCGGGCTGAAGCTCCGGGTCAAGATAATTTTTCAATTCAGTACTCAGTATTCTGTCTATCACATATTTATTTTCATCTATCCTGCGTACCTCTACCTGTACCCCTTTGTAATTGATCTCTTTTGTATCAGTGTCAACCGGCTCAGCACTCCAAATAAATTCAGGATCAACAATGGTATGAAGTATCAATTACCTTCCCCCTTTTTTGCCTTAATAAGCTCTTTAAGCTTATCAAGGGCTTCACGCAGGCCTCCTACCTCTTTTATCAGCCCATTTGTTACAGCTTCCTCCCCTATTAGTACAGTACCTACATCGTTAGCCAGTTCACCTGTATTATACAGCAGCTCATTAAGCCTTTCTTTTGTTATATCAGCATGTTCTGTAATGAAATTTGATATTCTTTCCTGCATTTTATTA
This sequence comes from Clostridiales bacterium, assembly GCA_012842605.1. Classification (GTDB taxonomy): domain Bacteria; phylum Bacillota; class Clostridia; order Caldicoprobacterales; family DTU083; genus DUSN01. The sequence goes on from DUSN01000001.1 coordinate 6,219, forward strand.
AAATACTCATAAGTCTGAGGGCCGCCGACAACTAAGCCTGACATTCGAATAGGATGAATAGTCATTGTTGCTGTTTTAGCTATAAATGAGTAATCAGTACTCACTGACAACGGAACACCAATGCTGTGGCCACCGCCTAAGACCAATGAAACCGAAGGCTTAGACATGGTGCTTATCATCTCAGCTATGGCCAAGCCGGCCTCAACATCTCCTCCGACAGTATTCAATATCAGCAATAGGCCGTCAATATCCTCGCTTTGTTCAATAGCAGCCAGTTGCGGCAGAACATGTTCATATTTTGTTGTCTTGTTTTGCGGGGGCAGCACCATATGCCCTTCAATCTGCCCAATAATTGTCAGACAATGAATATTATTAGGCTTAGCAACCGGGACTTCCGGCGTTCCAAGCTCTTTAATATTGGCAGCCGCACCGGCTGTTTGCCCTTTAATTCCTCGATCTTTATCCGGTTGGTTGTTCTGATTTTCATTGTTCGTATTTTGCATTTCCATAATAAGCTAGCATCCTCCAGCTTCTGCAACCAGCTTTGACTTATCTGTTGTTTTCATTCCAGTTTAGTATTTCCGTAGATATAAAAAAAATGAGCCATACGGCTCAATGCATGTATAATTTGAATTCATCGTGCAATGCCATGACAGCCTGTATTGTATCCTCACCATTTACCAGACATGAAATCGTCGTGTGCGAATCGGAGGTTTGCAGCACTTTGATATTCTTTGCTGTTAAAGCGCTGATGATGCGCGACATAACTCCAGGTACACCCCTCATTCTTTCACCTATTGCTGAAATCTTGCTGCAGTTTTCAATAACACGATAGCTGCTTGTTCTGCCCTTCAGGACATCTAAAGCCTTTTTAGTCATATGACCGTCTATGGTGAATACCATCCTTTCCGGGAATATGTTAATAATATCAATGCTAATGCCATTATCTGCAAGATCAAGAAGGATATCATTCTGCTCATCGGCCCCTTGTGTATCTATGGTTATCTGTGTTCTGCCGGTAATATGAGCAATGCTTGTTATCAGCTGGCCTGTACGCTTGCCGGAAGGCTGCGCTATAGCTGTGCCTGATGAAATTATCGTTCCTGGTGTATTATTCATGGAATTCTTAATAACAACCGGTATTCCTGCACGTGCAGCTATTTCTACCGCCCTTGGGTGGATAACCTTGGCTCCCTGGTCTGCAATTTGAAATATCTCAGAATATGTTATATGCTTGATAACGGTAGCGTTGGACACGATCCGAGGATCAGCAGTCATAATGCCATCCACATCGGTGTAAATTTCTATGGATTCTGCATTCAGTGCTTCTCCCAGTATTGCTGCAGTCGTATCACTGCCTCCCCTGCCCAGTGTTGTAATCTCACCGGATTCAGTGGCACCCTGGAATCCCGCTACTACAGGGATTTTCCCTTGTTCAACAGCATGCATAATATAACTTGGCTTTACATCAATTACATCTGCATTGCCATAATTCTGATCGGTAATAATACCTGCCTGCCAGCCTGTAACAGCCATTGCATCATATCCCTTGCTTCTTAATGTATTAGCCATAACAGCTGACGAAATTATCTCGCCGACAGACATGATAATATCCAATTCTCTTGGCTGAGTTTCGGGGTATGTATTCTTAAGAAAATCAATCAGAGTATCTGTAGCATATGGTTCTCCTCTTCGCCCCATAGCTGAAACAACTACTACCGGTTTAAATCCGTTTTTGATGGCACTTATTATTTTTTGCACTGCCATCTCCCTGTTTTCAGGCTTAGCAACTGATGTGCCGCCAAATTTCTGTATTATGATCCTCATAATTTACCTCCAGTGATAGCCAGCATTTTACAAGCTTATTTTTACACTTTTATATTATAGACGTTTTGCTTTTATTATTACAGACCTTATTTGAACTTTTTTCCTCCTTTATCATACCAATATGTTTAAAACCAGCTTCTTCTTTTTATTTGTCAATCCAGAGACCGGACCACTCGTGCTTCCGGGAACTTCTCTATTCCGATTCCCGACTGTAAGCGTAATTGCATTTGGTATTAAATTCACAAAAAAAGAAGCATTTTGCATTATGCTTCTCTTCATTATATTTTGCACTATCTTAGTGCATCAGCGTTTTTATAAACAGGTCATCAGTCCTTTATAATGACAGCCATAAACTCCAGGTCACCGCTGCCGGTATTGAATACGGCATGACCTTTGCCGCCTCCGGTATGCAAGGCATCGCCGGCAGATACGGACTTCTTTTCACCGTTATCATCTACGGTGCCTTTCCCTTTTAGAAAATAATAAATTTCTGTTTCGTTGTCATGGGTATGGTATCCTATTGAAGCACCTTCTGGCAGCGTTATACGGGCAAGGAGACGGCAGTTGACAGGCAGCTCATTTTTGAATAAATGCTGAAGCTCTACTGTACCCTGTCCTCCTCTCATATTATCCCTGTGTTCTATATCCATCTGACATGACTTCTTTAACATACTTAACACCTCCATATTAAACTTGGTATTATGCCCGTTTAGCTTTGCTGCAAGCTATGTAAGTATTCTACAAAGCTTATTTTTTCCCTGCATTTCAGGGGACAAAAGGGTTGGAGAAGGCAGAAATGAATATTAATTGTACGGAATACAAAAAGAGGTATCTCAGATACCTCCTGCAACTATGCTCCATACTCTCTCAGTCATATCCTCGCTGCCTACCAGGGCAACTGATGCCAGTTCCGGGCGCAAAATCTCCTGAATGAGTTTTTTAACATCTTCGGGTTCTACCCTGTTTATTTTTTCGATAATCTCCTCCTGTGTGGACACTTTATCCATCAGCAGCTTTGCTTTCCCTATTGCGTTCATCCTGCTGCCGGTACTTTCAGTACTGAGAATATAATTGCCTTTAAGCTGTTCCTTGGCCATGTTAAACTCTCGTTCATTAAAACCTTTATTGCTCAGTAAGCTTACTTCCTCCATTATAAGCTTCAGTACCTCTTCGGTCTGGTTGGGTTTCATGCCTGCATAAATACTGAACATACCTCCTGTAAGATAGCTGGATGGATAAGAAAATACCGAGTAAGCCAAACCCCTGTCTTCACGAATCTTCTGAAATAATCTGGAGCTCATGCCGCCGCCGAGAATATTATTCATAACAAGCATTGGGTATATATCATCGTGACCTACAGGTATACCCGGAAACGCTATAGAAGCATGAAATTGCTCTATTTCCTTTTTAGTAAACAAAATGCTGCCTTTGCTGTATTTTATTTTCTCTTGCTCAGGTATACTTCCCCTGTGATTCCAATTCCCGAAGTATTTCTCTATTATCTTCAGTAAATTTTCTTCTTGTATGTTTCCGGCTGCTGAAATTACCATGTTGTCTGTGGTATAAAACCTGCTTAAAAAATCCTGCATTTCAGACTTGCTGTATTTTATCAGCTGCCCTGCTCTGCCCAGTATAGGCATAGCCAGCGGATGTTGTCCGAAAAATGCTTCTGAAAGCAGTTCATGCACCAGATCCTCCGGTGAATCCTCATACATATTAATTTCTTCCAATATGACGCTCTTTTCCTTTTCAAACTCTTCTTCATCAATAGTAGAGTTCAGAATCATATCAGACAACAAATTGATACCTGTTTCGATATGTTCATCCATTACCTTGCAATAGAAACAGGTATACTCCTTTGCAGTAAATGCATTTAGCTGCCCGCCGATAGAATCAATAGTTTCAGCAATTTGCCTGGCAGTTCTCTCTTTTGTCCCCTTAAACAGCATATGTTCTATAAAGTGCGATAAGCCATTCTCTTTCTGGTTCTCAAATGCTGATCCTGCTCTGAACCATATTCCAAAAGACACAGACCTGAAATGCGGAATATTTTCTAAAATTATTTTAATACCGTTGTCCAGTTGAAAATGCTTATACATTGATTCACCTTTTCTTCTTTTGTTAAGTATCAAAAATTTACTCAGCGATTGCATCAGATACTGTTCCAATGCTGTAACCTTGTTCCATAAGCCTTTCTATTATAACGGGAAGTGCAGATATGGTATCTGCTGTAGGATGCATCAAAACCAGGGCACCGTTATGTGGATTTTTCAAGACTCTCTGAATTATCTTGTCAGTGCCGTCCCTTCTCCAGTCTATAGTATCAATACTCCACATAATAGTTCGATATCCAAGGGAATCCGCTGCCTGAACGGTTGTATCGTTGTATTCACCATAGGGGGGTGCAAAAAGCTTAGTTTTCACCCCGGTTATGGACTCTATTACCTTTTCGGTGTCAAGTATTTCTTTACGATTCTCATCCAGGCTCAGCCGGCTGTGATGCTTATGATTATATCCATGATTTCCTATCTCGTGTCCTTCTTCAACCATTCGCTTAAGTAATTCCTCATTGTCTTTTGCCCAGTCTCCTCCAACAAAAAAAGTAATGTGAATGTCATATTTCTTCAATATATCCAGCATCGGGGCTATGTATTCAGTACCCCATACAACATTGCACTCAAAAGCAATTATTGGTTTACTGCTGTTTCCCTGATATATTGGTTTGCTTAATGTTCTGTTCAGAACTGACATAGCTTCTCCTGTATTCAGGAAGATTAAGAGCAGAATCAAAAATGAAATGACCAGTAAATGAATGACAGTATTCCTTCTTATGGGAATAAAAATCACTTTCACCTGATCCACCTCCATATCTTTACATTAATTGTTATTCAATTAATGTAAAGATATGAACATAAAGGAAACATAAACTTAAAAAAGTTTATGTTTCTTGATCAGTTGGATCGTTTGTGATTGCTATGCCTTTTTGATTTATGGGCTTCAGCATTTTCCGGCAATGGAATGGTATCTTTGTGGGACAGATTAATGCGCCCCTGGCTGTCAATATCGGTTACCTTTACGGTTAATTCGTCACCCACCTTGACAACATCTTCTACCCTATCCACTCGTGAATGAGACAGCTTGGAAATATGAACAAGCCCTTCTTTGCCTGGCAAAACTTCAACAAAAGCTCCAAAGTTCATAATTCGCATTACTTTGCCGGTATAAATTTCTCCTACTTCAACTTCTTTGGTTATACCTTCTATCATGCGAAGAGCTTTTTCTGCTGCTTCCTGGTTAGGCGAGGAAATATATGTTTTGCCATCGTCCTCTATATCTATTTTTACACCGGTTTCTGCTATTATTTTATTAATCATCTTTCCACCGGGACCGATTACTTCCCTGATTTTATCCGGCGGAATGGTAGTCTGGATTATCTTAGGCGCATATGGCGACAAAGTTTCTCTGGGCTTGGATATAACCTGCAGCATAGAATTCAGTATAAACAGCCTGCCTTCTTTTGCTTGTGCCAATGCTCTTTCCAGTATCTGCCTATCTATGCCCTTTATTTTAATATCCATTTGTATTGCAGTGATTCCATTTGCGGTGCCGGCAACTTTAAAGTCCATATCGCCCAGAAAATCTTCGAGACCTTGTATATCTGTCAATATGGCTACTTTACCGGTTTCTTCGTCTTTAATCAAACCCATTGCAACACCTGCAACAGGTGCTTTAATAGGAACTCCTGCATCCATCAGAGCCAGGGTGCTGCCGCATACGCTGGCTTGCGAAGTTGAACCGTTAGAGCTCATTACCTCTGAAACCAGACGGATAGTATATGGAAACTCTTCAATGGATGGTATCATTGGCTCTAAAGCCCGTTCTGCCAAAAATCCATGCCCTATTTCTCTGCGTCCCGGTCCCCTTGAAGATCTTGCTTCGCCTACGCTGTACGGCGGGAAGTTGTAATGATGAATATAACGTTTGTATTCATCTTCCCATAACCCGTCCAGTATCTGGACATCACCCATAGCACCAAGGGTACATACAGTCAATACCTGTGTTTGGCCGCGTTTAAACAAAGCGGAACCGTGAGTCCTGGGCAACAGCCCAACCTCTGAGGACAAAGGCCGTATTTCTGTCATGGTTCGTCCGTCCGGCCGGATGCCTTCATTCAAAATTCTGCTTCTAACGACTTCCTTTGTTATATTATAAATGACTTCTTCTATTTCCTTTTCCCGTTCCGGGAAAGTCTCTGCAAAATGGGCCAGAATATCTTCTGTAACGGCCTTCATATTATCTTCCCGGATTTGCTTGTCCGTTGCCTGAACAGCCTGACTTATCATTTCCGTTGCATACTCTCTTACCTGCTGCTCCAGATCAGGTTCCGGGATAAAAGCGATGTATTCCATTTTAGGCAGCCCGACTTCACTGATTATTTGTTCCTGAAATGCTACCAATTCCTTAATATATTCATGAGCAAACATTATAGCTTCCAGCATTTCTTCCTCAGTAACCTCGTTGGCTCCTGCTTCAACCATCATAATAGCATCCTTAGTTCCAGAAACAATCAGATGCAGCTTGCTTTTCTCCCTTTGCTCGCTGTTCGGATTTATTATGAATTCTCCGTCTACCATGCCTACTGACACTGAGCCCGTTGGTCCTGAGAATGGAATATCCGATATACTGAGAGCTACGGATGATCCAATCATGGCAAATACTTCCGGCGGGTATTCAGGATCTATTGACAAAGCAGTTGCTACTACTACAACATCATTGCGGAACCCTTTGGGGAACAAAGGCCTTATAGGCCTGTCTATCAGCCTTGATGTGAGTATCGCTTTTTCGGTAGGCCTTCCTTCTCTTTTTATAAAACCACCGGGAATTCGTCCTACTGCATAAAGCTTTTCTTCAAAATCCACACTCAATGGAAAAAAGTCTATTCCCTCTCTGGGAGTATCTGAAGCAGTAGCTGCTACAAAAACCACTGTATCGCCATACCTTACGGTACAAGCACCGTTTGCCTGCTCAGCCAGCTTTCCGACTTCTACGGTAAGAGTCTGCCCGGCAAATTCTATTGTATAAATTTTATGTTCCAAGCGTTAACCTCCTTTCGCTTTTTGACAATACGATATCTGCTTGTATTTTATACAATTTTATTATTACCACAACATCTTTTATTAATCGGAGTGGAAAGATTGCCTTACCATATTTTTACACATGGTATAAGCAAAATAAGGGAGCGGAAAATCCGCTCCAGCTTATTTCCTTAGATTCAATTTTTCTACGATTTCCCTGTAACGATTGATATTTTTCTTAGCCAGGTAATTCAAAAGGCCTCTTCTTCGGCCAACCATCATTAAAAGCCCTCTGCGGGAGTGATGATCCTTTTTATGAATCTTCAAATGCTCATTCAGGTGATTGATTCGTTCGGTTAGAATTGCAATCTGGACCTCAGCTGAACCTGTATCACTATCATGGAGCTTAAAGGCTTCGATGATCTCGTTCTTTCTGTTTTGATCCATGAAATTCACCTCCTTATAATAAACCGCCATAATCCCAGTAAAGCGTCGGAGTCTTCGCTGAACCGGGAAAATGGTTGCCAGCATTGCCAACTATGATAGATATTCTATCACAATTAGCGATATTTGTAAATTAGCTTTTTCGCTAACTTTACATCCCTGGATATCTGGCGTTTCAGGCCTTCTGCCGTGTCAAACGCTTTCTCTTCTCTCAAAAAGGATAAAAAGTAAACTTTCATTGACTTGCCGTACAGATCCTGATGGCAGTTCAGCAAATATGACTCAATATTCATGCTGTTTCCGGAAAATGTAGGGTTGCTTCCTATACTGGTAACCCCCCAGTAAAAGCCTTCATGCCTTAACCAGCATTGTGTAAGATACACACCAGGCTTGGGTAAGACCTTTTTAGCGGAATATTTGATGTTTGCTGTAGGAAAACCCAGTTTCCTGCCGCGGCCGTGACCATGTACTATAGTACCGCTTATGCTGTATGGTTTGGATAATAATACTGATGCTTCTTCTACATACCCGTGGGTAATTTTGTTTCTAATCAAAGTGCTGCTTATTAACTGACCGTCTTTTTCCACAGGTGGCACGCAGACCAGATCCAGGCCTCTCAGCTTTGCTTCTTTATCAAGGAATTCCCTGTCGCCCGCTCCTTTATACCCGAATCGAAAATTAAACCCGACAATTATACTTCTTATATTGAAATTATCTGTTAGCTGATCTAAGAATTCATTTGGAGTCTGATGCAAAAAACAATCATCAAACAAGTTCAAAACCAGAATATCTATGCCAAGATTCGAAAATTCCTTGATTTTTTCCTTGACCAGCATAATCTGCTGAGGAGCTGTTTCAGGTTTAAGCACCTCTAAGGGATGATTCAGAAAAGTATAAACAATGGTTTGATATCCATATTTTTTCTTCTTTATTAAGAGTTCATTTATAAGCTGTCTGTGGCCTAAATGAATGCCGTCGAATGTGCCTAGCGCAATGGCTGACGGCAGGCTTGTCCTGTAGCTTCTGTCGTAGTTGAATATTACCTGCATATTATCCTCATACCAATACTGACTTCATTTTTATTGCTTTCCGGCCATTGCCTGCAGTATAGTACCCGACACCCATGAATTTGCTGCCGCAGTATATTCTGCATAACCGGCCGGTTACAGCAGATTCTGCTTTTTCTAAGATATAGTCTTCCTCTATTTGATTCCCATGGCTGACTCTATCTCTGCACTCTTCTTTAAGTACAATGCAAGGCATCACGTTTTCCAAAGCCCTGTCCATTGGAATAACCAGAGAATCGAGCTCCCCTTGTTCATGTGCCTGCAGTATTTCATCCAATGTCATAGAGTCTTTAAGATTAAAATTACCGCTTGCTGTACGGATCAGGAAAGCCATTGCGGCACCGCATCCAAGATAATTGCCGATATCCCTGCACAATGCCCTAATGTAAGTACCCTTCGAACAAACCGTTTCAAACAAGATTACATTGTTTGGATAATGCGCTATTAGTTTAATCTTGTGTATTTGAATCTTTCTGGGTTCCAATTCAAGCTGGATTCCCTGTCTGGCTAACTCATACAGTTTTTTCCCTTCAACCTTGATTGCAGAGTGCATTGGAGGTATTTGATCCTGCTGACCATGAAATGCTTCAAATGCTTTTTCTATTTTGCCCATATCAGGTATATTATCAGATTCTGATATAACATGCCCCGTAAGATCCGCAGTATCGGTAGTTATTCCTAATTTCATTCCGCAGCGGTAAATTTTATCTCTATGCATAATATAGTCTGATATTCGTGTTGCTTTTCCCAGGCACACCGGCAGGACCCCGGCTGCTTCCGGATCAAGGGTGCCAGTATGGCCGATCTTTTTTATACCCAGATTTTTGCGTAAGAATACAACCACATCGCTGGAGGTCATGCCAGGGGGTTTTAGTACATTAAGGATACCATCCATTACCGACACTCCTTAAGCATTTCGTGGACAGCTGCCAGTATTGATTCTTTAACCTTCCCCATTTCCATTTTTATGCTGGCTCCTGAGGCTGCCTTGTGACCTCCCCCGTTAAAACGCCCTGCAAGTATACTTACATCAATATTTCCCTTTGAACGAAAGCTGGCCTTTATAGATCCATCTGCCGCTTCTTTCAAAAGGATGCCCAATTCTACTCCCATAATGTCTTTTGCATAATTAACCAGATTTTCAGTTTCCGAATCCAGAGCTCCTGATGCAGATAAGTCTTCTCTGGTAATGATCATTAAAGCAACCTTGCCATTTTCATACAAGGACAAGGAGTTAAGAGCTCTTCCCAGCAATCGGATTCGTTCTATCCTGTTGGACTTGTAAAGAAGCGTTGTTATCCGTTCCGCATCAATCCCGCAGTCCAGCAAATCTGCTGCAATGCGGTATGATCGGGATGTTGTACTGCTGAAGCAAAAACTGCCAGTGTCTGTAGATATTGCTGCATAGAGCGCTTCAGCAGCATTCCTGCTTATTTGTTTATTCAAAGACTTTGCTAAAGCATAGATTATTTCTCCTGTAGCTGCTGCATTCGTATCTACCAGATTCAGTTCGGCATACATTGTATTGCTTATATGATGGTCAATATTAATGGAATGCCTGCCTGCATCAAATACAGAACTGCAGGTACCCATGCGTTCTTTATCACTGCAGTCAACAGCAATGGCCAAATCATAAGCATCTTCATTGCCTGTACAGTGCAGAAACTGATCACTGTCCTGCAAAAACTTTAATGCTTCAGGCACATTATCCTGGCAATAGAGATCCACTGATTTGCCTTCAGCTTTAAGAATATCTGCCAGAGCAAGGCAGGAGCCGATAGTGTCTCCATCAGGCTGAATATGGGCAATAAGGGCAATACGTTCCGATTGTCTCAAATAAAGATGGACATCCTTAATTGTCATCCTTGCCCTCCTGACCCAAATTCAGCTCATTTATCTTCCGTGATATTTCTACGCTATATTCAATGGAGTGATCCGATACAAACTGCAGTTCAGGTATATATCGGATATCCATCCGGTTTCCCAGCTCCCGCCGAATAAATCCTGAAGCCTTCTTTAATCCTTCCAGGGTATTCTTTCTGTCTTCTTCATTTCCCAAAACACTGATATATATCTTGGCATAACGCAAATCCCCGGTAACTTCAACTTTTACAACTGATGACATTTCAGAAATTCTCGGGTCTTTCACGTCATACCGGATTATATCGCTGATTTCCTTTCGAATCTCTTCCGAAATCCGGTTGATACGGTAATAGGCCATTATCCATCAACCTCTTTATCTTTTTATTTCTTCCAGCGTAAAGGCTTCCAGCACATCTCCTTCTTTTATGTCATTAAAGTTTTCCAAACCTATTCCGCATTCGTAATTGGCAGCTACTTCTCTGACGTCATCCTTAAATCTCTTTAAGGATTCAATTTTGCCTTCATAAACAACTATGCCGTTGCGTAAAACCCTTACACTGGCATTCCGGGTAATTTTACCGTCAGTTACATAAGAACCTGCTACAGTACCGGCACCTGATACCTTAAAGGTCATTCTCACCTCTGCATGGCCCAGGATTACTTCTTTATACTCCGGATCCAGCATTCCTTTCATGGCTGCTTCTATATCCTCGATTGCATTGTAAATAATCCGGTAGGTTCGAATATCAATGCCTTCACGCTCAGCCAAATCCATTGCATTTGAGGACGGCCTTACATTAAAACCGATTATTATGGCATTAGAAGCAGAAGCCAGCATTACATCGGATTCGGTAATTGCTCCGACTCCGCCGTGTATGCTTCTAACCCTTACCTGCTCATTGGATAGTTTCTCCAATGCCTGCTTGACAGCTTCAACAGAACCCTGTACGTCTGCTTTAATTATGATGTTAAGGTCTTTAACTTCTCCTTCTTTAAGCTGGTTGAACAGCTCATCCAAAGAAGTTCTGGATGTTACCTTAACTTGCTGCGCTTTTGCTTTATCCTTGCGTTCCTCGCTTACTTGCTTGGCCAGCTTATCATCCTCTACAGCATACATGATATCGCCGGCATCCGGGACTTCATTTAAGCCTAATACTTCTACTGGCATGGACGGCCCGGCCTGTTTCAGCCTTCTGCCCTTATCATCCATCATGGCCCGCACCCTGCCATAAGTTGTTCCGGCTACTACTGAATCACCTACTTTAAGTGTGCCGTTCTGCACCAGAATAGTGGCAACCGGCCCGCGGCCCTTATCCAATTGAGCTTCTATTATGGTTCCTTTTGCCAGTCTGTTGGGGTTTGCTTTCAAATCCTGCATCTCTGCTACCAGCAATATCATCTCCAACAGCTCATTTATACCTTCCTTCTTTAGGGCAGATACCGGTACGGCTATGGTGTCTCCTCCCCACTCTTCGACTACCAGGCCATATTCAGTCAACTCCTGCTTTACCCTGTCAGGGTTGGCAGTAGGTTTATCAATTTTGTTAATAGCTACTATAATAGGAACATTGGCAGCTTTGGCGTGGTTAATGGCCTCAACTGTCTGAGGCATAACTCCGTCATCGGCTGCTACCACCAATATAGCTATATCAGTAACCTGTGCTCCCCTGGCGCGCATTGAAGTAAAAGCTTCATGACCTGGCGTATCCAGGAAGGTAATGGTTTTATTATTAATATTTACGGTATATGCACCAATATGCTGAGTAATACCACCGGCTTCTGCATCGGTTACGTGAGAATTTCTTATCGCGTCCAATAGAGAAGTCTTTCCGTGGTCTACGTGCCCCATTACTGTAACTACAGGGGGTCTTGGTACTAAGTCCTCCTCCTTGTCAGCAGCATCCTCCTCTTCCAGCTGTTCCTCATAAGTTTTTGCTGCTTTTCTTTCCAATTCAATATTAAACTCTGAAGCAATAAGGTTTGCTGTATCGTAATCTATTTCCTGGTTAATAGTTGCCAATATGCCCAGACTCAACAGTTTTTTTATAATTTCAGCTGCCTGTATTCCAATTTTCTCGGACAACTCTTTAACCGTGATGATATCACCCATAGTAATGGCTTTTTTCCTTTCAGGCGGAGGGGCAGTCTGTTGCACGCTTTTTTCTTTTTTGGGCTTTCTTACTTTTCTGTCTAATATATTATAATTTGTATCTTCCCAGAAATCCTTCTTGCTCTTTTTATTTTTGTCCTTATACAGGTCTACAAAGCGTCCGCCCGTTCCTTTTCCGGTATCACCTTTTTCCTTTTCAAGTATAATCGGCGGCTGAGATAAAAATTTATCTACTATGTCATCAGCTTTGCGGCGCCCTCTTTCAGATTTGCCATCAGCAAATGACTTCCTTGTTTCATTGGATTGAGCAGCTTTACCTGTGCTTCTTCCTGTATTAGTCTGGCTGCGAAGCTCTTTTCCAGCAGGTTCCTGTTGACTGGCAGGCTGGCCGGCACCTTTGCTTTTCTGGCTTTTTTGATGAATATTCTGCTGCTTGCTTTCTTCATGATGCGGTTTTTGCTCAGCTTTAGCTGCTTTTTCCGCTGCAAGCCGGGCTTGTTCCTGCTGCTGCCTTTCTTTTTCCAGTCTTTCCTGCTCAAGCCTTTCTGCTTCTCGTCTGGCTTCCTCTTCTTTCCTTCTCTTTTCAGCAGCCAGCTCTTCCTGCCTTTTTCTTTCTTCCAGTTCACGGGCTTCCTTTTCTGCTTTTGCCTTTGCTTCATTCAGCAAACGGAGGTAAAGCTCCATATCAGCTTTTATTTCCTCCATTTTGCCAGTCAGCCCCTTAATGTTCTTACTGATTTCCTTTGTTGTTTCAAACACTTTTATCTTTGCCATTCTCTGTCACCCCCGTGCCGGATTTCATTGTATTGCTTCAGCAGCATATCAGCAAATGCCTTGTCCGATACTGCCAAGATGGTCCTGCTCTCCTTGCCTATGGCACCGCCAAGTTGTTCCTTAGTGCCGATAATGATCATATCTACATTATTGCTGCGGCATAAACGCGAAAATTCTTTTTCAGTAGATTCGGAAGCTTCGTTGCTTAGAATAACCAAATAAGCTTTACCGTTCTTGATTGCATTCTCGCATTGTACGCTGCCAGATACCAGTTTTCCTGCTTTTTGACACAGTCCCAATATAGACAAAAATTTATCGTTAATATGATTCACCCTCATTCAACTGCGTTTTCAGCTTATCGTATACTTCCTGATCTATTTTTTGCTCGAATGCCTTCTCCAGCAGCTTATTCTTGGCTGCCTTATCCAAGCAAGCCTGGCTGTGGCATATATAGGCACCCCGGCCGGGAGCTTTTCCCCTTAAGTCGATATCAATAGCCCCCTCAGGACTTTTTACAACTCTGATCAATTCTTTTTTTGGTTTCATTTCACGACAGCCTACACACATTCTCATGGGTATCTTTCTTTTTTTCAAAAGACATCACCACCGCCTTGTACCGAATATAACTGGCTGTCTTGTATTGTGTGAGCTTGAGACTGGCTTTTTATATCAATTTTCCAGCCTGTCAGCTTGGCAGCCAATCTTGCATTCTGGCCTTCTTTTCCTATAGCAAGAGACAGTTGATTGTCCGGCACAATAACCATAGCGGATTTTTCATTCGGTGAAGGTATAACAGTCAATACCTTGGCCGGACTTAATGCACTGGAAATATACTCTACCGGATCTTCGCTCCATTTTATAATATCAATTTTTTCTCCTTTTAGTTCATCTACTATTCTTTGAACTCTGGTACCCTTGTGTCCTACACAGGATCCTACAGGATCAATCTCCTTATCTTCAGCATATACTGCTATTTTAGTTCTGGATCCTGCTTCCCGGGAAATATTTTTAATCAAAACTTCTCCTCTTGCTATTTCGGGTACTTCCAGTTCAAACAGCCTTTTTACAAGGCCCGGATGTGTTCTGGAAACTGTTATCTGAGGTCCTTTAGTAGTTTTCTTAACTTCTGTAATATAGACCTTTATGCGGTTGTTAACCTGATATACTTCTCCAGGCATTTGTTCGCTGGGGGGAAGAAATGCTTCGGTTTTATCCAAATCTATAAAAACATTGCGTTTTTCTACACGCTGTACCAGGCCGGTTACTATCTCGTTTTCCAGTTCAACGAATTTCTCATAGATCAAGCCGCGTTCTGCTTCCCGAATTCTCTGAACTACTACTTGTTTCGCGTTTTGAGCAGCTATTCTTCCAAAATTCTTTGGCGTAACTTCGATATCTACTACTTCGCCTGCCTGAATTCCCGGCCTCAGCTTTTTAGCCTCTGCTTCATCTATTTCTGTAAGATCGTCCTTTACTTCCTTTACTACCTTCTTCTGGGCAAATACCTTAACAACACCGGTTTGTCGGTCAATTCCCACCTTTACGTTGGGCGCTGAACCATAATTCTTTTTATATGCCGATACCAGTGCTGCTTCAATGGCTTCTAACAGTATTTCTCTGTTAATTCCCTTATCCCTGCAAATTTCTTCAATTGCCTCTAAAAACTCCCCAGACATTTGTTACTCCTCCTTGAATGGTGCTTAAAATTCAACCGCTAGTCTAACTAAAGCAACCTCCGAACGTGAAAAGGACAGGACTTGATTTTTATCCTTTATAAGCAATTGATCATTATCCCACCCAATCAGTTCACCGGTATATTTCTTCTTTCCGTTTTTCGGTTTATACAACGAAACGTCTACCTTGTATCCTTTATATTTCTCAAAGTCTGAATCTTTTTTTAAAATGCGGTCTATCCCAGGTGAAGAAACTTCAAGAAAATAGCTGTGGGGAATAGGATCTTTTTCGTCAAGCAGATCGCTGAGCTTCTCACTTACTGCCTGGCAGTCATCAAGAGTTACCCCGCCGGATTTGTCTATGTAGATTCTTAAATACCAATGACTTCCTTCTTTTACATATTCAATATCCACAAGTTCACAATGCTGGTCTTTTAATACAGGCTGCAGCATTTCTTCGACAAGGTTTTCTACTTTCACTTTTGACAATATATTCCCTCCAGTATAACAGATACTAAAAATTACAAATCTATTATATCCTTATCTAATACCTATTATTGTAATGGTCATAATTGTCTATAACATGAAAGAGTGGGTTTTACCCACTCTAAGCACCTTTCATCTATTCACACCCAATAAAGTATACCATCAAAGTGAAGGAAATGCAAGGGAAAATAATGAAATTTGGCTTGTTTCAGGCAAATTTTTCACTATTCCATGCTCCTTCAACGTTTCAATAACCGTTTTTGTTACCTTAGCCCTTTCCTGTAAATCTTCAATGGAGATAAATTCGCCCTCTTCTCTCGCCTTCATAATGCTCCTTGCAGCATTAATGCCTACTCCCTGCAAAGCATTCAGAGGCGGGCGAATTCCTTTCCTGGTAATCAGAAAACGTTCCGAATGAGACTCATACAAATCAATAGGAACAAAATGAATATTTCTCATATACATTTCCAATGCTACCTCAAGAATGGTAAGCAAATTCTTTTCCTTTGCAGATAAGTCATTGCCCTTGGCTTCATACTCCTTAATTGTTTCCCTGACAGTCTCCGTTCCTTTCATAATCAAAGCTGCATCAAAATCATCCGCTCTTACTGTAAAATAGGCTGCGTAGAAAGCTTCAGGATAAAATACCTTAAACCAGGCAATTCTAAAAGCCATAATTACATATGCAGCAGCATGTGCTTTCGGAAACATGTACTTTATCTTCTTACAGGAGTCGATATACCATTCTGGTATGGAATTTCTCCTCATCTCCTCTTCCATTTCCGCAGTCAGGCCTTTTCCTTTTCTTACATTCTCCATAATTTTAAAAGCTATGGTAGGCTCCAGACCACGATTTATCAGGTAAATCATAATGTCATCCCTGGTACAAATCACTTCAGACAATGTTGCTATCCCATTGCGTATAAGATCCTGAGCATTGTTCAGCCAGACATCAGTGCCGTGGGACAGTCCGCTTATTCGAATAAGCTCAGCAAATGTAGTGGGTTTTGTATCTACCAGCATTTGCCTTACAAATTTAGTCCCGAACTCCGGTATTCCAAAGGTACCGACAGGACTGTTTATGTCCTCCGGACTTACTTTTAGCGGTTCAGTACAGGAAAACAATTTCATTGTGGTAGGCTCGCCTAATGGAATACTCTTGGCATTTACTCCCGTAATGTCTTCCAGCATCCTGATAACCGTTGGATCGTCATGTCCCAGTATATCCAGCTTTACTAATGTGTCATGAATGGCATGGAAATCAAAATGGGATGTAATTATGCCTGATTCCTTGTCATCAGCCGGATGCTGAATCGGAGTAAATTCATATATTTCTCTGCTTTTAGGAACTACCAGAATTCCGCCCGGATGCTGGCCGGTAGTTCTCTTTACTCCGGTGCAGCCAGCCACCAAACGCTTGATTTCTGCATTGGTTGCTACTATGCCTTTCTCTTCAAGATATTTCTTGACAAAACCAAAGGCAGTTTTCTCCGCTATTGTACCAATTGTGCCGGCCCGGAAAACATATCCTTCTCCAAACAATTCCTCGGTATATTTGTGAGCAACCGGCTGGTACTCTCCTGAAAAGTTCAGGTCAATATCCGGTACCTTGTCACCTTTGAAGCCCAGAAAAACCTCAAAAGGAATATCAAAACCGGCTTTATCATATTTATGGCCGCAATTGGGACAGTCTTTGTCAGGTAAATCTGCTCCGCAGCCATAACGTTCACTATCAACGTTAAAATCCGAATACTTGCAATTGGGACAGATATAATGAGGAGGAAGCGGATTTACTTCTGTTATTCCGGTCATGGTAGCTACAAAGGAAGAACCCACTGATCCCCTTGAACCGACCAGATACCCATCGCTGTTAGATTTTTTCACCAGCTTGTGTGCAATCAGATATAAAACCGCATATCCATTTCCTATTATTGACTTAAGTTCTTTATCCAGCCGTTTTGCTACTATATCCGGCAGAGGACTGCCGTAAATAGACTCAGCCGTGGCAATGGACATACTTCGGATTTCTTCTTCCGCACCCGGTATTTCCGGAGGAAAAAGCTTGTCAGGTATAGGCTGTATGCTTTCAATTTCTTCTGCAATGGCACAAGGAGCATCTATGACCACTTGCTGCGCCAGCTCTTCACCAAGATAGGAAAACTCCTCCAGCATCTCATCAGTAGTTTTGAAGTATAATGGAGCTTGCCTGTCAGCATCTTCAAATCCCTGGCCGCTCATTAAAATCCGCCGGAAGTATTCATCATGAGGGTCCATAAAATGCACATCGCCTGTTGCAGCTACTCTTTTATTATATTTTTTCCCAAGCATTACAATCTTTCTGTTTATCTCCTTCAGGGCTTCTTTATCAGCTACCTGCCCTTCGCGAATAAGATGCTGGTTGTTTGCTATAGGCTGGATTTCCAGATAATCATAGAAGCTTACTATCTCTGAAATCTCATCTTCAGGCAGACCTTTAACAACAGCACGAAACAACTCACCTGCTTCACAGCCGGAGCCAATTATAAGTCCTTCCCTGTATTGAGACAACAAGCTTTTGGGAATTCGAGGCCTTCTGTAATAGTACTCCAAATGGGATTTTGATATTAATCGATAGAGGTTTTGCAGTCCTTTCTGATTCTTTACAAGGATAATTGCATGAAAGCTTTCCAGTCCGTTCAGATTCGTCCGCTTGCGAAACATATCGTTGATCTGATCCAGACTGGCTGCACCCTGCTCTTCCAGGATTTCAAACAGCTTCAGCATAATATGGCCTGCAGCCTCTGCATCATCAGTTGCCCTATGATGGTTCTTAAGCTGAACACCTAAATGTTCTGCTACATGATTAAGCCTGTAACGTTTCAAATCAGGTATTAGTTCCCTGGATAACGCCAGGGTATCAATAATAGGCTGATTAAAAGAATACCCCAATGGCTTTGCTTTTTCTCCCAAAAATCCCAGGTCAAAGGATGCATTATGTGCAATCAAAGCTGCATTTCCGCAAAACTCCATAAACTTTGGTATAACCTGATCAATCGAAGGTGCTCCTTCAACCATTTCCTGGGTAATGCCTGTGAGCTGGGTTATATTGGATGGTATAGGCGCAGCAGGGGAAACAAAGGTATGGAAGGAATCTATTATTTTCCGCTCTCTTATTTTTACTGCACCTATTTCTATAATCTCATTATTTACTGCATCAAATCCTGTGGTTTCAATGTCCAGCGCCACAAATGTCTGGTCAAAATTATCATCGCGGCTGTATTGTATTATGGGTCTGCAATCGTTTATAAGGTAAGCTTCTACTCCAAAAATAATTTTAATGCCTTTTTTCTTGCCTGCCGCGTAAGCTTCAGGGAAGGCCTGAACCACTCCATGGTCGGTTATAGCTATGGCAGGATGACCCCATGATGCTGCTCTCCCTATAAGAGCTTCTGCAGAGGTAACAGCATCCATAGCGCTCATCTGAGTATGCAGGTGAAGCTCCACTCTTTTTCTCGGAGCCTGATCCAATCTTGTTTTTGGACTGGCTGAGTTAATATCTGTTACTATAAGCGCAATTTCTCTTTGGTATTTGTCATATTGGCAGTCTCCCCTGATCTTGTACCAACTGCCTGTTTTCAGTTCATCAAGCAGGGCTTTTGCTTTCTCCGGATCTACAAAAATTTTCGCTGTTATAGAACTTGTATAATCTGTAACATCTGCAGCAATTAAATACTTTCCGCCTCTAAGCTCTCTTTCATCTATCTCGAAAATGCAGCATTCCACTGATACTCTTCCGCTGTCTTCACGCAAAGAATCAATTGTCACAGCTTCATCCTTTATATTGCGTCCTAAGAGAACCTTATTGTTCTTTGATGAGTCTCCTTTTCCTTCCTCTTTAACAGCAATATTTTCAGTTATTTTACGGATCAGTTCCTTTTCTTCCTTTTCCTTCTGTATATAGTACTCATCCGGCAAGACAGCTGCATCCTGGCTTTCCTGTTTCAGTACAACACGAATATCTTGCTGAAAAGTGGCCTTAAACCATTGTTCGATCCATCTGGGAACATCCATGTGAGAAAGCAAGTCCGTTTTTGCAGCCTGACCGGCGCTTAAGTATAACACATTTCCTTCCCAGGCAAAATCACATGATTTCAGCCAGGTAACTGATGGCATATCTTCTTTTATATATTCCTGTAAGTCTTTCCATATAAGATCAAAATGGCGGATTATTTCTTCCATGCTTTTTTTACAGGTAATCCGCAGTTTGATATGATCAATATCGAAAAATTTTGTTTTTAAATTATTCTGAAGGCTTATGATTTTACTATATGGAATGTATTGTGTTGAACTTAAAATTATCTCCCAGGTTCTGCTTTTTTTATATACAAGCATTTTTTCCACATTAAAAATAATTCCCTTCAGGCTAGTTTCATCTTTATCCAATCCCAACAAAGCCTTAAGAGAATTGCTTGTTTTATCAATTGTCATTGGTATCCCCCTATATATTAACAGCCTGTATTCAAACTCTGTTAAGTTCTTTGGCAATTTCCCAGTACATTTTAAGACGTGCTTTAATCCCCTTTGCAAAGCCCATTTTTTCTTCTTTCATAGTTTGAGATACATTTAAAAGCGGAACCTCTAAAATCCGCAGATTATTTTCTTTTGCATAACGAGTTAAGGCAACTTCAATGCCAAAACCTGATACCCAGTCTTCACTTTTCAACCCACTGAGAATTTCCCGTTTTATCCCTCTTTGACCGGATAAAAAAGGTGTAATCTTCTGAGCCAAATCAGTTATCCCCCTGCCGGAATTGAAAATTCCAACAGTCATATCTGCCAGGTCTTCTGCAATAGGCGTGATCAGTTCTTCTATCTGTTGAGGTTTTAGTCCTATAAGGTCTGCGTCCAGAAAGAGTACTATATCTTCTCTGGTAGCCTCAAGCCCCTTCCACATGGCGTAACTCTTACCCCGATTTTCGGGCATGTCCAAAACACGGACACCAAAAGAACGAACTACAGCGGAGGTATTGTCCGTAGAGCCATCATTGACTACCAGAACTTCATAAATATCCTGTATGGATCTTACAGCCTCCAGAACCGGCTTTATATTTTTTTCTTCGTTATATGCCGGAATAATTATGGAAGCTCTCATTTTTACAACTCCTAACTAGCTTGTTTTTGCTTTGGATAGAATGTTATATTTTAATGATATCCTTATATGTTACAATAATCATAAGTATCATTAGCAGTACAAAACCAATCAGGTGGAAATAGCCTTCCTTATTCCTGTCTAAAGGTTTGCCGCGCAAACCTTCTATAATAAGAAGAACAAGCCGCCCGCCATCCAGCGCAGGAAATGGGATTAGATTCATTATTCCCAGATTTATAGTAATTAAAATGCCAAGGTTAATTAATTGCTGTATCCCGGCCTGAGCAGCTTTCCCAATTTCACTGACGATACCTACCGGACCCATTACATCCCCAATGCCTTTTCCGGCAAATATCAAATCCTTGAGCATAGCTACCATTAAACCTATAATTCTGAAGGTTTGAACAAAGGATAATCCTATTGATTCAAGCAGACCGACCTTGCGTATATTCTGCTTGAAATAAAAGCCTATCTGATAGCGGTTATTTTCCTTGTCATGGGTTGGTATTACATCATACTTTAAAGTTTGTCCGTCTCTGTCAACTGTTATTGTAAACGGTTTGGCACCATTTTGGTTTATGAAATTGCGAATGCTTTCTACAGCTTCCGAGTCTTCCATGCCAGACACATCTAAGTCTCCAACCTGGATAATCCTGTCCCCTGGCTGCAGACCAACCTGCTGGGCAGGATAACCGGGGATTACATCGCCTATAATCGGCATATCTGCTTCATATAGTCCAAATGACATATAAGCAATGGCTAAGAGTAATACAGCCAACAGCATATTCATCAGGGGACCGGCTATGATGACAGCCATCCTTTTCCATACCTTAGCATTGGTAAAAGCCCTTGGGTCGCTGCTGGCCTCATCTTCTCCCAAAAAGCGGACATAACCGCCTATGGGCAAGGCCCTGATAGAATACTCTGTTTTTTTTCCCGGAATTTTAAGCAGGCGTGGTCCCATGCCGATAGAAAACTCTTCTGCATGAATACCTACTGCTTTTGCTGCCAAAAAGTGTCCCAGCTCATGGATCATAATGATAACGCTAAAAAATATCAGTGCAGCTATTATTGTTGTCATAAATCATCATCCCTTTTTTAACCGATTTCTGGTTTCAATATCTGCTTGCAATATATCTTCCAAGGTTGGATCTGCTACAGCTGAATGATGCTCCATAGCCTTTTCAACAGCCTTGGGAATTTCAACAAATGAAATAGTTTCTTCCAAAAATTTCTGTACTGCAATTTCATTGGCTGCATTCAGCACAGCAGGCATGGTTCCTCCTATCCTTGCAGCCTCATACGCAAGTTGCAGGCATGGAAATAAATCTGTATCCGGTGCTTCAAACGTGAGATTACCCAATATTGAAAAATCCACCGTTGGAAGTTCGGCCTGGCACCTTTCAGGGAAAGAAAAAGCATATAATATAGGCAGTCTCATGTCAGTCGCAGCCATTTGGGCCAGTATGGATCCATCTATAAATTGTACCATGGAATGAACAATGCTTTGAGGATGAACAATAACCTCTATCTGGTTCAGGTCCAGGCCAAAAAGCCACTGCGCTTCTATAACCTCAAGCCCTTTATTCATTAACGTTGCACTATCTATTGTAACTTTTTTTCCCATATCCCATCGAGGATGTTTTAATGCATCAGCCACTGTCACTTTGCTTAGCATCTCCATGTTAAATCCCCGGAAAGGCCCGCCGGACGCAGTTAATAGTATCTTGCGAATTTCATTCTTGTTCTTTGAGCCCTGCAGACATTGAAAAATTGCAGAATGTTCGCTGTCTACAGGCAGAATTCTGCTGCCTGATAACCGTGCAGCATCCATTACTAAATTACCGCCGGCTACAAGTGTCTCTTTATTGGCAAGAGCTATATCTTTCCCTGCTTTAACAGCAGCCAGTGTTGCTTCCAGGCCTGAAATACCTACTACAGAAATTAAGACAATATCTGCTTCCGGCATTGTAGCAAGCTCTACAAGCGCGCTCCTGCCTGATATCACCTGGATATTATCCGGCAGCCGGTTTCTTAATATATCTGCTTTTTCCTGGTCTACTACCCCTATTTTTAACGGATGATACTTTAGAGCTTGTTTTTCAAGCAAATCAATATTCTCATTTGCAGAAAAAGCAATGAACTCATATTCCGGATATCTGCCAAGGATATCTATAGCCTGGGTTCCAATGGAGCCGGTGGACCCTAAGATGACAATTCTTTTCACAAAGCCTCCCCCTTTCTAGCCCATCAAAACCAACTGAGAATAGAGATATATAATTGGCAGAACAAACAGCAAGCTGTCTATTCGATCCATAATACCGCCATGCCCCGGCAGAATATTACCGAAGTCCTTCAGGCCGCAAAACCTTTTTATGGCTGAAGCCGTCAAATCACCAATCTGGGAGAAAGTACCTCCAAGAAAGCCGATTACGATAAAATGAATAATACTTACATCTGTATTGTATACCCTATTTAATATAATTCCAACCAAAAGCACAAAAAAAACACTGCCAATAAGGCCTCCTACGCTTCCTTCCACTGTTTTTTTGGGGCTAATAACCGGGCACAGCTTATGCTTGCCAAACAAGCTGCCTGTAAAAAAAGCAAAGGTATCCGCAGCATAGGTTGCAGTCAATGATAGAATAAGCAAATAGTATGGATGGATAAATGCAGAATCTTCCATGAGGCTGGCAACAATCAACATAATGCCGGGATAAAAAAGGCCCATAATTGTTACAGCCATATCAACAGGCTTGACAGAAGGATTCCATACCAGCAATGACATGGACATTGCAATTGCTGTAAGGATAAATACTAAATCATACCTTCCTTCAAAAATATAGTGCTGCAGATAGAATAATGCTGTTATTATATAGCCCGCTGCTTTTTGGGGATTAATCCCCTTATTGGAAAACGCAGTGTAAATTTCTCTAATGCCAATCAGTGAAATTATTATCAGGGCAAGATCAAAAAGCCAGCTACCAACCCAAAACACCAGTATAACTATACAAACAGCCACGATACCAGACAAAACCCTTTTCCCCAACATATCAACCACCTTCTTGCCCCTCTATTCCACCGAACCTTCTCATGCGATTCTGATACTCATATATTGCCTCCAGGTATCTGCTTCGGCTAAAATCCGGCCATAAAACCTGTTTGTCCGTAAACAGTAGTTCAGTATAAGCTGACTGATATAATAGAAAATTGCTTAACCTATATTCTCCGCTGGTCCGGATCATGAGATCAGGATCCGGAATACCTCCGGTATTCAGATACAGTGAAAACAAATCTTCATTTATATCATCGGGCAGCAGCCTGCCTTGGGATACATCCTGCGCTATCTTCTTTACTGCCTGGACTATCTCGTTCCGGCTTCCATAATTAATTGCAATATTTACCTGAAGGCCTTTATTGTTTTTTGTAACCTCTTCTGCCCTCCTGATCTCCATTGCAGCATCCTGAGGCAGACCCTGTATATCCCCAATCATGTATATTCTAACATCATTTCTGTTCAGTTCGTCAATTTCTTTTTGAAGGAACTCTACCATTAAAGACATCAGGGCACGCACTTCGGATTCCGGCCTCTTCCAGTTTTCAGTAGAAAAAGCATACAAGGTCAGATATTCTATACCCAGTTCAAAAGAGACCTCAATAATATCACGCAGCGCTTCTACGCCCTGCCTGTGGCCTGCAACCCTGGGAAGATTTCTTTTCTTTGCCCATCTGCCGTTTCCGTCCATTATTATGGCTATATGTCTGGGTACCGGCTTGGACTTTACAATTTCAAACAAATCCGGTCCGGGTTCAATTTTTTTTCTCTTTCTGCCTGTTAACAGATCTTTTAAATTCATTGCTTTCGCCCTTTTATTCAATAATCCTGTTATATTATGAAAAAGCAGCTTGAACGCTGCTTTTTTCATCCATTATTCAAGGAACGGAGAAATTGTAATCACAAGCCTATTATCCCCTGCAACCCTTTGCCGAACAACACGGTAGGTAACAGCGGTATTAATTTTTTCTTTTCTTTCCTTTGGAGAGGAATATTTTATAAAATGATACACCAAATTGGGATAATCGGCTTTAAGAATACCTTTAACTTCTTCAGGAACCATACCGGTAAAATCAGGAAGAGATTTCAAAATTCCATTATCTCCTTTTCTTTCTCCTTAACCATAGCATCTACTTTTTTAACATGTTCATCAGTCAATGCTTGAATCTCATTTTCACTGCTTTTTAGTTCGTCTTCGGTAATCTCTGAATTTTTCTTCATCTTTTTTAATACTTCGTTTGCTTCTCTTCGTATGGAGCGAATGGCAATTTTTGCTTCTTCCCCATATTTGTTGACAACCTTAACTAATTCTTTTCTTCTTTCTTCAGTGAGTTCAGGGAAAACCAGGCGTATAACCTTGCCATCATTGGTAGGTGTAATTCCAATGTCGGATTTCATAATTTCTTTTTCCACGGCAGGAATCATCTTAGGCTCCCATAAGGAAATCACAAGCAGCCTTGGTTCAGGCGAGGATATATTGCCTATCTGGTTAATAGGAGTAGGAGTGCCGTAATAATCCACCTTTATTTTATCCAATATGTGCGGGTTGGCGCGCCCGGCTCTTATGCCGGCCAGATCGGACTTAAGCACCTGCAGTGTTTTCCCCATTTTGACACTTGCTTCATTGTATACTTCCTTCATGGTATTCATTCCTCCTTTATTATCGTTCCTATTCTTTCTCCCAAAACAGCCGCTTTTATATTGTTTTCTTTTTCCAAACCGAATACCTGTATGGGTATGCGGTTTTCCATGCATAATGTTATGGCAGTGGTATCCATTACTGTCAAGCCTCTGTTTATAACCTCAATGTAGCTGATCTGATCCAGTTTTTTTGCATTAGGATTTTTCTTTGGATCATCATCATAAACTGCATCTATATTTTTTGCCAGCAGGATTACCTCAGCCTCAATTTCTGCAGCGCGCAGGGCAGCCGTAGTATCGGTTGAAAAGAACGGATTGCCTGTTCCTCCGGCAAAAATAACAATCCTGCCCTTTTCAAGATGACGTATAGCTCTTCTTCTAATATATGGTTCAGCCACCTGGCGCATCTCGATGGCTGTCTGTACCCTTGTCTGCATCCCTTTATTTTCCAGTGCATCCTGAAGAGCAAGGGCGTTTATGACAGTCGCCAGCATTCCCATATAATCGGCAGTGCTACGATCCATGCCTACACCGCTTCGTCCTCTCCAAATATTGCCGCCGCCTACCACAATGGCCACTTGTATGCCAAGATTGTTGATTTCTATAACCTGGTCCACTATCAGGTTAAGGATATCATAATCATACCCATGGCCAGCTTTTCCGGCAAGAGCTTCCCCGCTCAGTTTTAAAACTACCCTGTTGTAAATGGGTCTTTTAGTATTTTCTACACTCATGTGAGATTCTCCTTCTTTCTTTCAAAAAAAGAGAACACGAAAAGTGTTCCCCTTTTTAATTTCAGCCCTTCATCTGACTCATAACTTCCTCTACAAAATTATCCTGCTTCTTTTCAAGGCCTTCTCCCATTTCATAGCGGACAAATCTTCTAATGCTGATTTTTTCCCCTATTGTTGCTATTTTTTCATTTACAATATCCTGAACGGATTTATCTGTATCTTTAACAAATGGCTGTTCTAACAAACATACTTCTTTGAAAAATTTCTCAATTCTGCCTTCTACCATTCTCTCAACAATTTTTTCCGGTTTGCCTTCATTTAATGCCTGTGCTCTGAGGATTTCCTTCTCCTTGGCTATTACACTTTCGGGAACTTCATCTTTGGAGATATATTGAGGATTGGAAGCCGCAATGTGCATGGCTATATCTCTTACAAAGGATCTGAATTCAGCTGTTTTGGCAACAAAGTCGGTTTCGCAGTTTACTTCTACCAGAACACCGATTTTCCCGCCCATATGTATGTAAGAATCCACAATGCCTTCCGCAGCAATTCTTCCAGCTTTCTTAGCTGCTGCGGATAATCCTTTTTCCCTTAAAATCTCCACTGCTTTTTCAATATTGCCTTCTGCCTCCTGCAAGGCACGTTTGCAATCCATCATACCTGCGCCGGTCATTTCTCTCAATTCTTTTACCATGTTCGCAGAGATCATGCTGTTTCCTCCCTTTTCTATACTAAATTTTGCTATTCTTCAGTTAATGTTTTTACAGATTCCTTCATGAAAAAGGGAAGAATGAGGGCATTCCCCCGTTCTTCCCCCTTGCCAGCGGAATTATTCTTCACTTAATTGCTCGCCTTGACGGCCTTCCAGCACAGCATCAGCTATTTTAGATGCAAATAGCTTAACAGCACGGATGGCATCATCATTGCCGGGAATTACATAATCAACCTCATCCGGATCACAATTGGTATCTACAATTGCTACTACAGGTATGCCAAGAGCTCTGGCTTCTGATATAGCAATGCGTTCCTTTCTGGGATCCACTACAAATAAAGCACCAGGCAGATTCTTCATTTCACGGATACCGCCCAGGTTCTTTTCCAGCTTTTCTTTTTCCAGGCGAAGCTTAATTACCTCTTTTTTAGGCAATACATCAAATGCTCCGTTGGTTTCCATTTCATCCAGCTCATTCAGACGATCAATACGCTGGCGAATGGTTTTGAAGTTGGTAAGCATTCCACCAAGCCATCTCTGATTAACATAGTACATACCGCAGCGCTTTGCTTCGGATTCAATTGACTCCTGAGCTTGCTTTTTTGTGCCTACGAAAAGGATATCCTTTCCTTCAGCAGAAAGATCGCGTACAAAGTTGTAAGCTTCTTCAAATTTCTTGACTGTCTTTTGCAGGTCAATAATATAAATGCCATTGCGATCTGTAAAGATATATGGAGCCATTTTAGGGTTCCATCTGCGGGTTTGGTGACCGAAATGAACACCAGCTTCAAGCAATTGCTTCATTGATATAACAGCCACTGATATCACCTCCTCGAGTTTTTCCTCCCCCATTCTCATTCTGCCTTGCACCGTGCAACTAAGCAGGCACCCGAGAAACAATCGAACAGGGTGTGTAATCACGCTAAGTAGTATAGCATACCTTTATAGGGGAATCAATACCCGAACTATCGAATTTTGGGCAAAATTGTTACAATTAATTACTTTTCCCTTTCCTATTGTAATCCCTTTTCATACACTTCATTCACTGCAGCAAATACTTCTTCCAGTTCATCCTCATCGTCTATGCTGACGTAACAGTCATCACCGTTTTCATCCTGCTCTACCCGAAGAATAACCACCTCATCCTCCTCCGTGTCCAAATCACGATCTGTCGGAGCGAGTACAATATATTCCCTTCCGTCATAGTCCAGGGTCATAATATGTTCAAATGATATTACCTGGTTATTCTCATCGATTAATTCTATGATGTTTGGCATTTGGTCTTCCATGTGCTGAACCTCCTCATTTTTTATTGATATAATCCAAATAAGATTGCAGTATTAATACTGCAGCCATCTGATCTACCCTTTGCTTGCGTTTCTTCCTGCTTAAATCAGCTTCAATCATGGCTTTGTGGGCTGATACGGTTGTAAGCCGCTCATCCCAGTACACTATTTCCAGGCCGAAATGGTTGTTTAATGCTTCAGCAAATGCTTTTACCTTTTCCCCCTGAGGCCCCAAAGTACCATTCATATTCCTTGGCAGCCCGACAACTATTTTTTCAGGTCTGTATTGATCAAATATCTTTTTTATCTGCTGGAGGTCATGCTGCAAGCCTCTTCTTTCCAAAGTAGCAATTCCTTGTGCAGTCCATCCAAGCATATCACTGACTGCCATGCCAATTCTTCTGTCGCCCACGTCCATGGATATGATTCTCAAATATTTATGCCTCCTTATTATGACCTGCTTAAGTCTGTAAAATGTATTTTAACATGCACACAGCATGACATATCAGATCACTTTGATTGCAAGCTCTTTGCATACTGATCCGCAATAACCGCACAATATGCATTTGTCCGTGTCTACCTCTGCCTTTCCGTTTTGCAGATACAAAGCTCTCTGACCGCATCTTAAAATACATTTTCCGCAGCCCTGGCACCAATACTCTATAATAAGTTTCCTTTCATATTGCTGCAGCTTACGGGTTAACTGCTCAGGTATGTATTTGTTTGAAAAATACATTACATTAGCTTCAACTTCTTCCTCACGCTGCATTC
This sequence comes from Clostridiales bacterium, assembly GCA_012842605.1. Taxonomy (GTDB): domain Bacteria; phylum Bacillota; class Clostridia; order Caldicoprobacterales; family DTU083; genus DUSN01. The sequence goes on from DUSN01000001.1 coordinate 34,865, forward strand.
CTATTGCAACGGAATGCGCATGCGGAAAATCTACTATATAATTAAGGGCTTTTTCATATTCACCTATCAGATGACCTCCACCCAGCGACTTCATAATATAAATGCCTTTACCTGCATTCCATGCTTCAGCGATTGCTTGTTCCATTTCTTCTCTGCTGCCATCTACAATGCCTACCCCCCGGTAGTTCAATATGGGGTGAATTACATCGATTTCCTTCATCCTGGCAGCCGTCTTTACAGCTGCCACATAATGCGTGGAAATACCTACAGCCCGTATAATTCCCTTTTCTTTTTGACGTATATAAAATTGAAGAGCCTCCTCGTGACCCTTCAGGGTGAGGGGGCCTTCCTGTTCATGGAGCAGGAAAATATCTATGTAGTCTCTCCCTGTACCTTTCAGTGCTCTGTTTAATGTTTGCTCAGCAGTTTCCGTGTTGTACGCATATGACTTGGTAGCAACAATCAGATCCGGCTTGCTCTTGATAACATAATTTATAAAAGGATAAGTTTCATACAAATCTGCTGTATCAATAAAGTTTATTCCCATCTCCACTGCTTTGCTCAAAACTCGGCAGCCTTCATCAAAGGGAAGATTCCTTTGCAGCGGCCCTATAGTAAGTGAACCGAAGCATATCCTTGATACGGAAATACCGGTATTCCCCAACTTTCTATATTTCATTGACATTACTCACTCAATCCGTTGTTTTCCATGTAGAATCTAACTAGTTCTTCTAAAAGCTCATCTCTTTCCAAGCGCCGAATCAGGACTCTTGCATTTTGATGGCTGGTGATGTAAGTAGGGTCGCCTGATATGAAGTATCCAACCATTTGGTTAATCGGATCATAACCTTTTTCTTTCAGAGCTTGAAATACTTTCGTAAATATTTCTTTAGGAGTTACTGATGGCTCCTTTTCAAGGCTGAACTTCATGGTTTTTTGAAAGTCACTGCTCATAATTTCTCGCCCCTCCTTTTCATCCTGAATTCATGATCGGCTTCTATTTCAAATATACCATATGCATAATTTTATTTCTACCAAAATATTCATCAACTGAGGAATTTTCACATGCCTTTCCGGTGCATCTCCGCTATTTCTTCAAGCTTTCTCAGCCTGTGATTTACACCGGATTTACCTACTTTGGGAGTCAGCATATCTCCTAGTTCCTTCAGGCTTGCATCAGGATAACTTAACCTTAGTTCAGCAATCTCTCTCAGAGAAGGCGATAAGTTGGAAAACCCAATCCTGTCTTTTATGTACTTTATGTTCTCTATCTGCCGCATGGCTGCATTGATGGTTTTGCTTAAGTTAGCCGTCTCACAATTGACAATACGGTTGATATTGTTGCGCATGTCCTTGTATATCCTTATGTTTTCAAGATTGAGAAGGGCAGTATGGGCACCAATCAGACTGAGAAGATTTACTATATGCTCGCCTTCTTTCAGATATACAACAAAATTATTCTTCCTTTCTATCAGCTTTGCATGCAGGCCCATTTCTTTGATTAGACTGCAAAGGCTTTCGGCATATTTTTCAGAGTGTGCGATAAACTCAAGGTGATAAGCCTTTTCAGGATCACTCACTGAACCCCCGCCTAAAAAAGCTCCTCTCAGGTAAGCCTTTTTACAGCATTTTTTACGAACCAGCCGTGGATCTATATCCATATTTATACCCATTATTCCACTATCATCACAGCAAATAATATAGGTATCCTCCAATATTTTCATAGAGTTATCCGGCATGGTAATCATCAGTACATAACTGTTATTTTTTCTTAAACGCCGGTTTTTTCGTACCATTACATCCGGGGTTATATTATATTGATTTTTTACCAGCATGAAAATGCGGCGGGCAATAAAAGCATTCTCGGTACTGACTTTTAAGCTGATTCGTTTCTTGCCCGCAAGCTGTATGGTGCCGCTGGTATGTATCAGAGCAGCCAGTTCCGCCAGCCTGCAGCAGGGTTTACCCGGAGATATCCTGCAGATTTCATTCTTAGCTTTTAACGAAAAGGACATTATCAATACCCCCAATCAATAATTAGTCTGAAGCCGCTCTGGGAAATCCATTTTCAGCAACCCGCATGACAAGATCTGCCAGCTTAAGCGGGTTATGTCTGATATACCCCCTGTAAATATCAATCAGATCATGTGCGAGTACAGGAATTCCCATTATTGCAGGGCAGTCCTTGCTATGATAAACAGGTTCTGATCCATCCTGCAGGTAGCGGTTAAGAATATCTTCAGGCGGCTGCTGGTGGTTTGCTATGATAATGTCTATGAGGTCTTCTCCACCGTGACGCATTATAGCCTTTACATGATCCTCTAAAGTATATCCGGTAGTCTCTCCGGGCTGTGTCATGATATTTGCAACATATATCCTGACAGCCTTGCTGCTGCGAATTGACTGGGTTATTTCCGGCAGGAGCAGGTGGGGCATAATGCTTGTATACAAGCTTCCCGGCCCTATAACAATGCAGTCTGCTTCCTGCAAAGCTTCAAGGGCATCAGGAAGCGGTTTTGCATCCCTGGGTATAAGAAAAACTTCAGAAATAGGACTGTTTTGTTCCATTTGAATCTTAGGAATCAGAGATTCTCCCTTTATTAACGTACCGTTTTCCAGCCTGGCACACAATGAAATATTAGCTAAACTAACAGGCAATACTCTTCCGGTCACTGCCAGTACATTGCTCATTTGTTTTACAGCTTCTTCAAATCCATTGCATAAATCCGTCATAGCTGCTATAAACAGATTCCCTAAACTCTGTCCTTTCAAGCTTCCCTCTTTAAAACGATACTGCATTACTTTTTCCATTAAGGGTTCCACATTAGCTAGTGCCATGATGCAGTTCCGTATATCACCAGGAGGCAGTATCCCTAAGTCCTGACGCAGCATACCAGAGCTTCCGCCGTCATCAGCTACTGTAACAATAGCTGTTATATCTTCAGTAAAGTTCTTCAAACCCCTAAGCAAAGCTGACAGGCCGGTTCCTCCTCCAAGCACAGCAATTCTCATAGAATCATCTCATTTCTTTAATGTCCCTATGTTCAAGTATTACATGATGCCCATGTTTTCGAAGCATATCAGCCACTGCATCGGCTATGGTAACAGAACGATGAACGCCACCGGTACAGCCTATTCCGATGACCAGCTGATTTTTGCCCTCTTTAATATAGTAAGGAATTAAAAACTCCAGCATTTCATCCAGTTTGGACAAAAAAATCTGGGTTTCAGGAAACATAAACAAGTACTCCTTGACAACGGGCTCCCTGCCTGTATGCTCCTTAAGGCCTTCTATATAAAATGGATTGGGTAAAAATCTAACATCAAACACCATATCGGCATCCATCAGCATTCCATGCTTAAAACCGAATGAAATCACCGAAATAATAAGCTTCTCGTATTTGCCGTTGTTCGAAACCAGTTTGCTGATAACCTCTTTTAACTGCTTAGGCTGAAGATTGCTTGTATCTATAATATTCGTAGCAGCTTCACGGAGTTTTTCCAAGCGCTGCCTTTCGAGGCGAATACCTTCTATTACTCTTCCTTCCTTTACCAATGGATGCGTTCTGCGGCTTTCTTTGTACCTTCTTACCAGCACTTCGTCTGATGCATCCAAGTACAGAATTTCATAGGTATAACCGGATTCTTTCATAATCTCCAGGCATTCAAACAAATCATCAAAGAATCCTCCCCCGCGTATATCCACAACTATTGCTATTTTGTCTATTTTCCCTTCGGACTGATAGCATAGTTCAGCAAACTTCGGCATAAGCTTAGGCGGCAGATTGTCTATGCAAAAGAAACCCATATCCTCTAAATAATGACTTACTAAAGTTTTGCCGGCTCCGGAAAGACCGGTTACAATTATGAAACGCATATCTGCCTCCTTGTTATATATGCTCTGCGTATTCGTATGAATTGATAATACGATGCGGAGGTACACCGGCTGATCTGGCTATCTGTATACCTTTCTCAAAATCACCGACTTTACCCGGTGAATGAGCATCACTGCATATAACAAAGTTAGCTCCTTCCTCCATTGCAATTTTAACATATTCAACAGTCATAAATCCATGGCTTGCATTGATTTCTAAAGCCACGTTATTTTTTACTGCAGCTTTGGCCAATGCTCTGGAGTCAATATCAATTTTAGCACCTGGGTGAGTGAGAATTTGAATTGGATAGCGGCTTAATGCTTTTGTCAGGGCTGATGTATTTGCCTGCCTTAATTTTTCATGGTTGATAATACCAAGCTTGTCTAACCCGTTTCTTCCGAAAAGAATCCAGGCATCCCGCAATGTAGCCGGTTTCACAGCCTTATGGAATCCCATCAAGATAATATCAAAAGCATCCAAATATTTCTCCGGGATATCTATTTCGCCGTCTACACTTATTAAATTGGCTTCTATACCCATTAAAATCTCAATATCTGAATACTTTTGATTTAAATAACTGATTTCATCCCGCATTTTTCCAATATCCGATATTGACATGCCGAATCCTATATGGTTGAAGCCATGATCGGTTATGGCAATCTTTGATAAGCCCTTTGCCCTTGCCGCTTCAACATTATCCTGTATGGACCCCTTGCCATGGCTGTAACGCGTATGGGTATGATAGTCAATAACCAGTTTGTACAAATCATGTCCTCCTGATGTATATTTAGCTTTTGTATATTAAGCTTCACCCACTATTTTTACCTCCGGCTGTAATTCAACTCCGGAATTCTCCTTTACCTTTGCCTTAATCTGTTCAATCAATTCTATGACATCACAGGCTGTTGCATTCCCCAGGTTAATTATAAAACCGGAATGCAGCTCAGATACCTGTGCATCTCCTACTCTCATACCTTTGAGCCCGGCATCCTGAATTAATTTGCCTGCATAATAGCCTACCGGACGCTTAAAAGCACTGCCGGCGCTTGGATAGCTCAATGGTTGTTTTTCCTGCCGCCTTCTTGTATATTCCTGTATCAGGGCTTTGATTTGGTCATAATCTCCCTTTTGCAATTTTATAAATGCTTCCAGGACAACCATATTACTATTCTGAATAATGCTGGTTCTGTAACCCAACTCCAGCTGGTTCCTGTCCAGCACCTTAATACTGTTGTCTTCATCCAGAACAGAAACCCATTGAAGCACATCCTTCATTTCTCCGCCATATGCTCCGGCATTCATTGTTACCGCTCCCCCCAGCGTACCGGGGATTCCGCTCGCAAATTCCAAACCTGCAAGGCTTGAATTGAGTGCGAGCCTGGACAGGGCAGACAGCAATATTCCGGCTTGAGCCTGGATACTGTCATATTTAACTTCTGCATGACTATACCGTTCTGCTATCTTTATTACGGCTCCTCTTATTCCTTTATCCCTAACCAGGAGATTGGAACCATTGCCCATTACCATTACAGGTATATTATGTTCTCTTAAGACATTAAAAGCTTTTACTATCTGCTCAGTTTCAGACGGTATAATCATCAAGTCTGCCGGGCCGCCAATCCTGAAAGAGGTATGCTTTTTCATGCTTTCATTTTTTAAAATCTGATCAGGCTGCAGGAACCCTGTCAACTCTTTATATGCTTTATCTAAGTTCATACTGCTAAACTCCTATAACTAAAATCACTATATACCATTATAACTGGATACCACAATATTACAATGTTTTTTCACTAGACATTGAAAAATCTACCTTTTATTATCCATTTGGCTTATAATCAACTCCCACAATTCCTCTGCATCTCTGTTATCATTGCTGAAGGGTGTAGAAGTAACTTTATCCAATGATGATTCAAGCAAACCCATTTCTGCATCATCTTCATATAATTGTATATCCTTAATAACCGAGAACATTCCCAGTTCGTTCAGCTTGCTTTGTGTTTCATAGCCCAGTAAGCCCTTGAGAAAAAGAATGCAAAGCTGTTCCTTCTCAGTATTATCCTGTTTCATCAGCCCATATGCAGCTATCTGATCCTGATACAGTCCTGCATCCTCATCCAGCGGAAGGGTGTACATCTTGTAAGTCACGTTTTTCCCCGTCTCCTGCAATTTTCGCAGGTCAAAAAGAACCCTGCTGTTTCCCAGCATTATGCCTGCCCGATTTCCTGTCAGCATATTAAATGCCTGAGAATAGGACATAGTAATCATGTCAGGCGGCAGGATTCCCTGTTCATTTACCCAGCTTTGAAATAATTGTAAACCCCTATTATCTTTTATTCTTCCATCTTGTCGGTAAATCATACTAAGCAGAGGTCTGCTGTATGAATTGAAATAGGTGACAAACCCATAATGATTGACGGTTTTTCTTCCTGATTTTTTTTGATAGGACAATTTTTTTACCAATGCATCAAGTCCGGCTGAATCAATATCTTCCGGGATGAGTTCCAAATCCGTGGCTGTTAAGGCATCCATATTAACAAAGATCCCATAACAACCCATCATCCAGGGCACACCATTCATCCGCTCGTCATTCATCACCCGCTGCAAGGCCGGTTCTCGTATATTCTCCAGCTCATTTGACCGGAAATATGGGTAAAGATCCGTCAAAAGATTATCAGGGATTAGCTGTTCATAAGTTCCCAATGATATAATATCAGGCAGTATATCCGGATTTTGGCCTCCATGAAAATACATGGCCAGTCTTTCATGGGTCATGGTCCTTATATCAATAAAGACACCGGGATATTTCTTTTCAAATCTGCTGATATAGCTGTTGAGCCATTGGACATGATTTCCTTTGCCGGTCTGAACATACTGGACATCCCAGATTTTTATAATACCTGACCATTTGGGCATCTCCATGGCAAATGGATCGTCATCAGGCTTCTCCTTCAGCTTCTCTTGCAATAACTTTGGAAACAGGGTTAAAAACAGCAGGGAAATAAAAATCAAAAAAAAAGTAAATGGTTTTACCTTACGCTTTAACATAGGGAATCCCCCCTTCAAGCAAAACCGTTTACTTCATTTATACGGATGGCCATATTAAAATATGACTGACATCATCTAGTCACACTTCGTTGTCATAACTGTCCTGAATAAGAGAATTCAGGCGTTTGTCCAATTCCTGGGCTGCATTATAGCCCATGTGCTTCAGCCTCCAGTTACGAACTGCTACCTCAACAATTATTGCCAGATTTCTGCCCGGTCTGACCGGCAAGACAACCTTAGGCAGTTTTACGCCTAAAATCTCCATATAATCCTCAGTCAAGCCAAGACGGTCATATTCCTTGTTGTTGTCCCAAAACTCAAGATATATAACCATGTCTATGGCTTTGGTATTTATAACAGCACCTATGCCATACATGGCCTTTATGTCTATTATGCCTATACCCCTGATTTCCATAAAATGCCTGATAAGCTCGGGTGAATCGCCTATAAGGCGGTTTTCGGCTACCTTCTTGATTTCGACAGCATCATCTGCAACCAGCCTGTGTCCCCGCTTTATCAACTCCAGAGCAGTTTCACTTTTCCCGATTCCGCTTTCTCCCATTAACAACACACCAACACCATATACATCAACCAGTACTCCGTGACGGGTTATTCTTGGAGCCAGGGCTGAATCCAGATAGTTAATCATTCGATGGATTATGCTGGTTGTGACTTTGCAGGAACGAATAATTGGGCATCCGTACTTTTTTGCCGCTTCCAGCAGGTATTCAGGCACCTCCATATTCCTGGATATCAGCACGCAAGGTATTCCTGAGCCAAAGAACCTGTCCAGGCGTTCTTTCCTGATTTCGGGATCCATACTGTCCAGATAGGTCATTTCAACCTTGCCTATAACCTGGATCCTTTCTGCTGCAAAATAGTCAAAAAAGCCTGCAAACTGAAGCCCGGGGCGGTTAATATCACTGGTTTCAATATCTATTGACAGGGATTTGCCTTCATACACAACCTCCATATCCAATACACGAATCATATCCTCTATAGATATGCTGCTCATAACAGGGTCACTCCTTCTGCAAAATAAACCTTTCTACAATATCAGCCACTCCGTCTTCATCATTGCCCTTTGCTACATATTGCGCAAAGCTTTTAACATAGTCCGGTGCATTTCCCATGGCCACTCCCAAGCCTGCATATTCTATCATGGAGATATCATTATAACTGTCGCCGATTGCAATTATTTCTTCTCTTGGAATACCCAGAATGGAACTTAACCTTGCAAGCGCATTTCCTTTTGTAGCGTTTATGTTTGTCAACTCCAGATAGTTGGGTTTTGAAATGGAAACTTGCAGAACATCACCAAACAAATCTTCAAAATGATGCCGGTATAAATATATTCTGTCAGGCTCGTCAATAATCAGCAGTTTTATGGGTTCCTCTTTCATGAAATTTATCAGGTCGCCTGCCTCTGTTCCCTTGATGCCTGACAACCTGTAGTATAACCGGCTGAATTGATTGTCCTTTTCGAAATAATAACTGTTTTCAAGGTAAACTTGAACATGGAGGTTTTCTTTCTTGCATTCTTCTACAGCCTTTATGGCATATTCTAATGGCACAGCCATTTTTACCAGTGTGCTGCCTGTTTTGGTATCTTTTATAAATGCACCCTGATAGGTAATTACAGGTATATCTATGCTTAATTCCTTTATATAGGGCATTGCTGAATCCAGCATACGGCCGGTAGCTATCGTTACATGCACGCCCTTTTCCCGTGCGGCATAAAGCGAACGGCGGTTGGCTTCGCTAATCTTAAGATCATTGCCTAACAGAGAATCATCCAGGTCTACTGCTATCAATCTGTAGTTCAACTAATTCACCTCAGCACTAAAAGTTCTGCTGGCGTTTGGGGATAATCAGGCTTGCGATGATGTAAATTATAATTCCTCCGATGCCTAATGAAAAGAAGGATAAGATTACCCATGCCAATCTGATTAAAGTAGAATCAATATCAAAATACTCTCCGATACCTCCGCAAACGCCGCATAGCTTTTTATCGGTTTCTGACAAATAAAGTTTTTTCTGCATGGTATTTTCTCCTTTCAATTCCTTTCATAGTATATATGCATATTTTGCGACTGTCCAGTACAAAAGGCATAATATTATCTATTATTTAATGTAACGCATCAACTCTTCGGCTGCTTTTCTATTCATTCCATTTACTCCGGCAAGTTCTTCCAGGCTGGCTTTTCTTATACCGTCAACAGAACCGAAAGCTTTTAACAATTCCTTCATCCTTTTGGGGCCGATGCCCGGTATATCTTTTAAGACTGAATGAAGATTGTTTTTGTCTCTCAGGCTTCTATGGTAAGTTATGGCAAATCTGTGAGCTTCATCACGTATTCTTTGAAGCAGCTGCAATGCCTTTGAACTTTTGGGAAGAATAATTGGTTCTTCTCCTTCGGTGGAATACAATTCTTCATTTTTCTTCGCCAGTCCAAATACCGGAATTTTATTTATACCCAGTTTTTCCATGGACATAACAGCAGCACCCAGTTGACCTTTACCCCCGTCAATAATAACCAGATCCGGGAAACGGGAAAACTTGCCAGCAGAGTAGTCTTTTCCGTCCTGGTCCAGTTTCTTTCTTTCTTCAACACCTCTTTTAAAACGTCTTTCTACTACCTCTGCCATGCTTGCAAAGTCATTAGGTCCCTCTACGGTTTTGATCCTGAATCTTCGATATTCTTTTTTGGCCGGTTTTCCGTTTTCAAATACTACCATGGAAGCAACTGATAAATTACCCTGGGTATTGGAGATATCGAATGCTTCTATTCGAAGCGGCGGCTGATCCAAACTCAGTGCCTCCTGCAGCTCCATAACTGCGCCCTGGGTACGGTCCAACTCCCTCCTGGCTTTCCTGTCATGGGTGAGAAGTGCTTCCATGGCATTGCGTTCAGCCATTTGAACCAGCTTGTACTTCTCTCCTCTCCTGGGAACTCGTATATAAACCCTGCTGCTTCTTATTTCAGACAGCCATTTTTCTATTGCCTCCCGGTCATCTATATCCTGCTGGATTAATATTTCCCTGGGAATAAATGCTGAGTCTGCATAAAATTGTTTAATATAGGACCCTATTATCTCACTTTGCTCCATAACTGATGTTTCTTCGAGAATATGCTGTTCAGCTGATATCAGTTTGCCGCCCCTGATAAAAAATATCTGTACAGCTGTATGATTGTTGTCCTGGTATAATGCAAAAACATCCTGGTCTTCCATTGATGTTGATATAATCTTCTGGCTCTCTAAAATTTTCTCCACTGCGTGTATCTTATCACGAAAAGCAGCAGCTTTTTCAAACTGGAGGCTTTCGGCTGCATCTTCCATTTTAGTGCGCAAATCATCTAATATGGCCTCTTGCTTTCCCTCTAAAAACCTGCACACATCCTTTATCATTTGCTGATAATCATCTTTCTTAACATTCCCCAGACAGGGACCCCAGCACTGTCCTATATAATAGTTCAGGCAGGGCCTTTCCGGAGATTGTCCCTCTCTTATGTTTCTATTGCATGTGCGAACAGGGAAAATTTTCTTAATAACTTCAATGGTCTCCCGTACTGCCCGTGCACTAGTGTATGGCCCAAAGTAACGATGATTGTCTTTCTTTATTCTCCTGGTAAGCAAAATCCTTGGATAATCTTCTCCGGTGGTAACCTGAATAAATGGATAGTGCTTATCATCTTTCAGCAATATATTGTACTTAGGCTTATATTTCTTAATAAGATTGCACTCCAAAATAAAAGCTTCCACCTCATTATCGGTAAGGATGTACTCAAAATCCGCTACATTGGATACCATAGCACCAACTTTTCCGATATGACCGGTGGAACGAAAATATTGCCTTACACGATTTTTCAATGAAACTGCCTTGCCGACATATATCACTTTTCCGGCACTGTCTTTCATAATATATACACCGGGTTTATCCGGCAAATTTTGCAGCTTGATTTCCATATCTATACTCAATTTATATGCAACCCTTTCCGGTTAGCAACTTATCTTTATTCCTAAATATCTCTATTTATACATAATTGTATATAAAATCGCCGCATTAAGCAATAATCACAGCATTGTGCAATAAACACAAAAGCCTGCCATACGGCAGTACTAATAACCCAGTCTTGCAGCTTCCCGCAAAATACTGCCTGCCAGGGGAGCAGCCTTGCTTCCGCCTGTTCCGGAATTCTCCAATATTACTGCTATGGCTAAGGTAGGATGATCAGCCGGTGCAAAACCTATAAACCAGGCATGAGGATTTTTATCGCTGCCGACTTCAGCTGTTCCGGTCTTGCCCGCTATGAGCATTCCTTTTGTGCGAGCTCTGCTGCCTGTGCCATTCTCTACCACATTAACCATCATATTAGTCAGGGTTTGCGCTATTTCAGGAGTTGTAGCATCAGCCAGCTTTGAATGACCTTGCAGCCGTATTTTGCCGGAACGCGGCTGAATTCCATAAATTAGCCTTGGTTCGGGCATAATCCCTTTATTTGCTATAGCAGACGCTACTAAAGCCATATGCAAGGGAGTTACCAGGACCTTTCCCTGTCCAATGCCTGACCAGGCTAATTCTTCTGCATCGGTTTTATGGTTAATGGGCAGCTCGCTTTTCGAAGTCTTGATGTCGGAAAATAAAAAGTCCTTGTTAAATCCGAACTTCTCAGCTGTTTTTTTAAGCTGCTTCCATCCCACGTCCAGTGACAATTGGGCAAAGTATGCATTACAGGAAACCTCCATAGCACGGGAAAGGTTGACTTGACCGTGAGCTTCCCCATCATAGCATTTGATGATAAATCCGTTAATTTCAGTAGAGCCCTTGCACTCCACCACATAATCATTCAAGTTTTCCATTGATTCCAAGGCTGCTGCAGCTGTAATTACCTTCATTATGGAGCCAGGAGTAAACCTCCCGTATGAAGCCTTGTTCAAAAGGCTTTCATCAGCAGGGTCTTCATTGTCAGCAGAGGGGTTGAAGGAAGGCTGACTCACCAGTGCTAGTATTTCACCGGAATTAGGGTTCATAAGAACTACACTGCCCTTTGATTTACCCATTGCCTGGCTAATAAATTTCTGCAGTCTCATATCAATGGTCAGGATTACATCGTTGCCTACTTCCTGGTCCAAAAATGCCTTTTGGTATATACGTTCAAACAAGTTATTGTCATATCCTAACAAATATCGTACATATAGAGCCTCAGCACCTATACCGTATTTTTTTGAGCCAATAACATGAGCCGCATACCGGCTGTCCTTGTGATAACTTCTATAATATGTTAAAGCCCCGTTATCGTTTTTATATGACCTGGTTTCAACCAGCACCTTTCCATTTCTGTCAGATATGCTTCCCGGTATAATTGAAGGATTTGTCATATCAACTTTTACTCTTGTGTTGTTAGGATCAGAAAACCACCGGTCGCTGTATAAAAACAGATTATAATAGAAATAAACAGTAAGAATTACAAATAGCCCAAGCAGAACTATCAAGGCACTTCTTATATTTCGCTTTAAATATTTCATCGCTGCTCGTCACCTTCATCATTAATCATCTCATCCAAATCCTGATCAAATTCAGTCTCCATATTATGTGCTAACCATTCATTCTTCATGGATATACCCTGTATAATTCCAAGAATACAAAGACTAACTACCATAGAACTGCCTCCATAGCTTACAAATGGCAGTGTGATACCCGTCAGAGGAATCATTTTAACCACTCCGCCTATAATTATGAAAGCCTGAATACTCAATGAGACAGCACTGCCGCAAGCCAGCAGCATATCAGCAGGCTGCCTGGCCTGAAAGGCTTTCTGCATACTTCTTATAAGTATTAATGCATAAAATCCAATTACCATGCCTCCTACCAGAATCCCGAACTCTTCGCATATGGCAGCAAAAATAAAATCAGTGCGCGACGCCGGGATAATGTAAGGTGCACCAAGACCCAAGCCCAGACCAATCAGCCCGCCGCTTCCCATTGCCATCAGAGACTGAGCAACCTGCCATCCTTTTCCGCCCACATCAGCCCAGGGATTTTTCCAGGCTTCTACCCTCACACGTACATGTGCGAAAATTTTATAGCTAATAAAGGATGCAATTGCACCGGCTCCTGCAGCAGCTATAGTTAAAAGCAAATCATTGGTACTTATATAGTATATAAACAAAAATACAATGAAGTAGTGCAAGGCGCTTCCTAAGTCCTTTTGCATAACAACGCCCAGAACCGATGCAATAACAAATATATAAACAGGCAGTTTCTGACGAAATGTTTTCTCTTCATTCAGCGAATAGGCAAGTACTATGATAAAAATAAATTTAGCAAACTCTGCTGGCTGAATAGAAAAAGGACCTATGGGAATCCGGCTGGTGGCTCCTCCCGATTCTTCACCAAAAAATGCAACCAAAAAAAGTATAGCCGGACCTGCAGCCATCAAAGGATAGATCAGCTTACCCAGGCTTTTAATCCTTGGCACTGCCAGCATAACAAGAAACATAGCCGCACAGCCTGCAGCAAACCATTCCACTTGCTTTAACGCCAGTTCGGGAGTCAAACGCTGCAGCATGATGAAACCTAAAACTGCAAGGGTATCAACTGAAAGCAGCATAACTTCATCCAAACCGGGGAAAAGATAATAAAGCAGATAGAACTGGAACAGGATTACTGCGGAAACCAAAACTCCAAGCAGGGCAGTGTCTATGCTAATACCCCCCGGATCCTGCAAAGACAGCAAACCGAAAGCAGTAAGAGAAAAGAGCACCAGTATAAATGGTATATTGCCTGTGGAACGCGGGACGCTTTTACTCGAAAAAATACCCCGTATGGTTTTTGCTGCACATTGAGCAAATATATAAATAATTAAAAGAACAAACCAATAACGCAGAGTTAATGCTAATATTTCATATTGCTTATTACTCACTAACAATACCTCTCAAAGCCACTGAATGAATCTATCATCATTCAATCCATTTTTTGTTTAGCATTATCTTGAAAACATTACTAATGTATTCGATAAAACAAACCAAAACCCTTCCCTTATTATGTTAAGCATAATTTACATTTATTATTGGTATATTATTATTTCTTAAATCATTAATGAAGATTTTATCTAAGATAAGCATACTTCTTATATAATTACACTGGTTTGCTGGTACTTCCCAAAAACAATTAACCCGCCGGCCAGAACGGCAAGCGGGTTTTGGTGCGTCTGACAGGAGTTGAACCTGCGGCCTTTCGAGTCGGAGTCGAACGCTCTATCCACTGAGCTACAGACGCTTAACGTTATGAATTATAACACATAATAAAAAGGCAGGCAAGGTTATCGCAAAACTTTGCTTATTAATTTACCGGACTGTGTAAAAATAACACAGTGCCTGAAACTAAAAGCTAGCATGTAAATTCTATAACATAATATGTGATTTTTGTAAGGAAATATAGATAAAATGTCAAAAATTCTATCAACCTGTTTTCAATGCTGAAATATGATGCTATAATCGTTCATAAGATGCAAACTGAAAGGAATGAATCGTCAGTGAATCTGCGTGTAGTCATGGTTGACAGCAGCTATAATGCGCGTCGGGACATAGATAATAAAGTTAAATGGGTGGAAAATGACTTTGAACTTGTAGGTGAAGCTTCAAATGGTGAGGAGGCTTTGGCACTTCTGCCCCATGTCTCTCCCCATGTAGTCCTTACAGAAATACGCATGCCCAGAATGGATGGTATTACTTTCATTGAAAACGCAAAGAAAAGATGGCCGAATATCAAATATGTTATTGTCAGTAACTATGATAATTTTGATTATCTAAGGCAAGCTATGAAGGTAGGAGCATATGACTATATTCTTAAGCCTGTTAAACCTGATGAGATAAATCAAGTATTGAAAAGAGCCAAAACTGAAATTGAAACCAATGTAAGAAGGTTTTTTTGAAAAGCAGCTGTCGTATACAGCTGCTTTTCAATTTCATACTGCTTAATTTGTACATTATTATACATACTTCATTATACATGTTTTTATTCTTCCCGGCCTGGTTCAGTCTGCTCAATTGCCTGAATATCAACTATTACAAATTCCGATGAAATTTGTATTAACTCTGCCCTGTTGGGTATTGTCAGCGTTAGAGGCAGTTCATACTGCCCTGGTACAAAGTTCTCCTCACCCGGAGCAGGATCGAGCTGTGCCAAATCCACTGCCGGAGCCAGACTCTGGGCAGTTATTGCATTTACAGCAGTATAAGGCCCTTTTAGCTGTAAAGATATTGAAATATTTTCCATTGTTGCCTGAAAGCCTTCCGGTACATTTTTAACAGCTATGTGATTATTGCTAATCTGTATATTTTTCTCAATTGTTGTTTCGCGTATATTAACCACAACATTTACCTTTGAAGGCTGCCCTGGCTCAAGGAACACGCCTTCCTCCAGCATAATGCCTACGGAGGCATAGACGTTTTCAACAGCATTTTGAATATCTATTGCTTCTGTCGATAAAGATGACAAGTTTCCCAATATGCTGGCATATCCGTTTATAGTTAACCGGGGTGGGTCTATGCTGATACCATCTACCACAAATCCATTTGCCGGCTGTCCTATAATATTAGCTTTAACAGCCACACTTTTTATTGGATAAATTGGTATGGATACCATGGCAAATTCCTGGCGAAGGTTCAAATACTCAGATTCAACAACACGTCCTGCAGCATCTACCAGCTTTATAGGAAGAGACTGCTTTATAGTACTCTCATCCTTGTCAAGCTTAACCTGTACAACTCCTTTTACCACAATATCCACCAGTGATTCGGCTCCGTATATAGTTATATTCTGAGGCTCGGCAGTAGCTTCGTGAACAAAGTATCCTTCTCCGCCGTTTCCGGTAACCTCAACCACCACAGGCACAACTTTGGTTGCTATCTTGTTAATGGTAATAGGTATTTCCGGAATCTTATCCAATTTAACTTCCCGGGGAACAAGCCCTTCGATTTTTAACTCTACCTGCCGTGTTCCAGTCCAGTCAATTTCACTTAAATCAAGGACTGCTTTTAAGTTTGCGGTATTCACTTTTCTAATATCATTAACTAAACCTCTTATGCGTATAGTAATATTGTCAACAGGATCTTCCACCAGAGTCAGTTGTTTATCATTCAATACATCCATGTTGATTATTTCTACTTTAACATCCGTAATATTTTTCGTTACTTCAGGATTTAACTCACTCACTGCATAAAGCCAAAGAATGATTGCCACTATGAGTGAAATTATCTTTATTGATAAATTGTTCGTAAAAAAATTACTGTTCATTCCTTGACCTCCACTTTTTCGGAATGAAGGAACGAGGTTCCTTTTCCCTGATGTAAACCTTTTTAAGCATTTCTCTTAAGGCCTTGGAATCCAGATAACGCGTCAGCTTTCCGTTGCCGGCTATGGAAATGACTCCGGTTTCTTCTGACACCACTATGGCAAGAGCGTCTGATGTCTCAGATATTCCTAGAGCTGCACGATGCCGGGTTCCTAATTGCTTGCTTATGCTGGTGTTGTCAGTAAGAGGCAGAAAGCAGCCGGCTGCAGCGATTCTGTCTCCCCGGATAATTACAGCACCGTCATGAAGAGGAGTATTGGGAGTAAAAATGTTTTCCAGCAAAGAGCTGGTTAATACACCGTCTATTTTAACTCCAGTTTCTATTACATCATTTATTCCGGTTTTTCTTTCAACCACTATGAGGGCTCCGATCCTGGATTTGGCCATGCTCTGCACTGCACGGACAATTTCATTAATAATAATGCCTGGATCCTTGTCATCATGAACAAACATCAGCTTATCAAAAAGCTGACCTCTTCCTATCTGCTCCAGTGCCCTTCGAAGTTCAGGCTGAAATACTATGAGCAGAGCAATTACGCCTACAGTTGCTGTATTTTTCAAAATCCAGTAAATGGTATTAAATTGAAGTATTTCACTGAGCTTTGTGGCAAAAAGCAATATGGCCAGACCTTTTAATACCTGTTCAGCCCTGGTTTCTCTGATCAGTAACAACAGCTTGTACAGAACAAAGGCAACAATTGATATATCTATAACATGCTGGATGACATATGGAAATTGTATATAAGGATCAATATAAGAAAAAATTCTTGAAAAAGCATCCCACATGCAGGCACGCCCCTCTTTGGTGTGATAAACATATATATTATATAACAATTATACTTTTTCAAAAAGTATATTATATACTTTAATGCTTTATCGGATTATAACTGTGATGTTCTACCCGGAATCTCATTAAGGTAAAATTCTCATCCCTGCTGATTCCAGCCTTACTTAAAGCAATATTCAGCTGTTCTTCTTTTGTGCTGATTCCGGTCAAGTCAGGCAGCAGCAAGCCTGTCCTGTTATCCTTTATCACAATTATACCATATTCACGAACATTATACTCATCTGTAATACAAATTCTTTCAGGTTCTTCCAAAACATCCACGACATACTCCAAAGAAGGCAGCTCTTCACATGTTACCGGCAGAAACCTGGAATCCATTACTCCTGCGAATATTGCATTATGTATGATCTCATCTGCAAGGCAATCTCTTTCAGGCTGAAATGTCCCCATACATCCTCTTAATTCATTATTTTTGCGAATCGTAACAAAACAACCTCTTTTACCTGGCTTAATTCCATTTAACTTCAATTGTTTCCAATCTATAATATAACCATTCTTAAGGTAGGTCTCCAGGGCAGTTTGCGCCAGTTCTATATAAGGATCATTGTTTTTCAAACACATTGCATGTTCCTACTTTCTTTATCGGTGTTATATTGCCATATTTAAAATAATGATGTATAAATGGATAAAAGGGATGGAGTATTCATTCCATCCCATTGAAATGTATCTTCGGTTGCAAAATATTCAATTATACCACTGAATATTGACCAGGCTATTTTTTCCTGATACTCATCAGTTTTCAGAAGTGCTTCTTCTTTTGCGTTGGAAAGAAAGCCGCATTCTACTATTACCGAAGGCGCGCTGCTGGCCTTAAGGATGACAAGATTGTCTGCGGGCTTAATTTTGCGGTTGTTGCCCTCGATAAGATTTTCAACCAGTTTGGTCTGAATGCATACCGCCAGCTTTTTTCCTTTCTCACTTCCTGCCATATAAAATGTTTGTGCACCAAAATATTTAGACTGAGGAAATTTATTCATATGAATGCTTATTACAATATCCGCATTGCTGTTTTTTATCAATTCTACTCTTTTTCTCATATCTTCCGATTTTCGTGCAGCCAAACCTTCATTGGTTTCCCTTGTCATTATCACTGTTGCATTATGATTAGTCAAATACTGCTTAAGTTTCATTGCAACCTTAAGGTTCAGCTCATCTTCCCTGGTTCCCGACGGACTTACAGCGCCTGAATCTATGCCGCCATGCCCGGGATCAATTACAATAACTTTATTATCTGCCGGTGAAGAAAATACAGCCAGCATATCCTTATCCGCCGGCTGAGCAGCAATAATCAGAATCAAGCCAATTCCAACCAAAGCCCATAATAAAAACAGCTTGTTTCTTGAAAGATACAAATATTTCATCTGCATCCCTCCATACAAGTATCAGTTAATAATAAAAAGTATTCCATCACCACCTGAATTATTACCTGAATACTAATAGGATATAGGCATAAACAAAGTCATTTTTATAAAAGCAAGGGAAACCGGAAATTATAGTCCGGTTCCCATAGTTACTATTACATGGTGCTCATTATTGTCATCTGACAATGGTATTACAGCCTGTTCCAATTGCCGGCCGTCAAGTGTTATACGTGCAATGCCCTTTTGCACTCTGTCCGGGTTCCTTACTTCAATTACATACCTGGAACTGCCATAACGGTATTCAATGGTATAACCTGGCCAATCTTCAGGTATGCACGGATCAATGGAAAGAGAATCGCCAATCTTTTCAAATCCTAATATACTGCCGATCCCGACCCGATACATCCAACCTGCTGACCCGGTATACCATGTCCAGCCTCCTCGTCCGGTATGCGGTGTTATTGCATAAACATCAGCAGCCATAACATATGGTTCGCATTTGTACTTGTTCACATCCAAACGCGTTCTGGTATGATTTACCGGGTTAATCATGTGATAGAGCTTCCATGCACGATTTCCCTCGCCCAGTTTAGCATATGCCATTACCGTCCATACAGCTGCATGAGTATACTGACCACCGTTTTCCCGGACCCCAGGTACATATCCTTTTATATAGCCAGGCTCCAGCGATGACTTGTCGAAAGGAGGCGAGAGCAGCTTGATAATACCGGCATCCTCATCTATAAGATAGTTCTGTACAGCCCGCATAGCTGCTTTTACCCTTTCCGTGCGCCCGCCGCCGGATATGACAGCCCATGACTGGGAGATTGAGTCAATTCTGCACTCCTCATTCTGCTCTGAACCAAGGGGTGTGCCATCGTCAAAAAAGGCTCGTCTATACCATCCGCCATCCCAGGCATGCTGCTCAATTGCAGATAGCAGATCCTTTGCCGTTTTTTCATATCTCTTTTCTCGCTCCAAGTCTCCTCTGGCTGCGCAAACCGGTCTGAACCGGCTGAGAACTAAATACAGGAACCAACCCAGCCACACACTTTCACCTTTGCCCTTGATTCCTACCTTATCCATTCCGTCATTCCAATCCCCGCCTCCCATCAAGGGCAGGCCGTGACTGCCAAAATTCATTGCCTTTTCAATTGCCCTTATGCAATGGTCATAGAGACAGGTTTTCTCTTCTGTAATTTGAGGTACCGAGTATCTGTCAGGCTCTTCCTGGCTTAACGGCTGGTCATCAATAAAACCAACCAATTCGTCTAAAATGCTCCAGTCCCCCGTTTTTTCTATGTAGTCGACTGTTACAAAGGGAAGGAACAGCAAATCATCGGTTATACGAGTTCTAACTCCTCTGAAAGGCGGATGCCACCAATGCTGTACATCACCTTCAAGAAACTGGTGAGCTGCCGATAGCAAAATCTGCTCTTTTGTTATCCCTGATTCACAGTATACAAGAGCCATAACATCCTGCAGCTGATCCCGGAAACCAAAAGCTCCGCCGGCTTGATAAAAACCGGTCCGAGCAAGCACACGGCAAGCATATGTCTGATAGACCAGCCATCTGTTAAGCAGCAAATCCATTGACGGGTCAGGGGTAGTTACCTTCAGTACACCAAGCTTGTCATCCCAGAACTGCCGAACATCCATTAATGCCGATTCTGCCCTGTCCGGCGACCTGTAAGTTTCAACTATATTCTTGACATCATTCTTGCCTTCTCCCTGGCCAAGCAGGAAAAGAACCTCCTTTGTACCTCCCGGTTCAAGGGTTATCCTTACCTGTATGGCGGAACAGGGATCGTGGTTAATTTCAGCACGGTTGGAGAGGTTTTTAGCTTTCATGGCAGCGGGACACTCCATTGACCCGTTTCTTCCTATGAACTCACACCGCTGTGATGTGTAGGATTCCACAGGAATGCTGCTGTACAAGAAAGCAGTCCTTCCGGAAAATTCTTCATTATAGTAGTTATAAGCCAGCATGCAGTTATCTGATTCATCAAACTCTGTAATGATAAAATAAGAATTTTTATCACGGTTTACACCCAGTACCCATTCGGCATATAAAAACAACGACAGATTCCTTGGAGCATCGGTCTGATTAGTAAGAGTAACACTGTAAATTTTCACCGGGTCTTTTAGAGGAACAAATACAGTTTCCCTGGTTAATATCCCATGGTGTGCATGTTCAAATATTGTATACCCCTGACCATGCCTGATCAAATAAGCATCGTCTGTCCTTACCGGCAAAGGAGTAGCTGACCAGTAATTCCCGGTCAAATCATCCCTGATATATAGTGCTTCCCCGGCAGGATCTCTAACCGGATCATTGGACCAGGGGGTTAGTTTATTTTCCCTGCTGTTCCTGCACCAGGTGTAGCCTGAACCTGATTCAGTTATCAGAAAACCGAATTCCGGATTGGCTATTATATTGCTCCAGGGCATAGGCGTAACTTCGTTTTTCTTCAGGCAAATGATATATTCTTTTCCATCCCTGGTAAAGCCGCCTAAATCATTAACGAAAAGCAAATCTTCCGGAAGTTTGATACTTTCTGATGATATAATTCTATATTCAGCTTTTTCTGCCTGCAGTACCATAGCATCCCAGGGCTGATATTTCACTTGCAGCTGGTCTGCAATAGAACCGTCTTCACCGTTTAGCACCAGTCTGGCTGCTGAAAACAATAAATTAAGGTCTTCTTCCGGTATATTGGCGCTTTGCCTGATATATACTCCGCCAGGTTTGTCCATCAGATCTCTTGCATGGCTTATGGCAGTCATCTCTTGCAAGCGGTCCTGAACAGGCTGCTCGTAACTGTTGCCATATTCATTCAGGAGCACCAAATCTGTCTGCAAACCTTTCATCCTGAAATACTCATGTGCAGTTAGCATTTGTTTTGCCATTTCCATGTGCTCCATCTGACTCAGCCTCAATACCACAATAGGCAAGTCTCCGGATATTCCCAGCGACCATAATGCTGATTGGCCTTTTCTGTTGTTTCTTAACAGCTCTTGTTTCCACAGGGCAGGCGGCTGTGAATAAACAATCTGTGAAGCCATTGCCTGAAAAAGGTTAGCCTGACCTGAGGTAATATTAAGGTATCTCATTTCTACCTGAGCATGGGTCCAGGCCAATTCCAGGGCGCGAGTCGGCATATTGCTGTTTTGATAGTCTCTTGCAGTGGCGATTGCTGCTTCCCTGGAATCTGCTACCCCGGTGACATAGGAAACCCGCACGGTTTTACCTGCCGGAACAAATACCCTAATACGGATGCTGATTATGGGATCCAGAACAGCGCCGGTTGTATTAGAAAGAGGAAACTCCGGTTCCATTACTTGTGGATTTCGCAGATTTCTTCCCCTTCCAATAAACTTGGAGCGATCTGTTTCATATTGTATTCTTCCAACAGCTTCTCCATCGGTGGTAACAGTATGAAACAGCCATAATGCCTTCTGTTTGCTTTCTCTTGGCCTGCGTGTCGCCAAAAGAGTGTTCCACTCAGCAATAAATTCGGTACGCACAAACAAATTGCTGAAGGCAGGATGAGCCAGATCAGCAGCAAATGGTGCCAGCACTACTTCAAAATAGCTGGTTACTTCCATCATTCTTCCACTGCCGCTGTGGTTAGTCAGGGAGATGCTGCGCACCTCGCCGTTGAACTCAGGCGAAACCACTATCTCTGTCTTGGTTTCAATATTGCCGTCCTTGCGGTAATATACTACCTGATCCGGCTCAAATATAACCCTGTATTCTTCCGGATTTATCCCGGAAGGCTGATATGCTGCAGACCAGTAATTGTTGGAGTTAAGATTGGTGATGTAAAACATCATTCCCCAATCATTCTTGGTCGGATCTTCACGCCACCTGTTTATAAACTGCCCCATATATTCACTGTATCCCCCGCCGCTGTTAGTCAGCATAACGGTATAATTTCCGTTGGACAGGAAATTCGTTTCGGGCATAGCTGTATTTGGAGAATCAAATGATCTTCTGGCCTGGATCTCCTGATGCTGCCTGCTTTCATCCAGGTCGTGATATTCAAATTCATCATATTCTTTAATAAATACTTCACGCCGGGGCATTCTTTCCTGAAGCAGCAATTCAGTAGCCTTTACCATGGGCACCGAATGAAAGCGGGTCTGCATAATATTGCTGTTCAGATAGTTGTTAATTGCTACCAGGATCATTCCCTGATGGTGCGCCATAAAGCTTTTTACGATCATGCTTTTTTTCTTTTTTGGCAGGCGTTCAGGAGTATAATCAACAGCTTCATAAAACCCGTAAGGGCCTGCCAGACCTTCGGATAATAATACCTCCATATTTTTAAACGCAAGGGCAGGCTCTACAGGCAAAGCCAATACAGTTGCATAAGGTGCAACAACCATATCATTAACCAAACCGCGCTTAAGTCCTAACTGGGGAATTCCAAAGGCCTTATATTGATAATTCAGATGCAGGTCAAATGCATAAAAGCCTGATTCCGAAACTCCCCACGGCAGGTGGTGCTGCTCTGCATACTGCTTCTGGCCTCGCACTACCGCTGTGTAGGTTTCATCCAGCAGGGTATTCTCATATGTTTTCATTATCAACAGCGGCATAAAATACTCAAACATGGTACCGCTCCAGGAAATCAGTACCCGCAAATCACCCACCATTGACAATGCCCTGCCAAGCTTGAACCAGTGTTTTTGAGGAATGTCTCCTTTGGCAATGGCTACAAAACTGGCCTGTCTGGCTTCAGATGCCAGCAGGTCATAATATGCCTTGCTTAATTGCCCCTCTTCTACGTTGAAGCCAATGGAAAACAGCTCACGCTTCTCATCATAAAGCAATTTGAAATCCATTTGCTTTATAATCTTGTTCATTTCTTTTTGCAGATGCCGGCATCGTGAATAAAAATCCTTCATGGCGGAATATGAATCTGCCAGGGTTATCTCCATCTGCTTCAGCCAATTCTTGGCTTC
>DUSN01000019.1 GCA_012842605.1 Clostridiales bacterium
CGTTTTAATTACAATAAATGGAGTGTAACATCTTAAAGTACGACTTTTTCAATGGAAACTAATTATTAATTTAGCTGTATAATTTTAAAAGCCAAATTAATATATGCAATGCATGGGGATATAGCTCAGTTGGTAGAGCGTTCGGTTCGCATCCGAGAGGTCGTGGGTTCGAGTCCCATTATCTCCACCATTTTTACCGCGAAGGCTTGATTTATCAGGCTTCCGGCCTTTATTAATAAACATTCGAATGAGTTTACTACTCTTCTCATCAGTTGTATAAGCAGTTTTTCCATCGCTTACTGGCAGTTTTTCAAGATATAGTCGTAATTCTTCAATTCTCGTCCATGTCAGCGAGGTATTAAGAGCAGCTCATTTGACAGCTATTGTACACTTCTTTTGTTTTCAATTTACCGATACTTGCATTGTACTTTCTTTCAGCACAATAATAACACTCTTTTGTGGAGGAGTGTTGTGTGAACTATCTGACTGTAGAAGAAGCAGGAGAAAAATGGGGTTTAGGTACTCGGATTGTAACATTGTACTTGTACAGAAGGGAAGATTTCAGGAGCAGTTAAAAGGGGCAATATATGGCTTATACCTGAACATACTGAGCGTCCCTCTGATAAAAGACGCAGAGGGCAAAAGTCTCATCAGAAGGTCCTTTGTTCTGATCTTCGTCATGTGATTGCTGCCACAGCCATTCCTACCCCATGCTTTATAAAGGCATGGGGTTATCTGCCACTATGGTACTTATGGTATTTTTCCAGTTTATCCTTAATTGAATCATCTTCATCGTATCCCAGATCGGCTGTGTACAGCCAGTCTAATTGCTCAGTCCGGACGATTGGCTGGTCTTCGGTGCTGTACGATAATACGCTGTTTTCTGTGCTTAGCAGTAAAGTGCTTTCTTCCAGCAAGGCGTTTAACTCTTCAACAAAAGCTGCAATGCTGTCTGAGTCAAACATGGTGCTGTTAGGATTGATATCAAAATCGACAGCGTTGGAAGCCTCTTCGATTTCCTCTCCTCTTGCATTCAACCTGAAAATGGTATATTGGTAATTTGCAAACCCCTGATACATAACTGGATTATACCTGATAAGGTAGTCTTTCCCGTCAGAATGGTATAGATAAATGGAATTCCATCCTGCATGCGGCAGCCCTGCTGCCTCCTCCCATATTAAATTGTTATCGGCATCATATATTTTCAGCCATGCCTCCTGAAACTCCTCCAAATTTGTAAGGTCTGCAACAATCTTTTCTTTCTTGCCATCATGATTCAAGTCGGCGCAGCCAATTACTACCGTATATTCTTTATTTCTCGTTTCCTGATCAGATTGATTCTCCATATCCTGCGGCTGTTCCGATTCAATGTCAGGACTGGGAAGGTTGTTATCAGATTCATAATCTACAATAGGATCATAAGGTTCTGGTGAGGATATAACTGATATAGGTTCCTCCACGTTGCCGGCACAGCTTGTCCCAATAAGACATATAGATAATACTATGCAGTATAAAATTAACCTTCTCAAAAAATCATCCCCAGTAATTTTTTTGTTCATTATCTATTATAACATTTTAATACTATTAATGCTTATCATTTATCAAATTCTCAAGCTATATTGTTGTTGGACCGGTTTTCTGTTTACTGCCAGATATTGAAAAACAAAAAAGCTCTTGCTTTTTGGATTAAGATGTTGTAATATAATATCTGTTCGTTATGACTGGGTGTGGCGCAGTTTGGTAGCGTGCTTGAATGGGGTTCAAGAGGCCGGAGGTTCAAATCCTCTCACCCAGACCAATAGAACCGCTTATCTGTATGGATAAAGCGGTTCTTGTGTTTTTGGCAAATTTGATAAGAGGTAAAATTTGATTAATGTTTCATTGCGGCTACAGTATCTGAAATATACAAATATATATAAAAAAACAGGCGGTTGTATCATTTGAATACAGCCGCCTTAGGATTGAGGATCGAATACCTTAGCCAATTAAATGACTTTAACTATCAAGGCGGTATACCTTGACTTTTTCTTTTACTACAGCACCTTCCAGCACAGTAAGCTCATCTGTGTACTCCACTCTGTCGATTATGCATCCGGTGCCTATTTTTAAGGTGCTTCCCTTCAAAATTTTTAATCTTGTATTAACTAAGTCCGCAGAGTCTGTAATCATGGCAGGTGCATCAAGGAATACTTCGTTTTGAGGGTTGCGCTTAAATACATTAACTATGTCAGCTTTTATATCTTTAGCCACTCTGCAGTCACTGCTGTTCAGTTCGACCTTGATGCTGTCTGCAATTAGTGCACCGTTAATACTAAAGCAGCCGCTGGAGTTAAAGGAATCAACAAATACATCGCTGCCTGTTTTTAAAGTACCGCTGACTTTTATTGAATCCGCTTTGATGCCTCTTTCTGTCTGAAGACTTCCGCTGGTGTTGAGACTGTCAGCTGATATATCTCCTTCAACCTTCAAAGTCCCCGAATTGTAAATACTGTCACCGGACAATGATCCTTTTATTGATGCATAGCCACTTGTGTCGAATTTGTCGGTACTTACACTCGAACCAAAGCTGCCAATACCTGATACTGCAATCTCATCAGCGGAGGTTTCACCACCGATATGAAGCTTGCCTGATACAACAACCTTGTCTGCTGATACATTCTTCTGAAAGCTGCAGTCGCCGGAAATATTGATACGGTCACAGTTTACATTGCCGGTAAAGCTGCCCTTGCCTGACACGCTTATTGAATCAACGTTTATGTCACCATCTATGTTTCCGATTGAGCTGATACTGATATTGTCATGATCATCACTGCTTGTTATATTCACTCCCGGGACTTTTATGGGCGGGATATTTATTTCAGGGATTTCTATATCCGGAATATTTGGAATACTGATTTTTGGAATTTTGATTTTAGGTATTTTAATGTTAAACCCATGCATGTATTTTTTCGAATCCCTGTCCCCGGTATTGCTCCCTGAGCTGTCCCCGGCAGGTTCATTATCAGCGTTTGGAATATCCTTATCGGAATCGCCGGGCATATGCGAGTTATCGGCCTTTGCAAATGCCTTTTCTGCGTGTACTGCAGCCTGGCTGTCAATTATCTCTGCTTCGGTTATTCCAGGCTCATCCTGGAAGCCCGACTCCTCCAAAGCCTCAAGCAGCTGCAAAGTCTCTTCCATACTTATTTTTCCCTCTTTGAAAAGCTTCAGGATCCTTATTCTTTCATCACTCATGATAAAACCTCCCAACGTTATAAGTTTTATTTTTTTCCTTTTAGCTGTCTTAATGCCTCCTGGGGTGAAATCTCACCCTTCTCCAGTGCCACAAGTATAGCTGAATAATCAGCTTTAGGCTTGCTTTGAATAGCAGCCTCATTGGAATTACCCAGTCCCAAGGCCTGCAATACCTCATCAAATCTGTTGCGAATGGTGGGATAGGAAATTCCTAATTCTTTCTCCATGTCCTTTATATTGCCCCTGCATTTAAGAAAAACCTCGATGAAGTCAAGCTGTTCCTTATTCAGGCTGCAGAATTTACAGGAGGTAAACCCGCCTTCTGTACGGGTGCTGCAATTTGGGCAGTAAAAGTTGGTTACAATAATGTCATGACCGCAAATGCTGCATTTACCTGGTAATTTGTATGCCATAAAAATCAACTCCGTAGTTAAATTTCTTATCTTTATTTTATCCAGTAAATTTAAAATGTCAATA
>DUSN01000020.1 GCA_012842605.1 Clostridiales bacterium
TATTATCAGGGCTCAATCCTGACAGGGCGCTTAATACCGCTGCACTCGTGGTAGTATTGCCTATTCCAAGCTCTCCTGTTCCAAGCAGATCATAGCTTTCCCCGGCAAGCTTGTCCACCATTTCAATACCGGTCTCAATTGCCCGGATAGCCTGTTCCCGGGTCATAGCAGGCCCCTTTGCTATATTCTGTGTTCCGTAGGCGATTTTCCGGTCTATAATCCTTTCATTATTAAACTTAGCCTTTACCCCAATATCAACAACCTTAACATCAGCCCCTGCCTTCTCAGCAAGAACGCATACACCCATTATTCCCTTAGCCATATTTTCGGTCAGAAGGGCTGTTATACTCTGCGGGGCAGCGCTGACTCCCTCCTCAGTTACACCATTGTCTGCACACATGACAATAATGCCCTTTTTCTTTATCTCATTATGTACCTTACCCGTGATTCCTGCCATCTTTGCAGCAATATCCTCCAGCTTCCCAAGGCTTCCAATGGGCTTTGCCAGATTGTCCAGTCTGGCTCTTGCATGTTTGACAGGCTCCTCGTATAACCCAGTTATGCCGCTCAGTGTTTTGCTCAAAATATTCATGTCTGTTCCCCCATATCCTTACTTTTTCATATGTGTATTGCCTGCATATCCATTTGTATCGAAGGTATCTGCCAACCTTCCGATTTCCTTTTCTCCGCACCCGGGCTGCTTTTATGCAGCCTTAAATTACTTGTAAACAACATGTTTTTTCAATTTTTCCACATGCATTATATAAGGCTTCCCCGTGACAGGGTTGTTGACTATGAAGCTGTCCAGGTGATATACATTTTTCAGGTTTTCTTTTGTAATTACCTGCTGGGGTGTTCCCTGGCAGACTATTATCCCTTCGCTTATAAGAATAAGGAAGTCGCTGTACTGAGCAGCAAGGTTCAGATCATGCATAACAGAAACTGCTGTCAGTGCCCTGCCTCGGGTCAAGGAGCAAATCAACTCCATGATCTCAATTTGATGATGGATATCAAGCTGGGAAACCGGCTCGTCCAGCAGCATAACAGCCGTATCCTGTGCAAGGGCCCTGGCTATTATTACCCTTTGTCTTTCCCCGCCGCTGATTTCACTGATGCACTTATCTTTGAGGTGCCAGGTATTGGTTGCCTTCATGGCTTTTTCTGCAATCTCCATATCCGCCCGGCTCTCACTTCCAAACCTTCTGATATACGGGTTTCTGCCCATAAGGACGATGTCCGTAACGGTAAAATCAAATTCAACATTGGTGCTCTGGGGCACTACAGCAAGCTTTTTTGCAATATCCCTGCTGCTAAGCCCTGCTGCATCCAAATCATCAATATATACAGCTTTTGCTGCAGGCACCAGGCTTTTGGATATATTTCTAAGCAAGGTGGTTTTGCCCGAGCCGTTGGGGCCAATAATGCCGTAAAACCTGCCTCTTTCAATTTTGAGGTTAATATTTCTTAGAATAATCCTTTCTCCATATTTCCAGCTTAAATCATGAACTGCTACAGGATGCTTGCTTACGATGTTCAATCATGCCACCTTCTTCTTGTTTCTGTACAGCAGATATATAAAAAACGGAGCACCAAGCATGGAGGTAACAACACCTACCGGTATTTCAGACGGAGGAATCAGGTTTCTTGCCAGCGTGTCACAGGCAACCATGAAGATTGCCCCCACAGCGGCGGAAAATGGCATTACCACTCTCTGGTCCGATCCCAGTACAAGCCGTATGGAATGAGGAACAATAAGGCCTACAAATCCGATTACACCGCTTGTTGATACGCAGCATGCTATGATAAGGGATGATACTGCAACAAGAAGCTTTTTCACCTTTTCTACTTCTATTCCAAGGCTTTTTGCCGTATCCTCTCCGGTTGACATGGCATTCAAATCCCTTGCAAAAGCAAGCAGGATAACAGAGCCAATGATTACTACAGGAAAGAGGATGCCGACCTGGTTCCAGGAAGCGGCAGATACACTGCCCATGATCCACATTACTATTCGCTCCAGCTTGTCCCTGTTGAAGAACATCAGCATGGACACCAGGGAGGACAGGAAAAACCCCACAGCTACCCCTGCCAGTATCAGGCTCAGTGTCGGTACCCGGCTGCCCGTCCTGGCTAAATTGTAGACTGTCAGGGCGGTTAAAACTGCACCTGCAAATGCAAATAAAGCAATAATGCCCAATCCGCCTATCACACCTCCCAGTCCCAGAACAATGGCAATTGCGGCACCGGCAGAGGCACCGGATGATATGCCAAGAATATACGGATCTGCCATGGGGTTACGGAACATACCCTGGAAGGCAGAGCCCACTATGGAGAGCCCTGCTCCGATTAATGCCGATAAAAATATCCGGGGCATCCGTACTGTCCATACAATAGTGTGGTAAGACCTGGGTATTGTCTCATCGCCGGCAATATTCCTTAGCAAAGGTATTCCGGACAAGATAATTCTCAGGGAATCAATGATTGATATGTTTGCTGCTCCCAGTGTACAGGATAGTAACATTATAAAAACAAGAACAAGCAAGGCTGCTGCAAATAAATACTTGTACAATTTCTTCTTGTGTATAAAGACCATAGATTAATATCCCCTATTCAAATGCTTCCGGGTGTATATATTTAGCAATTTCTTTCAAGCCCTCAGCCAGTCTGGGACCTTGTCTTTCCAGCATATTCTTGTCGATTTCCAATACCCTGTCATTTATTATTGCATCCAGGTCCTTATATCCATTGGCAGTCTTCAGCTGTTCCTTATGATTGTCCAGCTTTGAGCAGATCAAATAATCAGGGTTTTTCTCAATCAGTTTTTCCAGGCTGTAGCTCCAGCCTTCCACATCATCGGCAGCATTTTTAGCTCCTGCCATCTCAATAAGCTGCCCGATAAAGGTATCCCTGCCGGCTGTATAATCACCCCATTCTCCAAAGCCAGCAACATAATACACACTGGGTTTATCCAGTCCTTCCACTCTCTGCAAGACATCGGCAACGGTTTCCTTCATGCTGTCGACTATCTTGGAAGCTGCTTTCTGAGCGTTCAGAATATAACCAACCTTCTCAATTATTTCATAAGCCCCGTCAAAGCTGTTTTCTCCATACAGGATCACAACCTTAACGTTAGACTCCTCAAGCTTATTTAGAACTTCTTCCTGGAAATGGGCTGAAGCAAATACAATATCCGGCTCAAGCTCCACGACTTTTTCTATATTGGGATCCATGGGGCCACCGCCGACTGATTTCACTTCCAATGCTTCCTGAGGATAGTCACAAAAATCCGTTCTTCCAATCAGCTTATCTCCCTGTCCAAGAGCAAAGACTATTTCCGTAATAGCCGGAGATAAAGAAATTACTTTTTTAGGCTCCTCTTCCACTGATATTTCCCTGTTAAATGAATCTGTAACAGTAACTGGATATATAGTATTATTTTCATTGCTGCCTGAACCGTTATCCTGATCACCGCCGGCAGCTGCAGCAGGAGCTTCTTTAGGGGCTTCTGCCGGCTTGCCTGGATTTTGGCTGTTGTTGTTATCATTAGTGCCTGGATTTTGGCTGCATGCTGTAAGTACAAACAATACAATCAGTATTATAGAAACTGTTCTTAGCCTTTTCATGTGTAGCTCACTCCTATTGCCAGCATCGAATCTCGTTCTTATGGGCATTATGCCTGTTTGCTTTAAGATTGTTTGGTTTGCTGTGTTTTGTTTAATCTTCAATTCCCCTTCTGGCAGCAACACCTTTCTTCAGCGGGTGTTTAACCTCTTGAATATTGGATACATAGTCAGCTGCCTCTATCAGGATGTCAGGTGCATTCCTGCCTGTCATGACAATTTCCAGTTTATCAGGTCTGCCCTTTATAAAAGCCAGCACGTCCTCAAGCGGGATCATCCCGGCAGTAATGGCTGCCATGATTTCATCCAGTATCAACAGATCCCATTTTCCTGTCATTATTTCATTTTTTGCATATTCAAACTGCTGCTTCTGAAGGGAAGCTGCCTGTGCAAGCTCCTTCTCATTCATGTTCCAGGTAAACTTCCCCATATATATACCGGGATTTACATGAAAGCCATCCCCTAATTTGCGGATTGCAATCAGTTCTCCACTCTCCATGCCTTTGAGGAATTGCACCATGAGGACCTTCATGCCTCTACCCCATGCCCGTAGGCCAAGTCCCACGGCAGCAGTTGTCTTGCCCTTTCCATTTCCGGTATAGATATGTACCAGTCCCTTCATACAAACACTCCTTCTTCTTTAAGTTTAGCTGCGATATTGCGGCAGATAATCATTTAACTTAAACATGGCCATGCTATATTAAAAAAGCTATACCCCTCTGGAAGAAAAAGGGATATAGCCATAGTTATCTCTCATCCGGTATTATCTTATTATTCCATAAAAAACCCTCACCTTACGGGTGAGGGCATGAAATAACAAGATATATACAAATGATATACCATGCATATTTCCTTCCCTCCGAAGGACTACTGCTTAAATCCAAGGCAGGTCTCCTGGCTGACGGTTCAACCTCCTCCCACCTTCCCGGCATATTAGTATGCCAGTGGTTTTCGGGATTTGTCGCCGTATACAGTAGCGGGGGCTGCAGCGGATTTTCACCGCTTTCCCTTTTAAACCTGTCAGGTACCTCAGATCTTTGGCCCGTGAATCGAGCCATTATTCAATTTTCAATATATATAAAGTATATGCTGTAACATTTCTTATGTCAATAGAAAATTCAGCAGCCTTTCCACCTTCTGAAGTCATTTACTTCTATGCCGAATTTATCAAGAATCTTTCCTATTATATGCCTGTTCATATCTTCTATACTCAAAGGCTTGTTGTAATAAGAAACCATAGGCGGTACCACAATTGCACCTGCTTCTGCCAGCGTCAGCAGATTTCTCAGATGGATCACGCTTAACGGGCTTTCTCTGGGGACAATAACCAGTCTTCTTGCTTCCTTTAGTGTAACATCTGCAGCCCGGAGCAGCAGATTGTCTGCATAACCGCAGGCAATCCCGGCAGCAGTTTTCATGCTGCATGGGGCTATGATCATTCCTTCTGCTTTAAATGTACCGCTGGCCGGACCAGCGCTGATATTGTCTGCATCATATGCCGCATCAGCTAAGCTGATTACCTGATCTATGGTATAACTTGTTTCTTCTTCAATAGTTGCCTTGGCATTCCTGGATATGATCAGATGCGTTTCCCATTCCGGGTTTTCCTTAAGTAATTCCAGGATATTGATGCCTAAAATGGCCCCGCTTGCTCCGCTGATACCAACTATTAATCTCTTTTTATGCTTTACTGCTGTTTTATTCTCCATATTTCAACACCACTTACATATTTTCTCCGCAGCATAATCGACCAATACAAAAAGAGCAAACCCTATAACAGAAATAACCAATATACCTGCATACATATCAATATAGTTAATTCTGGACCAGGCATCGATTATATAATAACCCATGCCATATTTCGTCCCGTAAGCTTCCACAAAGAACAATATGGATACAGCCGTTCCAAGGGAAACCCTTATGCTGGTCAGCAGTTCCGGCAGAATTGCAGGCAGAGTCACATGACGGATGATCTGGCTTTTGCTTGCACCTGCGCTTGTTACCACCTGGTACATGGATGCATTGATATTGAGCACGCTGTCTCTGACCGAAACAATCACCTGAAACACAATGATTAAAAATATGATAGCAATTTTCGAACCGTCACGCATGCCCCACAGGAGCATGGCTATAGGAAGCAGGGCTGTTTTCGGTATGGGATAGCTGAAATAAATAAGCGGATACAATATCCTGTTTGCTTTTTCGGAATACGCCATAATGATGCCGGTCGGAATACCAACTGCAAGAGACAGCACCAGGCCCAATGCTATCCTTCTTAAGCTATACAGGATGTGGATTATAATTTTATTGGTGAACAGACTGCCCAAGTCCTTATACACTGCAAAAGGACTTGGTATCACGTTTATGTTCAGCAGCAGCGATGCGATCAGCCAGACCAGATTCAATAAAAGAAAGCCTTGCAGAAAAACCCTGCACTTATTTAAAATCTTATACACAAGCTTCCTCCTTTTCAACATTGGTCTTAAGCTTTTCCCGCAGCAGCTGCTTTGTAATCAGATATTCTACATTATCCGGTTTTGATTTTCCGAAATATGGATTAACCATTTCATAGACTATATCACCCTTGCAGGTTCCCATAACTATGATTCTGCTGCCTAAATGAAGGGCTTCTTCTATACTGTGAGTTACCAGAATGGTAGTAGGGCGATACTGCTTCCAAATTTTCAGGAAAAGCTCTCTTGCATCTTCCCTGGATATTGCATCCAAAGAGGAAAACGGCTCGTCCATCAGCAGCAAATCCGGCCTGAGGATAAAGGATCTCGCAATAGCCACTCTTTGAACCTGGCCGCCGCTAAGCTGCCTTGGATATCGATCCAGAAGGTCTGCAATATCCAATGCTTCATATATTTTTTGAATATCACGTTTCCCTTCTTCGTTCATTTGTTCCTTTCGAATCTTCAAAGGCAGCAGACAGTTTTCCCTCACTGTTTTCCAGGGAAGCAGACCGCAATTCTGCGGTATGATGCCGATTTTATGGGTTATAGGATTCAAGTCCTGTATTTTACCATCTTTTACGAATTGAATTGTCCCCGTATCCGGAGAAACTGTACCTGCCAGGGTATTTATCAAGGTTGATTTGCCGCAGCCTGAAGGCCCGAGAATAATCAAAGCCTCTCCCCGGTCTATCTGCAGAGAGAGGTTTTGTATTACAAGGTATATACTCTTCTTCGTTTTATAGCTGACGGACACATTTTCCATCAATAGCATTTTGATCACCAGTTTATATATTTCTGAGCTTTTCTGATTAATCACTCTTATTAGTTGTAAACATCAAATACCATCTGCTCATAGGTAAGATCCGGACTGCACAGGCCTTTTTGGCTTGCCCACCTGATGGCCTTTTCTATTTCAGCTTTTGGAGGCAGTTCACTGGTTCTGAAAGGCTTGATTTCAACCTTTCCTATCATTTCTTCAGGATATCCGACAGCTTTTATTACCGTAGCTTCATACTTCCTTATATCCGTCTTATTCATGTAATCAACTGCTTCGTTGTAGGCTTTATACAAATCACGGATGGCACCCTCTTTTTCGTCCAGTGCTTTCTTAGAAAATGCAGATACTGCAGGATAAAGCCCGAACTGGTTTGCGCTTCCCAGGTATACTGCGCCGTCTTTCAAAGCAAGCGTTGCAAAAGGTTCAGGCATCAAACCAAGATCAATTTTACCGTTACGCAGCAGCTCCAGCCGGTCAGGAATTCTTGGGACAATCTCCTTTACCACATCCGTACCGGTCATATTGTTATTTTCCAAAATAGTATCCAGTGCGTACTCAATCAAGGTATTTTCCGATATGGCTATGCTCTTTCCTTTGATCTGGCTGATATCCGTAATGCCCGTATCCTTACCTGCCATCAGAATATAGTCACCGTCTGTTATACCGGTTATTTTGACATCAAAACCGGAGTTTTGATACATGCAGACACCTATATAGTCTGTGAGCACACCGTCAAGCTCACCAGCCTGAAAGGCCGCATCCCTGTCCTTTGCAGAGGTGAAAACCTCCAGTTCCAGTGTGAAACTGTACTTGTCAGCCAGCTTGTTTTCATTGATCAGCACATAGGGAATAACGTCCGAAGATGACATCATACCGATACGAATCACCGGTTTTTCCTGAGCATTAGGATTTGCTGCGTTTTGAGATGTGCATCCAACTGACAGCAAAAGCATGGCTGATAATAATAAAATTATAGCAATATTAAGCTTAATTCTCATAATACATTGGCCCCTTTTTTATATAGAATTTTAGATAAAAGCATCCAGCAGGCCGAATACAAGCAAGACAATGCTCACTATCTGGTTGACGCTATATGATGCAATATTTACATTGGTTAAATTCTCAGGTGACACCATACTATATTCTACTACAAACAAGCCCGCTATAACAACTAATCCTATATAATAAATTACTCCGAGCTGTGGTACTATTATGCCAATCAGTAACAGGCACAATAATGTAATAATGTGAAAAGACATGGCGATCCGCAAAGCGTTCTGAACCCCAAACCTCTCTGGGATGGAATGCAGCCCGTTGGCTTTATCAAACTCATAATCCTGGGAACCATATATAATGTCAAAGCCGGCAACCCATAAGGTATTTGCGATTCCCATAACCAGAGGAACCAACGATAGCTTTCCTGTCACGGCAAGCCATGCGCCTACCGGCGCACAGGCGCATGTAACGCCTAAATACAAATGGCATAAAGATGTAAACCGTTTTGTATAGGAATAGGTTATAAGCAGGAATAAAGCAACAGGAGACAGCGCCAGGCAAATCCAATTCAGCTTATATGCCCCGAAAAGCATTATGAGAAAGCAAACCGCCGTCAGCAAAATGACTTCACTTTTCTTTATTTCTCCTTTCGGGATCTGACGATGTGCGGTTCTTGGATTGCGGGCATCAATCTCGGCATCAATGACCCGGTTGATTGCATTTGCACCGGTACGAGCTCCCAAAAAACAGATGACGATCCAAATCAACTTAGTAGTCCGTGGAAGTCCATTAGCTGCAATAACCATGGAAAGCAGGGCAAAACTGAACGAAAAAATAGTATGGGAAAACATAACCAGTTTGCCATACTCTTTCAGTTTATTGATTATTTTATAGATTCCTTTTATAGTTTCGCTATAGGCTGTCTTAATCAATTCCGTACTCATCCCATCTCTCAGTGACAAGCTGTTTCACAGCATCCGTCATCACAATATCGTTAGGCCAGTCTCTTGTAAGACCTTCTTCTTTCCACTTTTTCGTGGCATCTATACCTATCTTGTTATCAAATATTATCATATCCCGTTTTGCATCAATATTATTAAATACTTTCCACATTACCGTTGACAAGTCCTCAGGATCCACTCCGTCATCCACTACGATATAAAATTTGTCCCGGTACTGTTTCATAGCTTCTTCCAATGTCTCTCTCCCATGCCACGGCTTTTCCTTGTGAATTGGTATAATCCGGTAGGTTTCAGTCAGATTGCTTCCCGGAACATGGGAGGCATTTGTCGCATCCATACCCAGCCTGCTTCCGTACAATGCCCTGTTGGAGGAATGATCCAGCGCATCAAGAGGGCCTTCTGAAATGACCAGGCTTTCTGCCCCGCATACATTTCTCAGCACAGCATCGCGTACCTCCGCTAAATTTTGCACATTAACCGTTCTATCAACAACCACGATTAATTTTGTATACATCATCTGGCCTATTCCCCAGATGCAGTTCATAATTTTACGGGCACAGCCGGGATACCGGTTGTCAACGGATACGATAGCACAATTATGAAAAACCCCTTCCAGCGGCAAATTCAGATCCACCAGCTCAGGCATCTGAATTTTTAAAAACGGCAGAAAAATCCGTTCGGTTGCCTTTGCCATATAGCAGTCCTCCATGGGAGGCTTGCCCACAACCGTTGCAGGGTATACTGCGTTTTTCTTATGTGTTATGCATGTAACATGGAATTTAGGGTAATAATCTGCCAGTGAATAATAACCTGTATGGTCTCCGAAAGGGCCCTCCAATACCAGGTCTTCTTCCGGATCTACATAGCCTTCCAGCACAATCTCGGCATTAGCCGGAACATAAATATCATTGGTAATGCATTTCACCATCTTAACCCTTGATTTCCTGAGCCAGCCGGCAAACATCATTTCATCGATTCCTTTGGGCAAAGGAGCAGTGGCAGCATAGGTAATGGCAGGGTCGCAGCCAAGTGCTACTGAAACCGGCATTTTTAGCTTATTTTCCTTATAAGCCCTGTAGATTTCCGACCCGTCCTTATGCTTGTGCCAATGCATGGCTGTACTGGTCTTATCAAGGATTTGCATTCGATACATTCCAACATTCTGCTGCCTGGTTTTTAAATCCTTTGTGAAAACAAGGGGCAGGGTTATGAACCTGCCGGCATCCTCCGGCCAGCACTTTAAAACCGGAAGGGTTTCCAGGTTTACATCCTTTTCAATAACCTGCTGGCATTCCCCCTTAAGACGACTTTTTACCGGGAATATATTCAGCAGCCTCAATAACCGCGGTACACTTTTTATAAGCTTACTTATAGATAAGTAATTGCTAAAATCCAAGTAATCAGCTATTTCTTCTCCAATATCATCCAGGCTCTCAACACCCAGGGCCATGCACATTCTTTTAAAGCTGCCCATGGCATTGATGAGAACCGGATAATCAGAGCCTTCTACATTTCTGAATAAAAGTGCCTTTCCATGGGCTTTTGAGACACGGTCAACAATTTCCGTTATTTCCAGATGCGGTGAAACCCTTGCATCTATATACCTTAACTCACCTGCAGCATCCAGCGCTTTTATGAATTGCTGTAAATCCCTATACACGATATTCCATATCCCTCATTTTCTCAAGCATTTTGATACAAAGATTCTATTACATCAATGCGATATTTGCAAGGTCATCCCAGAACTTGACAGCAATGCAGCTAAATACAAGGAACTGTTGATCAGCTAACTCAAAAAGACGCTTGCCTGGGTTTTCTGGCAATTCCAAGCTGCTCTGCAACATTCGCCACCTCATCAGCAACTGCCTGTGCAACCCGCTTGTCAAAAACGCTGGGTACAATGTTCTCTTCTGAAAGTTCATTTTCCGGTATCAGAGATGCAATGGCTTTGGCTGCGGCTATTTTCATTTCCTCAGTGATATCGGTAGCTTCAACCATCAGAGCTCCTTTAAAAATACCGGGGAAGACCAGTAGATTATTTACCTGATTGGGATAATCGCTCCGTCCTGTCGCAACCACACGTGCCCCGCCCTCTTTTGCCTTGTCCGGCATTATTTCGGGAATTGGGTTTGCCATGGCAAATACAATTGCATCATTGGCCATGGTTGCTATCATTTCTGGGCTTACAACATTGGGTGCCGAAACACCTATGAAAACATCTTTTCCTTTTATAATCTCTGTCAATGGACCATGCTGGTTATCTTTATTTGTGATTTCCGTCATCTCAGCCTGAACCGGGTTCATCCATGCTTCACCCCTGGCAAGTGCTCCTGCTTTATCTACAAGTACGATATCCTTAGGTCCAAACTGCAGCAGAAGCCTGCAGATAGATATTCCGGCTGATCCTGCACCGTTGATTACAATCCTGATGTCTTCCCATTTCTTGCCTACTACTTTCAGGGCATTGATTAAACTGGCTGCTACTACTATTGCTGTGCCATGCTGGTCATCATGAAAGACCGGAATATCAAGCTCCTCTTTCAAGCGTCTTTCAATCTCAAAGCACCTGGGGGCTGATATGTCCTCCAGGTTAATGCCGCCAAAAGCCGGAGCTATATATTTTACTGTCTTGATGATCTCTTCCGTATCCTTGGTATCAAGGCAAATCGGGAAAGCATCAACGCCGCCGAATTCCTTGAATAACAGAGCTTTTCCCTCCATAACCGGCAAGGCTGCTTCCGGGCCGATATCTCCCAGGCCCAGAACGGCCGTACCATCGGAAACTACAGCTACGGTGTGGCTTTTGATGGTATATTTATAGACATCATGCTTATTGGCATGTATTCTCCTGCATGGTTCTGCAACTCCCGGTGTATACAGAGTGGACAGATCATCACGGTTTTTAACATGAGCTTTGGGTACTACCTCCAGCTTGCCGCGCATGCGCTCACATGCCTCCAGACTCAGTTTGCTGTAATCCATATCAATGCCTCCAATCCTTAACTTAATTTGTTAAGCAGCAAAAATTTCTATATATAAGACATCTTACTGCAATTATATAGGTTATCCTGTCACTTTTCCAGTAATTTTATTGTGCTTATTATATATGTATAGTTGCACTGCAATAAAATGCGCAAAAAAGAGGATAAGCTCATTATCCTCTATTATCAAATATGATAGCGTATCAATTATATTTTATAGATAAACCTCCTTCAAGCTGCCGCCAAACTCATGGTGCTGAATCAGCAATACAACATCCATTTGCAATTATGATGCCTCTTTCTCTTTATAATGCTGTGCCTGTGCGTTCCATAGTTCGTAATACTTCCCGCTTTTATCTGCGATCAGTGCTTCATGGCTTCCCCGCTGCACAAGCCGGCCTTCATGCAAAACTGCAATGTCATCGCAAAAGCGGCAGGATGACAGGCGATGCGAGATATACACCGCTGTCTTGTCACCAATTATCTCATTGAACTTAGAATAAACCTCGAACTCGGAGATAGGATCAAGGGCTGCAGTAGGTTCATCAAGAATAATGAACGGCGCATCCTTGTATAAAGCCCTCGCAAGGGCGATTTTCTGCGCTTCTCCGCCTGAAATCTCCACACCGTCCTCATCAAAATCCTTGTACAATGGAGTATCCAGGCCCTTAGGCATAACATCGAGCCTTTCTGAAAAACCTGCCATTCGAAGGCATTTCACTGCTTTTTCAGTGTCGACGTCAACAGATGCTGCTACATTCTGGCCAAGCGTAAAGGAAAAAAGCCTGAAGTCCTGAAACACTACTGAAAATATATCCATATATTCTTTATAATCATACTTTTTAATATCTATGCCGTTAAGCGTAATTTGTCCTTCTGTTGGATCATACAGGCGGCATAGCAGCTTAATCATCGTGGTTTTGCCGCTGCCGTTCATGCCGACAACAGCCATACGCTTCCCAATATTGAATTTCAGGTTAAGATTCCTCAGTGCATATACATTTGTACCCGGATATTTGAATGATACATTATGAAACTCGATTTCATATTCATTATCCGCTCGCTTTTCAGTGGTCAATGTACCATGATATTTCACATCGGGCATGTCTATGAATTTATAAAAATCATAAAGGGAATCAGCGTTTAGCATAAGAGTGGTAATGTTGCTCATAAGCTGCGACACACCATTGCCAAACTGTGACAAGCTGCCAACATACTGTACAATATTTCCTACAGCAAAACTTCCAAACAGTGCCTTTACTGCAACAAAAGCGTAAATAACCCCGCTGAGAACAGTACTCATAACAGCACCTATGCTGTCATATTTTGCAGCAATCCTCTGAAACATATCCATCCTTTTTGTCAATTCTTCAATAAAACCCTTAAAATCAGTTAATATTGACTTGCTTAGCGCATATAGTTTCAAATCCTTTCCTGCTTTATAATTAATTAGATAATTGTAATAGTAATTTCCAATGCGGTTCGTTTTTTGAAACCCTTCGAAGACAGCCATCTGCTTTTTCGTGCTGGTCGACACCCTAAAGATATCAAGGATTACAGTTGTAATGAGAAATACTATTATTACAAAAGAAAACCATGGGTCAAACAGAAAGCTCCAGGAGCCTGCATTTACGGCCTTATATGGGGTAAATGCTCCTGCGACAAGTGTGACTGAAAAAATAACTCTGAAAAAGCTGCTGATAATTCCATTAAAGCACCCAACCAGCTTGGGAAGACCTAATCCGTTTGTTTGCTTTGCTATTCTTATTTTTTCCCGCATCAGGTGAACATTGATATCTTCAATTCGCTCATAATCCATTTGCCGGATTTTCTCATTTAGCGGTTCATCAATAACCTGCCAGAATTTTGATGAATGATATTCACTTATGCGCGACATGGCACTTGTAATCAAATTTGTTATCAGATTCATCAATACAGCAGCGAGTACAAGCAGCAGAACCTGACGAAGCTCAGATCCGTCTGCCAGAGCAGAAATAATCCGTGCAGACATAAAAATATTGATAAAAGGCAGCAATGCAGAAGCGACGGAATTTACAAACATCGAAAGCAAATATCCGGGTACTAATGTGTGAATTGTTTTATATCCTCGAAGGGTTAACTTGATTTTGTCACGCAACGACATCTTCCATCACCTCATCCTTATAATAATGGCTCTGTATCTCAAACATTTCGTAGTATTTTCCTTTCTGAGACATTAGTTCATCATGAGAGCCGCATTCTATAATCCTGCCTTTCTCCATAAAGAAAATTCTGTCACAGAACTGTGTGCTGGCAAGCCTGTGAGATATAAAGACAGAGGTATTCCCTGAAGTCATACGGCTGTATTCCATATATATATGGCTTTCGGCAATCGGGTCCAGCGCGGCAGTCGGCTCATCCAGAATCAGTGCCTTGCCGTTTTTGTATAACGCCCTTGCCAGTGCCAGCTTCTGCATTTCACCGCCTGAAAGATCGACAGCGTCGTCATAAACACTTTTAATGAGCTTTGTATCTATGCCTTCCGGCAGTTTGTCTATCTTTGAAGAAAGCCCTGCAAGAGCAATTGTACTCCATACCCTCTGCCTGTCTGTATCGTCTTCGGTGGCTGATGACACATTCCTTGCTATCGACATGGGCATTACGAAAATTTCCTGGAATACAACCGAAAATAACGAGTAATAATCCTCCCTGTTGTATGCATTCACAGGCTGGCCGTTTATCAATATTTCTCCTTCCGTTGGATTGTACAAGCCGCACATCAGCTTCACCAGGGTAGTTTTGCCAGCTCCGTTCAGCCCTACTATAGCGATCTTTTCCCCCTTGTCAATCCTGAAGCTCAGGTTCTTAATAGTATCCTCGCTGCTGCCCTGGTAACGGTAACTGACATTCTTAAACTCAATACTGAATGTTTCAATGGGCAAAGGGATTCCGGGCCCGCGATTTGACTTGTCAGGGTAGTCCAGATACTCCCTGATTTCAGAAAAACCTAAGTGGCAGCGGTTTATACTGTCAAAATCGCCGACAATACCGTTAAGCCACGTAGTAAAGCCTCCTATGACACTGAAATAAAACACGAAATCCGCTGCGGTTAAGTCATTAGCAAAGATCAAAAAGACTAACAGCCCGTATGCTATTCCCTCACGTAACAGGGACATGAATGCTCTCAGTCCGTCCGCTCCGAAACCAAGCATCTGCTCTTTCTTGTGCCATTTCATCCTGTCTGACAATGTCGCAGCAAAAACATCCTGAAACCAATCAGTCATGGTATACAGCCTAATATCCTTCGCTCTTGTAAAATCACCCGAGTTTTCACGCAGATAATTGAGCTTGCGGTCATAGACCTTCCAGTAATCTTTGTTTCTATATCTCCAGGAAGCGGTAATCTTTAAGGCAAAAAAACCTGACAATGTGGTAAGCGTGACAGCAAGCAAAATCCACGGGCTTAGCCGGAACAAGACAGCTGCATATGAGATTGCTCCGATTATATTTGCAGCCAACGAGGACAGCACATTCGCGATAATCCTAGCATCAGAGATATCATAGCCGCAGTGCTCCATAGCTTTGCTGATACGTGTAAGCCCGGCAGCACTTTCCATGTTCTCATAATCACTGCGTATACATTTATCCAGTATGACCATTTGATAATGGAAATCATGAATCATCATGAACTTCTGCAGCTGTACACCAAGATACTTATCAACAATAAGGCAGGCAAGCAGTGCAAAGCTTATGGCGGCAATTAAATACAAAACTTCAGCAGGAGTGCTTTTCCGGACCACTGCATCAACCACTTCCTTTGAAAGGTATATCCCTATAAAAGGCGTGATTACAGCAAATGGTGACCTCAGGAACATGAAAACAGTCAGTCTTTTCTCCCACTTCCACATATTGCCGAGAATAAATTTTAAATTGCTAAACAGCGAATACTTAGGTTTCCTCTTTAATTCATCCATACTATTCTCCTCCTTACCGGCAGGATAACATAAAAGCAGTGTTCTGTGCGTTTTTTAGCGCAGATTGCATGTTTTTATACCTGAAATGCAAAACTGCCGCTACTACAGCGGCAGCATGATCTCGGTGGTAAAGACGCCCTCTTCATCGCGGCGCTTGATATAGCCTGCATATTTATCAATAATCTTGTCAACCCGTATCAAGCCAAATCCATGATTTCCCTTTTTGCTGCTGACATATCTTCCGCCCTGCTTGCTAATCTTCCCGCCGGATGAGTTAGTTATTGATATATACAAGTTTTCCCGCTTTAAGTCTATATAAAC
Source organism: Clostridiales bacterium (assembly GCA_012842605.1). GTDB lineage: Bacteria > Bacillota > Clostridia > Caldicoprobacterales > DTU083 > DUSN01. The sequence goes on from DUSN01000020.1 coordinate 16,065, forward strand.
ACGGATAAATCGGTTATCTTCATTCTCAATACGCAGGCAGGCTTCTATAGCGTTATCCAGAAGATTGCCGATAAGAACACACAGATCAATTTCCGAAATGGTAATTCTTGCCGGAACAACCGCTTTTGCGTTTATTGCTATCTTTTTGGATTTTGCAAGGGACAGCTTAGAATTTAATATAGCGTCAACCATTATATTGCCGGATTTGATTAGTGTGTCAATGCCGGATAAATCTGATTCAAGAGCATTCAGATAATCATCTATTTTATCATCCTGGCCAAGAGCGCGATATGCTTTCAGCGTCTGTATATGATTGTGATAATCATGACGCCAGCCCCGCATTTGCTGGTAGATATTTTCAACCTCTGCTACATGTTTTTGCATAAGGTCGTTTTGAAAAGCAGCAATGCGGCGATCTATCGCTCCCCTGAGAAAAAAATCTATCAATTTCATGTCCGCACCCTCAATTGAAGCTTATAAAAGCTTGATTTGCCTCGTCATACAAATTGCGGGACAGAGGAATCTCCCGGCCATCCTCAAGCACCATCGCTGTCCTAGTCACTCTTCGGACATATTTCATAGATACTATATAAGAGCGATGACACTTGAAAAATCCGTCGCCTAATAACCTCTCCATATCGGAAATGCGCATTCGAAATTCCTCTTTTCCATTTACAAGGTGCAGCACAGTCGTATGTGACAGTACCTCTGCAAAAATAATATCATCAGCTTTGATTCTTACGGATCCTCCCGCTTTGGGAAACAGGATGGTTCGCGGCGCTGTCTGCAATCGCGCTGCAGCTTTATCCAGTACTTCAAAAAGTTTGTCCTTCTTAACAGGTTTCAACAAATAGTGAAGCGCAGATACATCATACCCCTCTGCCATAAAATCAGAATAACCTGTAATGAAGACAATATGAATCATGTTGTTCTCTTGTCTTATGCTCCTGGCCAGTTCGACACCGTTCATTCCTTTCATTTGTATATCAAGCATGAGTATATCCAGGCTTCTGTCTTCACTATAATGAAATAAAAAACTCTCAGCACTATCAAAATTTAAAAAAACAGCGTTGATTTTCCGCAACGCTGCCCATTCCTGTAAAAGCTGAGCCAAATATTCTCTTTCCGATTTTTCGTCATCACAAATAGCTATATGAAGTCTCATTATAAAACCAGCCTTTAATATTATCTATTCTTTTATCATCTGTAATGAAATACCTGCCTTAGCAAGCATATCTTTTTACTGAAGTATTTTTATAAAAATTATACCATATGGCATCAGCAAAAGAAAACTAAATTATGCTCCATGCTTACTACGCCTCTTTTTTTAGGCTTTTGCCAATATAGAAAGAAAAAGAAATAATATGTTTGCATAATTGATAATTTTTTCAGTATTTCCGATCTTACAAATATTGATTTAATTGATTTATAGATATATAATTTTTTCATTGTTATCATTTTGCAATCTTATACACAATATCTGTTTTTCTGACAGTATTTTTTGCACTGCAGGGAGGGTATTATGAAATTAGCTATTTGTGAAGATAAAGCAAATGACATTAATTTACTGTTAAAGCTGATTAAAGAAATTATTAGTTCGGTAAATTTGGATGTCGAACCAGAAGTATCCCTTTTTACATGCGGTGAAGAACTGGAATACTACTACAGCAATGGAAACAATGGCTTTGATATTATATTTCTTGATATCCTTATGTCTGGTAAAGATGGCATTAAAACCGCCCGTGAAATTCGAAAATATGACAGCGAGTGTATAATTATATTTACTACCATTAGTACCGAATACGCTCTCGAAGGTTACAGCGTTTTTGCTTACAACTATATTGTAAAGCCTTTAACTATAAACAAATTAAAACCTGTTTTTCTAAAAGCTAAAGAGGTTATAGATCAAAGGAATCAAAAGAGCTTGTGTATCAGATCCAGTGCAAAAATACAAGTAATTCATTACAGGAATATAAAATATATTACGAGTCTAAATTGCAATATTAAATGCAATAGCATAACGGAAAACCATGTTCTACCAAGTATTAGCTTTTGTCAAGGGAAGGGTGGAGATTTTCGCAGAAAATACTACCCGACCTTGACAACAGTATTATGA
>DUSN01000118.1 GCA_012842605.1 Clostridiales bacterium
CGGCTGGAGCCAGATATTATTGATTCCCAGTTGAGCGGCTTCTTCTATCACGGATTTGCCGATCTTGGGCGAAACGACCATGTCGATTACATCGGGTGTTTCCGGCAGGGATGCCAGGTCTTTATAGCATTGATCCCCATCAATGGAGCTGTATTTCGGATTTACGGGGTATACGCGGTAACCCCTTGATTTCAGCATCCTGTATATTTTGTTTCCATATTTGTCCGGATCCGTATGTGCCCCTACAACAGCCCACACATTTTTTTCCAGCATTGTTTCCTCCAGCATGTTTATGCACTCCTCTGCTCTATTTTTCCACGGCCTTTTCCGGCAGATCAATATAACCACATGTGCCCACAACCAGGACGGCTCTGGCATTTGCCGCTTCTTCAACCGCTTCGGCAAACTGTTCCACCTTATCTACAGGCACATATACTAGTATCTCCACATCCTGCCCATATATGACGTCTTTGATGGAATAACCCTCCCGGATGAGGAGATTTTGTATTCTGCCAAACAGGGAGTACTCGACCATGACGCTTGTTTCATGACACAGCTGCCTTATGACAACTCCCGCAGCTTCAATTCCCAGGGATGCGCTTTTTCCGTATGCCCTGATGAGCCCGCTGGCGCCCAGCAAAGTTCCGCCAAAATACCGTGTCACCACGACAACTACATCCTGGAGCCCCCTCTTTTTTAACACCTCCAGCACAGGGATTCCTGCCGTGCCCGAAGGCTCGCCGTCATCGCTGAACCTCTGCACAATGCGGTCTCCACCAATGGAATACGCATAAACATTGTGTGTGGCGTCCCAGTATTTCGACTTCAGCGAATTGATAAATTCTACCGCCTCTTCTTCCGTGCAGGCCGGTTTCACCGAAGCAATAAACCTGGACTTTTTTTCTTCAATTTCAATTACAGCCTCTTTTAAAACGGTTTTGTATTGTTTTTGCGCGTTCATCAATATTATTATGCCGTATTCTTATGCCGTAATCAATTCGCGGAATGATTTATAAGACAAATTAAGCAATGCTCTGTCCTGGCTGTGAGTCAGAAGACGCATTGCTTCCTCTATGTCAAAATACCCTCCGTCGGTAAAATTTTCTTCCTTATTCACTTTATACTCATCATTGTGGGATTTCATGATAAACCATGTGATTTTATTACAGACCGGCTTTTGCCTTGTTACAGAAAAGAATTCATAACTCGTGTGACCTGCTGTTGAAATGATTTCCGCCGAAATTCCGGCTTCCTCTTTGACTCTCCTCACCGCAACTTCACTGCTCAGATCTCCGTTGCGGATGACTCCTTTGGGAAAAACCCATTCACCCTTTTCATTCTTCAGGAGGAAAACCTTGTCACCGCAGAACACCAAACCGCCTGCGCAATTTCTTACCAGCATATTGCAACACTCCCTTTAGTTTTGAAATGTTAAACTGATATTCACTTTTCCCAATATATTTCCAAAGCTTATTAATATTATAATACACGAAAGGAGATTTTTATACAATCTTCAGAAGTTATGGAATAACAAGTTCACGTTCTGTTATCGTCTGTATTTGCTCTTATGCTCCATATTCTATCATTCTTTCATGCAGAATAG
>DUSN01000002.1 GCA_012842605.1 Clostridiales bacterium
CTTGATTAGCTCTTAAACTTTCGCTTAGCTTCCGCTTCGCGTTGTCTCTCAGAATTGACTTCAATTCTTCGTCTGCACTGTTTAGTTTTCAAGGACCAAACTCGCCGCTCTCAGCGGCGACTTTTATATAATATCAAGGCGCTGCAAATTTGTCAACAATATTTTTGGTGGTAAGTTTTTTCAACCCTACCACATATCATTGTATACAGCGACCGAATAATATCCTACCAAAAAACATTGGGCTTGACAAGTATCCGTTATATTTTTTATTAATTTCTTTTATCACTAATATTCTATTAATTAAAAAAAGATATCCCTTTCATTAAGGATATCAAAAACCGCTGACACTTTTCTTTGTTAAAGCTGATACTATTATTTTAAATAAGTAAATCTCCTGCTATGACTTAGACTTAACTTGTTCTTATAGTGGCTTGCTCTTATACTCATCCAAACTTCTCTGCAAATCTATAAGATGCTTTTTTTCTTCTTTTAAAAGTCTGCGAAATGCCTCCTTGGCTTCTACGTATCTTGCATTAATAATCATTTCAGCATAAAAGAGTATTGAGTCCTTTTCTGCCTGAATACCTATTTTCAGCACATCACTTATATCCTTTAGCCCATCTATAAATTCATTTAGATAATCATCAGACGGAAATATTGTGCTCTCTGCCATTGCCTTAAGATAGGCAGATACCTCGGGGTCGTAAAGGTAAGTGTCGTCAAGACTGTCTTTTCTTTGCGATAACTCATTATATATTTTCTGGAATGCAGAAGCATGATCCAGTTCCTGCTCAGCCAGTTTTTCCAGCATTTCTCTGACCCCATCGCTGGTTGCCAGGTGCGCAGCTTTAGAATAAAATGTGTGTCCGCGATTTTCAATTTGAATTGCGATTTCCAAAGCTTCTAAATCGTTGAAATTGTTCTGAGCCATGATATCGTCCCCCATCTTATTATCCATGCTTTCTTACATTTACTTAAAAATTCTTATATGTCACTTTTGTTCCTTTATTAATTGTACCACAACAACCTGCTGTAACCCAACAATATCCGCTAAATAAAATGCGACACAACTATGTTATGCCGCGTAGGTTTTTAGAAATCCTGCCCCAGTCATTATGACTGCGGCAGGTTCAATAAACATGTATTAACTTAATCCAAGGGCTCAAACATATCCTTTTCCACACCACATTCCGGGCATACCCAATCATCAGGCAAGTCTTCAAATGCCGTGCCGGGAGGAATATTGCCATCAGGATCTCCTAACTCCGGATCGTAAACATAACCGCATACTGAGCACTCGTATTTCTTCATACTTATTCCCCTTTCATACTTGTTAGTTGCATTTTTCTTTGAGCATTCTAATTAATATGTTTATAAATACTCTAATTGATATAATACCCATATGTGGTACAATAAAACAATTTTACTCAAATAATTCTTAATCTTTTTGATAAGTATTAATGCAAATGCAAGAATCAACCTATTAAGAACTGTTAACAGCTAAACCGTTATTTATTGAACTGCTATTTGTAATCATAAATTTTATGCAAAAATAAAAATTAGATGAAGGGCAGCACCTGAAAGCTGCGTCTAATCATATAAACGAAAAAGGAAAAGCAGGAACTTATTAAGGAGGCTGTGATTATGCGCAAAAAAGTTGGTATACTCACTTTAGGAATTACTCTTATACTATGCGGTGCTGCCATTATTTTAGCCCGTTATACTGACTGGCAGTTTAGTGACATCTATCTTCTCTGGCCTGCATTTTTAATATTATTAGGGTTGGAGTTTATTTTCACGAAGCTATGGTACGATTTCAGGAAGCACGAGGTTTACCTGTCACCCAGCGGAATATCCATATTCCTCGCAGTTGTTATAATATTGATAAGCTCAGCCTGGGCAAACCAGGGATTATTCCACTCCAATTGGAATTGGAAATTTAACTTTTCCAATTTTTGGCCGGAATCTTACAATGAAACAATAGAAGAAACATACTCACTTAAAAGGGAAGAACTGCCGAATGTTGAGAAAATTGTGATTGATAATATAAATGGCAGCGTTGAGGTGCTTCCGTCGGATGACGGGCGGTTTGAACTGAAAGCTCAGATAAAAATCGCAACCAATGACAAGGAATCAGCATCAAAGCTTATAGACAAAGTCATAACAGTTGATGAAGGACGGGAAATGAATATTAAAAGCAATCATCCCACATCAAACCGCATTCATTCTCTCCAGCATGTCAATATGAAACTGCTGGTGCCAAAGGAAATAGAAGTGCAGATAACCACCGGTTTCGGGCATGTGCTGATTAGAGATATGGAAAACAATGTGACCATACGGCAGAAGCATAGTGATGTGGATATCAGCAATATCAAAGGCAATGTGAAAGTTGACTGCTCATTTGGTGATATCTATGCAAGAAAAATTGACGGAGATGCCAATATAAATAATGCCCACGGTCAAGTAAGAATAGAAGATATTACAGGAAGTGCTCAGGTAGAAAACAGCTTTAATACAACAGAAGCAAGGCAGATAGGCAAGGATCTGAATGTTCAATCCAAACATGGTCAAGTAAAGGCTGAATACATTACGGGCAGGGTAATTATCAAAAATGAATTCGCTGAAGTCAGTTGCAGCAATATTGAAGGAAACCTGGAGGTATTGGCCGAACACAGCAAAGTAATCTTAAATGATATTTGGGGAGACATCAATGTGGAAACCTCATATAACGTCATACACCTTACCAATCCATCCTTTGCAGATGCAAATATTGATGCCAGCACCACCTTTGGGTCCATTAAAAGCGATGACAGCATAGGCCTGATTGTAAAAAAAGAAAGTAACCTGGAGGAAGCAAGTACTGTAAACGGCAACGGAAATCAGAAAATTCGGTTGAAAAACCAGCACGGTGAAATTAGAATAAACATGAATTAAGCTGTCTAATTTGTATTGTTTGCCCGACTGGTGGTGATGAAATTGAATGATGAAGGCCTCCTGGTAGAGGCGATTAAAGCAGGGCATACTCAGCGGTTTGAAGAACTGGTGGACATCTATAAGGACAAGGTTTACAATATGGCACGCTATATGACTGGCTGCCAACAGGAGGCCCAGGACCTGGCTCAGGAAATTTTTATATTGATATATAGAAACATTCACGGGTTTCAAGGCAACTCCTCCCTGTCAACCTGGATCCACCGAATTGCCCTCAATCGCTGCTTAGATTGGCAAAGAAAGCAGCAAAGAAGGCGCAAGATCCTATTGCCGGTATTTAAAAGGGAAGATGACAATTTTGAAGATCCTTTGGAACGGCAGCCCAACCGGCAGCCTACACCTGAGGAGTCCCTGGTCAGGAAGGAACAAATTCAGGAATTGCGCGAAGCAATCCAACAACTTCCCGAAAAATATAAAAAAGTAATGATTCTATATTATTATCAACAGCTGTCATATTCGGAAATATCAGAAATACTGGATCTGCCGGTCAGGACCATAGAAACCCATTTATACCGCGCAAGACAGAAAATCCGAGAACATCTGTCAGACCCAAAAGGAAAGGGTGTGAAGAACCATGGATATGCATGAACTGGAAAAACTGCTTCATCAACCCCAGTATAAAGCACCTGAGGGTTTCACCCATCAAGTGATGAAAAAAATATATACACATCAAAAGAACAGGCAGGCGGCAGAACGCTTTTACAAGGCGGGAGTCAGCCTGATAGCAGCCAGCCTGATAACATTGTTTATCAATATGACACCAATCATGGATATTTTGATTGAAAAAGGCACCAATCAGATGAAATTTCCCAGTGAAGTGGTTAATCCCTATCGTGCAGCCGGTTCTATTGAATATATAACACTCAAAATTGACTCCATTATGCTGAAACCTTTTGAATTATTAACAGATCAGTTTTTCAAGGAGGATTTATCATATGATGAATAGAATCAACCAAAACGCTTCCCCGGCACTTACCTTTCTGTTCTCAATTGTTCCCGGAGCAGGCCACATGTATCTGGGACTGATGAGAAGGGGATTGGAATTAATGGCAGCATTCTTTGCATGTATATTTATAGTTGCAGACTTGCTGCATCTTGCAGAAATCGGCGTACCCCTGTGCATTATCATCTTTTTCTACAGCCTGTTTGATGCCCAGCATCTCAACAAGGCAATAAGAAGGGGTGAAACTATATCCGATACAGGGCAGCAGTTTTTCCCCAAAATAGCACTTAATGCATATCATATGGGTATAGCTGCCATAGTACTAGGTCTAATCTTTTTGATGGATAGGCTCAGGAGCTATATAATCCATTTTATTCCTGACATTGCCTACTCTATGATAGAACGTTCCATAGTTCCGCTGCTGATTATTGCATTGGGATTATATATAATAAAAAATGCATCAAGAGAGAAGGAAAATCCGGTAAACAAAGAATAGCAGGCCCGTAAGGCACCTGCTTTCTTATTGGCTTTCCTGCATTTTTCGTATTTGCTCTACTGCTTCATAATAGGATATCTCAGGTTCAGAAGGGATAATATTGGCTTCCTGCCATTCTGTTTCTCTACGCTCCTCATCGGAAGCCTTATCGGCTTTTCTGATTTCGCTCAGTTTAGCCTTCAGTTCCTCAACTTTTTTCTTTCTCTCCTGAATTTCATCGCACAGTTGATTTACCTTTTCCCCGAATCGTTCTCCCTTCTCATAACATTGACTGACCTGTTCCCCTATTTTCCGGTAAGTCCTGCGTATTGCATCTTCCTGCTTAAAAATCTCTATATTCAGCTTTCCGGCTTCTAAAAGTTCACCGGACTTTTCTTCGACCTGTTTGGCCACTTCTTCAAGTGTTTTGCCCAATCCATCAAAAAAATTCATACTTTCACCTCTTTCATTTTGAATGATATTATTATTTGCTCTATATTTTCGCAATATGTAAGAGGTGAAAATGTCTGTCACAGCAATCCTATTTTCTTGTAAACCTTTTCCAGCGTGCGGCTTGCAATTCTATCAGCACATTCTGCCCCCTTGTTCATGATCTCTTTTAGATAATCCTTGGAAGCCATCAGATCATTATAACGTTCCTGGATGGGTCTTAAGGTCTCCGCTACTGCTTCACCTGTCTTTGTCTTGAACTCGCCATAGCCTTTACCCTCAAATTCCTGCTGAATTTCATCCAGGGATTTTCCGGTTACACTGGAATATATGGACATCAAATTGCTGATTCCGGGTTTATTTTCAACATCGTAACGCACTACGGAATCCGAATCTGTCACAGCCCGCTTAAATTTTCGTATAATTGTCTCCGGCGGATCCAGCAGCGATATATATGCATTGGTGTTTTCATCAGACTTGGACATCTTGCTGGTTGGCTCCTGCAGGCTCATAATCCGGGCGCCCACTTTAGGAATATACGGCTCGGGTATTTTAAATACATTACCGTAAATACCATTAAACCGTCCGGCTATGTCCCTGGCTAACTCCAGGTGCTGTTTCTGATCATCACCAACAGGTACAAGGTCAGTCTGGTACAGCAAAATATCTGCAGCCATCAGCACCGGATAGGTGAACAATCCGGCATTGATATTGCTTTCATGCTTTGCAGCCTTTTCTTTGAATTGCGTCATTCTGCCTAATTCTCCCATATAGGTGTAACAATTAAGCACCCAGCATAATTCAGCATGAGCACTTACGTGGGATTGCATAAACAAAATATTTTTTTCAGGGTCAATCCCGCACGCTATATATTGAGCCAGCAAAGACAGCCTTCGCTCCCGCAGCTCCTTTGGTTCGTTGCGAACAGTCAGAGAATGCAGGTCAACAATGCAATATATACAATCATACTCATCTTGCAGCGCAACCCAATTTCTCATTGCTCCAAGATAATTGCCCAGGGTGAGTATTCCAGTGGGCTGCATTCCGCTGAAAATTCTCTTTTTTTCGGTCATCATGTCACTCCTTTGTACTGTTTCTAACATTGTAGCACTTTCCTGTTAAATAATTCAAGTAGCTGCAGGAAAGCGCACAGCTTTTTAGTTCATGACAAATTCTTAACACAATTTATGTTATATAACAGTGTGCTGTTAAAATATTGACATATTACAACTGTACCCTTTATTGAATCTCCTATGAATAAAGCCATCCGGATTATACCACTTTATTTCACTAAATTTATCAGTTAATTTTTTCACATTTGAATTGTGAATATTATATCATTCTATTTTTCAATTGTCTAAAAATTTATTTATTTTTTGCTATTTATTGCTTTTACTTTTTATGATGTTATGCTATAATAACAGTACCGTAAAAACGTATTGATAACCGGATTTTAGCCTGGGAGGTGTCTGATATGTGCAAATATGCTTTTCAATGCAAACAATGCGGTTTTGGAGTTGAAATCAAAGCAGAACACCTAAATATGCAAGATGTCGTTATTGAACTTGCATCTGAATGCCCTAACCTGGACTTTATTAAGCATACACCCCTTGTTCTTGACGCTATGCATGAACTTATGGTTACTAAAGAAAAATCCAATTTTTATAATCTTGTAAAAGAACATCCCCACCCCAGCGGCTGCACGGTATATGACAATGTAATCGACGCGATAGGCCAAAGTCTTGGCCGCTACTATGAAATTGCATGAAGGCTGCTCCTCCAGTTGCCCTATAAGAATAATGCATAATATCTCATTCCAAACTGGTATTAACCCCAGGAACCCCAGTATTCAAAAAAACCGGCTGAATGCCGGTTTTTTTGTAATTTTATATTATAAATCAAAGCAAAATGAATTGCAAAAGAAGTATCAGAAGCAATCCGGGAATACCTAAAAACCCAACCGTAAGGGCTGTTACAGGATTAATTGCTATGGTAACTCCTATCAATCCACCGACTAAATTCAGAATCCATAGCACAACGCCTCCGATTATGCCGTTTAGCAAAAATTTAAGCAGCAGTTTTAACGGCACAAGCAAAAGCCAGCCGAGCAGGTACAAAAGTATCAACCCTGCCGCATAAGCCAGAACAATATCAAAAGGAATATCCAAACCCATCATACCATACCACATCCTAAACATCCAAAATCAATAATGGTTGTGCTTATTTGTTGTCCTGTTTATTCATATGGCATGACCAAGTTTTTTATGACTGGGTAGCTTGTTTTTTTTCTTCAAGTATACGGTTGTCCCTTAATCCTTCCTTCCTGGCTAGCTTCAATAGATAAATGTATTTTTTCTTTGCCGCTTCAAGCCTGTAAATGGCATAATCAACCAATTCCGGTTCGCTTACATTTTCAAAATAAGATTGAGCGGCATACCATTCCTGTTTAGCAGCTCGTACTGCATCTGCCAGTTCCAGATGTTCTTCAGGGTGCTCTTCGTTCATCTTATAAGCACCCAGGAAAGCCAGCAGATAATTCTTCATCAAATCCACTCCCGCTAAAAAATTTATCTATATTATTACCATATTATTCTTGTGATAAACTTGTTATACTTTCATCTGCAAAAATGTCTCAGCCAGTGCAAACAACAGTCAGATCTGAAATGCATTGTTTCTGAAATTCAGCATCAAAAGAGAGATAAAATTAGGCAATACAAATATAAAAAATAGTATTGACTTATTAAAACATTAATTGTATTATTGTATTAGGTGATTAATATAATAATACAGTAATACAATATACAAGGAAGTGATGTAATGGCCTGGGATTTGAAATCGGATCGCCCGATTTATGCCCAGTTAATTGAGCAGCTTGAACTCCGGATATGTTCCGGTATCTATCCACTGGGATCTAAAATGCCCTCTGTCAGGGACCTGGCACAAGAGGCTTCCGTAAATCCAAACACAATGCAGAAAGCGCTCTCTAAGCTGGAAGAAGACGGGTTGCTCTATACCAACCGCACCAGCGGAAGATTTGTGACAGAAGATGTAAATAAGATTCATGCCGTCAGAAATAAACTGGCACAGGAGCAAGTACAGGAATTCTTAAACAAGATGACAGATTTGGGATTTGAATGTGATGAAATCCTGTCTATCATTACCACCATGTTAAAGGAGTTGAAAAAATGAGCAATTTATTGGAATGCAGGAACCTTTCAAAGAGCTTCGGTCCTGTCAAAGCATTGAACAATGTAAATTTAAGCATCGGCCGCGGCCGGATAGTGGGACTCCTGGGACCAAACGCCAGCGGAAAAAGCACCTTTATCAAGATATGCAACGGCCTGCTTACCCCTACGGAAGGTGAGATCCTGATTAACGGCCACAAACCAGGAATAGAAACTAAAAAAATAGTGTCCTACCTGCCTGAAAGAAACTATCTTAACGATTGGATGAAAGTATCGGATATCATCGGATTTTTCAGTGACTTCTATCAGGACTTCAGCAAGGATAAAGCCTACGATATGCTGAGCAAATTAGGCATAACAGCCAGCCAGCGGCTGAAGACCATGTCCAAGGGTACCAAGGAAAAGGTTCAGCTGATTTTGGTTATGAGCAGGGAAGCCCAGCTTTATCTGCTGGATGAGCCCATCGGCGGCGTTGATCCTGCAGCCAGAGACTATATTTTAGACACTATAATCAGGAATTACAACGAAAATGCAACTATTGTTCTTTCCACCCATTTGATAGCAGACATAGAAAAAATACTGGATGATGTTATATTCATTCGAGAAGGGCAGATTGTCCTAAACAAAACCGTGGATGAAATTCGGGAGGAATCAGGAAAGTCCATTGATTCTCTGTTCAGGGAGGTATTCAAATGTTAGCAAGGTTATTGAAATATGAAATCAAGGCTACAGCCCGGTTATTTTTGCCGTTGTATGCAGTTCTTATAATTTATGCCGTAATAAACAGGCTGATTAATCCGTTTTATACACTCGAAATACAAGGCAGCTTCACCTTTCAGACTATATTCGGAACTCTGAGTATAATAGTATACTTTATCTTAATTGTATCTGTTTTCGTTATGACCCTAATTATTATCATTCAGAGATTTTATAAAAATCTATTAGGTGATGAAGGATACCTGACGTTTACACTGCCGGTAAACCCCTGGCAGCATATTATAAGCAAATTAATGACAGCTATGATGTGGTATATTCTAAGCGCTGTATTTGTTCTATTATCCAATTTTATAAGCATCAAGGATATAGATCTAACCACGCTGCTTAATTTAATCAAATCCAGTATATTTAATGCCAGCTTTTTAATTCTTCCGATACTCATCCTCGTCCAACTGGCATCAAATACCATGATGATTTACGATGCCATGACTCTGGGTCATTTGTTTCAAAAGCACAGGCTGCTTGCTTCCTTTGCCATGTATTGTGTATTGTATATCATTCAGCAGGTGCTGCTGCTAATACTGATTTTGCCGCTTAGCAGAGGTATATTTGCATTCATTTTTCAATCTTCCACTCCTACACCCGGCCAGCTTAATTCGTTTTTTATATTTCTGATCATTCCGGGCATTATCATGACAGCAGCACATTTTGCAGTAATAAATTATATCCTGAAAAGAAAACTGAACCTGGAATAAATATATAGATAAAAATACAAGATGGAATGAACCCTGGTGCCTTCATTCCATCCTTTTTCTTTATACCGTATATGTTCATCTGCCGGATTGCTGTCTGCTTTCCAATGACACAACTACAATTTCCGGCCGGTTAAAAATCCTAATTGGAACAATGCTGTTTCCCAAACCACGGCTTACATACATTGTAGATAAATTTTTCGTGTGGCTGCCGCTTGTGTATTTGGGGAAAAATCCCTGGTCAGGAGCAACTAATCCTCCTATAAAAGGTATTCTAAACTGTCCGCCATGAGCATGTCCTGTAAATATTAAGTCCATGCCGTATTTGCAATACATGTCAAAAAGCTCAGGCCTGTGAGACAGCAGGATGTTAAAGTCATCATTGTATGCAGACCATTGTCTTAGCTGCTCTTCCACAGAAGTTGTTTCGGTTCCTTCCAAATAGCTTGAAGTTAAAAAATCAGGATCACTTAAGCCTGATATATAAATGGTGCTGTCCCCGCGCTTCAGTTCAACCCTAATATCATCAAGGACAGTAACTCCGGCCTTTTCCAGGCTTTCCTTTATTGACTCATACTTGCCTGACCATGCCTCATGATTTCCTGATACATAATATACCGGTGCAATACTGATTGCACCTTCAATAAATTCCAGTGCTGCATCCAGATCATACTTTCGTCTGTCTATCATATCACCTGTAATTACAATTATATCCGGTGATATGTTTTTCAGTTTCTTCAAGATTTTGGTTTGACCCTTGCCAAACCTTTTATTATGAAGATCTGATATATGGGCAATTTTGAAATTATGAAATGCCTCAGGTATTTTTGCATTGACATAATCAGATTCGGTAACAACAATGCTGTTATTCTGCCAGATTATAAAGCAAAGAGCAGCAAGTATAATAATAATTACATACCAGAATTTCATTTTGAATCTTGAAATCACATGCATAATTAAACATCCCGGTTCTTAAGCTTAATTTTTGATGGGCTCCTTCATCTCTGAATTTATATGGTTTGGAATTTCCTGTTCTTTTTTTCATTATATTATTATTGTCATTCCCCTGCAATACATATCAAATTATCCAAGACCCTTATTCCAGTTGTTATGCTCTGTTTTTCTCTTGTACTCCATATTCAGCGTTTGCCTCTGTTACTTGACATGGCATTTCTTTTGCTGTATATTAACTATGTTGAACAAAGGCGTTCATCAGATAATGTCAAGTCATGCAATACGGATTGTATTTGTATTGACTTGTGTTATGTGGTGAGCGCTTTTTGCATTTGTGAAAAATTGTAAAGCAACAATAGGATAAAGATGCACAGAATATTAAGAAGACTATTTCAGGAGGTATAATATATATGCCGGGATTGGAAAAACTTTGCGAGGAATGCGCTGTATTCGGTGTAAGTTTGCTTACAGAGGAAGCAGCCGGCATAACATATAACGGCTTGCTGTCCCTTCAGCATCGCGGACAGGAGGGTGCAGGCATAGCTGTCGTCAAAGATAATAAAATTAAGTGTCATAAAAGCGTGGGGCTGGTAAATGAAGTATTTTCGGGAAGCATACTTGACAGACTTCCGAAAAGCAGAATCGCTGTCGGTCATACCCGTTATTCTACTACCGGCGGAAATACCATTGAAAATGTAGGCCCATTTGTAACGGAATATCTTATCGGACGGTTGGCGACAGCACATAACGGAAATGTCACAAATGCGAGGAAGCTCAGACAGGAACTTATGAAATTAGGTCTTAACTTCAATGCAACCAGTGACAGTGAAGTTGTTTCATCATTAATAGCATACCATATCACTAAAGAAAACGACACAATCAAGGGTATAATTAAAGCAGGCAAATATTTGGAAGGAGCTTTTTCACTTATAATTGCAAGCGGCGAGAATAAGCTGATAGCATTAAGGGACCCCCATGGGTACCGTCCCCTCTGTATTGGAAAAAGTGCTAATGGCATGGCGGTGGCATCTGAAAGCTGCGCTTTGGATGCATGCGGATTTGCTTTATTCAGAGATGTACAACCGGGGGAAATAGTTGTAATTGAAAACGGTGAAATAACATACCAGGAAATAGTGTTGAAAGGCAATAGAGATGACGGGGGCTTGTGCATATTTGAATATGTATATTTTTCACGGCCGGATTCAGTGATAGACGGACTTAGTGTTTATGAAGCACGTATTAACATGGGAGCTGCCCTGGCAGAAGAATACCCGGTGGAAGCTGACATTGTTTGTCCGGTCCCAGATTCAGGCTTCGAAGCTGCAATAGGATACAGCACAAAAAGCGGTATACCGTTAACAACAGGATTTGTGAAAAACCGCTACATTGGCAGAAGCTTCATATATCCAACTCAGGATATGCGTGAAGGGGCTGTCCGCTTAAAGCTTAATCCATTATCTGCTAATATAAAAGATAAGCGAATTGTATTAGTTGATGACTCCATTGTACGGGGAACTACCAGTGAACGAATTGTAAAAAGCCTGAAAAATGCAGGTGCCAAAGAAGTACACATGAGAATTTCATCCCCGCCTTTTAAACATACATGCCATTACGGTACTGACATTGACAGTGAGGAAAACTTAATAGCCAACAATATGAGCATTGATGAGATATGTAAAAAGATAGGCGCTGACAGCTTAGGGTATATAAGCATTGATGGATTGAAGAATGCATGCTCAAAATGCAAGCTGTCCTTTTGCACTGCCTGCTTCACTGGCCATAAATATGCATACAATGGCAAAAAACTGGACTTGGAGGTATGAAGATGATTCAGCCAAGTTTATCACCTTTTTTAACCGGCTGTTCAGGCTGAATAAGCACTACGCCCTGTTCTGCATAAACTCCCAGCACTAATACTTCTGATATAAAATCAGCTACCTGCTTCGGCGGGAAATTTACCACACCTAAAACCTGTCTGCCCACGAGATCTTCTTTTTTATAGCACTCAGTTATCTGGGCACTGGATCTCTTTATGCCTATTTCATCGCCAAAATCTATCCATAGTTTATAGGCCGGTTTCCTTGCTTTCCCAAAAGACTCTGCTTTAATAATTTCTCCAACCCTGATATCCAGCTTCATAAAGTCTTCAAATGTGGCCATATATATCCTCCAAAGTATTAAGTATTTCAAAAACACATAATTCGATTTTTACCACTTTAAACTTGTTATGTAGTATACTAATAATCGTTATCAAATACTGAAGTGCGATTTCATATGATATAATCCTATTATCTTTATTAAAAACTAATCTAGGGTTAAATACATACTTTACTGGTTAATATTCCATTGCTTTCACTCCTTGATTAGGTTTATATAAAAGTGTAAAAATGAGTTGAGTCATAACTCATACCTTAGTTGAAATATAAGTTATCCAAGAATACCAAGTAGAGGAAGATGAACTATGTCTCAATTTAATATTACAACAACCGAGGAGCTTTAGCACGAACTTTTCTATCAAAAGGCAAGGATGAAGCACTTTTCAAACTGCTAAAAGCAGTTGGGGCAAAAGTTAATTGTTATTAGGAATATATTCCCCAATCACAACATTGAAATAACCAAAATTTTCAATATAATATGATTAAGAGGGTTAAGAAAAACAATAACTCATTATGAAGGTGAAATCTAATGTTTAAAACAGTACCACATAAAGGTAATGAATTTATTGCATTAGAAGAAAAAATAAACAAATGTCAATCGATTGATGATTTATTTGATTTATGGAAAAATGCTCATAAAGTACTGAGTGATGAATGTTTTAAAATGACAGTTCCAGTGGTTTCTGATACATTAGGTATAGATTATAGTTTTATGCGTAATTTTTTCTATAAAGATGGTATGCTTTATAAAATGAAATATGGAAAAAATGGTAAGAAAATACTTGTGCTTCTAAAAGAAAGCAATGCAGAAGATGATATAAAAAATAAAAATTGCAGGGACAGATTTTGGTTTCAGGAAATATATAAAAATAATCCTGATAATATTTATGTTAAGCGTATATTTGGAATTGTCAACAAGATTGATTCCAATGCCACTCTTGATAATATTGCTTATATGAACTTAAATAAACATGGAGGATATGGCACAACTAACAAAACACAATTTACAAATTATGTAAAAACATATAATAAATTCATAAGAAAGCAAATAGAATTTCTTGATCCTGATATAATAGTTTGTTTTGGAGTGTATGATGTATTTATAAGATACGTTATAGGCGCTAAAGTAAATGTAAGAAGAAAATTTATCGATGGTTCCAAATATTCTTATAGATATACCAAATTAGAGACACCGGATAAAGTTGTTGAAATATACCATATGTATCATCCAGTACCAGTATATAAAAATGGTAATTTAAAATCTGACAGGTTTTACGTTGATTTATTTGAAAAGTTATATTTTGAATAGAAACTGTAAAGTGTTTTTGTAATTATAAACTCCTTCTATGTCAGAACTTAAAAATATAGGAGGAGCTTTTTGGCAAAAAAAGAATATATAACACCAGAAAAGAAATGACCTATTAGCAAAATCATAGCAAAGCAGATGATTTAGTGATAATATTATCCATTTCCCCAGTATTTAAACTCTCAGTTCTTGATTTTTCTAGGTATAAGCCTTATACCTTGACCCTTATTCATAAAAAAATCTAACAAAAAAACCATAGTTCCAAGGCAATCCTTATACCTTTTCCCTATGGTCTCCTGAAAGTACTTTATTTACATAAACTAGACACTTGCAAAATAAAAGGAATATATTTAATATATATAAATTATGTAACCCAAATAAACGTAAGCGTCAAACAAACCGGTACATAGAATGCATGGCAATATTATAGTACAATCACAATAAATTCAGTTGAAAAACTTGA
>DUSN01000003.1 GCA_012842605.1 Clostridiales bacterium
GGCGGGGACTCTGGATGCACCAAGTGGACTAAGTGGAGAAACTTGAAATAAAACGAAAAGAATAATGTCAGGAGGTTTTTTATGGCAATTGTTTATACGAAGGCAGAATTATTGAGCAAGGTCGATGAATGGCTGTTTCCGGAAAAGGTTAAACTGTTGTATTCACAGGATTTCGTAAAATATACGGGCATAACGTCTGACACAAAAGAAAAATACACAGAGGTTATTGCAGGACGCCTTCTGAGTAATTTGGATGCATTTAATAGAATCGAGCAGATCAGGAGAGAAAGCTCTTATAAAACCACCGGTCATGAATGGAAAGCTATCGACCCAACATCGCCTCGTAGTGAGGAGCAGATTGCCCGAAGTATGATGGGACATACATATCCTCACATAGGCAAAATCATTGATTATCAGACTCCTTTGAAGAACTCAATGAGCGATACTGCCGGGAAAATCGATTTACTGTCATGGAATGAAGAGAAAAACAATGCTTATATTATTGAGCTTAAGGTGCCGCGAGCTGATGATAAAGCAAGGCAGGAAACTCTGTTGCATTGTATACTCCAAATCGAAACATACAGCCGTATTTTGGATTTTCAAAAGTTGAAGGATGACTTTGAGCTACCCGCCAAAACTGATTTGCGTAAAGCTGTTCTTGTTTACCGGCTCAGCAATCCGCATATACAAGTTCATGATACAAACATAAAAAAGCTAATGAAAGCTCTTGGAGTGGACATGTTTTTAATGGGCGAAGACAATAAAGTTATTGATGAACACTATTATTTTGAGGAATTAAAGGAATAAGCAAGGAAATAAACTTTGGAATTTAATGTATCGATATTTTATAAGGATTTGATTTGTAGATGAAGATAACAATTCATAGAGGCACACATGAAATAGGTGGTACTCTTGTAGAAGTCAAATCTGAAAACAGCAGGATACTTGTCGACGCAGGTTACCCGTTGCTTTTGAATGGTAAACCTGTTGACACCGAAAATGTTTATGTTTGGTTTCCTTATCTTTATGGCAAATTTATTGAACAAGGTATCTTACCCGATGTCAAAGGATTGTATTGTTGGGATAAACCTATGTTTAATGCAGTCATTGTTTCCCATGCCCATATTGATCATTATGGCTTGCTGAGTTTCATCAATTCATCAATTCCGGTATATATGTCAAGGGGCACCCGAAAAATTATCGACATTTCAGTGCCTTTCCATGAGGAACCGTTATATCTGTCAAATGTTTGCGAATTTGATATGTATGAGCCTTTTCAAATTGGCGACTTCAGGGTTATGCCATTTTTGATGGATCATTCAGCCTTTGACGCAGCTGCATTTGAAATTTCGGATCAAGAAAAAACAATCATTTATACCGGAGACTTCCGCGGTCATGGACGGAAGTCTGCATGCCTTGCCCGATTTATCGCTAAAGCTAAAAAAGGGGCTGATGCGCTCTTAGTGGAAGGTACGATACTGGGACGGCGGGATGAGGAAGTTATCACTGAGCAGGAATTTGAAGAGCTACTTGTCAAGAAAATTGAAGGTTTCAAGGGACCGGTCTTATTTCAATCATCCACCCAGAATATCGACAGACTCGTAAGTTTTTACCGGGCAGCTGTAAGACTTGACAGAATTTTTGTTATTGATACTTACATTGCCAATATTCTTTATGAACTAAGACGGCTTGGCAACAATAACCTACCATATCCATCAGTGCACTATCCAAATATTAGGGTATTGAAACCTTCTCAGGTAATGCTGAGATTTTTAAAAAGAATTGGTAAACAACATTTTGCTAAACGCTTTTCAGTTAAATATATTCAAGAAGATGAGTTGAATAGGATACAGTATAAAATTATAATGGCTGTTCGTCCTTCAATGTGGGAGAATATCAGAAGTGCGAATCTGCAAAACGGATTGTTTATTTATTCACTATGGAGCGGATACCGAAACAACGACTATCAAAAAGAGTTTGAGGTTTTGCTGAGTAAAACAGGTTTTTCAATACATGAACTGCACACCGGAGGGCATGCCACCCTGTCTGATATTAAAAAGGTATTACAAGAGTTAAAACCGAAGAAAATAATACCAATTCATACGATGGCTCCGGAATTGCTCAGGAATTTGTCTGAACAGGTTTTGCTTAAGAAAGATGGCGAAACATTCTGTATTTGATATTACATATTGAGACGATGGTAAAGACAGTTGGAATAGTTCCTACTGTTTTTTCTTATTTCTCAGGAAAGTATATCTTTTCATATTTGTGGATAACTAGTACAATTGAAGTGGGCGCCTTATGAGCCGTGGAATACTGAAGACCATATTTCAAGAACATTGGTCAGAGTTTGAAAAGACTCATAAAGTGCGGGAAGTAGTATCTAGAGAAGTAGACAAGATGTTGAAATGCCGGGATATTAAACAGGGGTATAGTGAGTACTGCTGTCCTAAATGCGGGGAATATAAATATGTGGCGTTTACCTGTAAGAGCAGGTTTTGTACATCATGTGGCAAAAAGGCAACAGAAGACTGGGTTGAACGTCTAAGTAAGGAACTTCTTAATGTACCTCATAGGCATATAGTATTTACAATACCGGAGAAATTACGGAAGGTTTTTTTGAAGGACAGGAAGTTAATAAAAGTACTATCAGATAGTGCGGCAGAAACGATATTAAGTTATCTTTGGGAACGGAGCAAGAAACAAAGACCAACTCCAGGGATAGTATGCGTGGTACATACATTTGGTCGAGACCTGAAATGGAATCCACATATACATGCGTTAGTGACCGAAGGAGCTTTAAGAAAAGACAAAGAATGGAAGGTAATAACGTTTTTTCATTTTGAGATGCTGAGAAAGCGATGGCAGCATGTTCTTTTGAAGAATCTCAAGAGAAAACTACCCAAGAGCCGGGAAGTCAAAAGAATGATAGATGCGATGTATCGGGAGCAAAAAGAGGGATTTTATGTTCATGCAAAGAATCGAATGAGAGATGCGAAAGGAGCAGCGCAATATATTGGGCGATACGTAAGTCGCCCTGCAATGGCAGAATCAAGAATAAAGGGATATGACGGAGAGAACGTTGAATTTTGGTATGAGAGACACGACAACGGTAAGCGAATAGATGTAGTATTGCCGGTATCTGATTTTATAGGTAAACTGATAAGGCACATACCGGATAGGCAGTTCAAGATGGTAAGATATTACGGGATATATTCGCGGCGAAGGAAAACGAGAGCGCAAGTAATAATGTCGGTATGGAAGAAGTACAGAAAATTACAGTACAAAAAGACGAACTGGCGAAGGAATATAATGAAATCCTTTGGTCATGATCCATTAAGTTGCCCAAAATGCGGTGGAGAAATGGTATTAAACGACATAGTTTATAAAAAGTATGGAAGTATGTTGGCCCGAATGAAACGGAGGATGTTTGAAGCCTATGAAAAAGAAGAAAAAGAAATCCTCAAAAGCCTTGGAGGCCAAGGCGAAGGGGGAGGTCTATCTCTGTTTGGGGTGTGGAGTCAAGGAAATCATACCCGAAGATGTTCTTGATTATTTTGATTTAACTTATGGTGAAAGAACCCCGTTAACGGGCCCCCATGTTTTTAGGTGCGAAAAATGCCATGCTGAAATGTATCCGGATTGGTGGATAGAAAGACAAAAGCGCGTGACCGATTAGGTCACTCCTTTTATATTTTTATACAAATGTATAAACAAATATATAGACAAATAAATATTTTTCATGTATAATTGTAATGAGGTGGTGAATTATGGATATTAGAATAGACAGCTTAATTTCCTTTGATTCATTGAAAACCAATATAGA
>DUSN01000108.1 GCA_012842605.1 Clostridiales bacterium
CCCACTTTCCGCACTATTTTTTCACATATAATATTTTTCGTATTTTTCTCCCATCAATCTCAGTACTTTAATGGTTTCCTCATCCAGATTTAATACTTTCTTTATCCTCTTTCCCTCAATTTCGATCTCTAACTCTGTTATTCTTCTAAACAGGAAGAATATCCATTTCATTGTTGGAGTCTGTGTTTCCTTCTTAACCTGGTTTCTAATAGCCTCTTTTGTTTCTTCCAATCTTGTTCTCAGTTTCCACTCAGCTATTGAATACAACAATAAGCATAGAACCATTACCATTGCAAGTGCTTCTATTCTGGATTCTTTTTTCAGGTATACCTCAGACACTCTGAAACTCTTATCTTTCAGGAACCTGAATCCCCTTTCAACCGTTCCCTGTTCCTTATAGTATTCCAGGAGTTGATCTGGAGTCAACTCCAGATCATTGGTTGCAAGAATGAACCTTCCCAACTTTGCTCTTCTTTCTTTTACTTTCTCCTGATCATGTTTTATCTCCGCTTCTATCAGGTAGAAAGTCTGTACCTCTTCATTTTTCCTTGGTCTTCCTTTCTTGTTTTCAAGTCTGCGAACCTTAGTTGTTATTTCAAGTTTCGTGAACTCATATGATTCATTCTCTTTCAACCATTGTTCAGCAGCCATTCTTGCGTCAGCTTCACAGGCAAATTCACGATTAGAAAGCTTTTTAAGGGATTTTTCTGCTGCTTCAAGCTCCTTAAGAATCTTTTCATCAAATGTCTTCTCTTCCTTCTTTTTCATTTCCTCTGAGCAGAATACACCCCATAACTGTTCTATTCCACCATAGCAGGATTTTGCAGCATAACAAGAATAACGTTCATCAGAGCATGTTTCCAGAATTAAGTCTGCCATCAAGAGTTCCTTTGCTTCATTGATGGTTGCCGGAACTCTCGATATAAAAAAAGCGTTAGTTCCTATCTCTTTTACATTATCTTCAGTATAAAATGCGCTGTCTGCAACATGGTAGACTCTTTCATCGAGATTCAGGTTCTGTGTTAATTCTTTTATGGTTTTGATGAGAACTTTCTTATCTGAACTGTTGCCGTCTAATGCTCTTACAAAAAGAGGAATTCCTTTCTGGTCAGTAACCATGGAAATGGTAAAACGAAGTAAGTCGACTCTTTTGTCTTTAGGATGACCATAAGTAATGTTGATAGTTTTGCCATCATTATCGTATTCATAGTCACCATGAACACTGAAATTTGTAGTATCTGTATGGCAAAAACGGGGGTTAATAGGAACGTGTTTCATAGCTTGCAAAATAATGTGGTTGAAGAGTTCGGTTGCTCCGCATTCCTGGATTTTGTCCAGAGTTCTGCCAAAAACATCATCATTAAGGTGTTCTGGGAGAACACCTTCTCCCAGTAACCTTTCAGTGGGTAAGTTTTCAAAAAAAGCAGGAAACAGGTAAAGACGACGTTCAGTAAACCCTAAACCATTGATACACATTGCCTTAAGAACAGTAGAATGAGGGATGTTATGGCCACTTTTCTTGGGGAGAAGAGTGTCAATCAAATCTGAAATGCCAAGTTCGTCAAATACGCCAGCAATAAGGCCATAATGACCAAGATGAGTTGTGGATTCAGAGCTAGGGGAGAGAGTCATCAAGGTAAAATGGGAAGAGATTTTATAAAAAGTATTGGAAGAATTTAAAAAATATAAAATTAAGAAATTTTACTGCGGAAAGTGGG
>DUSN01000021.1 GCA_012842605.1 Clostridiales bacterium
AATGCTTTTGCTTCTGAGGGAACAGTAAAAGCTGCCTCCCTTTCATCAAGAAAAATCTCGTCTTCCGTACCTCCGATCCGCCCTATTTCTCCTTCCACCGCTACTCCGCAATAGTGGGCTATTTCAACCGCTTTTTTAACCAGCGCTACGTTTTCTTCATAGGGAAGCTTTGAGCCATCAATCATAACAGATGTATAACCATGCTGGATGCATTGGGCTATTGTTTTTAATGACGGGCAGTGATCTACATGAAGGGCAATGGGAATATCATAGAGTTTTGCGGCTTCTTTAACACACGCTGCAATATATGGAATGCCTGCATGCTTTAAAGTTCCGGGTGTGGTTTGAATAATGACAGGCGCATGTTCTTCTGCTGCCCCTTCTGCTACAGCTTGAATTGTTTCAAGATTATGTACGTTAAAAGCAGCTATGGCAATGCCTTTTTCTCTGGCCTTCTTAAGGAAATACAAAGGGTTTACAAGAGACATGATTATGACCCCCTAAATTATATTGATTATATAATAATTGTATATAGAATGGACCCTTTAACATGAACTAAATTAAACGTTTCGCTATAAAAATAGTATCATAATACATTACAGGTAGTCAACAACAAAACCATTATCAGATTTTATAGGGTTTGTCAGCATTTTAATAAAAAACAAATTGAAAATTGAGTATAAAGCATTATATAATATTTGTAAACATTGAAAATATATTAGGCAAAGAACTAAACGTTTAGCTTACAGGATGTGTCGTTAATGGGAGCAACAATAAAAGATATTGCAAAGTATACCGGCCTGTCAATTGCTACAGTATCAAAATACATCAACGGAGGAAATGTTCTGGAAAAAAACAAGGTGCTTCTTGATGAAGCAATAAAGGTTTTGGATTTTAAGATTAATGAAATGGCACGGGGCTTGAAAACAAACCGCTCAATGACAGTGGGAATAATGATCCCCAGCCTGGAAAATATCTTTTTTACCAGCATTATATCCAATGTTGAAAATATATTGTTACAAAACGGATACAGCTCTATTATTTGTGATTACAGAGAAGATCCGCATCTGGAAAGAGAAAAGCTGGACTTCCTTCTAAGCAGAAAGGTAGATGGAATAATTATGGTACCTCACAGCAATAACGCAGCTTTTATCCAGAGTGTAGTTGAAAAAGGCATCCCGGTTGTATTTATAGACCGGTACTTAGAAGACGTACAATGTGATGTAGTGCTGGTGGATAATATTAATGCATCGTATAACGCTGTAGAACAGCTGATTATCCGAGGCCATAAACGCATAGGCATTATTTGCGGTCCAAGCAATATCTATACTACAAAGGAAAGACTCAAAGGCTATGTTCGTGCCCATGAAGACTATGCTGTCAAGGTCGATAATGACCTTGTTCAATATGGAAAATATGATGTGGAAAGCGGTTACCATATGCTTATCCACTTGCTAAAAATGGAAAACCCTCCTACAGCCGTTTATGTAACGAACTATGAAATGACACTGGGTGCTATAATGGCGATCAATGAAAAAGGCATAAAGGTTCCTGACCAGATGTCGTTAATTGGCTTTGACAATATACAACTGGCTAAAATAGTTAAGCCTTCATTATCAATTGTTGTTCAGCCCATGAAAGAAATAGGCGAAAAAGCAGCTCAAGTTTTATTATCAAGGCTTAATAAGGAAAATACAGGAGGTCCGTCTATAAGCAGGCTAAAAACCGAATTGTTAATAAGAGAATCTATAAAATCTGTACAAGCTTGATATGAGCTTCCTGCCATATTGGAGTACCCAATTATACATTCCTGCGGATTAATCCAGGTGAGCAAAAAGAAGTTCGTTCAACGTCATCATACTTCTATTTGACTTTTACCAGCCTAACAATAAAGTAGATTAAAATTCCAAACATTATACATAAAAATACCGGCAAAAACAGAACCGGCAAGGGCTTTGCCATAGCAGAATTTATTGTTAAGTAAGCAAATACGGCTATCAGCAGCAATTTGAGGGTACCCATCATATCCTTTAATGTACGGTATACTTTTTCCTTATTTTCTTCAGTAACGCTTACTCCGGTATTCCAAATCTGCGGAAATCTTGTTATTGCAGTCATTCCGGCATACATGATCCAGGAAATGACAGGAAGTACAATCAAAGATCCTTTGCTTACGATTCTGTCAACTTCTCCTATTGCATTATAATGTCCCGGTATTTTATCAGGGATGTCCTTCCAGACTGCTGCCAAATATATTATTGTACCTGCTAAACACAATAAGCAGCTTATTTCTATAAAAATATCATATCTGCTTCTCTTTATATCCATTGTGCATAATTCCTTTCAATTCCGATATGCCCGGTAATGTACTTCATATTTATGTTACTGCATGCAGTCAGCCGTGATGCAATAAATCAAATTAATAACGATATTCATTTCTTGCTTTATATAGTATAATACAACAAACAACATGAAATTCCTTCAATGTTCATACTCTCATCCAATACCTAACAACACCTGAACTCAATTATAACATATTAGTTAACAGTACAAATGCCATTTAACCTTGCATCTAAGATTAATAGTAAATTTATAAACATTAGTATTAATAATATCAAATTCATAATTAAATTATTAAATTTTAATATTAATATTTTTAAATTAAGTATTGACATTTTAAATTTACT
>DUSN01000124.1 GCA_012842605.1 Clostridiales bacterium
CTGCGCGTAAATCAAAAGCTGGTCCTGAAACGGGTATTTATAGTTCCAGGCCGCTGTTTTCAGAAGCTAATAGGTATCGCCCTAAGCATGGATATACCTATGTTGCCGGTGGCTGACAGGTCCTGCAGTATTTTCATGATACCTGATATTTCCTGTGTGGTTTCCACACCGGCTTCCTCCAGGCTTTTGTCGCCTGTTAAACTCGAGAAAGCCTTTTGCAGCGCCTCCAGCTGGCCTTCGCCCATGAATGACGACAGCTTGTCCGCTGCATCTTTAAGGCCTGTCTCTTCAAGTACATCTTCCAGAATATCATCCAAAGGCGACGCGTATACCTGCGCTGTCGCAAAAGGTCCGCCTATAAAGTCACCCAGCATGGTTATTATCAGTACCATGGATATTATCATCGTTATGGATATAAGCGGTTTTAACGACCTCATTCTTTTAAAGATGTTTTTCATGTCTTTAACCCCCTATATTTTTTCTGTTCTTTTAAGCAAATGAAAAGTACCATAAATTCTATAAATTACTACCTTAATTATAAAAAATGGACTACCACCAAAAGTACCACCAAAAGTAAAATTTTTTTCAAAAATATCTAAACCTGAAAAAATAGCACGAAAAAGCGCAGGAGATAGCGTTCTCCCGCGCTTTTACAGCCGCCGCCCGAGCAGACAGCGGTTATTTATTCTTTTTTCTTTTGCTTTCCTTCGCAGCATCAATGCGATGTCCCTGGTAGCTCAAGCAGGTACAGCGGCGCAAAAGATCCACGGTTTTAGCACGCTCACCCGATTCCCGATAGCTTTCCAGCAAAGTTTCTGCTGCTTGAAGAAAGTTATTCTCACAGTATAACCTGGTGCTTTCGGCCCATAGCGCTTCCATATCGTCCAGATAGCGTCCAGTGTAGCGTTCAACCACCCTTTGTGCATTTTCCGGAACAGGATTCTTTTGAAAATCCTCAACTGCTTGCTGGAAGATATCACGGTCACAGACAATTTCCTCCATGTTCAGTTTATATACATCCTTTTCCCGCAGAATAGGGTTTTTTGCTCCTATGTTTTCAAAGGCTCTTCGTATTTCGCCCCGCCGGGTATGGAACAATCTGGTTACATCAGCTTCGCTGTCTCCCCACAGGTCAGCGAAGATCCGCTGTCGGCTGACACCTTCCCGGTGCTCAAGGAGATAGGCCAATAGTTCTCTTGATTTCTGGGTGCGGATTTTGACGCTGGAGCGCCGGTCGTGAGCCGGAGCTATGTAAAAGGTTCCTAGAGTATTGATGTATACCCGCTGTATCGCATAGCCGATATATGCAAGCATTTCTCGGGTAAACTCAGGGGTAACGTTACGGCTCAGAGCAAATTTCAGTACTTCGCCGAACAGAGATTTTATCTGAAAATAGTAGCGGTGGCCGTATTGCATGGACATTAAAAGACACCGGCGTACACATTCCTCCGCTTTGGATTCATTCTTTTCCCGGAGGTAAAGGACAGCCAAATCACCATAAGCGATCATTGGAACACCCAAGGTTCCTGCTGCCTTTCCGGTTTCAATACACTGTATGTAGTAAGCTTTACTCTGTTCCAAATCCTGTCCCAGCGTAAGAAGAGCATTGGCCACGCGCCCGTAGGCCAGGGTCCTGAAGAAGGGGGAAGCGTGCTCAACCAACCGCATGATGTCTTCAATCCAAAGCAGCGACTTTTCGGGCTGAACCAACAGATCTGCTCCCATATGCAATATTTTTGCAAAGAGCGTAAAATTTCCGTTGTTGCGGCTTAAAGCAATATGTTCCTCCGCCAGCTCCAGATAACTATAGAAGCCAGATAATTCCGACAAACAACCCTGGCTGCATTTCCGCATTTCCTCGGCGAGTAGTATTTCGGCATACATCAGGTAGTTTAAGCTCAGCTCCTCATGGAACCCGAGACGGCGAATTCGGGAAAGTTCAGCTTCCACAAGAGGAACAGCCTTTTTTTCCTGTCCTGTCACCTGATACGCTTTGGCTGCATAAGCACCCACGCAGTGGCGTGCCAGCCAGTCTTGTTCTTCTTCAGAAAGGGATAAAGATTTTTCGTAGTAATGAAGGCACTTCATGTAATCGCCCTGATAAAAATAAATGACAGCCAGATACCGTTCAAACCATGCTTTGACCCTTGCGTTTCCGAGTGCCGCGCATTTTTCCATCATTGAGAGGGTCAGCTCCAAGGCGTCAAGCAGACGGGTAGACAGAGTAAGATTATGGATTTTTTCGATAATCAACAGGTACAAGTCCTCTGTGGGAGCGTCATCCGGCAGGGGTAGTAAACTATCGATCAAGCGGCTGCTTTCCTCAAAGGAAGCTTTGTTGCGTAGAATTCTGGCTTTATGGGCCATAACCTGCAGTAGAACCCTGCTATCACTATCAAGTTTTGGTAGCGCCTCATTCAAGCACTTTTCGGCTTCATAAAAACGTCCCTGGCTTGACAAATATAATCCCCTTGCTAAAAGAACCTCAGGGGAGAGGGGAGTGTGCTGGGCTTCCATGCAATCGAAACACCCTTTGAGGTTGCCATAGTTTCCCTTGCCGAAAGGCCTGCCCAAGGCAGCTCTGACACAATCGTGGATAAAGGCTCCGTCCTTGATTAGCAAAGCATAATCTGCAGCCTGCTCGTATTCGCGGCGGGCAAAACAATCGGACATAGCCCGGCGCAGGATTTCTTCCCCCAATCCTTTGCCGTTCTGCCGCAAAAATGCAGCGAAAAGGGTATGATAGCGGTAAACGTCAGAAGAAATCTGGACAGTAAATGTATTCCCAAGAACAAGCCTGTCAAGAATTTCTCGCGAGTTTGTAATACCCAATAGCCTGTTACACTCTTTTGGATTAAGTTCGGGCAACCAGGCGGTTGCCAGCAGGAAATGACGCGTTTCTTCAGGGAGTTGATAAAAAATCTCATTCAAAAGATATTGGTTCAAGTTTCGGTCACTATGAGGCAGTAGTAACTTTCCACCCTCTGCTGCCATCCGGTATGATTGCAAAGCTAAAGCCCAGCCCTCAGCAGCTTGGTAGACAGCCTCGTCAAAAAAGCCCCAAAGCTTTTCCGCTTCCTCCCGACTGAAGCGGAGGTCGGCCTTTGTAAGCTCGGCGACACGTCCTTCAAGCTTGAGCCTGAAAAGGCTGCTCCACAACTCATGGCGTCCAGCCATGACAAGGGTGAGGTTAGGAGGGCAACTTTTAGCCAACCTGGTTAGGAAATCCATTGCAGCTCCGTTCCCAATGAGATGGACATCATCCAGTATAAGGATGAGCCTGCGGTGTCCCACAGCCTTTAAGAGCGACTCCAATGCCGTGGAGACAAAGGTATTGCCAGCAGCGAAGGGAAGTAGGTCGGTGACGTAAAAATCAAAGCGGGGCAGTTTCTTTCGGAAGGCATTCTCTAAATGGCGTAAGAAGTTCATCAGATCACTGTCCCGTTCGTCCAGGGAGAGCCAGATCACGTTACTGCGTCCTGCGGTGTACTGTGTCAAGAGAGTAGTTTTACCATAACCTGCGTCGGCGTGGATGTATGTTAGGCTGCTGCCAGGCGGGGCAATTCTTTTTATCAGATGAGGTCTTGAGATGGCAGTGCGTGGAGGTCTGGGTCTGTGGAAAGGGTATTCCTCTAAACCTGGCTGTGTCAAGGGAGCTACTGCATCAGCTTTTACAGAAACCGCCGATTGTTGTTGATTGTTTTTTATATACCGGCCCGATTTGATACGTTCATCTGCCGGCTTTTTAGCCGATTCGGGAATCAGCCATACCCTGCTGTGGCGAACCGCTCCCTCGATTCTGCCCTCATTGCAGAGTGTATGTACCCTGCGTTGGGAAATTCCCCATTTTTCGGCGGCTTCTTTGGGTGATATATATTTCATTTCATATTGCCCCCTTAACACCTCTAAATCTTTTTTCATTATATTCGATTGATGGAACAATATCAAGGAGCAATAGATATGACCAATGGCATTAGGATAGATAAACTTAAATAAAAATGTTATTGAATTCAGAAACCTGCCTAAATGGTCCCCGCTCAAAACAATACATTTGCCTGAAAAGTAACTTGCCTGTTAATTTTAATCTCCCCTGTAATAGTTTTATCAGGCAGATTTATTAACATAAATCTTTTTATGCAAATAGTTCAATTATAAATACAACAAGACATGCTGAAAGTGATACCTTGAAGAGGCTATTTCCCTTGTAAGCAAGTACAATTGCAGCAACAAGTCCACCCAATGCAGACCATATGCTTGCTGTGGCATAAAGAATTGCCGGAAAAGTCATAACCGCGAGAGTTACATAAGGCACATAGTGCAGAAAGGAACGGATTGTTTTGTTTTTTATCTCTTTTTGTATCAAAGTAAGAGGAAGCAACCTAATTAAGTATGTTACTCCTGCCATCACAAGAATATATATGTAGACATTATGACTCATTGGTATCCTCCTTGATTGGAAATAGTAGTGCTGCAGC
>DUSN01000022.1 GCA_012842605.1 Clostridiales bacterium
CCTCCAGCTTCCTTCAGATTCCTCGTCACCGAGGACACCCTTGCTCTTGGCTATGTACTTGGCACTATCAACCCGTACTCGGGACTTTCACCCGTTAGATTGCGCCCATGCTGGGCGCACAAAAAAAAGACATACATCTTCCGATATATGTCGCTATTATATGCTGCTATGAATGCAGCGTTTCTATCGATGACATCATCCAGGATCTCCTGTTCAAACCATCGCCCGAAGAGAAAGAGAACTTGTTTTCCAGCAATACACTGATAAAAACGTCGGTAATCTCCGGATCAAACTGGATCCCCTTAAATTTTCTTAGTTCCTCAATGGCTTCGTCAAATTGTCTCCTGGGCTTGTACACCCGGTTTGAAGTCATAGCGTCAAAGCTGTCCACAACCGTCATGATACGCGCCAGATAGGGAATATCCTCGCCTTTAAGACCATAAGGATATCCTGTTCCATCATAATGTTCATGGTGATGAAGAATGACCGGTTTTACTTTGGACAGACATTCTACCGGACTTATTATCTCCGCCCCATTGGCTGGATGCTGTTTCAAAATATCCCATTCCTTGCTGGTCAAAGGCATTTTCTTGTTCAATATCTGCTCAGGAATATTGATTTTTCCTATATCATGCAAGTATGCCCCATACTTCAGGTTTTTCATATCCTCTTCTGAAAGCTTCAGCTTTTCTCCTATCATTTGGGCATACATAACCACTCTTTCGGTATGCCCGTATGTATAGCGATCCTTTGCATTGATTACACTTATCAAAGTTTTGATTGATGTTAGAAGCGTAATGTCTTTCTCTGAAATATCATCCTTTAGTTCCTGCAATATGGAAAAATAGGTCTCAACGCGGTTTTTGTTGAAGAACTTAGCACGATAGAGTGCATCATCTGCAGACTTAACCAGATCGGTATCACTCTGGGCCTTATCCGGATAGCTTGAAACACCGATGGAAACGGTCAGATTACCATTAGGCTGGTATTCCTCTCCTTCAAATTCGGTTTTCTCAATTACCTGCCTGATGCGTTCAGCCACAATCAATGCCCTTTTCTCATCAGTATTCGGCAGGATTACAGCAAATTCTTCACCGCCGTATCGGGCGACAAAATCTTCGGGGCGAGTATTTTCTTTTAAAATAGATGCGATTTTTTTGAGTACTGCATCTCCCTGCTGATGACCAAACATGTCATTGTAGTGTTTGAAATGATCAATGTCTATAATCAACAAGGAAACGTGGGTATTAGACTGTTTGGCCTTATTTGTAAACATCTTCAGAGAATCGTAAAAATGTCGGTGATTGTATATCTCAGTAAGACCATCGTAAATTGCCAGCTGGGTAATATATTCCCTGTGTTCCCGCTCAATTTTTTCATAATATCCCAGCAGCCAGGCTGTCAGTATAAATACGCCTATAAGGATCAGATCATTCTGAAAGGCTTCATTAACAATAGCATTGCGCATATAGATCAGATCAATAGTCAGAACAATTCCCGATGCAATAATTGAAATTATAATGCCATACCTAAAACCATATTGTAATGAGGAAGTAATTATGACAAGCAAAAATAGCAGCTTGTATTGTGTAACATCCGGAGCATAAGCTATGAGTATGGTAAACATGGAAAATATAATAAAAGACTCAACAAACTGTATAATCTTATATTTCTTGCTGCTTTTCTCCAGCTTAAGAGTAGCAAACCACAGCCTGCTTATTAATAGCATAATAACCATAAAGATGGTAATAGGAATGATATCATTAAAGTATTGTTCATTGTCAAACTGGTAATTGACATACTTCATGTATTCATTGAATGCAACCATGCCAAAAATAAATAAAGTGAAAAACTTGTTGATGAATAGATATTCAAATATCCGCTTTTGTCTGTTAAAGTCAAGTTTCATATTATCCATCCCTATGTGTCGGTAAAGGAGAGGAGGCCGATTACTCGGCCTTTCCCCTTACTCCTGTTGTAATGACTTTGGCTCTTCTGGCTGATACATCCAAATCCAGCAAGCAGAAGCCGAAGCAATAGCAGCGATTACTGTGAACAAGGTGGCTGCAGCTACAAAAATCTTCTTAGCCATTCAGTTCACCTCCTTTATACCCCCATTCGGGTTAATAAAAACTCTATTTTATTAATTATATATCGGCCAATAATTGTAATACTTAATACCTGCCACGCTAAACCAGTGCTGGTACATGCAATCAGCCTAAGTGCCATATCTTCCCCTGTGTTCAAATACCATATCCACAAGGGTATGGTCAACGCCTGAAACAACAGTACCATTATAATTGAAGTCCTGCGCAATTTCCTTCTTTTTTCCGGATTGGTTATCATCTTATTGGGTGAATCTACCGGGCAGAGCGCTGCAAACAATATCAGGGCAGAGAATAAGACGATTGCCTGAAAAACCAATACTGCCACAAATTGGGTAAACAGCGGTATATATTTAACTGCCAGTGATAACCCGCCAAAAAGCAGCAGGCTGATAATAGCACAATGATTGGGAGAGTTGGCATGCATCCCTCCTGAGTATTTTCTTATTGCAGCAGATGTCAATGCTATTAACAAAACCTCAAGCAGTAAACCAAACAACAATCCAAACAGAACCAGCAGAACAGTAGTCATCATCGTATGTAAAAAGTTTAAAGCACCATAAGCAATAACTTCTTCACGGTCCTTGTCCAAATTGAGAGCTTTCGCGGTGCTGCTTGCGATTTGTTTTGACAGCCGTTCAATCAGATACATTTGAGATTTTCTTAGACCTCCTTCGTTTTATGAAGTAAATAGCGACAACAATTAACAGAAACAAAATCATCGACGGAATGAATAACAGCGTCTTGTGTACCGGATCTATATTCGGGTCTAACTTAATATGCAGCAGTTCAAACAGAACAAATAAATTCAGCCATTCTGTTGCAATCCGGACAACCACCAAAGTCAGGAATGAAGAAATTGCTTGTATTATATATATTTTGTTTACCGCAACCAGCAAGGCTGTTGAAATAAGTATGACAAAAAACATATTTGCCCCTGGGAAAAGAGGCAGCAGCCTGATTAAATATGTAGCGATGCCGGCTGCCAAACCGCTGACCATAATCCTCTTATATTCAAATGGCTTGTTAGTCATTATATATACACCAAAAATGAATATAAAAGCCTCGGGTATAACTGCCCAAAAAAGCTCGAATATTGAAATCTTTAACATGTTAATGTCCCCTCTCAGCAAGCTAATGGTATATTGTCCACAAAGTTTATTGTTTGCAAATATGGAATTTTATGTACACAGGATAATATTGTATACTGTTCGACATCTTTGTAAAAAATCCTTCAAAAACATAAGAAAATTGCAATCTAAGGTTTATACTTTAATTGTCATACTGCTCAAGACCTATCTTCTTCCTGGGCGGCCTGGAATCTCCATGCCGTACCATTAGCATGGTGCAAAGGGACAGTAGTGAAAATACAATCGCATAGGGGAACAGTATCCGGTAGGATATTTTCTCAAGCAGAAAGCCTGAAAAGATTGGGGTAAAAATCTGGGCAGCCATGGAAAAGGTGTAATAATAACCGGTATATTTGCCAACATCCCCGCTGCGGCTCATCTCCACCACCATGGGATATGAGTTTACATTTATTGCCGACCAGCCAATACCTGTAAAAGCAAAGACCAAGTTAATCAATGGTGAATATTTTATGAACAGAAATCCGCAGAAATAGGAAATGGACATCATAACTATTCCTATTATAATGGTCTTTTTTCTGCCAATAGCACTGGCAATAAAGCCTATTGGTATGTAACTGACAATGGCTGCGGCACCGGCAATCATTAATGAATCAGCAAAATCTCCGCCTTTCAGTCCCCAGACCTCTCCGGCATACCTGGAGTAAGCAGTTGTCACGGCGTTATAAGCAGTAAACCATAAAAATATGGAAGCAAGGATGAACAAAAGGCTTTTCTTAACTTCTTTGGGCAAAGGTCCGCCTTTCACTTCCTGGTCTTTTTTATCATCATCCATATTGTATGATGTCTGTTCTGCCATTTCTGCTGCCAGCTTTTTCTCACGTATGGTCAGAACCAGAATAAGCACGGATATAACCATCAGAGCTGCGACCAGTACAAAAACCAGCGTATAGTCAGGGTTAGCCTCTTTTTTAACCAGCAGCTTTATAACAGCCAGAGCAAAGATATAGCCAACCGCTCCCATCAGGTTGATGATGGCATTAGCTTTACTGCGCAAAGGTTTGGGCGTCAAATCCGGCATCAGTGCAACAGCCGGTGAACGGTATGTTCCCATGGCAATCAAGGTAATACCCAGAGCTATGATGAAAAGAGTAAAATTAACTGCCTGGTCCGCATAGGGAATCAGCAGCATGAAAATAACGGCTAACACCGTACCTGTAACTATGAAGGGGGTTCGCTTTCCAAAACGTGTGTCTGTCTTGTCTGATAAAGCACCAAAGAGAGGCAGCATGAATATAGCCAGGATATTGTCGAGAGCCATGATTACTCCTGTTAGTGTTTCTCCCAGGAGAAATGTGTTTTTAAGCATTAATGGAATGATGCTGTCATATAATTGCCAGAATGCAGATATGGATAAGAATGCCAGACCAATAAAAAATGTTCTTTTGTAATTCAGCTTCACTTGAATGCCCCCTTATTTTTTGTAATACAGCCAAAGACATGCAGAAATTACAGATGTGTATTTAACCCCACTATACAGGAAAAGTATATCTAATTTGCGGAAATATTGCAATACGTCATAAAAAAAGAGGCCTGCGCCTCATAATTCAGATATTCGTTGTTTATATGCAAATACTTTGACTTTACTTTATATATATTCCTGCATAGTGCTTGCACCGGGACAGGCACTTATACTCCGGCAAAATAATAGACCCTTGATTTATTCAGAAGCTTCATCAGGACATAAGAGATAGCTGCATCTACACAATGATGTAGCATGGTACCGACTCCGGTTATAATAAACAAATTATATGCATTATAGTCAACAAAAGGATAAACTACCAATACCTCAAGCAGTCCATGCAAAGGCGCGGTAATCAAAACAACAGCCCAAAAGGAAAAACCCTTTTTCAGTAAGACGGAACCGGCCAAAGCCACAAATACATGCATAAATGCCCTTGCTCCTATTAATGGACCCAGGTTCATGAAGAATCCCAAAGCCGATCCCAGCCCCACCATTATCGCTGCCCAAGGCCCTATAAACATTGATAAAAACATAGGCACATGGGATCCAAGGGTGGCTGTAAAGGGAGGTATAATAACCTTGAAGAACACTGCAAAGGGAATAATAATTGCAAGTGCAGTTAACAATGCTGTTATGGTAAACCTTCGGGTATCCATACGAAAGCCTCCTAAAAAAATTTTATATAAATCATAACAGCTGTATATACACCTGTCAACTGATATTTTTCCCTAATCTTCTGTATAAAACCTCCATTTATGCTTTATGCTGTTAACTTTAATTTTCCGTCAGATGCATTTATTGCCTAATTCCTGAATAAATATTTTTCCTTGTTGAACATCCAAGCCGCAAACATAAGGGACAAAATAACATAAATCAAGGATGTACCCAGGCCAATTCCCAGATAGGTGTAGTTAATCACGCTTCCAAGAATCATTTTAAGCGATGCAATGGCATTCAATAACGGTACTATGAACATATACAGCTGCAAATCATCAGGCTGCATCATCATGGTGGCATAGCTTGGTATCATTGCTGCAAAAATCAGGAAGGACAGATATGTCTGAGCTTCCTTGAAAGACCTGGCATAGGTGCTGATAGCAAGCTGTACTGCAGAGAAGACCATTCCCAGGGTTATAATGGTAAGAATCGAAAGCAGCAATGCTCCGGTTGGTATGGAAAAGCTCAGCTCTCCGCTGCCCCCTTCAACCATGGTAAAGAATGTGGGATTTATCATTCCGCCGATAACTACACCAATTAACTGAGCTATCACACTTACGAATGAAAACAGCGTTACCGTTAAATATTTTCCGAAAAGCACAGACATGCGTCCGGCCTGAGTTGTGAGCAGCGGTTCAAAAGTACCTCTCTCCTTTTCACCGGCTACCAGGTCAGTAGCTGCCGGAATACCTCCAAC
Source organism: Clostridiales bacterium (assembly GCA_012842605.1). Taxonomy (GTDB): domain Bacteria; phylum Bacillota; class Clostridia; order Caldicoprobacterales; family DTU083; genus DUSN01. The sequence continues at coordinate 6,133 of DUSN01000022.1, forward strand.
CGCAATCAAAATAGAAGCCATCATGGGCAGCATCATCATAATCATAAAATTCCCGGAAGCATTATCTTTAGCTGCGTTTACCTGTTGAATAGTTACCGGTTCAAGAATTTGAGGATCAATATTCATTTCTATTAAGCGGTTTTTTACCGTTTTTTGGCTGTAAGAACGTATAGCCTCGGCCAGAATACCGAAACTGCCGGATGACTTGGTGTCCGACTGATCGTAATGGATGGTTATGGTGTATGGTATTCCCTGCTCTAAACGCGATGAAAAATCTTTTTCCACATCTATAACAAAGCGAAACTTGTCGTTTTGTATAGCCTCTGCCGGATTATCCACGCTCCCGTTCAGCTTGATATTGGGATAATTTTTAAATACCTCATTTTCCAGTAAATTGCGAATCTCTTCCGTATCCGATTCCCTTGTCAACGCTACTGTAATGTTTTCAGTAATATCCTTTTCCATCTTTTTCATGCTGCCTCCAAGGAAGGTAAACAGCAAAGGCATCAGTATAATGGGAATGAGCAGGTTTGTCAGCAGAGTACGCCTGTCCCTGGAAATGTCTTTTACTTCTTTCTTGAATACAATCCATACATGTTTAAGGCTCATAACTTCTCACCTACCAATTTCACAAAAACTTCCTCCATACTGCCGCAGCTATGCTGCTCCAGTAATTCTGCAATAGTTCCCTGAGCAACCAGGTTACCTTTGTGTATGATTCCAATCCGGTCACACAGCTTCTCCACTTCACTCATGGTATGGCTGGACAGGACAATGGTTTTCCCCTGAGCCTTGCAGTCCAGAATGAACTCATGCACATTTCGTATTGCGCTGACATCCAGTCCGGAAGTAGGTTCGTCAAAAAGCATAATATCCGGATTATGTACAATGGATCTGGCAAAAGCCACCTTTTGCTTCATACCCTTGGAAAACTTCCCGGCACGCCGGTCTATGTATTCCTCCATGTCAAAAACCTTGGCCAGCTCACGGATCCTCTCTTTCAGCTTACCTTCATCCATATTATTCAGGCGTCCAAAATAAGCAATATTTTCGGCTGCTGTAAGCCTGTCATACAGCCCGCTTTCTCCGCCGAACAGGATACCGATCCGGCTTCTGACCTTCTCAGGCTCACGGATCAGGTCATAACCTCCTAAAATGGCAGTTCCGGAAGTAGGCTGCAGCATTGTGGCAAGCATCCTAAGTGTTGTTGTTTTACCCGCACCATTTTCCCCTAAAAGGCCGAATATTTCTCCTTCATTCACCTGGAAGCTGATGCCGTTGACTGCCTTTACCTCACCAAATTTCTTAGTGAGTTCAATAATCTCCAGCAATATAATACACCTCTTTCGCATTTACTTTCTTTATATCATATACACCCTGTATATATAGTAATTATGTATAAACGTTATATAGCATTTATTATATCATAATTGTGTATGCAAAAAGATAATTGCTTGTAAGTTTTTGCCTGAATTAATTTACGATATGCCTGATTTATTACTGTGCTTAACTGGCAACACCTAATACTTATGGACGGCAGTGATTATTATGTTGTAAAATAAATTTATATCCCGCAATGATGATTGAAGGGGCAAGTAAATATGAAATTCCGCAAATCTGCAATATCAGACCTTCCAGGTATAATGGAGATAATAAGACAGGCTCAAGCTTATATGAAGGGTAACGGTATTGACCAGTGGCAGGACGGATATCCGGACGCAAATACAATAGTAAATGATATAAATAAGGGCTGCAGTTACGTATTGGCAGATAATGATACTCTTGCAGGTACAGCTGCCGTATTCTTTGACGGAGAAAAGACCTATAATACAATTTATGAAGGGGAATGGTTAACCGCAGGCAGTTATGCAGCGGTTCACCGGGTAGCTGTGGCCGGCTCTTACAGGAATACAGGTGCTGCTGGTTATATGATGGAGTGCATTGAAAATCTTTGCCTCAGCAAAAACGTTCCCAGCATCAGGATAGACACACATGAGGATAATCTGCCCATGAGGAAATTTCTTAAGAAATGCAATTTCCAGTACTGCGGCATCATATACTTAGAAGACGGCAGCAAAAGGCTTGCATTTGAAAAGCTGCTATAATCCCAGAGCCTTCCTTATTCTACTGCGGTAGTATTGAATAAACAGTGAATAAACATAGTCATAAATTGCAAATGTGATCTCCAGCACGGGAATAATTATCCACGGAGACAGCTTGATTTCCAGCTGACCTGTAAAAAGCTCCCTGGCCAGGTAGTAAGCCAGAAATACGCATAGGTTGAAAAATGCATATTTAATTAGAAATTCCGTTAACCTGTACCTGGATCTTTCCGCATAGTATTTGATTATACCATAAAGGCCGAAAAACAAAATATAAGGAAGCAAGCCTATCTTGTCGGGTATCAGTGCAAATGAAAGCAGTGAAGAACCTATGTAAAACAGCCACCCTGCCTTAATGCCAAGCTCGCATACTATAACAGATACAAAAAATGAGCTTAATGCAAATAAAGACAACCTGCCGGCAGGAGCAAAAGATTCTGCATATAAGACCAGTATTGTAAGTGCCAGTAAAATGCCGCTTAAGGCAACCGTTTTCGGCATGCCTGGTTTGGCAGTCCTTTGATTCTTCCAGTCAGCCATATCACTCTTCCTATTCTCAGACTATATATTTATAGCTCTTAATTACACTAGTGAAATATGTTAAAATATCAAATTTTATAATGCATTGTAAATATATCAATGCTATTAATTTGCTATAGCAATACCAGGCCAAATCAGCAGCAGGTAATAAAATCGCTTCCCATGCATTCACAGCAGCAGTCAGTACAGACAAGGCACTCACAGATAGTGCATAAATCCATATCCCGTCCACCGTATTGGCTGGATCTTTCCCGGTAAACCCTGTTATTAAAATTAAGGGCATTCAAGGCATTTCTGTATTCTGCATTGCCAGGCTCCATGCTGACTGCTGTTTGCAAATGGGACAATGCCTGACTGTACCAGCCTCTTCTTTGAAATATAATCCCCTTGAGGAAAAACCATTCTGCACTGCGGTTGCCGGACTGGTCCAGCATTTGTTCTGCAGCGTTTAAATTGCCATTATTAATATATATTCTTACCTGCTGGAATAAAGTATCATGGGTCGAATAACTGCCGCTCTGGCTTTGATATTGTTCATTGCTCCTGTACCCGTCTGCAGTACCGCCATTTTTCATTAAGTAATCATATGCCTCATTTATTTCAGCCATTTTTTCCTCAGCCAGCTTTGCCAATGGGTGGTCCCGGTACTGATCAGGGTGATATTTTTTTACCAGCCTGCGGTATGCCTTTTGAATTTCTTCCTTAGTAGCTCCTCTGCTGATTTCCAATACTTCATACGGATCTCTCAAAGACATTTACCCCTTCCCAATATGCTTTCGGTTTTCTTTTTCATGCCCAAATATATGATATTACCGGCTATTCCCTTATATCGCCTGAAGTTCAATAACTCAAAGCTTTTTGCTACTTCACTTAATGTATGCATCAGATTAAACTCTGCATCCCTATACAAACGGCTTCTGAACTCAACAATATCTTCCCCATTGTAATTGTACTGGTAAAGGAAGGGATTATAGGCTTTATGCAGAACATCCTTCTCCAAATCATCCAGTGCATCTATGGTATATAACCATTTTCCTATGTTATACCCCATCCACCGGAGGATGGCGGCATTCTTCTCATCCTGGCAGACCGGCGGGTAAAGAATAACCTCTTCCATAAGCCTGGCAAAGGGCTCAGCTGCCCTGTCAATGGAATTGCACAGACTTTTTTCCAGTTCTATAAGCTCATTTAGCCGGTCCAATATTATACAGCATTTGTCAGGGTATTTTCTGTTCAGCTTATTGTAAGCTGCCTTCAGAACCCTCATGCCTGCCAGTGCTGTCCACGAACCCTCATCCTGCCATTTGTCCCTCAGATTCAACCAGGAAAGCAGCACATTCATATCGGCAGCATATTCAATTACTTCATTGTCCGTTACTATTTTTCTTTTTTTCAAAGGATGCAGCATGCAGATTCCGTCCCGTATCACCTGCTGTTCGTCAAATAGTGATGACAGGAGCAAAGCCAGAAAAGCAGTATCATAATTCAGCGTAAGCCTGCTAATATTGCCATGGTTTCGTTTTATTGCCTTGCAAACTCCGCAATAATAAGCCCTGTATATTTCATATTCCCATATTTTAAGCTCCGGCTTGTCTGGCAGGATGTAACCGAACATCAGGCACCTCTGAAATAAGCTGTTAAGTAGAAGTTAAACAAACTTTAACAATAATAGGATATCAGATTCCATAATGTTTTTGAATACTTGCCGCAAAATTACTTTAGCCTGCCCGGACTATGCTATTTTGCTTCCAAATTATTTCATTATATTTTGCAGCCGTGATTCGCAAGATATAAAATGTATATTTTTATGTGTCGGAGCAGAAGTGGATTGGAAGACAGCCATGAAAAACAGAACCAAAATTGACAATGAAGAAAAAAGTACCCGCCTGAGCCGGGAAGCAAAAATACTGCTGCTGGTAGGAGGCTTGTTCACAACAGCCACTTCTTTATCAGGCACCTTTGTCAATGTCTACCTATGGCGGGCTAAGAATGATCTGTCCATGATCGGAGTGTTTAATCTTTTTCAGTTCATATTCATCCCCATAGCTTTTTACCTGGCAGGCAGGATGACAAAGGCAAGACCGGCCAGCCTTTGTCTTCGGATAGGTCTGCTGCTGCATATGGCCTTTTTCCTGTTAATTTTAGCTTCCAGGGGAAATGCCCCTACCTTTGTCATACCATTGGGTACCCTGCTGGGATTAGCAGCCGGTTTTTACTGGTCAGCCTATCAAATCCTAACCTATGACCTGACCAGCAGGATGAACCGGGACACATACAACAGCATCCTGGGTATCATTTTCTCTGCATCCAATATAATAACCCCGGTAGCATCAGGCTATATTATCTCTAAAATGCCGCAATTTTCAGGATACCGGCTGATTTTTATGATTTCAGCCGCAATATATACAGCTGTTTGGCTTATCAGCCTGATGATGACAGCCAAGCCCCTTGACAGGCCGGTTGAGCTATTTAAGTGCTGGAGAAGCGCTGCATCAGTCTGGCGTTATACCCTGCTGGGACATTATTTCTTCGGCATTCGCAACGGCGTTCTGATGTTTTTGGTCAACCTGCTTATTTTAATTTCCGGCGGAAATGAATTTACCATAGGCAAACTGGCCATGGCAGCTTCCATTGTTTCAGCAATATCATTCAGCCTGCTGGAAAAAATACTCAAACCAAAAAGAAGAATATTGCTTTTTACCATAGGTGCCGTAATGATGCTGGTATCAGTTTCCTTCCTGGTCTTTGACACCAATCTCTTTACCCTGTTGGCCTACGGATTGCTCAACGCCCTGTTTGCGCCATTCTTCCAGGTACCATTTGACTCGGCTACCTTGAATGTAATCGATAAAAATGTCAACCAGTCAAGGACGGAATATATAATATTAAAGGAATTTTCATTAAATGCCGGCCGAATTACCGGTGTGCTGATCTTTTTAACCCTCACCCGGCAGGAGTCTCCAACGCTCATGCGTATACTGCTGCTGACCGTAGGTTCCATCCATCTTACATTGCTGCTGTTCAGAAAAAAGCTGGACTTCGATGTCGATGTTACGAAAAACAGGGTGAATATCAAAAACAAATAACAAAATATCAGATGATTATGATATAATATTGGTGAATACTTGATTGGAGTGATTCCGGTTTGTTTTCCTTAAGGGAAACCTTTTATGACGGCCAGGGAAGACTGCGCAGGCCTGGTGAAAAGTTTATGGATAAGGAAGGCTTGGAAAGAGAGCCTGGCGATGACTATTTTGATTATTTAGGCATACTTCGCGGACCCGACGAAGAATTTTACGACAGTCAGGGAATTCTGCGCAAGCCTGACGAATTTTTCTATGACGGTGCCGGGGAACTGAGACAAAGATAACATATGAATTACAGCATACGATGTTGCAGAAGATATCATACGGTTAATCATAGAACATCATCAATTCAACGGGACAAACAAAGTACTGAAGATAATACTGTCATATAAGCTTTTATATGAGACAAAGCTTTTTACTATAGCATCCTGAGGTATGTTATGATCCATTTTACTGATAGACAAGCCAGGCAATTTATACTTTTAAAGCACGGGCTGCTTGGTGAACACAAATTCATAGGAAAACAAGGCGTTTTGGATTTCGTGCGTCAGGCAGGGTGCATTCAGTTTGATCCTGTCGATGTCTGCGGCAGAAATGCAGAACTTACGCTGCAATCCCGTGTCAAAAACTTCACTAAGCAGACACTTTACGAATTGCTGTATATTGACCGCAAGCTTGTGGATTATCCTGACAAAAACCTTTCAATAATTCCTGTAGAAGACTGGCCGTATTTTGAGCGTTACCGTAAAGCTGCCAGAGAAAGCGGTCAGCAATTCCGGGAGCTTGCCCAGTTGGAGGATTATGCCAAAGCTTACATCAAAAATCATGGTCCGGTAAGCTCTTCCGAGCTGCCCATAGACGGAAGTATTCACTGGCATTCTGCCATTCATTGGAGCGGCAATTGGCACGGTGATACCAATGCGGCACGCTCTGTACTGGAGCAGCTGTATTCCACCGGCGAGCTTATTATTCACCACAAGAAGGGCACCCGTAAATATTACGATCTGGCGGAAAAGCACATACCTGCAGAGCTGCTTAATGCCCCCGACCCCCTGCCGGATGGTTTCACGCACCAGAAATGGCGTGTTCTTCGGCGTATCGGTGCAGTCGGGCTTATGTGGAACCGCCCGTCCGATGCGTGGCTAAATATATGGGGCCTGACAGCACAGCAGAGAAACCGGGCTTTCAATGAACTGCTTGATGAAGGCAGGATTCTTGAAATCAAGGTGCAGGATTTAAAAGATACCTTATACTGTCGTGCGGAGGATTTATCACTCATAGAGACTGTTCTGAAGGAAGATGAATTTACACCGCGCTGCGAGCTAATTGCACCCCTTGACTGCATGATGTGGGACAGGAAACTCATCCTTGCCTTATTCGGCTTTGATTACACCTGGGAAATCTATACCCCTGCTAATAAACGGAAATATGGGTATTATGTCCTTCCTCTGCTTTATAACGACAATTTTATCGGTCGTCTGGAGCCGGCTGTTGATAAAAAGACTAAGGCCTTCATTGTTAAAAATATCTGGTATGAAAACAATGCAATTATAAATGCAAGAGTGAAAAAAGCAGTTGAAAACTGCATAACACGGTTTGCTAAATTCAATGAGTGCAGCAATACGCAGTTTTTGCACTAAAACAAAATAACAAAGGCACCTTTTGCAACTGCAAAGAGTGCCTTCTATTTATGCTTGTGTATCGGATAGATTCGTTAATTTGCATATATGACACAGCTCAGTGAAACAACGCTCATTGGAGGAATAGCTGCTAAAGCACCATGCGCTGCAGGTTTTGCCTTGTCGAAGGGGCGAACCCGAACTTTGTCAGGATAATCAAAATCATTATAGTCCTGCATATTCCCGGATGTAACGATATTTCCGCGGATTTCCTTAATAACAATGCCGGGTTCTATTTCAACTAATAGCTCGACGCTGTTATTAGGATCAGGATTGGCAATGGTCAGGAATACATTTCCATCCTTGTTTTTTGACGCTGATACACTAAGGCCGGGAATTTCTTCGCCATGGTAAGTATATTTATCCACATCAACCTCCGTGGGCAAAAGGTGAGCGTCCTGATGCGGAGAAAATAAATCAAAAACATGGTATGTCGGGGTACAAAGCATTTTTTCCCCTTGAGTAAGTATCATTGCCTGGAGCACGTTAACGGTTTGAGCGATGTTGGCCATTCTTACGCGATCGCAGTGGTTGTTGAATATATTAAGGCTGATTGCAGCTGAAACAGCATCCCTCATAGTGTTTTGCTGATACAGGAATCCCGGGTTAGTGCCCGGTTCATTGTCAAACCAGGTTCCCCACTCATCAATGATAAGAGCAACCTTTTTGTCGGGGTCATATTTATCCATAATCGCAGAGTGCTTCACCACTAACTCCTCTGTAAACCAAGCTGCCTTCATAATACCGAACCACTCTTTTTCTCCAAATTCGGTAGCAGAGCCCCGGGAAACTGTTTCATCCCTTAGATAAATTTCATTTCCATCCGCCATTTTTTTCGTTATTACCTTATCACCAATCCTGGTATAATAATGCAAGCCAAGTCCATCCATAAACTCTCCTGCTTCCCTCATCAGTACCTCTGTCCAGTGGTAATTGGATCCACGCGGGCCTGCTGCTATGCGGAAAAGGCGATAATCTCCGTAATCTCTGGCGTATGTTGCATAGTGACGGTAAAGGTCAGCATAATATTCGGCACGCATCCTGCCGCCGCATCCCCAGTTTTCATTTCCAATACCGAAATATTTCAGTCCCCAGGGCTTTTCCCGGCCGTTCTGCCTGCGCAAATTCGCCATTGGAGATTCACCGTCAAAATTGATATACTCAATCCACTCACTCATCTCCTGAACAGTGCCGCTGCCTACATTGCCACAGATATAAGGCTCGGTTTCCAATAGCTCACAGAGACGAAAGAATTCGTGAGTGCCAAAGCTGTTATCCTCCACCACTCCACCCCAGTGGGTATTGATCATCTTTGCCCGTTTCTCCAGGGGACCAATGCCGTTCTTCCAGTGGTATTCATCTGCGAAACAACCGCCCGGCCAACGCAAAACCGGAATTTTTATTTTGCGCAATGCTTCCACAATGTCTGTGCGAATACCGTCCTGGTTTGGAATAGGTGAATTTTTACCCACAAAAATTCCGTCATAAATACAACGGCCTAAGTGCTCCGCAAAATGGCCATAGATATTTTTGTTAATGGAACATTTTCCTAATACGTTTTTAACTCTGATTTTCGCTGTCTTTTTCTTGTCATTCATGCTTTTTTACTCCAATTTATAGTATTAGTATCAGCCCTTAATGCCGCCACTGGCAAGGCCGGATATAAACAGTCTCTGATTGAACAGAAACACGATAACAACAGGTACTACGGCAAGTACAGCACCTGGTATAAGCAATGCATAATTATTGCCATAAGGGGTCAGTAAGGAGGCAAGCCCTATCGGAATCGTAAAATTCATGTTTTCCCGCAGAACTATAAGGGGCCATACGAACATGTTCCAGCTCATCATAGCCAGCAGGATGGTCATTGCACCAAAAGCGGGTTTCATGAGAGGGACCATAATCCTGAAATATATACCATATTCAGTAGCTCCGTCAATGCGGCCTGCATCCATTAATTCAACAGGAAGGCTGGTACTGAACTGACGGAAAAAGAAAATTGCGTTGCCCGCTACCATAAATGGCAGGATAACACCGGCTTTAGTGTTAATTATCCGCCATTTAACAGTCAGATTATAAAGAGGCAGCATGAGAATTTCAATGGGAATCATCATTACAATAAGCACTAAGATAAAAATAAAGGTTCTCCCCCGGAATCGGTATGTGGCCAGCGAATATCCTACCATTGAGGTGAAGAATAATCCACCCACTGTAAATAAGACTGCTATCTGAATGCTGTTGCTGTACCATGCCCAATAAGCGCCTTCGCGATCAGTTACAGTACGGGCATAATTGAAAAAGCCCATTCGATCCCATCTGGGAATAAGAGTCAGCCCATCGGTAAAAAGACGCGTTGTATCGGTGAATGAAGCCAGTATCAGATAATAAAAAGGGATTAATACAATAACAGCTGCTATAGTAAAAAATGTATAAATCAAAATTTTCTTTGGAGCATTGTATATTTTTGAGTAGCTCATGTTTAATCCTCCTTTTTGAAGAAACCGAAGGATTTAAGCTGTATAACGTTAATGATCATAACAATGCAGAGCAAAGTAATACCAATGGCTGAGCCAAATCCCATATCGTTTTTCCGGAATGCTTCCATATAAATATAACGGGTTATAGTCAGCCCAAGATCTCCGGGAGTATTTTCTTCCCAGTACACATAACTTTCCCCGAACATTCGGTAGCCTTCAAACACTACAAGGGTAAGTACATACAAGGTAGTTGGCTTCAGCAAAGGCAAGGTGATGTAGAAAAATTTCTTTAATGGATCCGCACCATCGATCTCAGCAGATTCATACAGTTCTTCCGGAATTGACTGCAAGCCGGACAGGAAGTAGATCATATATACCCCTGTTACACGCCATACCGCCAGGCACACCATTATAAACATGGCAGGCCAGTATTCCATATTCCAGCTGACCGGTTCTAATCCTACAAGACCAAGCATCCAGTTAAACAAGGCATTCGGCAGAGAGCCAAAGATCAGACGGAATGCCACACCTGCAACAATAACCGATGTCAATGAGGGAATGAAGAAAACCGATCTGTAAAAATTACGTCCCCTTAACGTCCTGTCATTCAGGAATACTGCCAATACCATAGGTATAGGAATCATAGTGCAAACGCATGCCAGTGTATAAATAGTATTGGTTTTGATGGCATTTAAAAAGTGCACATTCCATAAACGGGTGTAGTTTTTAAGACCGATAAATTCCATCTTGTACAGACTGATTACCTTGTGGAAGCTCATGTTGATTGTCTGCAATGTCGGAACAAGGAAAAAAATCAAAAAAGATATAATAAACGGTGATACAAGTACATAGGGTGCCACCTTCTGAGAGTACAGAAACCGCTTTACTATACCAAAGAGACTCTTGTCCTCAACTAATGACCTGGAAGACACGTACTCACTCCCTTTGTCTATGTTAAGAAAAGACTGGCCTGCCTATATGACAGGCCATATTACATACTTCAATGCTTTGTTTACATTATTTTTTTGCTCTTAATTCATCAGCGGCTCTCTTAAGAACAGTGGCCGGGTCTTGTTTTTCTTCCAGTGCCTGATACATAACGGTGTTCATAACAATATCCTGCGCTGCTGCACTCAAGTCTCCGTAATTCGGTGAAGGAATATTGTCCTTGAGCTGGAGAAGCATGTTAAATACTTTTTCGTTTCCGAAGTATTCATCGGGCTTCTGAAGTTCAGGCGCATCCCATACATCCCAGCGGGGAGGATCGAACTGTGCATGTGTCCAGAAGCGGATATTTGCTTCGGGAGTCAGTTTCAAGTGTGCCAGGACCTCTACAGCCAAGTCTACATTCTTGCTTTGGAGAGTGACGGAGGTACCTGTACCGCCGATACCTGCAGAGAGAGCATCATTGGGTCCTGATCTGGGCATTGGTCTTACATAAACCTTGCCCTTGAGGTCAGGCATGTAATTGACATATCTGCTCATATACCACATGGGCATGATCAGGCATGCAATTTCTCCGGAGTTGATGAAGGAGAATGCTTCCTCTGTAGCTGTGGAACCTCCCGGGAGGGCGGCAGCAAACTGGTCTACGTTATACCATCTGTTCAGCTGTTCGAGTACTTCAATGTTAATTTCACTGTCCAGAACAACATTTCCGTCCTTGTCCAGATAATCTCCGCCTCTTTGTACAATCATGGGCCAGAACGGACGCTGGTTGCCGGTCTCAATGCCAACCCATTTCTTGCCTGTCTTTGCCAGGTAGTCGCGGCCTGCTTGCTCAAATTTCTCCCAGGTATCAAGCGAATCGATATCAATGCCTGCAGCATCGCACAGCTCTTTATTATAGTAGACAACGGTTGCACCGACATGGGTAGGCAGTCCGTATACAACGCCGTCCTTGCTGTAGCAATCGAAGCGGGATTGAATGAACTTGTCACGTACCGGATCTACTATAGAGTTGAGAGGAGCAAGTTGAATATCACCTTGAAGGAAATTCGAGAAGTAGTTGATGTTAATGTCTGAAATATCCGGTGCGCCTGTTCCGGACTGGAGCGCAATGAGCAGCTTGCTGCCCAGTTCCTGATTGGGATAGATCTCAAAGGTTACATCAATTGGCTTGTCTGGATACTTTTTATTCCAGTCTTCAACGCCTGGTTCATAAAACTGCTTATGTACCTCATTGAAAAGCCAGAAACTTAATTTGGTCGGTTCCTTGGATCCCTTGCTGCCTTTAGTTCCCCCGCTGCATCCTGATAACAAACCAGTAAGCAAAACGGCGACTAACAGAATGGCTATCAGTTTCCTATTCATCTCGTTTTCCTCCTATTAATTTATTTTATTTTTTTCTAAAACTAAACGCTTTAGAAAAACTTAATTTTAGACTAACTTTAATAATAATGCAGAAGTGTCAACAAAATATTTCTGGTGAATTCAATTATAATTTTAGTATATTATATATTAAAATTCAACCAAAAAACGAACTTTATATATTATATTTTTATTTAAAACAAACCGGATCCTTTTATATATTCGTATAATAAATATAAATCGTTAATGTATAAACACCAGAGCATACTTGTTATAAGTTATTTTATTTCGTATAATTAGTTGTAACACGGGGGTGATTGGTGCATATGCGCTTTTTTGAAGATCTGGACGATGCGCTGCCTTTCTGCAAGGCCTTGTCTTCCAATATACGGATACAAATTTTAAAGCTGCTTAACCAGGAGAAGGAACTCAACCTCAACGAATTGGCAACTCGAATCGGAATAACCAATGGCGCAATGACCTCACATATACGAATACTGGAGGAAGCCGGTATTATTAATACCAGAACTGTAGTAGCCAAGCATGGCGTGCAAAAACTATGTTCACTTCGTATGGAGAAATACGTAATACACATCGGACATATTGGACGTAAATACAATCAAAACTCTTTTAGTGTTGAAATACCACCCGGGCAATATGTAGATTATGAAGTTACCCCCACTTGCGGCATTGCTACTACCGAACGTATTATCGGGGTGTACGACATGCCGGTGTATTTTTCAGATATTGAGCATTTCCAGGCACAAATTGTATGGTTTACAACAGGGTTTGTAGAGTATGAAATCCCTAACTATCTGCCTGAGCAGGCTGTCCTTAAGGAAATATTATTTCAGGCAGAGCTGGGCTCTGAGGCAGCAGCTTACAATAACGATTATAAATCTGACATACATTTTTATATCAATGGCATGTTTATCGGTACCTGGCAAAGCCCCGGAGATTTTGGCGGAGTTAAAGGGTTCTATAATCCTGACTGGTGGGCTCCCTCCATGAATCAATATGGTACTTTAATGGAGTTCTCTATAAATAAAGAAGGAACCTTTTTTGAAGGCAAAAAATATTCTGATTTTACAATCGATCAGCTGAACATATGTCCCGGAAGCAGGATACGCCTTCGGTTGGCTGTACCGGAAGGACTGCCCAATTCCCGCGGGCTTACTATTTACGGCAGAGGGTTTGGCAACTACAACAGCGGGATGATTATCAGGATAGATTATGAAACTAATTCAAAAAGAGGAGATAGTTAATGTCAAATTCAAATAAATGTGAAGCCTGCTCAGTTTCAGTTCACTTAACACAGGAAGAAATAGATAAGTTATTTGGAAAAATGGCTCGTGTAAGAGATATTAAAACAGTCAGTGAAGACGAGTATAAAAAAAGGATAAATATCTGCATGAATTGTGAAAGCTTGCTGTATAATACCACCTGCCGTCACTGCGGCTGCATCGTTCAAATAAAGGCAAAGCTGCAGAATTCAGCCTGTCCCTATCCTTATAAGCCTAAATGGTAAAATAAAAAAATTTACCTTAAAAAGGTGCATCTGTTAGATGCACCTTTTTAAGGTATATATCACTAAAACATCTTCTTGCGGTACAGTACCACACCGGTAGCCAGGCTGGTCACAAGGGATATGCCCATGATAATCCAGAATGATGCGGGATGGGAAAGAGGCATATTTACATTCATGCCGAAAAAGCTGGCAATCATAGTGGGGATTGCCATAACGATTGTTACCGAAGTTAAAAATTTCATCACTATGTTTAGATTGTTGGAAATAACCGAGGCAAAAGCATCCATAGTGCCGGAAAGAATGCTGCTGTATATATTGGCCATTTCTATTGCCTGCTTGTTTTCTATGATTACATCTTCAAGCAATTCCTCATCCTCGGGATAATTCTTTATATATTCAAATTTCAGCAATTTTTCCAATACTACTTCATTAGACTTCAAGGCTGTGGAAAAATACACCAGGCTCTTTTCCAGCTTCAGCATTTGAATAAGTTCCTTATTCTTCATGGATTTATGCAGGTCTTGTTCAATGCGGTTGCTGGTTTTGTCAATAGCTTTCAAATCCTGCAGAAACCTGGTGGAATTCTTGTAAAGAATCTGGAGCACAAACCTTGTCTTGTAATGAGTATAAAAGGATTTTACCCGGTTCTTGCGAAAATCCTCCAAAATAGTATCTTCTCTCAGACAGACTGTTATAATGGTATGCTTTGCAACAATTATAGCAAGAGGGATTGTTGTATATATGTTCATCTTTTCCTCTTGCTCACGGATGGGAATATCCACCAAAATCAGGGTCTGTCCGTTGTCGTTCTCTATTCTTGCTCTTTCTTCCTCGTCTAAGGCAGCGCGCAAGTAATCCGGATCAATATTCAGGGACTGGGATACTAAATTAATTTCCTCGGCGTTGGGTTTGACCATGTCAATCCAAATGCCTTCTTCAAACGAATTTACTGAGATTAATTCGCCGTCAATTGTCTTGTAAATTTTCAGCATTTATAACCACCCTCTCTTCCAGTATTTGTCTGGCCGAGGGTTTCTATGCCGAAAATTATGTGCTGAAAATATCTGCTCTAATTTTAAAATGCATTAAACAGCGGCATGGCAAACAAACCCTCGCCCTGCAAGGATCTAATTGATTATTCATTTGGCGTCGGACAGTATATTTACAACTTCCAGGGTCCGAATCCATACCGTTCACCTCCGAGTTGGACACTAAGCTAATTATACTTCTGAAAATCAATTAAATCAATACATATTACGCCAAAAACAACTGTTTTGTGTTTTTATAGTTAATTTTCATCCCCTATCATAAAATTTTGAAAAAAATCGCATAATTCAGTGCAGTTTCTCTATCTGTTTTTATAATAAATATCCATTATACTCATAGTTTCCTATGCAGATCCCTATACTCCTGGGGATTCATATTTACATTTTTCCTGAAAAACTGAGTGAAATAGGATGGAGATACATAGCCTACCGAGGATGAAATCTCATGGATCTTCATATTAGTTTCTCTCAGCAGCTTTTTTGCTTTTTCAAGCCGGATTTTATTGATATAGGTGAGCAGGTTGATGCCAGTTGTCTGCTTGAACAGTCTTGATAAATAAGATGGATTGAAATAAACCAGGTCCGCCAGCTTTGCAAGCGAAATATCTTCATCAATATGGCTGTTGATATATGCAATCACTGTTTCAATGGGAGAACCTGCAGCCTGATTTGGCTTTACAGGCACCTGGCTGATAAGCAGTACATTGGTTCCCGGTTCCATGCAGGTGTAAAGACTGTTTTTTAAATACTCATATCTTCCGGGCAAATCCTCCCAGGTTACCATATCACTGTCCACAATAAATGAAATATATGCTTTCAGTTGATCCATACAGATATTTTGTATTGCTTCAGCGCTTCCTTTCAGCTGGTTGGCAATATTTCCTTCATAGCATGGAGGCTGTATAATCCACAAATAGGTGTGACGCTCAGTGGAAGTAAAGAATATTTTCAACTCCTGTGAAAAGCATTGCTTCATTATATTCTGAAGTGTAATCTGAAGCTTTGACTTGTCATGAAGCATCATATTGCTGTCAAAATCATGAATGCGTCCAAGCAGCAAAAAAACAGGCTTATTGCAGTCCAATGGTATTTTAAGCTCATCAAACTGCTGCCTCCGGTTTTCCATGCTCCAGCCGTCACCCTTTATCAAATCAGTCATATACTCTTTTTGCATAAATGGTAAAGCAATCCTTAAGTATTCCTCGGCTTTCTGCGCCAGTTCGCTGATTTTCAGGCTGTTTTCTATCTGAGCGGCTGCTTTTGCTACAGCTTCTCCCACCTTCTCAAAGCCCTCCGTTTTCAGGATGTAACTGACAACATCATACCTTATGGCCTTGTACACATATTCAAACTCATCATGCCCGGTTAAAAAAATTACACGACAGTATGGCCAACTGGCGTGCACTTTTTCCAAAAGCTCCAGGCCCGTCATTCCGGGCATCAGGATGTCTGTCAGCAGGATATCTATTTTTGAACTGCTTAATATGCTCAGCGCTTCATAGCCGGAATATGCCGTATATATATCCAGTTCCAGGTCCTCAGCATTTTTCAGATAAATAAGGAGGCCTTCCACAATATCGGGTTCATCATCTACGATCAGCAGTCTGTACATTACAATCTTCCTCCCGTATATCAATCTTCCTCCTGTATATTATTAAGAGGCAAACTCTGATATATTAATCTTCTTCATGTATATTAAGAGGTACAGCTTATATAGTTAATCTCACTCATGTTTATTAAGAGGAATAACCATTTCGGCCTTCAACCCGCCAGACTCACTCTTTGAAAACCTTAATCCGCTGTCATTGCCGAATCTTAACTGCAACCTTTTATGGATATTCACAATTCCTGTAGTTTCAATAAAGGCTTCCTCCGCCTCTAATTTTTTATTCATCCTTAAGATGTCTTCGTCCGTCAGGTCTTCTCCGTTGTCTTCTACGCATATAAACATGAAATCTGATTCAACAATAAAATAAACCCGCAGCAGCCCATTGGCTAATTTGTTCTGCAGGGCATGTTCAAAAGCATTTTCAATTAAGGGCTGAACAATAAGGCGGGGTACAATTATTCCGGAAATCTCCGCCGGTGTATCGGCAAATTCAAGCGCTATTCTGTTGCGAAACCGCTTGGCCTGTATCTCGGCATAGATTTTGGCATGCTCAATTTCCTTTTTTAAAGGCACGTCTTCAGCTGCATTCCTGGTCACATACTGGAAATAGCTGCCCAGCTGCTTTGCAAACAAACCAATGCTTTCATATTCCCCTCTTACAACCATGCTTTGAATATTGAAAAAGCAATTATACAGGAAATGAGGATTGATCTGGGACTGCAGCTGTTTCAGCTCTGCCTTCTGGGCCAGGATCTTTTGAGCATACACCTGGCCTATCAGGGTCCGCAGCTTATCAACCATTTTATTGAAACGGCGGTACAAAGCCCAGTACTCATCATCATATTTATGCTCCAGATGAACGTTCAGGTTTCCGGTTTCAACACTTTTGAATGCATCCACAAGCTTTGACAGAGGCTGCTGGATAAATCGCTTGGTGGACACGGAGAACAGGAAAATTATCAGAATTGCCGCAGCTGTGAACAGCCAGAACATGATCTGGTATTTGTACAGCGGTGCAAACACCTGTCCTTCAGGTACATACTTGCACAAGGTCATCCCGGTGTACTCTGAAGTGGAATAGATAGCCAAATAGGGCTTTCCGTTGACTTTTGCCTGAAATGTCCCGTTATTGCTGCTTTTAAGCTTAGTCAGCAATATATCGTATATGGTTTCCGCTGCCTGTCCGGTAGTATCATATAGCAGCTTCATACCTAAGGAAGTATTGATAAGCAAGGCTCCTGTTCCGTCGTATGGATCAGTGCGCTTCAAAGCTCTTAGTATATTATGTTCGGATAGCTCCACTTCTATTATAAAGACAGGCTTCCTGTCTGTTCTTAAGCTTTGACGCGGATATGCAATGCTTAGAATCAGCAGGTTTTCCCTGCGCAGCTTTATTGGTTCATTTTTAAAGCTGGCATCTGACAAGGCGTTGTACCAGTCCTCCGATATTTCGCTTATTCCCTCTACTGCATGGATGGTTCTTTCAATTGCCGGTATATGGGCTTTTACATCTTCAATATACTCACTGCTGCTCTTAATGGCAAACAGCTTTTTCTGCAGCCTTAAAACAGCTTTTGTCTTGCTGATATCATCAAAGGATTGGGATATGACGGCAAGCTGGTTGAGATCCGTATCGCTAAGGCAGTCCAGCTGCAGTGTTTCTATTCTCATAATATCATGAGCCAGTTCGCTGAGATATGAGTTCACCTGAGCCAGCATGTATCTGCTGATCTCATTTTTAACCGTCTGGGCGCCCCAGTTGTATATACTCATGCCCCCGAAGTACAAGGGCAGTATAATAATCAAAAATGTAAGAAGCACCCTGGCAAAAATAGAGTTTCTCCATAGCGTAACAGGCCCTTTCATTCTGCCGCATATCTCCCTTTCCAGTTCTTTGCAGACCCCTCCCGCTGCAAAAGAGCGCGTAAATTTAGCTCCTATTCATAAAATACAATATTCCCAGCCCTAATGCAATCATTATCGGCCGAACATGAATTAAATATGCTGATAATTGCATAAGCGGGCCCATCATGGGATTGTTGGGCATGACAACAAATGCCAGGACCGTAATTGCAACCGGTAAGAAAGCTATAAGCAGGGCCAGAAAACCAACAATAAAAGAAAGCAGCCTGCTGCCCTTGCTAAGAGTGCGGTTGAACACAAAAATGCAAAACATAATAAAGCAGGGAATTATCAGTAATGCAGCAGAAACTGCCGACGCTATTACGCTGCCTGCCCCCATGGAAGGCAATCCGATAATTTCAAACAGGATAACTGTAGACAATGCACCGAATACCGGTGCTATGGATGAAAACAGCCCGGCAATAAATGCAGCGCGCCTGCTGCCTGAAGTATTGACAATGCAGGCTGCAAAAAAGAATGCCAATGCTGCAGATGCCAATATTCCGACTGTCAGGTTAAAATTGTAAACCGCACCATGATACGCACTGATATCTATTTTGTTTTTCATAACCATGCCAGAGAGTATGCGCTGCCCGATAAAGGATACCAGTCCAAATAATGTAAAGGCAATAATAAGACCAATAACAGCCCAGTTCCTTTTTTCCATCAAGGGTTTCCTAATTACGGCTTTCATATTCTCCCTCCGTCACTTGCTTTATTCGTCCTTTTTCATGGCATTTTCCTGGTTGGTCAATACCATGATAACAGCCTCCAGGGCTTTTTTCAGCTGTTTCAGCTCTTCCAGGCTGATATCCTGGTAATTGGCCAGGTACTTCCGTATAATTCTGAGCTCAGGCAGTTCATTGTTCATATCATACAACTCCTTTTCATCAAAATCGGGTATGGATTTGACCCGCTCCAGCACATCAGTAATAGCAGGCAGTTCATTCTGCGGCTTATCCAGGTAGAAATAGCAGCAGCTGGTCCAGTAATCCGAACGTTCAAAAAGATCAAAGGCAGGAAGATCCTCCCTTGAAAAATCAACAGGCTTCATTTCTTCCTCTGCAAAAGCACCTGCTCTGACTATTGATATTCCGTTCTCCCGGAAGAACTTTATCAGATTGGGATTCCAGCTTCCAATTTGCTGTATTGTAACCCTGATATTTTTCTCAAAGTATATGGGATCCGGTATATGAAAGCGATGGAAACACAGATGCATTTCCTGCTCATCAGCAACAGTAAAGCCCTGGTATAGATGGCTGTACAGCCCCTGGCACCATCCTGTACCGACATAGTCTTCCGTTCCTGTACCGCACAGGGTCGGATACTCGTGGTCATCATCTATATAAAACTTAACTTCTCCTTCGCCTCCCCAGGAGAATCCGTACTTAACCTTGTCCATAAATACTCCGAAGCTTGCGCCCAAAAATCTTCCCCTGCCTTCTACCTTTGAAAGAATAGTGTAGTCTTTCCGCAGGGTTGTTGGGAGTTCCTGATTGTACCAGGCATGAAAATACAACGCATCCTTCGGAATATTGTCACCTACCGTATAGTCAATGTCGTAATACAGCATGTTTGCAGTGGTAAAGCCGTCATTTATGATATCCACTCTCATTCCCGTCCTGAAAGGCATGGGAATAAAGCAGTTCATGGACCTTCCCTCGGGACTGGAGAAGCAGGCATTCTCAAAGGCAGTCAACCTGCCCAGGCCCATGCAGAAAAAATCTCCAAGGGGGACATTTACTGCAGGTTTCTCTGCTCCGTCCCAGTACATTTCCAGCCTGAGTTGTTTCAGCAGCCTGGGACACAAGCCGTGGAGGGTCATCCAAATGCGGCGTATCATGCCGCTTACTCCCGTCTCCTCTGCAAGAGTAATCCTTTCGCCCGGCCTTATAAACAGATAAGCCAAACCCTTGCGGCCATACCCGGCCTTCCCGCCGCCGCCCTTTTTTCCACGCATGTTTTCCGGACTGGCCCATTTAGTCCGTACTCCTTTAGGTGCGATATACCATTCCTGATTATGCAAGTTTCTTCTCCCCCTGTTCTTAGTTTTTATATGATCAACCTTCTGCGCAACCATCACTTCAGCCCTGTATAACCTTTTGCTCAGCCTTTGATTCCGCCGACAACCAACCCTGTTGTAAAGTACCTTTGCAGGAAAGGATAAACACATATGATAGGTATCATGGCTATAAAAAGCTGTGCTGACTTGGTTGTCTTCTCGTTTACAATCTTAAGCAGGTCAAGATCCCGCTCTGTCAGGGTGTTGGGATCACGGTTGATTACTATGGTCTGCATATAGCTTTGCAAAGGATATTTCTCCGGATTGTTCATCAGGATCAAGCCGTCAAACCAGGAATTCCAGTGCCCCAGCAGTGAAAAAAGCGTAATGGTGGCCAGTGTAGGAATGGAGATGGGAAGAAAAATCTTCCAAAGAATTGTCCAATGCCCTGCACCGTCCATATATGCAGCCTCTTCAAACTCAGACGGGATGCTCCTGAAATAATTGATCAGCAAGATAACATTAAATACCGGTACGGCACCGGGTATGACCAGCGCCCAAATAGAATCCAGCAGTCCGGTTTCCTTGATTACCATATACCATGGAATCAAACCGCCGCTGAATAATATGGTTATAAGAAAAAACCAGGTAAAAAGGCTCTTTGTCCTGAATTGGGATTTTGGTCTTGACAGCGGATAGGCAGAAAGTACTGTCAGCAGCATATTGACAGGAACCCCCAGCCCCACTCTTACGACAGATATGAAAAATGCCCTTAAAAACTGGTTGTTCTCCATGACAAACTTATAGGATTTCAAGTTGAATTCAACGGGGAAAATTACAACCTTTCCGCTTGCTGCAGCCGTACTTGAGGACATTGATAAGGCCAGTACATGTATGACCGGAAAAATGCACAGAACTGCCAGCACAAACAGGAAAATATAGTTAAAGATCAAAAATACCTTATATCCGTTCGATTTCCTTATCATAATCTTCCCCCTAAAACACCCTGTAGCCGGCGATTTTATGAGCAGCCTTATTGGACACTGCTATGAGAATCAGCGCTACAACGGACTTCATCAGACCTATGGCTGTAGCAGTACCGAACTGATAGCTTTGAATGCCCATCCGGTACACAAGGGTGTCCAAAATGTCTCCTGTTTTATACACACTGGGGCTGTAGAGATTGAATACCTGTTCAAATCCCGCATTCAAAATATTCCCTATGCTGAGCACCGACAGAAGAATTATTGTTGTTGAGATTCCGGGCAGGGTGATATACTTTGTCTGCTGCCATCTGTTGGCACCGTCTATTAAAGCTGCCTCATAAAGATTCGGATCAATAGCGGTTAATGCTGATAAATACACGATTGTTCCGAATCCGAAGTTCTTCCATACATCAGTAATTACAAGCGTAAAGGGAAAGACCTTCTCATCTCCCAGAAAAAAGATAGGCGGTATTCCTATATACCCCAATAACTGGTTTACTATGCCCTCCGAAGGCGAAAGGATAGTTATCAGGATACCTGAAAGAATGACCCATGACAAAAAATACGGCAGATAAATAATGGTCTGTATTATCCGTTTATACGTATTATGCAGCACCTCATTCAGCAAAAGCGCTGTCGTCACAGGAACGATTATTCCCATGATTATTTTCATGAAAGC
>DUSN01000132.1 GCA_012842605.1 Clostridiales bacterium
CGCTTTAGCGGCGGCCTGAGAAAGTTATGCGGTTGGCGGACCATTCAATACCCCTTGAGGGGTCTCGCCAGTATCATGCCCTTCTAGGGCTGGTGCAAGCCACCGGCTAAGCCGGTGGTTATGACTTCTCTATACTTTCATGTTCAATCATATAATTAGCTAAACGCTCAAATTCATTTATCGGGAAATACCCTATGGGATGTATTTTATTCGCAAGGGATGCTAAAACGGTTACATTCCCCTTGCGCAAGCCCAATCTTTTGCTGACAGGTCCGTATGTTGTGCTTAAGTTTTGAATCTTACTGTAAGAAATTATGATTGTTTTCTTTGAAAACACGCCGCTTGATATTGCCACCTTGTTTTCCTGCAAACCAAGCCCCTTGGCTTTATGCGATAGATAAGCAGCCAGGATAATAAATCCAAGCCATACTAATCCGGCAGGCCAAAGTCCAAAAACGATTGAAACAATGAATACAGGCAGCGCAAGAATCAAATATTTCATCATCACAGGCATTAGTGCGCAATTTGGCGAAGGCTGAATAGCCTCGGTAATATAATACTCCGGAGCTAAGTGCTGGATTATCGAATTCAGCTCCTGTTTGCTCACCATCAGGCAAAATAGCGGAGATTCTTTATTTTCTTCGTCGCCCATGCCCACATTCAGAATTTCACCGTAATACAAATCAAAAAGCCTTGAAAGCATTGTCTGCCTGATTATCAGCGCGCTGGTCTTTTCAAGGGGCAGGGTGTACTGCTGTTTTGTGAACAGGCCGTAGGAAATAATCATCCGGTTATTCTGTTTTTTTACCATGAATCCGTAATAACGGAAAAAAGGAGAAATAAACTGCAGGAAAAGAGGAACTATTACAATCAGCAACGCAACAATCTTATCCAGCTCCGAAACCACTTCCCCTTCCTCCGGAAACAGCAGACCCAATATAACGCCTGCATACACAGCAATGGAAATCAGGATTCCGGTAATTGTTACACTCATAATGCAGTGGCGCGCCACTTTGGAAAACGGGAAGGACACAACCGGCATCTGCCCGCTCTCATCGTTACCGAAAGCTCCGGGTTTATCCGGAGTTTCGTCTGTTATCCCTGTGCCATAAGGGTACGGCTCATTCCCGCTGTTTAGTTCGGTAATCAGCCTTTTGAATTCAAACGCCATTTCCCGGTTAAAAACAAGGTTAAAATCCGTTTTTTCAGCCGTAACAGCTGAATTTATGTCAAGCTGAAGGTTGTATACGTTAAAAATCCGGTGAAGTATGTTCTGTTTCAGATTTACAGTAGAAATGCTCGATAATTTAACGGTAGTTTTATTGTTCATTATTTTATACCGTTTTTCGACTATAAGCTGGCCGTCATTTATCGATATATATGTTTTCCGCCACCTGATAAATTGGAATAGTAATACAACCAAAAATACAGCTATTAAAATTGAAGCCATCAATATAGAAAATCCAATATAATCAAATTCCTTGCCAGGTGCTTCATCCTTATCCTGCAGCAAATTGAAAAACAACATCACTATAAAAAACCATGTATACTTTAAAGTATTCACCAAAACAATCGAAAAATGATTGCGGACCGGTTTCTCCATAATTTCACACCCCTTCGCCGCACTTAAGCCCGGGAATTCTGTTCTTCAACAATGCGGCGAACCTTGCCGAGCAGATATTCTGCGATCCTCTCCGCCTCTTCCACTTCAAGAAAACGGATTACAACGGTGCCGCCCGCCGTCGTGGCCACCACCTTGCCAAGCCCGAACAGCCGGTCGATGGGCCCGCGGGTAACCGAAATCTGATGAACCCTCTCGATTGGGGCTACCTCCTTTGTGATAAACCAAAGCCCTTCCTGTACCACAATTCTTTCATCATCAATATCATACTGATACCTGAGGTAGCGAATCTTTGGGACAACAATACAGTAAACTATCGCAAACAATACCCAAACTCCAAAGGACAAATCCAGCCACCAAAGGAGATCATTCTCAATGGCGATATGCATAATTACCGTAAATATTATGAAAGCAACCGTAAGAAATCCGAGCCATGCCACGGCAGCCAGACGCATACACCCGATAGCCTTTTTGCTAAGACTTCTAAATGCCATTAGCTCATCCTCATTTCTTCATCTTTAAGCCCGCTTTTGCTTAATACAAATAATACAATTAAATTCATTAACCCATAAGGGTTATACGAATTCACTCCTGCCTTGGGGGTTTCATGGTCAGGGAAATTCTCTTTTTAGCCACATCAACGCCGATTACCCATACCTTTACTATATCCCCCACCTTTAAAACCTCGGAAGGATGGCGGATATACCGCTCGGAAA
>DUSN01000123.1 GCA_012842605.1 Clostridiales bacterium
ACGCAACCAGACGACTCGACGAAGCAGGAAGGTTTTTGAACTTCCTATGAGGGATGGAAACGATCCTTTGCGCATGTGTCATTTTGCCGACGAAAACGTTTTTGAACTTCCTATGAGGGATGGAAACTTAAAATAACTTTTACTTCTCCTCTATAATCAGAATGTTTTTGAACTTCCTATGAGGGATGGAAACTACGCGTGATAGCCGAAGGTCTTTCTCATTGAGTGCGTTTTTGAACTTCCTATGAGGGATGGAAACTCAACAATAATATCGTAATCACTAATAACATTACCAGTTTTTGAACTTCCTATGAGGGATGGAAACTTCCTAAGTATGGGACATCAAGCCCATAGGCTATTATCCGTTTTTGAACTTCCTATGAGGGATGGAAACTGGATACCAAGGAAGGTATCAATATGATGATGTGTTGTTTTTGAACTTCCTATGAGGGATGGAAACCGGGAATGGCCAGCAATGGCATGGGTTGGTATCAGGTTTTTGAACTTCCTATGAGGGATGGAAACTAGCTACAACTATAGCCAATTTGTCTATCGAGGTCAGTTTTTGAACTTCCTATGAGGGATGGAAACTTGATCCTAACAGGGTTGGCGAAATGATGCAAATTGGTTTTTGAACTTCCTATGAGGGATGGAAACATGATGATGTAAGCATAGATGAGCTTAAACGCTATGTTTTTGAACTTCCTATGAGGGATGGAAACTCCACATAAAAAAATAGGATACCATAGCATGGTATCGTTTTTGAACTTCCTATGAGGGATGGAAACAAAGAGAGAGAAGCTTCTAAATAAGGCTTCTCTCTCGTTTTTGAACTTCCTATGAGGCATGGAAACGTCTTGTAAATATATAAAACATCCTTGCCTGTTCGTGTTTTTGAACTTCCTATGAGGGATGGAAACAAGTGATCCCGGGACGCGGATAGTCGTCAGAAAACAGTTTTTGAACTTCCTATGAGGGATGGAAACCCCGATCATCAGTTCCAAAACCTTCGTCGCCAGCCGGTTTTTGAACTTCCTATGAGGGATGGAAACTGCCGAGCACGAACAGGCACCAGTCGCGCAGGCTCCTTGTTTTTGAACTTCCTATGAGGGATGGAAACCGATCGGTGAAGCATATTCGAGACTTGAAAAGCAAATGGTTTTTGAACTTCCTATGAGGGATGGAAACATCCGCACCTGCCAAGACGCGGGCATCCTGCAGCTTGTTTTTGAACTTCCTATGAGGGATGGAAACCATCTTTCATGGATGGACATCATGTGTACGGATTTTGTTGTGGTCTTTATGGTGTATTTTTGTTATTTCTATAATTTCCTGAGAATTTGGAAACCAATATTTATTTAAGATGTGACTTTCTGAACGCTCTTGAGACAGTAATCCGAAATGTTTTTGACGGAGCTAATCTGATATATGCTATTTTCCTCTGGGTTATTCTTCTCAAATGATTTACTGTGATATTTATTAGTCTTACACTTTATTTACTTGCTTAATATGATTTGACAAATTTTACTCCTAAAGGCTTGAAAGACTTTAGTTAGCTTTTTCGAACTCGTTATTTTTTAATACCATTGATATTATATTTAATGGACGTTAGATAGGTCTTGATTTAAAATATTGAGCATCTTAGTATTTTAGGGGAGAGGAATAATTTTGGACTCATCTAAAAATGTTAAAGCATTTGTTTCTTGGAGCGGGGGGAAGGATAGTTGCCTGGCTTTGTACCATGCCGATAAAGATGTTAAGCCTGTTTGTCTTCTTAATATGATTGCAAAAGATGCAAAAAGGTCTATGACACACGGATTGCCGAGTGAGATGTTGCAGCTTCAGGCAGAATGCTTAGGTTTACCATTGATTCAACAGAGCACGACATGGAATACTTATGCATTTAACTTTAAATTGGCAGTTAGCAAGTTAAAAGAACAGGGAGTTGAGATTGGTATATTTGGGGATATAGATTTGGAGGAGCATCGGATATGGATTGAAAAAGTTTGTAGCGATATTGGTGTAATTCCAAAATTTCCTTTGTGGAAAAGAGACCGTAAGGGTCTATTGGAGGAACTGATATCTTGTGGTTTTGAGGCAATGATAGTTTCTTTGGATATCAGGTTACTTGAGAAGGATTATCTGGGACTAGTCTTAGATCATTCGTTTATAGAATATGTAAGTAGACTTGCTATTGATATAAATGGTGAAAATGGTGAGTATCATACGTTCATCCTTGATGGTCCTATTTTTAACAAAAAAATAAGAGTTCTTGATGGTCGAATTGTAACGGAAAATAATCGAGGACTGTATAAAATTATGAAGTTTACCGTTGAAGAGAAGAGTTAACAGATTATGAATAAACCAACAAGTGAACTTAGGGAAATACTAAGCCAAAAGGTAGCAGCTAGTCTTAGTGACGGGCTGCTCCTTTCGGGAGGAATAGACTCAGCTTGTTTGGCAAGTCTGGCTCCTTCTATGATTGCTTTTACTGTTGATTTCGAACATAAAGGGGAAGATATTAAGTTTGCTAAAATAGTAACTAAAGCATTAGGTATGAAACATTTTTTAACCATTGTAACAGTAAAAGATGCAATCAGGGCGATACCAGTAGTTATACATATCCTTAAGAGCTTTGATCCTGCAATACCTAACGATATTGTCGTTTACTTTGGTTTAAAGTTGGCTAAAGAGAAAGGTTGCAGAAGCGTGATGACAGGAGATGGCGGAGATGAGCTTTTTGGCGGATACTCTTATATGGCCAAGCTTAATTTAAATGAGTATATACCTCAAATAGCACATAACCTTTCTTTTTCATCCAATTTATTAGGTGCAGCTATGGGACTAGAAATAAGACAACCATTTTTAGATAGAGAATTTATTGAATATGCTTTG
>DUSN01000023.1 GCA_012842605.1 Clostridiales bacterium
CCTTTTTGGCCCCGTGGTTTAAAAGACAATGAGTAAATCCGCCGGTTGAAGCTCCAATGTCCAGCCAAATACGGTCTTTTACCGGCACATCAAAAACATTCAGCGCTTTTTCCAGTTTTAAGCCGCCCCGGCTGACATAAGGATTATCTACTCCTCTTACTTCTATTTCGTCATCTATGCCTACCAGGGTTCCTGGCTTGTCCACTCGCTGCCGGTTTACAAATACCAGCCCCGACATTATGATTCGCTTCGCTTTCTCCCTGCTTCCAACCATTCCGTTTTTCACCAGCAGGACATCAATTCGTTCCTTTTGGGAGTGCTGCATCAAGCGTCTCCTTTCTCACAAAAGTGCTTATCCGTTCAGCTAAAGAAGCAGGGTCTAATTGAACGGCTTTTTTTAGCTGCCTGACGGAACCATGCTGTATGAAGCTTCCGGGAATTCCCAGCGTCAACACCTTAACAGGTGAATCACACACATAAGCATACTCGCTTATGCTGCTGCCAAAGCCCCCTTCTGTTACATTGTCCTCCATGGTGACCCATAGACAGATATTTCTTTGAATCAACTCTTCAAGAATGTTATTATCAATGGGTTTGATAATCCTGGCATTTATTATTGCAGGGCTTATGCCTTGTTTTTCAAGAATTTCTGCTGCCTGAAAAGCGGATTCAATCATTGAACCGACAGCAAGTATTGCAATATCCCGTCCTTCTGATAAAACTTCCCAGTTAAGACTGTCAAGAGGCTTGCTGGGCAAATCTTCCATAAACCAGCTGCTGTCCTTAGGGTATCGGATGGCTGCCGGCTTGCGCAATTGCAGCGAGTACTCCAGCATATGCTGCAGTTCTGCGGTGTTCTTGGGAGCCATAATGGTGATATTCGGAATATGCCTTAGGTAACTTATATCAAATACGCCATGATGTGTGTCACCGTCCTCCCCTACCAGTCCTGCCCGGTCAATGGCAAATATAACAGGCAGGTTTTGCCGGCACACATCATGAAGAATCTGGTCATATGCTCTTTGCAGGAAAGTGGAATAAATGGCAACAACGGGCTGCATGCCGTTTGCAGCTAAGCCTGCGGCAAAGGTCACTGCATGCTGTTCGGCTATACCCACATCAAAAAACCGGTGCGGGTGCCTGTCCTTAAAATATGAAAGACCGGTACCATCGGGCATTGCAGCTGTGATTGCAGCAATTGCAGGATTGGAATCTGCCAGTACAGCCAGGTGTGTGCCCAAAGCTTTAGAAAACAGTTTTGACTTCCTGTTTCCTGACCCGAAGCCGTTTTCAATGTCAAAAGGCGACACTCCATGATATTGGGAAGGATCGGATTCTGAAAAGATATAACCTTTCCCTTTTCTGGTTACAACATGTACCAAGACCGGCCCCTGTACCTGTTTGGCGCGGTTTAAAATTCGAATGAGCATAGAAAGGTCATGACCGTCCACAGGACCTATATAGGTATAACCTAATTCTTCAAACAGTACTCCAGGCACCAGCAAGTACTTCAGGCTGTTTTTCATTTTTTCCACTTTTTCAGCCATCCAATTACCGCCCAAAGGGAAACTGCGCAGAACATTCTCAACTATTCTCTTAAAATGCTTATATCTTGGGTTGGACCTTATTTTGGACAAATATGCTGCCATTGCTCCTACATTGGGGGCAATTGACATCTCATTATCGTTTAATATAACAGTCAGATTGGAATTAAGCCTTCCCGCATTATTCAAAGCTTCCCATGCCATTCCTCCTGTCAGGGCACCATCCCCTATTACAGCAAGTACATTATATTTTTCATTTTTCAAGTCCCTGGCCTTTACAATTCCCAGGGCTGCTGAAATGGATGTGCTGCTGTGCCCGGTTTCAAATATATCATGCGGACTTTCTCCCCTTTTGGGAAATCCGCTTAAACCGTTGTATTGTCTCAGAGTATGAAACTGTTCTCTGCGGGAAGTTAAAATCTTGTGTACATAACATTGATGTCCTACATCCCAGATTATTTTATCTTCAGGACTGTTGTATACATAATGAAGCGCAATAGTTAATTCCACTACACCCAGATTAGAAGCCAGATGACCGCCGGTCAGCGCTACATTTTTCAGGATAAACTGCCTGATTTCCTGTGCCAGCTGTTCCAAATCTCCTTGGTTTAACTTCTTTAAATCAGCAGGGTTATCTATATGTTCAAGCAATGCCATTAAAGGTTTCCTTCCTCACAAACTGCTCTGCCAGTTTTCATAATACTTCGAAAAATGACAAGATCCAGTCAATACTTGTCCCAGTAAATCACTTCATGCAGGAAAAAATTATATCATATTATCTGGAAGTCTTCAACAAAAGGGATTACAGGAACAAGGTAGAGACAATTATGCCCAGTATTGCACCGGCAATTACTTCAATAGGAGTATGCCCCAGCAGCTCCTTTAGTTTTTCTTCTGTTATTCCTCGATGAGCCTGCAGCTCTGCTACTATTTCATTCAAAACTGCCGCCTGTTTTCCGGCTGCTCTCCTGACACCTGCTGCATCGTACATAACAACGAGAGCTACTGCAACAGAAAGAGCAAACAAAGGGGAATTAAAACCTTCACTGTATCCTATGGAAGTTGCCATGCTGACTACTAAAGCCGAATGGGAACTGGGCATGCCTCCTGATCCTACAAAACGGGTTAAGTCAAGCCGTTTTCCCCATACTATGGTAATGATCACTTTCATAAACTGTGCTATGAACCAAGCCAGCAAGCTTATCCATAGTATTTTATTGCTGATTATCTCATTAACAAATGCCAAATATATCCCCCTTATCGACTTCTGTCCAATATTGATAATGCAAGCAATTTCAGAAATTCACCCTTTTTACCATATGGCTCCAGGCAGGATACTGCTTGTTCTATATACTGCCTGGACATCTTTTTTGACATTTCCAGTCCGTATCTGGCGGGATATGTCAATTTACTCATTTTCTTATCGCTGCCCGGCATCTTCCCTAATTCCTGCAAATCACCGGTAAGGTCCAGAATATCATCTGTTATCTGAAAAGCCATACCTAAAGCTTTGCCATATTTGGCAACAGCATTCAATAATTCCGTGTCCTCTCTTTTAGCTATGACTCCTGATTTCAAAGATGCAGTTATTAGTGCTTCGGTTTTGTGCGTATGAATATACTCCAGCTCTGAAAAATTACCGTTGCTTCCCTGGTTTTCCATATCCGCCGTTTGCCCGCCTATCATTCCGGATACTCCTGCTGAGCGGGAAATAATCAGCATTGCTTTAATATATCGATTTAACTTTTCTGTTTCAAGAGGAACGTTTTCAAGCATTACTTCATAAGCCAGGTTCAGAAGTCCGTCTCCTGCAAGTATGGCAATAGCTTCTCCAAACACTTTATGATTGGTTGGCTTGCCCCTGCGATAATCGTCATTATCCATGGCAGGCAGGTCGTCATGAATGAGTGAATATGTATGGATCATTTCCAATGCGCAGGCCATAGGACGTACCTGGTCCAGTTCCTGTATGCTGCAATTGTCAATGCAGGCAAACTCATACGCAGAAAGAAACAATACAGGCCTGAGCCGCTTGCCCCCTGCCTGCAGACTGTATTCCATAGCCCTGAGGACTGTAGGGTGACTTTCCCTCTGCCTGATAATGCTGTTTAGGCCTTCGTTGATGTATAAAACTTTCTCCTGGTATGTTTTCTGAAAGTCCATGTCCTCAGCGCAGCTCCCTTTCATCTGTCTCGAAATCTGCTTCATACAATTCGCCGGACTTGCTTCTGGATAAAATTGTTACAACTCCTTGTGCCTCAGTCAGCTTTTTATTGCAAAACTCAACCAGCTCAACCCCTCTTTTAAACAGTTTCAATGACTGTTCAAGGGTTGCATCTCCTTTCTCCAATGAACTTACTATTGACTCCAGTTCCTTTATAGCATCCTCAAAGGATAATGCCTGATCATTTGAGGTTTCCTTTGTCATATTATTTCTCCTTAATTCATTTTCTAAATAATATTATCATTGTCCAGAGGATTAATCTCTTCAACACTGCAGACTGCTCTGCCGTCAGCAAACCTGATTGACAGCTGCTGGTCCGGGGAAAGCTGGCTGATTGAACGAACCGGTGTGGTTTGCCCTTTTGGTACAGCTATGGCATACCCTCTGGCAAGAACATTCAACGGACTTAAGGCCTGCAGCGATGAGGCAAGCCTTGAAATATTGTCTATTTTCCTGTCTACGCCGGTCTTCACAGCATTAACCAGCCTCTGGTTCAGATGGTCAAGATATTGATTCTGCTGGTCAAGCAGAAGCCTGGGCGTCTGAAATACATAATGATTTTTCAGACGCTCCAGCTGATGCCTTTTATCAGTAAGATAACCGATCATGCTGTCTGCCAGGTTTTTCTTCATGCCTTCCACAACAGACAGCATGTAGGATGTCTCCGGTACAGCCAATTCTGCTGCATTTGAGGGTGTAGCTGCTCTTAAGTCTGCAACAAAATCTGCAATAGTAAAATCCGTTTCATGACCTACTGCAGATATAACGGGTATCTCTGATCTAAAAATAGCCCATGCTACTATTTCCTCATTAAATGCCCACAGCTCTTCTATAGATCCCCCGCCGCGTCCGGTAATGATTAGATCAATATCATCTCTTGTATTGGCATAATCTATGGCTTTTGCTATTTGTTCAGGTGCGGCCTGCCCTTGTACAGCTACGGGCAATATCAACAGATCCACGTTTTTATTCCGCTGCCTGGTTACCCTGATAATATCCCTGACAGCAGCACCTGTATGGGATGTAATTACTGCAATCTTGGAGGGAAGCAACGGAAGCGGTTTTTTATACACAGCATCAAAAAGGCCTTCTTCCCGCAGCTTTTTTTTCAGAGCTTCAAATTTAAGATACAAGTCACCAAGGCCGTCTCGTTCCATTTCATCCACGTATAACTGGTATTGTCCGTCCCTGGTGTAAAGCGAGACCATACCTTTTGCTATTACCCGCATGCCGTTTTCCGGAATAAAGCTCAGGGCTTGATTTCTTTGTTTGAACAATACGCATTGAATTCGATCCTGCTCATCTTTCAATGTGAAATACATATGTCCGGAAGAGTGCAGCTTGAAATTGGAAATTTCCCCTCTGACTCTTACATTTTGAAGCATGGGATCTCTGACCAGGAGAATGCGCACATATTCATTCAGCTGGTGAACAGTTAGTATTACACTGTTCATAAGCACCTCTTAGCAGCTTTCAATGTGTTATCAAGAAGCATTGTTATAGTCATAGGCCCAACTCCTCCGGGAACCGGGGTAATATATCCTGCTTTTTCAAAAACTTCATCATACTTAACATCGCCGCACAATTTCCCGCCTACCCTTGTTGTGCCTACATCTATTACGATGGCACCTTCTTTTACATATTCACTGCCGATAAAGTGGGGCTTCCCTATGGCAACAACAAGAATATCAGCATTCTTAGCTATTTCAGCCAGATTCTGTGTCCTTGAATGAGCAATTGTAACTGTGGCGTGCCTCTGAAGTAGCATAATTGCAACCGGTTTTCCAACTATATTGCTGCGGCCGATTACTACAGCATTTTTGCCGGATATTGATTGGCCTGTTTCTTCAATCAGTCTTATGATACCCTTTGGTGTACAGGGTTCCAGTTCTGCCTGTCCGGTCATCAGCATTCCGCAGTTAATTGGATGGAATCCATCCACATCTTTTTCGGGGTTGATTGCATTGATTATTTTATCCTCATTAATATGGCCGGGTAAAGGAAGCTGTACAAGTATGCCGTGTACAGTATCATCCAGGTTCAGCCTTGCAATGGTATCAAGCAGTTCTTGTTCTGTTGTGTCAGCACTCATGCGTATTACTGTGGAATTCATACCCGCTTCAATGCATGCACGTTCCTTATTCCTTACATAAACCTGTGAGGCAGGGTCTTCCCCTACCAGAATAACAGTCAAGCCAGGAATTAAGTTGTGCTTATTTTTTAATCTTTCTACTTCAGCTTTAATGTTCTCTCTGATTTTCGCAGCAATAGCTTTGCCGTCTATTATAACAGCCATGTTATACTCCTCCTGATATGTAAAGTAATTTTTATGTAAGTTATTGTTTATTATTTCTTACAGTAGGTTTTATCTTTGCAGGTTATGATATGCCTGAAGTCCAATCAAAGCCGTACCCACCGCATTGTCCCTGGAAAGATCTGCATCTGCAAAGTATAACTTAATTTGCTTATTTCTTCTCTGAAGCCTTTGTACCAGGCCTGTTCGCAGTACCTGGCTTGAGGATACGCCTCCGACTAGAAGCACATCCTTTGGATAGCCCATTTCCACAGCATTTAATATCCATTTGCTGATTGTTCGTTCTAACAGATCAAATACAGCCTTCGCAACCTCTGAATGGGGAACATTATCCTGAATATATCTTTGTCCCTGGCTTTCAGGTCCGGAAAAACTAACATTCAGACCTTTAACCGAACCAGACAGTGTTATCAAGCCAGTTCCTGAGGCTGACAAGCTCTCCAGATGAGGCCCTGCAGGAAACGGAAGCCCCATTGCAACACCGATTCTGTCTACCAGCTGGCCGGCAGACAAATCCGTGGTTCTCCCGATGAGGTCTATGGAAAAGCCATTTGAAAGCGGCTTCACATGCAGCATTTCAGATGTTCCGCCTGATAAGTGCAATGCAAGAAATTCACTTGAAGCCGGTCCATTAGCAGAATACAGGCCTGCCATTATATGGTTTTCCTGATGGCTGGTTGCAAAAAAAGGTACCTGGGCAATATCTGAAATAGCTTGTCCAATGTGATGAGAAAACAAAAAAACCGGCATATATGAATCATTTTGCGGACGCGGACGGACACTGGCACATACTGCAGCTAATTCGCTGCAGTTCAGTGACTCGCGGACAGCAACAGTAGCAGCCGGAAGGTTTTTTATGTGACGAAACAGTGCATCTGACTGTTGAAGTCCCCTTTCACCCAAAGGTACATCCAAAAGGAGCTGTTTATTGAAAATAACATCTCCATTCAGTGAAACGCCGGCTAAAGACGTGGTATAACAGCTTGTATCAATACCCAGTATAAATTTCATAGCATTTTTGATGAATCGTTCCGGCTTCTGATAAAAGCACCTAAAATGCCGTTTATAAAGGAGCCGGATTTCTCGCCTCCGTATTTTTTAGCAAGCTCTACCGCTTCATTTACAGAAACGCTTTCAGGAATATCATCGCGGTAAATAATCTCATACAAAGCCAGCCGCAGAATGGAAAGATCTACCTTAGAAATCCTGTCAAACTTCCAGCCCTTGCTGTTCGTCCTGATTATATCGTCTATTTCTTCCTTATGGCTGATAAAGCCTTCCACTATGTCTTCAATATAAGGTATATCTTGCTCATCCAGAGTAAGATCATCAATCATGCTCTTAAATTCATCTATATCATATTCATTAGAAAAAATCTTCTGGTATAACAAGCTCATTGCGGCTTCTCTGGCCGTTTTTCTTGACATTGGGTCCTCCTGTAACTGTTACTGCATCTTATTTTTAATCAAGTCTGGTAATATCTTGTCCAAAAAAGCAAGGAAATTCTCTTTTCTGTCATGAAAGCTGCCCAACCAGCATCCTAAAGCAATGCATAAAAGAAGCAATATGCCCTTCCAAAAGCCCAAAGTTAAAATCAGAATGCCGAAGATAAGACCACATAACAGGCCGATGATTTTACCTTTATGATTGACAAAACAGGATGCAAGAAATTCCTTCATTTCCTATCCTCCTACTCAACCCGGGCCTGCTTGGCAATACTTAGGTTTTCAATATAAATTTGAACTTCTCTTACTACAATTCCGGAAAGTGATTCAACATATTCCTTGACCTTGTTTTGTATATTTTTTGACAGATCCGGCATTACCACATCCGGCTGCACAGTGAGTTTTAACTGCACCTTAACTCCATCAGCATCCGGAAGAACAATGCTTTTTACCTCTCTTACCTCATTAAAGCTGCGAACTGCTTTTTGCGTGAGGGTATCCAGAGTATTTACAGAAATCCGGATAACACCTAATTCCGTGTTGCCCATTATAGTGCTGTTGGGTTTCCTGTTGGTATAACCTGCAACCAAAAGACGGAAAGCAGCCACCAGGAATAATATAGATACTGCCGCCAGTACAAAAGGAGACCAGCCTTTTGAAGCATCTGAAATAAAATCCTGAACTAATTGAACAACAGGCAAAATGTTCAGAGCAATGCCCAGCAGCACCAAAGACTCAAACATAACCAGCAAAGAAACCAATGTGAGCAGAATACGATCAAATACCTTTATTTTCATTTGTAACAATCCTTTCTTGTAACTGATAGGATGCATTCATTTAAATGCCACTAACCCTCTGAATGTTTCAGAGGGTCATGGTTTATCGAAGCTTTGGCGGAGCCTCTTCTGTTTTTGATTCCTTTTCAAAATTCACACCCTGGATATGTATATTTACCTCTATTACACTTAATCCGGTCATTGTTTCTACTGCCTTTTTAACATTTTCCTGAACGTTCCAGGCTAACTCAGGAATCCTAACACCGTAGTCTACTATTATAAACAGATCTATGGCTGTTTCCTTTTCACCAACCTCTACCTTTACGCCCTTAGAAAGATTCTTTCTTCCCAATTTTTCTACTATGCCGCCGGCTATACCGCCGCTCATTGCTGCGACACCCGGGATTTCGGTAGCAGCCAGGCCAGCAATTATTGCAACCACCTCATCAGCAAATGTCACCTTACCATATTCCTCGGTAGCTTGTTGTGCCAAATTTTCCACCTCCCGCAATATTTGTCTATATTATACCAAAGAACATGCATATTTACAAATTCATTCTTGCTATATCTTGGGTATTATTTTGATATTTCCGGTTTCTTTACCGGATTCCCGCTTAACTATGTCCAGTATAATAGCTACCTCTTCAGGAACCAGTTCTGCCTTATCAACTATAACATTTACATTATCCTTATGTATCATAACAACTGCATCATTAAAGCCTTTTGCCTTGATTAAGTTCTCAATAACCAGCTCTGCTTCCATGTTTGATGTAATTTCAAGCAGCTGGGCCTGTGCTTCTTTTATCATGTCTTCATCAGAATTAGGATTATTAACGATAGAATTTATATATTCTATCTCCTTTGCCCGTTCCTTCTGCCTCTCAAAGCGATAATCCCTGAAGAATGTGGAACTGCCGGAAGCTGCTGTTTGAACATCATCATCTTCTTCTGAGCCGGTATTATCATCCAGATCTGTAACAGTGACTTTTCCGCCCGACGTCTCCTGGTTGTCTTTGTCATCATCCTGCATTCCGGCTTCATTATCTATATTGTCTTTGTCATTTTCAACGGGAGACTTGTCCTTAACCGGACTTACAGCCGGTGCCAGGTTCTGATTAAATACAAAGTTCAAGTAACCCGTAACTATGAGCAATACTACCAACAGCCCTATAATAATGTTCTTTTTTCTGATTATTAACATTTTTCCCCACTCCCCTTCATTAATTATCTTCCATAACAAAAATATCTACCTGATTAGCCTGGACCCCCAATACGGTCTGCACTGCTTTCTGGAGCTCCATTCTTACCCGTATGTCGCCGGCTCCTTCAGCAACTACAATCACCCCAAGAACCTCAGGCTGTATTTCCCTGGTGATTAATGGCTGAGTGCCTTCTGAGGTTGTCATGCTTACCGGCTGTGTATTAATATCAGTTTGTGAGACTCTCCTTATTCCGCCGTTGCTGTCCTTTTCTTCGGTTTCGGTGCTGGACTCTATGGTATTCATAGCCGGAACAAGCTCCTTGCCTGTCTTGTAGGTAATCATGACTTCAACTCTGCCGGCACCTTTTATAGTTGATAATATCTGCTTCAACCGCTTTTCATGGTCTGTAACGTCTCTCTCATCCTGCAACGCATCATTTACTCCCGGCTGCTCCTGTGAAGTGGATGCTGCCTGACCTGCATCCCGGGGTTGAAACCAGTTGCCGAATACACCTACAATTATTGCTATGGCTAATATGAAAATAAAATACTCAATACTTTGCACTTTTTTAAGCCGCTTAAACAGTTCTTTAAAGCTGAAACCCTTATCCATTGTATCCTCTCCTTAATAAACACTACTTTCTGTTAATATATATATTACTTACATGTATATCATACATGCCGGAGATATATTCCTTTACTTCGGATATCTTTTCCTCTTCTTCTGCATCTGCTATTGTTTCTCCGAGCTTTCTGCTTGTATCTATTACAACGGGATCAATATTCACGGACCGGTTCTTCTTAAAGTCAGCACTTATATCTATGCGCTGTATAACAGACAGATCTGTTTCTCCGTTTCGTTCTCCGAAATGAATTTTGACTTTGGCATTATCCAGCCCAACTTTATATTTCAAATCCGCAGCCAGGTTTTTTTCTAAGCTCTCCCTAAATACCTGCTCTATCCTCTCTCTTTGCCCCTTCTCTGTTTGGCTGCTTTGAAAGACAGCTGTTTCTGTTCTTTGTGCAATAATATTGCGGGATACAGAATTATTGAACTGCTCTGCCTGATTTGTTATTTGAAGCAATGGATTTATAAACATTACAAGTATAACCAATCCAAATATAAAACCGGTATATTTGCGAAAATTCCCATTAGGCAGAATCATATCAACCAGGGCAGCCAGAATAGCTAACATAGCCAGATTGGAAATCCATTCTCCCACCAAAGATCTCATGGCCGTTTCACCTCAGCATCATAGTTGCATTTCCAGTGCCAATTATAAGTGTCACAGTAAAGAAGAACATTAAAGCTATACCCATGACTGTTATTAGTAATACATTTAGAACACCTCCGATTCCATTAAGGCATTCTGCAATGCGCTTGTCGGTTATTGGTTCCAGCAAAGCTCCGGATAACTTGTACAAAAGCATGAGAGTAAAAATTTTTATTACAGGTGTCAGACAAAGCAGCAAAATAATAATAAGCCCTGATACTCCTACAGCATTCTTAAGTAAAAGTGAACAGCCTATAATTGTGTCCAATGACTGGGAAAACATTTTTCCAACTATGGGGACAAAGGTATCAAGGGCAAATTTAGCAGTCCTTATGGAAATTCCGTCAAATGTTGCGGTCATGGCCCCCTGAATTGTGAGTACTCCTATAAATATGGTAAATATCAGTGTCAAGGTCCAGATGCATAAATTGTTCAATAATTTACCTAATTTTTGAATCTGCACCCTTTCACTTATGTGGTTTACCAATGTTATAACAGCAGACAGCGTAATGAGCGGGAAAACAATATTAGTAAGCAGGGATCCCACAGTGCCTATCAATACACCTATTGCAGGCTGCATCAGTGACGTTGTGGTAAAATTACCCACTGCCATCAGCAAGCCAAGCAGGACAGGAAAAATTACCTGCATGAACCCTGACATTCTCTCAATCCCGGTTCTGCCTACTGTAACAATGGATATAAGACTTTGAATAACGAGAATTATAACTACACTGTAGCATACAAAATAGCCTATTTCCCCTACTGAAGGATTATTAAAGGAATCATTCATATTGCGGAAGATAGCACACAGTAATGCTATTACTATGATTTTTGCCATTAGAGATAAATTAAGGCTGAACTCTTTAAAAAATGTACGGCTTATAAGATTCAAAAAATCCTGCCATCCGAATGTGAATCGTCCGGTCAGCAGATCTCCGATAATTTGTTCTGCCGGCTTGTTACCCAAAATATCCGTATTTTCTTCATGTATGTATTTTAAAAATGGTTCCCAATCACTTGTATTAAGTTCATTAAGCTGATCTTTCAGCAAATTTTCCATTTCTTTATACCAGTTACCGCTGTCCTGGGGAGCTGCAAAGGCTTCGACCGGCCATAGCATAAAAATCAGGATAAGTGCAAATATAACCTTTTTCATAAGTAATCTCCTCATGGAAGTATTTTTAATACTGCCTCCATTAATGCGGTTACTACAGGCAAAGCCAGGATCATGATCAGGACTTTGCCGCCCAGCTCAATTTTCGATGCTATAGCACCTTCACCGGAGTCCTTGCATATTTGAGAACCGAATTCTGCAATATAGGCTATTCCAATTACTTTTAAAACAGTTGTAAGATAGATTGAATCCAGATTTGCTTTTTGAGCCATATTTTCTACTGTAACGGCTATGGTCTTTATATTACCCAGCAGCAGGATAAAAAGAACGGCACCTGCAGCCAGGGTAATTACCAATGCAATATCCGGCCTCTGCTGCTTGATAATCATCACCAGCAGTGCAGCTATCAAGCCTATGGCTGTTATCTGCATGATGTTCAATTTATTTCACCCCCGGATGCCAGTATGCATAACATTTAACAGATGCTATGTACCTGAATCAGTACAGCACATCAATACAGCCTGAAAATTGATTTTACGCTGTTAAACAGCTGATTGATCAAACTTACTACCATTAGCAGTACAATAACGATGCCTGTAAGGGTAGTCATCATTGCCATCTCTTCACGTCCGGCTTTTTGAAGAACCTGGTTTATTACAGCAATCAGTATTCCTACAGCTGCAATTTTAAAAATGATATCCACGTTCATGTGCTGTCCCTCCGTTCAAAGCAGTATGATTGCCAGGGCAATGCCGCCCAGCAGGCCAAGACTTCTGTACATTTTTTCATATTTTTCACGGGCAGCCCGTGCCTTTTTTTCTTCTTCACGCAGCTGCATAAGGGTCAGTTGAATAAACTTAACTTGTCCTTCCCTGTCGCTGCTGCCTAATTGATCACCAAACCGGCGGAGAATATCCAAATCCTCCTGCTGTAAATGCAGTTCATCCTTCAGGTTATCCAGCGAGGATCTCCAGGCTTCGGATACTGTGCATTTTTTATCGTTCAATGATTTTGCAGTCAGGCAGAATAATTTTCCGGTTCCTCCTCCAA
Source organism: Clostridiales bacterium (assembly GCA_012842605.1). Taxonomy (GTDB): domain Bacteria; phylum Bacillota; class Clostridia; order Caldicoprobacterales; family DTU083; genus DUSN01. The sequence continues at coordinate 12,943 of DUSN01000023.1, forward strand.
TTGATTGCCCAATCATATTCAATGCCTCAGGAAGACGGGAAGCATAATGAACTATTTCAGTTTCAAGCCTTGACAATGCTCCCTGCATTGCGCTTAGTTCTTTGGTTCGCGCCACATATCGCTTTGCCATTTCCAGGCCGATCAAGGTTGAAAATACGATAATCACGCTGCTGTTTATCAGCTTGCCAATCACATCAACCCCTCCCTGTATCAACGTATTGGCTGGCCTAAGAGTTGAGTTGTACAGTCTGAGTCATACACTTTTTCCAGGGTACCCACCCCTAATGAATCTCCAAGTACTGCAATCCGTTCAAATACCTTGCTTTCCAGAAGCTTTGAGAGGAAAGGCCTGGCAAGTGCGTCCTGTATATCGGCTGCATGCGCTGATGCAATGATCCGTATTCCTGCATTCAGTGTTTCCTGTATTGCAGCTGCATCTTCTGGTCTGCCAATTTCATCCGTTATAATAACTTTCGGCGACATTGACCGAATCATCATCATTATGCCTGTTGCCTTGGGACAGCTGTCTAATACATCGGTGCGCATTCCGACTCTTCTTTGCGGAATGCCCTGCCAGCACCCTGCTATTTCCGACCGCTCGTCCACAATTCCTACCTTTATTCCTCTGAAACCGGGAAAACCATCACTTAACTTTCTGGCTATGTCTCTAAGCAGCGTAGTTTTGCCCATTTGCGGCGGAGATAAAATCAGGGTATGGCAAATATCCCGTCCCGAAACGATATAAGGCATAATTTTGTCGGCTGCACCGATTACTTCCCTGGAAATACGTATATTGAATGAATTGATATATTTCATGGTTCTGATTGATCCGTTTTCCATTACTATTTTTCCTGCCATTCCTACACGATGACCGCCTCTTAGGGTGATATACCCGTTGCGTATCTCTTCTTCAAAAGCATATATGGAATAATCAGCTATTAACTGCAGAATCTTTCTTGTGTCTTCCGCAGTTACCCGGTAAGCTATTTCATAATTTGAACCTATGCTGCCGTCTTTACAAACAAAATAATCCCTTCCATGGCTGTGTACCATGAGGGGACGGTTCTCTCTTATTCTGATTTCCTCCAAATCCTGGCGCAGGGCTTTTGGTATCCCCTTGATCATTTTTCTTATATGTTCCGGCAGTGCCTCGAGAACCGGTTCTTGCCATGATAAAGCCGATTCCTTTATCTCATACGAAGCAGACATGCTTGATCTTCCTCCTTTGCTTATTAATATCTATGTAGGGCTTATCCCAAATATCACAAATATAAATAAAAAAAATCACGAGACTTGTCTCGTGATCTTAAAACTCTTGTTTAATATTATGAAAGGCCATTATGCAATAAGAATCCAAATGAAAAAGGCTCCTTTTGAGTGGAGCCTATAGAAATCAGTCGCTGTTGTCCTCAGTATTCTCAGCGTCTTCCGAGTAAATTGTTTCATTGCAGTTGGGGCATACTAAATCGTCATCGTCTTCAAATATTTCTTCATCAAAGTATACGGTTTCATGGCAATGCGGGCATTCAACCTCTATATAGCGGGTACCTTCTTCGTCATCATCATCTTCTTCTGTTCC
>DUSN01000024.1 GCA_012842605.1 Clostridiales bacterium
CCTGGCTAACAGCCTAACATGCCATGTACTCATTGTCAACAGCTTTCGCGGCATAAACGCTTTGATGCAGGCTATTAATCACTGCTTCTTAACCGAGTAAATTTACACACTAATATGGACTTGACTTAAAACAAACTACTTATAAGAATAAATATTTTATTATATGCAAGAAGATTTACTGCCGTGGTAATATTTTAACAACAGCCTTAACCTTTATGTCCCGGATTCATAAAAATTTTAAATATACTATCGATTTGGATGATACAACAATTTATAATTATTGTAAGAATAATCCTTAGTAAACAAATAGGTTTAATATAATTGTCGCGATGAGCGGAAGAGTAGACTGTATGAAACATACAGAGAAGCGCCTGCACGGTGGAATGGCGCTATGAGGATTACAGTTGAAGTGCATCCGTGAGCATTTAAGCTGAAATGACATAGTAGGCTTTTACGGGTTCTCCCGTTATAGAGATGGATAGTATATCCAAAATAAGATGGGCATTTTGCCCAAGTAGAGTGGGACCGCGGAATAAACCTTCTGCCTCTGTACAACTGAGGCAAGAAGGTTTTATTTATTGCATTATAAATTCTAAAAGGTTATTTTGACTATATAAATATACTAAATAGTTTTTGGGGGTGATAGAATGGCTGGAATTAAGAATAATCGGGTTGTAATAAACCTAAGAATTCCTAATGAAAGCTATTGTTGTCAATAAGCGAAGCATTTTTCTGTGAAATTCAGCCGGCAATCTAAAATAATTTCTAATTGACCAGTAAATAATTAAGGGGAGGATTTTATGAATTTGTTATATCCAATAATAGCATTAATAGTCTTTTGCGGCCTTTTAGCCCTGCTTGTATACCTCCAGAAGAGCAATAAATCATTTACTGTCAGGGTCCTCGCTGCCCTGGGCATGGGTCTTGTTTTCGGTTCTGCGCTTCAGGCGATATTTGGTGCAGACAGCAGCGTTACTACAGAAGTAACCAAGTGGACTGGCATTGTTGGGTCTGGTTTCACTAAATCTCTGCAATTTATTATTGTACCTCTGATATTGGTGTCGATAATCAGTGCAATAACTAAAATTCAGACAGGAGCTAAAGCTTTCAAAACAAGCGGAAAGATTATTGCAATACTGCTCATTACGACTGCCGTTTCCGCACTCATAGGCTTTTTAGCTGTGCAAATTTTCGGTCTTGACGCCAGTGAATTGGTAAAGAGCATCTCCGGTGCAGAACAAAGCGAACCCCGCAAGCCGACAGATATTCCGACCAGCATACTGAATATAATTCCGTCTAACATATTCAGTGCTCTTACTGCCAACTCTGCACTGCCTATTGTATTTATCGGTGTAATCATCGGCTTTGCTATCCTTGCTATAAAGGATCAGAACCTGGATCTGGGCCAGAAATTCCTCAGTTTTGTTGAAGGCGCCAATGAACTCGTAATGACTATAACAGACTTTGTAATAGAGTTTACCCCATATGGTGTGCTGGCGCTTATCACCAAGGTAACTGCTGTAAATAAGCCGGAAACCATTATTAATCTTATAATGTTTGTAGTCGCAAGCTTTGCAGCCCTTATCACAATGTTCATCATTCATCTTATTATTCTAAGGCTGTCAGGGGTCAACATAGTAAAATACCTTAAGAAAGTATCTCCTGCTTTAATTTTCGCTTTTACTTCAAGAAGCAGCGCTGCAACACTTCCGCTTACCATAAAAGTTCAAACCGACAATCTGGGCGTAAGCAAGGGCCATGCAAATCTTGCAGGCGCATTTGGTACTACTATCGGCCAGAACGGCTGTGCAGGAGTACATCCGGCTATGGTAGTGACACTTGTTGCGGCAGCCCTGGGCTGGAAAGTGTGGGACCCCGGCTTTATAGTACTCCTTTTGATTTATGTAACCATCTCCTCCATAGGCATTGCAGGCGTAGGCGGCGGCGCAACCAATGCATCGATACTTGTGCTCTCCATGTTCGGACTGCCTATTGATCTCGTTGCAATACTGGCTTCCGTTGAATTCCTTATCGACATGGGCAGGACAGCATTAAACGTTCATGACGCCATACTTGCCGGAGTTATATCATCAAAGCTTGACAATGAGTTTAACAATGATATATTCAACGATAAGGTTAAAGTAGAAGAACTAAAGGCTTAACAAGCCTGGAGCAATGAATTGCTCAGGTCTTTCCACAGGCAGCGGAATAGTAGAACAGGTAAAATATATGCTGTCATAAAGGGATTTCTGCAAAATGCAGGCTGTGCAAGATACAAATCCTGCCGCCTGCATTTTGCAGCGTCCTAATATCCATTTATATAAGACTTTCCAAATATTCTACTATATCCCTGGCTTTAGGCGGACAACCTTTAATACATTTATCAAATCCTGAAGTACAGGAACCAATACCTATCCCATCATACCGTTTATTTTTATAATTTTGACCAATGTACAATTTTCCTTTTAATCTGTTTAAAAGGCCTTTCTCATCCAGCCTTTCCAGTGCATAAACAAGGCTTCCATAGCAAGCTGAACAAGCACTATCCTCTGCAATATGCCTGGATAACTGCTGAACCCTTCTTGATGGTGTTAATCTTCTTGAACCTTTGTCATTATTCAGTTCAATAATATCAGCATTTGCCAAATCAGTGGTGCCTGCACCTATACCTTCAGCCATGGCAATGTACGGAACTTCCTCGACACTAAATCCCATCAAATTCGCTGCGTATGTGTCTATCAGCACTGGATCCTTCCCTGCAAACACCATGTTCATCTGAACCGGATTACCGCCTTCTTCAAAGTTAAGATCACCATTCATGCCATCGACAATTATGAGACTTTGCTTTATAAGCTTGTTCAAATATGCTATAGGTTTATGCAAGCCCATAGTATGAAATTTTCTTTTCTCGGAATTGGGGATACAGCCCTTCATATTCTTTAAAGCGCAAGTCATATTAGTCTGGCAGTGGCCTTTGAGGACAGGTATGTTTATTAAATAATCCACCTTTGTAACATAATCGCAAATGTTTAACCTCAACCCATTTATCTCATATGCCTTATATTTATCTTTTTGCAGATCAATAAGAGGAACATTATATTTCTTAGACAAATTTTCATATCCACATACTTTAAAAGCTTCTGAAGTCCTGCTGCCCACCCAGGAGCCTTCCATGATTACTAGATTATCCCGCCCTTTAGATTTTAAATATTCAATGAGCCCATCCACTATTTCCGGCGATGTTGTTGCACCTGAGCCGGAAGGTTTTGCAACAACAAGGTTTGGTTTGATCCCAATAAGTGCATTTTTATCTATTTCTTCTTCAGGTTTTATGGTATCAAGCAGCTCAATTACCATTTGCTTAGGATTATCTCCATATATAATGCGTATTAAATTTTTACCAATCATATATATCAGCTCCTTCTTTTTCAGCAGGCATTTCAAATGTGTCTGCCGCACCTTATGGATTTTAGTTGCATGGAATACTTCCCATACCTTAATCACTTTTTTGCAACTATTACAGTTGTATTTTCCATTCGCCAAACCATTTCAACAGGCTGAAAGAGGCGGCCTTATTTATTTCGTTTCCATTATATATGAAAAAACCATTATTTACAAATTTTGAATACCTAACTGTAACATCCACCCCTTCCCCTCAGTCCCCGCAATAGTGGTCATTAACCTCGTGGACTGAACCGTAAGGGCGTTTTCTTGATATCTGCTGCTTTTTGGTATATTATAAAAAAGAATATAAGTAATTGAACGGCTTATACATCCGAATATGTAAGAAGCATCACTGCAAATATGAATTTTTATATATTAAAGGAAGTGTGTGAAAAATGACTCATAAGATAGGCTCTGATACCATGAAATCTTTGCAGAAGGCTCAGAAAAACGAAATAACAGAACACCATATTTACTTAAAATTATCATCATACATAAAGAATAAGCACAACAGCAATATTCTTAAGCAGATAGCCCAGGATGAACTCCGCCACCATGACGAGCTTAAGAAGTTTACAGGAACGGATATGAAGCCAAACATTTTGAAGATATACTTTTATACATTTATTTCATTGGTGTTTGGAATTACTTTCGGCATAAAGCTTATGGAAAGAGGAGAAGAAAGTTCAGAAAAGCTTTATAGAGAACTCGCAGGTAATATTGAGGAGTTTAAAAAAGTAGCAAATGAAGAGGATAATCACGAAAAGGAACTGGTTGAAATTATCGAAGAGGAAAGGCTTAAGTTTATTGGTTCAATGGTCCTCGGGCTTAATGATGCCCTGGTGGAGCTTACCGGTACCCTGGCAGGCCTCACATTTGCATTGAAGAATGCACGCCTTATAGCGCTTGCAGGCATTATAACCGGTATTGCGGCTTCACTCTCAATGGCAGCATCAGAATACCTTTCGGCCAGAACAGAGCAGGATAATACCCATGCCCTGAAATCATCCCTATACACTGGTGGGGCATATGTTTTAACAGTTACATTCCTGGTATTGCCCTATCTTGTATTCTCCAACTATGTAGTAAGCCTTGTGTTTACGATTCTTGCGGCGATATTTATAATACTCATTTTTAATTTCTATATATCAGTAGCAAAGGATCTTTCATTTAAAGAAAGATTTTTTGAAATGGCCGGTATCAGTCTGGGAGTAGCTGCCATTTCCTTTATAATCGGTCACTTTGTAAGGATGTTCCTCGGAGTTGATATTTAGAAAGCAAAACAAATGAAAGCTTAAACTATGAAGTATGTGAATACTAATAGAAAATCCGCCATACCTATGGTGGATTTATTGCTATGAATACTTATTTTAATATAAAGGTCAGGAGTTCTTCTTTTATTTAAGATAAAGATTCAACTCGGATATTGACAAGGTCTAACAGTGAATATATTATTAAATCATACTATTCATATATGAATAATGCAATTTGAGCAAACGATGAGAATATCTGCATAAAAGCGATATCATGAAAGCCTTAAGAAGATAAACCATTGCAGAGCTTGCAAGTAAAGCAGCAGTACAAGAAAGATCAGGCTGGCATGCTAAATATACAGTGTAAAGGGAGATGTTTATGGAATTTTCAACTTTGTGCGTCCATGGTTGCAGTAAAAAATATGATACCACCGGTTCTGTCAGTGTTCCTATTTTTCAGTCAGCTACTTTTGCTCATCCGGGTGTAGGTTTAAGTACAGGTTTTGATTATTCAAGATCTCAGAACCCTACCAGGGAATACCTGGAACAAACCGTATCAAAACTGGAAGGTGGCCTGGATGCTTTGGCATTCTCTTCTGGCATGGCTGCAATTACTACGTTAATGGAGCTTTTTTCACCGGGAGATCATATAATTGCCACCGATGATTTATACGGAGGCTCTCATCGCCTATTCAGTCACATTTCAAATAAGAATGGACTAATGTTTGATTTAGTAGATACCACTGATGTTCAAAACATAGAGGTTCGATTGCGGCCGGAAACAAAGGCAGTTTTCATTGAAACTCCCACCAATCCAATGATGCATGTAACTGATATTGCTGCCGTTTCAAAATTGTGTAAAGATAATAACCTCATGTTGATTGTGGATAATACTTTTCTCACCCCATATTTTCAAAAACCATTGCTGCTGGGTGCCGATGTAGTACTTCACAGCGGCACGAAATATTTAGGAGGGCATAACGATACCCTTGCCGGTTTTCTGGTTGTATCTGATACGGGTCTTTCCGAACGCCTTCGGTTTCTATACAAAACAACCGGTTCCTGCCTCTCCCCTTTTGACAGCTGGCTTCTGATCCGGGGCATCAAAACTTTGGCAGTGCGTCTGGACAGGCAGCAGAAAACAGCTTTTCAGATTGCTGAATGGCTTTCCAAACAGAACCGGATTAAAGCTGTCCATTATCCCGGCCTTCCAAGCCATCCAGGATATGAGATATCCAAAAAACAAACTTCGGGGTTTGGTGGAATGCTTTCCTTTGAAACCGATAGTAAGGAAACGGCCCATCTCCTCCTTGAAAGAGTATCTCTCATTCAATATGCAGAAAGCCTTGGCGGCGTAGAAAGCCTTATTACCTACCCAATGCTTCAGACTCATGCAGACATCCCTCAGGAACTAAGAGAGGCCAGAGGCATAGGCGATTGCCTGCTGAGACTTTCTGTAGGTCTTGAGTCGGCCGATGACCTGATTGAAGATTTGAGACAAGCTCTTTATGGAGGAAATGGCAATGTATAATTTTGACGAAATAATAGAACGGCATGGCACCAACTCGATAAAATATGATCTCGCTGCAAAAAAAGGCATGCCCGAAGATATACTTCCTTTCTGGGTTGCAGATATGGATTTCAAATCTCCGCCCGAAGTCCTCAAGGCTCTGTCTCAAAGAGTAAACCATGGGATTTTTGGTTACAGTGATACCATTGACGAATCCTATTTTAACGCACTGTATAACTGGTACAGTGAAAGGTTTGACTGGCAGATCCGGCCTGAATGGGTTATAAAATCACCCGGTGTGGTTTTTTCAATTTGTACTGCCATACGTGCACTAACAAAACCTGGTGATGCAGTCATGATCCAGCAGCCGGTATATTACCCCTTTGAAAACTCAGTGAAGGATAATGACCGCCGTATAATTGTCAATCAGCTGCTTTACAGCGACGGACGGTATGAAATGAATTTTGATGAATTCGAACGGCTTATTGTGGAAGAGAATGTTAAGCTGTTTATTCTGTGCAATCCCCATAACCCTGTAGGACGTGTATGGACCAGTGAAGAACTGATCCATGCAGGCGATATTTGTGTCAGGCATGGAGTATATGTTATTTCAGATGAGATACATCAGGACTTTATATATCCCGGATACAGGCATACTGTGTTTGCAGGCTTGAAACCGGAATATTCTGATATTTCCATTACCTGCACAGCTCCGTCTAAAACCTTTAATCTGCCAGGCCTTCAAATCTCTAATGTATTTATTAGCAATGCAAAAATACGCCGGCTGTACACAGAAGAATTAAGGAGAACCGGTTACAGCCAGCCCAACCTGATGGGAATGCTTGCCTGCCAGGCTGCTTATGAAAAGGGAGCACAATGGCTGGATAAGCTGATCGCCTATTTAGCTGATAACCTTGCGTTGATTCGGGAGCTTTTAGATGATGAACTGCCCTCCATTAGTTTAGTCGAGCCCGAAGGCACATATCTTGTATGGCTGGATTTCAGCAGATACGGGCTTCCAGACCGGGAACTGGAACAACTTCTTATACACAAAGCAAAAATCTGGCTGTCTCCGGGGCCAGCATTCGGAGCAGGAGGTCAGGGTTTTCAGCGCTTCAATATTGCCTGCCCCCGCGCAGTTTTGCAGCAAGGGCTTAACCGATTGAAGGAATCGTTTAAAGATATAGGGAGAAAAATATAAGTGCCTCTTTTTACACTACTTATTGTCCGTGTTGAAGGCAAAAAAGAAATGTGGTAGAATCAGCGGGAAAATAATCGATGTCGAAAGGTGAAACAGATGAAGCAGGATCGGCAGTATCCAAAAGTCATGATATCCCCCAAGGCAGAGCGCAGTGTTAAGAATGGGCATCCATGGATATACGGAGAAGAGATTCGCAAAACTGAAGGTGAGCCCCAAAATGGCGGGCTGGTAGATGTCTTTGCCGGAAACGCCTTTATGGGTACGGGCTTTTACAACACTGCCAGCAAGATTACCGTCCGGCTTATTTCTCGCAATGCCAACGATGTATTTGACGCTCGCTTTTGGCGCCGTCGTGTGGAATATGCTGTCCGTTACCGCAAAACCGTCATGCCTGGTTCAGACTTCTCATGCTGCCGCCTGATTCATGGTGAAGCTGACCAGATGCCGGGTCTGACAGTGGATCGTTACAACAGCATTCTGTCCGTACAGACAGCCTGCCTTGGCATGGAACTTGTCAAGGATACGGTTTACCATGCCCTTTGGGATGCGCTTACTGAAATGGGCGAGACTGTAACCGGCATTTTCGAGCGCAATGACCTTGCCCTGCGCACACTGGAGGGACTGCCCGAATACAAAGGCTGGTACCGGTCAGATGGCATACCTGCACCGGAATCAGCTGTGACAGAGATATGCGAAAATGGCGTGAGGTATCTGGTAGATGTTGAAAACGGGCAGAAAACCGGCTTTTTCCTGGACCAGAAGTATAACCGTGCTGCTGTAGCACGTATTGCCGCAGGCAAGTGGGTACTTGACTGCTTTACTCATACCGGTTCCTTCGGCCTTAATGCAGCTTTGGGCGGAGCAGAACATGTGACCTGCGTAGATATTTCACAGTCAGCCATTGACATGGCGAAAGCAAATGCCACGCGCAACGGCCTGGACGAAAAAATGGATTTTCTTTGCGGGGACGTGTTTGATCTGCTGACAAATCTGGCAGACCGGAAATGCAGGGACTATGACTTTATCATCCTTGACCCGCCGGCTTTTACTAAATCCCGCAAGACAGTGCATGACGCTGCCCGCGGGTATAAAGAGATTAACCTGAAAGCCATGAAGCTGCTGCCCCGGGGTGGTTACCTGGCTACTTGCAGCTGCAGCCACTTCATGACAGATGAATTATTCCGCAAAATACTGGCAAGTGCTGCAAAAGATGCTTCCGTATCACTCAGGCAGATTGAAGCCCGCCAGCAAGCTCCGGACCATCCTATCCTGTGGAATGTTCCGGAGACAGACTATCTTAAATTTTATATCTTCCAGGTAGTATGACCTGATGGGCAAGACACCATGCATAAACCACATGCATTTTTTCTGCCATGTTTCTTTAGGAAAAGACTCCTTTTGGCATTACATGAATGATAATCTATCAATTCATCTCTGTATTTATTAATATCCCAACATACACCCCTAATATAATTATAAGGACATGCTTCGACACAATATATGCAGTTATCATCACATTTACTATGTTTTATAGGTTTTCCGGTTGGAAGATCAAAGTCTATCAATATAGCTGAAAGCCTCACTCTGGGACCGTATTTTTCTGTAATTAAAAGATCATTCTTCCCTATCCAGCCTAGTCCGGCATTAACCGCAGCAAATTTATATGAAAATGGTGCAATTAATGATTTTTCACTTTTCTGAACCATTGGCGGAATATGGTAATCTATGTTATTTTTCCTGCAAAATACTGCTACATTGCTAATTATTTCATCACATTCTTTACGTGCCTCACATATTAATTCTTCAAGTTCTTCTTCTATATAATTATCTTTAGTCATGATCTTTTTATGAGCGACAGCAATTACCAAAGCACATTTATATTGACTATAGTAATCTGAATAAGAGATATCAGCTACTCCAAATAAACAAGAGGGATGTCTCTCAATTATTTCACGTATTGAATAATATACTTCATTACTATGTTCCATATTAACCTCCATTGCGCCGTTATTGCTGGTGGCACTAATAGTAATGCATCATACCCTTGAAATTGTCATTGTCGATTCATTAATTTATCTCTTATCAAAATATATGATAAAATATTATCTGACATTTGTTAACATTACAGATCATATTGTTAAATTTTAAGCTGGATACCTGGAAAGGCATGATGTTATGAAATTGCAAAGACTCCTTTGCTATACACGTAAAGCGCTTGATGACTATAAAATGATTGAAGACGGAGATAAAATTGCTATTGGACTCTCCGGCGGCAAAGATAGCTTAACACTTTTATATGCCTTATCTCATATACGGCGTTTCTATCCGAAGAAGTTTGATATTGAAGCAATAACTGTCAGCATGGGTTTTAAGAATATGGACCTGTCACCGGTAAAGCATCTTTGCCAAGAACTGGGTGTTAATTATACTATTGTAGAAACAGAAATAGCTGACGTTATTTTTTCTCAACGCAAGGAATCAAACCCCTGTTCTCTCTGTGCCAAGATGCGCAAGGGTGCATTTAATGCCAAAGCAAAGGAGCTTGGCTGCAATAAAGCAGCATATGCTCATCATTATGATGATGTAATAGAAACTATGATGATGTCCCTGATTTATGAAGGGCGATTCCACTGCTTTTCTCCGGTAACACACCTTGAAAAGTCAGGTATAACTCTGATACGACCGCTGATATATGTACGGGAAGCAGATATAAAGGGCTTTCGCAATGCATATAAACTGCCTGTCGTTAAGAATTCATGCCCGGTTGATGGTTATACCAAGCGTCAGTATGCAAAGAATTTAATAAAAAACCTGGAATCTGAAAACCATGGACTTAAAGACCGGTTTTTCAATGCTGTTCAGACAAGCAATATACCAGGCTGGAAAAAGCCGGACTAATTTGCAGACTTCTCTCGCATGGCTTGTGAGCTGTTACATGTAATATTGCTATTATGCCTGCTTTACATATACATGTCATCCGGCATAATGCCGGATGACATGTATAGAACCTAATTTACAGTGCTATGCATTATCACAGTTTCTCTTTTATATACTCCAGTATTGCATCATGAAGCTCCTGGCTCCAGAAGCTGCCCTCATGGGGCGCATCCGTTATGCAGATCATTTGTGCATCATAGCCTAGCTCTAATAGTCTGGCATACATCTTTGTCCCCTGGGAATACGGAACCAGCTCATCAGCATCTCCATGAATGATCAGGAATGGAGGATAATTCTTGCCGGCTTCCACACGATACATTGGGCTCATGGCCTTTAGTACATCCCACCCCTCACTAATTGGACCTCCTACAAGCTTGTAGAACAGATCATCCGGTTTTTCCAGCTCCGGCTTATAATGAGGTTGAATCATTTCAATGAGATCAGTGGGGCCGAAGCACTCCACTGCCAGCTGTACCTTTGAAGAATATTCTGCATAATCCTCTGTTACCAGGGATTCATCATCTCCGGTCAGTCCCAGAAGCAAGGCAGTATTTCCACCGGAAGAAGTGCCAAAGGCGCATACTCTGTCCGGATCAATATGATATTCATCAGCATGAGCACGGAGGAACCGGATGGCGGTTTTTACATCCTGCAGGAATGCAGGCCATGGATGATTCTCCATGCAATTGCGGTGCGTCACTGTGGCTACTACATATCCTGCCTGAGCATACCTGGCCAGCTGAGGAATTTCATAATTCACATCCGGGAAAGTCCAACCGCTGCCCTGGATAAAGACAATCAGAGGATAAGTGCGTTCGTCATTTTCTGTAAACCAGGGTGCCATGATCTGCATATAAAGATCTACACCCTTTGGTGAGGCAAACTTTACATCCTTATAAAATCGTGCAAGGCCCTTAAGTGACGGATTATTTGGTATTGTTCTTATATTCATTCCATGTAACCTCCCATATGCTCATACTTCAATCAATTTAAGTATTCAGCTTTGCTTGCTTTATAGCGGCTTTCTTCCCATATACAGCTGAAAAACATAATCCACCTTATGATAACCGCCATGCTTTAGTATAACTTGCTTTACTCCTTTATACAAATCTTCTCTTAGTTCAACAGGCAGACTTCTATGGTCAGAAAAGGTATCAAGCAGCTCAATGTATTCGTCTGCAGTGTATGTCCGATCCTATCATATTTCTCAACAACCTCATCAAAGACTATCCTTTTGCTACGGTCCAATCCTGTTCTGTTAAGAGTATTCATATAAATCTCCTAATTTAATACTCATCATGTTTGTTATGCAGGCATACTGCCAGGTTCCTTGCATCACTTTTAACAACCCTGTAGAAGAATTCTAACAGAGGTTCCAGCATATAAACCATACCATTACAAAACCAACTTTGCATTTCAGGAAGGCCTTAACATTTTCTAATTAGAGTTTTTCCCGGCTGAATGTTTATTTCCGGGTCCTCGGTCATCATATTTATTTCAGGATCCTCAGTCATTGCTCTATTGTTAACATTGGTATTTACTATCGGTTGTTTAATATTGCCACCTATATCCTTCCTCATCACGTCATTACTTTTTTGAATGTCCTTTTGAACATTGTTAATCTTATTTTTATCCATTTATCTTCACCTCCTTTTTAATGACTTCCTCATCACTTAACCGGTCCTGGGGTATTATGGCCTTTTCCTTCTAATAATAATGAAGCATTATATGTAGAAGCTTGAGAATAGTATATGATAGTTGTCATGTTAATGTATTCCATATAATATATTTTATTCCTGCTGTTAAAACATATTTTATTATATAATATATAAAATCTCCAGGCCTTGTCATTAAGGCCTGGAGATTTAATTCATTTACTCTAAAATTTTCTCTACTGGAATCCAGATTTCACAATAATATTCGTCCATATTTTCTACAGGCGGGGTATACATTTCAATGTTGTAGTTTCCTGAAAGCTTATAATCCCTGCAGCTTGGCAGCCATTCACTCCAGATTCTTGTGTTGACATCCTGCAATGATTTGGGCAAAGCACCTCTGCATGGAAACACTGCCCATGTTCCGGCAGGAATTACTCTGGTTTCGTAGCCGTCAGGTATCTCGTTCCATGGTAAGTAGTTATCTGCAATCATATAATTAGTTTCCATTGAAAAAGTCGTACTTTAAGATGTTACACTCCATTTATTGTAATTAAAACGAACAGGTATTATGATTATCCGGATAAGGCTTCGCCCATATTATGATTTTTTGTCCCTAC
>DUSN01000109.1 GCA_012842605.1 Clostridiales bacterium
AAAAGGGAGGATTTTCATTATGAGAAACCTTAAGAAGCTATTTGCAGTTCTCCTCACCGTTGCAATGATTGCATCGATGATGGTTCCTGCCCTCGCCGGATCCTATGAGGGAGAAGGTACCAAACTGCAGCAAATCGGGTTGGTAGCTGGTGACACCCCCGAGCAACTCGACCTGGATCGTGAAATGAAGAGGATCGAGGCTGTAGCATTCGTAATCAGAGCTGCCGGCAAGGAGAAGGAAGCTCTGTCCATGACAGACGAAGAAGTTGCCGAGATTCTTGCTGGCTGGAAAGATGCCAACGAGTTCCCGAACTGGCCCAATGACAACGCCAGGAAGTATGGCGCTTATGCCATCAAGGCAGGAATCGTAGTAGGCATGAGCTCAACCGAGAAGATTTTCGCTCCTAACTCTCTCGTTAAGGGTATCGACTTCTTGGTACTGCTGCTGAAATCAGCTCTGGGCTACTCTAAAGTAAACGTAAACCCCGACAGCGAAAATTATGTTGTTGAAGTAGCTATCGACTCAGGCATTCTGCAAGCTGGTCAGGTTGTTACTTACGCTTCAAAGACCGCTCTTATCCGTGACGACGCTATACACATCCTGTACAGCGCAGTTATGGGCGGCGTAAACGCTGACGGCGTTAAGCTGATCGATGCTCTCATCGACGCTGGTGCTGTTGACCTTGATGACGCTATCGACGCTGGCTTTGTAGAAGGCCTTGCAGGCGTTACATTAACAGCTGTTGGAGCAAGGAAACTGAAGGTTAGCTTCAATGTAGCAGTTGATTCAACGAAAGCTGTAATCGAAGTTAAGCGCGGAACGGTTAAGCCTTCAGTTAAGTCAATCACTTGGGATAAAGACAACAAATCAGCAGTTGTAGAGTTCAACTCTGATCTGGTAGCCGGTGATTACACCGTAACAGTTACCGGTCTGACTGACGAAGCTCTCACAGCAACAACAAAAGTTGAAGCTGCTAAGCTTACAACTATCAAATACTTGAATGATTTCGCCATCAGAAATAACAATGGTTCCCAGATTACTTTCAAAGTAGTAGCTGAGAACCAGTATGGCGAAGAC
Organism: Clostridiales bacterium; assembly: GCA_012842605.1. Classification (GTDB taxonomy): domain Bacteria; phylum Bacillota; class Clostridia; order Caldicoprobacterales; family DTU083; genus DUSN01. The sequence continues at coordinate 1,079 of DUSN01000109.1, forward strand.
ATTACGAAGAATGTATATAGCAGACTTACCATATCGAATACAAAAGGATATACAAACAGCGATTCAACAGTTGGTAACAGACCTTCAATTGGTACAGATGGTAAGGTTACCATTAAAGGCGCTCCCGATACATTCAAAGTTGACGAAACATTGGTTGTTACCATAGTTGATTCTCAGACATCTACGGTTGCAACAAAGACCCTGGTTATTGCACAGGCTGCTCAGATCGCTTCCATAGAGTTCGGCGAACTGACAACCGACGATAAAGATCTCCAGGGCAAGGAAATAAATGTTTCAACATTTAAGATCAATTACGACAAGTACTACCTGCCTATAGTTGTTAAGGATCAGTATGGCAACGCAGTAGGCGCAGATATCCTCAATGATGTTGACCAGTTCCAACTTCTCAGCTCAAATGGGAATATAATCGCCTTCGGTTCTCCGATATTTGATGAGGACGATGATGTTGGAACATTCGTAACCTTTGGTGAGGCAGGCAATGACAGCGGTACCGTTGTTATTACGGCAATAGCAACTGGAACAGGAAAATCAGCCTCCAAAACAATCGTAGTTAAGAAGAACCCTGAAATTGATGTTATAACCATCAATGCTCCTGAGTCAGAGCTGAAGCAGGGTAAGGAAGCTGTTCTGCCTGTTGAATTGGTAGACAGCTACGGAAGCGCAGTAGATCTGTATGATCTGGAAGTATTGACAGGTGACGGAACATCGACACTGACACTGAAAATAGACAGTGCCGACAATGCAACCACCATCACTGCTACAAACGCTACATTCTCAGTTACAACTGATTACATTAAGAAAGTAAAGACTGTTAAGCTTACTCCTGCAGACACTGCAAAGGTTGTTGTTCTTACAGCTACATCAGCTACCGGAAAGACCACAAGCCTGACATTGTCCGTAAGCGATAAGCCTGTTCCGACAAGCATCAAGGGTATTGATCCCGATGTAGTGCTGAGGCTTGCAAATGTTGCAAATTTGGAAACTGAATTTTCAGCCGATGATGTAATTCTCCTCGACCAGTACGGAGAAGAAATCGGCCTGAAAACCGGTTATACTCTTGAAATTGCAGGTCCTTCAACTGGCGCTAAGACAGAATTGACCACTGACTCTGCTATAAAAGTTTTGAGCGGTGCAACGGCCGGTACAGATACCTATACCGTAACCCTCAAGAAAGCTTCTGAGGTAATTGAAACATATGAATTCAAAGTTACCGTAATAGCTCCTAAGGATATTAAGGTATTCGGTATCGAAGATCTGAACAAGATCTACGTAGGCACCGCCGACAATGCTTATGACCAGGCAATTAAAATCTACGGTCTGGTCAGCGGTAACAAGGTTGTAGTACCTCAGACTTGGATGAAGCATGTAAGCGCTACCGGCGCAATAGCAGGTCAAGTTTCCACCTCAGGATATGATGCAGCTAACCTGTCCTCAACTGTAGACGCAGGAGATCATAACGCTGTAATCACAGTTCTGGTTGACAATGGTGATGCAACATACACCGTCACCAAGGACGTTGTATACAGCAAAGACGCTCCGAAGGCTCAGTCCGTCGTAGTTAAGTATGATGGCAAGACAGTTTCTGCTGAGTCCCTCGAGGTTGATAAGGCAGAACTGGCAAACAAAGATATCGTAGGTGGTAACTCTAAGCTGCAGATCGTTGCCAAAGATCAGTATGGTGTAACAATCACAACTGGATTCAGCTTTGTTGTAACAAACAACAATACCAGTGTAACATCTATTAACATAGACGCTGGTGGCGTTATAAATCTTTCAGGTGGTGGATTTACCAGCGACGACAATGGCAAGACCTTCAAGCTCAATATCTTCATTGACGGAATCTACAAGGCTCTTACCATCTATGTTAAGTAATTGATATAAGTTGATTCCTGAAAGAGGAGCTGACATTTATGTCAGCTCCTCTTTTACGTCAATTGGTTTGGCATCACCGGTACCCCGGCATTTATTACGGAACCTTGTTATCATTGATGCAGATGAATCCAATGTGAAAGCAATAATTGAAATACACTTGTAAACTGTTTGCCATCAAGATAACACATATTGATGTTATACTAATATCAGGGAAAGTGTCTGGCAAATTATGCTTGTGCCTTTCTTAAGGATTCTTTTAATATAA
>DUSN01000025.1 GCA_012842605.1 Clostridiales bacterium
CCTGGCTAACAGCCTAACATGCCATGTACTCATTGTCAACAGCTTTCGCGGCATAAACGCTTTGATGCAGGCTATTAATCACTGCTTCTTAACCGAGTAAATTTACACACTAATATGGACTTGACTTGTATGCCTGATACTAGTAATATCAATGATTTTAATGATTGGTATTCCCGTTGTAAATAACATGGTTGCTTCAAGGGTTGCTAAAATCCTGAAAATACACCTTTACCCGATAATACAGAGATTATTGACAGCATTTCCAGAGCTGGAAAGCTTACCGGAAACGGTAACGGCATGCAATATTTTGGAGCAATAATCATAAAATCGCAATTATCATTGGAAGAGTTAGATGATTATTATTCACAGTATCGAGAGAGTGATTGGTGTTTTTTGGTCTCGAGACAAGAAAGCAGCCAAGTTGAGTTTATAGAGCGTGGTAAATTAGAATTTTATAGTTTTAAGGGATACTGTAGATTTTAGTGGCTATTATATCATTTACTCATGGGGTTCTAATAATAACATTCTGCTTAATTTTAACTTAAGAGGATATTGAACATTAATGCTTAACTATTTCCTGTGAACTATTTTGTATGCAACAGTAGGAAAAATGTATATCAGAATGAGTGTTTGGAGGTAAAAAATGTTCTGGAAAAAGATGAAGCGAAAGATAAAAGAAACAAAGAAGCATATTACTATTGGTGAAGCGGAAATAGAAAATGGTGATCCGCAAAGTATTATTGAGCCCTTATGGTGGACTGTTAGCATTTATGATGGTGAAGAAAGGTATAATAAAGACTTAGAAAAGTATTCTTTGCCTCAGAGATATATTTTCGCTATACAATGGTATGCAGCAGAAGTTAAAAATGGCGGGCACGACCAATTCTACTACAACTCTACAGGCATTGTTTGGAAAGATGCTTTAGCAGGTTTTAAAGAAATTGGACATGAAGAAGCTTATGAAATCCTTAAAGAGTCGGCTAATCGTTTAGGTGGTTCGCCATCTATGGATAGAAGTGAAAGACAGAAGCAGCTTGATGATACTAATGCTGATTTTGGAGATTTGGATTGTAAATTTTATGAGATTTCTGATTTAGATGAGGTTATTATGGAGTATATTAAATTCCATAAAAAAGACTTCCTTTTTGATGGGGTAGTAACCATACCCGGTATATAATATACCAAAATGCACAAAGTGCCTGAGTACTGAAAAATATACATGCACATATTGTGAAAGATTATTTATACTTATTTTATCAATCGACTCCTCAAAGATTAAGTAGTATAATGCCAGTGAATATTTTGAAATAGCAGCGAACAGGCTGTGGTTCGAGGGGGATTTTATGTCTTTTAGCTGGATAAATGCAGAGGACTATACCATGGATACCTTGTTGCTGTTTGACAGGTGGGTCATCCGTTACCTGATGGATGAAAATGAATGGTATAATAATGAGACACGTGATTATAACACCGATATGGGTAAGGCTTTAAGCCGGTACCCTCATGTAGTATGGTACTGCAAGCATAAGGCTCTGGAATGCTCTGAGTTTATAGACAAGGTTCTTGCCCTTGTGCCTGAGGGTCTGTCAGATGAAGAAGCCCGAAAGGCTGAAATATCCATTCTCGATTACCATGATTCATTTGTTGTATATGCATATCCAGGGGTTATGAACCAGGTAAACTATATACGAAATTGGAATCCTCAAAGGCTGTATGATCTGGTTGATCTCAGTGATAAGATTGTACTGGACATAGGGGCTGGAACCGGCAGACTGACGTTTGCTGCTGCTAAAAAAGCAAAACGTGTATATGCCAGCGAGCCTTGTGATATGCTTCGGGAATATATGCGTGATCAAATCAAGTTAAGAAACATTTCTAATGTGAAGGTTCTGGATGGCATTGTAACAGAACTGCCATTTGAAGATGACACCTTTGATGTAGTGATAAGCGGCCATGTAGTGGGTGATTTCTACGATGAAGAGATTGCTGAAATGACAAGAGTCACAAAAAACGGAGGCTGGATTGTCTGCTGTAATGGTGATGATGAATTCAAAAGAACGGCTCCGGATGATGAGCTTGTAAAAAGAGGATTTGAGTACTTCCATTACGAAAGTATAGAAGGCGGTATTATATACAATTACCGCAAGCAGGTCATCAAATGAAAAAAATTGGCAGGCCTTAAGCAATTGGCAAGCAAAGAGTGATTGTTTATTTGGATATGTCAAGGGTATGTAGAGACATATTGTCATTTTTTATTGCAAAGAAAGGCTGTCCATATGGAGGGTAAGATGATAAGGTTACTCAAAATAATAGGCAGGCTGTTATTCACATTGGTATGTATCGTATTAGTATTTTTATCTACCACTGCAATTTACCATCATGTTTCTCTTGGCAGCGAGAGGAATGCCATTGATCCAAACGGGATGCTTGTAGAAGTTGACGGTCGTAAAATACATGTATATGCCGAAGGACAAAAAGATAATAAGCCCACTTTGGTTTTTATGTCAGGATCTGCAACTGTTGCACCGGTTTATGACTTTAAATCCTTATACAGTCTGCTTTCAGATGAGTACAGAATAGCAGTGGTTGAAAAAGCTGGATATGGTTATTCTGAGATTTGTGAGGCAGAACGGGATATTAGCACAATGCTTAGCGAAGTAAGGCAGGGGTTGTCTCTTGCAGGAGAAAAAGCACCATACATATTATTCCCTCATTCCATGTCCGGTTTGGAAGCCATATATTGGGCACAGCAGTATCCTGAAGAGGTTATGGCTATTGTCGGGCTTGACATGGCTGTGCCGGAAAGTTATGAGCACTTCAATTTTTCAAGCATCTACCAGCTTATGTATATCGGACGAGCAACTGCCTGGCTTGGACTGCACAGGCTACCTGGTGTTTACTCTCTTAATGAAACTGCATTGACTGAACAAGAAATTGAACAGCAAAGACTATTGATGTATAAGAATGCTGTTAATATCGACTATGTATTAGAAGGTAAATCGGTATACAATAATGCAAAGACAGTCTCATCAGGTGGTGCTATAGATATACCGATACTTATGTTTATATCTGACGGAAAAGAAATCGGGGATTTCTGGATACCCTGCCAAGAGAGATTTGCAGCCCAGAACGCTGCGCAGCTTATACAACTCAATTGTGGCCACTATATTCATCATTATGAACATGAATATATAGCAGAGAAGACCTTGGAATACCTTTCAACATTACAGTAGGTATTAATCTAAATGGCATAATGAATGAACAAAAAAGTTATTGGCATACAATATATCAGAATGCACATAGGTCAAGACTAAAAGGAAAAAGTGGTATGAATGAGCTTTTCTTTCAACTTCTTGCGCAGCACTTCAAGAGATATGACACAGCATCAGCTATATTAGTGAACTCTCTGCCCCTGATATACTCCATAATTAAATAGGAAAAACAGTACTTGTCTTCAATAAAGCCGCAAGCAATGCATTTTGGTGCGGGTATTCCTAAAGCTTCCGCACGTTTCATGGCAAAGGTTTCGGTTTGTATGTCAATTGCACAGTTAATGCCCGATTCAGCAGGTGCGAATATCTTAATAACATAGTTGCCAACCTTGAACACAGCGTTTGTACCGGGTGTGAGATGTTCAGCCGGCATGAAAGGAAGTCTTTCTTTTTGGAATATGTGCTTAATCAGAGGCTGCCAGGCATCAATGGACTGATACACTCTGCTCCACGATGACCAATCGTATATGTCATATGTAAATAAACTCATACTTTATCATCCTTTAAACCTTGATTCATACAAATAGTTATAAGCAGCACTATTCGCTGCTTTCCAAACCTTGTGACTAAATTCATAATTAGATGGTATGCCGGATGTTTTTTGAAGGTTATACCTCACTCCTAAAATTCATATCAAGTATATAGGAAAATAAAATATAAATCAAACCGTAACATGAATAAGGCTGCTTTTCAGGACTATTTTTATTTAACATTCTTGTAAGTGTTGCGGTTATATAGTCGATTGTTGTAAAATATATCCAAACCCCAGTATCGACATATATCTGTTATTGTTGTTAAATGAATCGAATTAAATATGTCGTTGAAGTTAAATAGAGAATATTGTAAAATATATCCAAATCCTTCTATTAAATATGCTTTTATGGACATTTTTTGTGACTGATAATAATACTCGTCAACAAATAGACAGGTCTAATTTTGCTTTAAAACCGTTAGAGTGATAGGGGAAGGCATTGGTTTTTTACCAGATATAAGGGGAGGTATTATGATGGGGTTTTATATGGGGTTAGTACAACTAGCATCCGCAGTGGGCACGCTAATTAAACTTGCTTTATCTGTACTTGGTATTTATACAATGTTTTTAGCTATAAAAGCATTAAAAATATATATAGATAAGAACAGTTAAAACTTAATTACTACTTTTGTTTTCTCAATTGTAATTATGAAGAAGGACTTTTTATTATTAAATTATTATGAAAGGAATTTTATTTTAATGAAAATAGTGAGAATATAGTAGTTAAACTAAATACTGAATCATATTATAAAACTTCCAGCTTAAGTGTAACAATTTTAAAATACATATATCTTGCAACACAAATGGGCGCAAAACGATGAAATAAAAAATTACCTGGAGATAAAAAAAGAGTATGTTACCTCTGTAGCGGTACAAATAGAAAATATGAATATAAAGGATCATTTAAAGAAAATAAAAGCGCGCAGACAAAAATACACTTAAGTTAAAAGATTTTGGATTTTTACTTGCGCAAATCGGTAAATGATTGAGAAACGGATTATGAAAACTGGTCTAATACAAAGAGGGCACTGTTATTATTATAAAAAGCAAGGCTAATCTATGCTGGAGGTTCTATAACACGATGGATAATTTTTTAGGGAAAAAAATAGTTATCTCTCTTACTGTGTTGTTGCTTGGCATAATATTCTATTTTTTCTATTTAGAATCCATAGGGTATTTCAGTATAATTGAATGTAAAACTTCTCCGGATGGAAGCATTACTTGTACTGTTTATGATGGAGCTAAAATGTCCTTATCAGATCCCGGAACGGAGGGTTTTACTATCAAGTATTATGAATCTTCCGATGGTCTTGATCTTTTTAGAAATGCTTACTTTGATGGAATGTGGTGGTCTCCGGACAGTCGCTATCTTATTATACAATGGCGCCATAATGACGAAATTCGGTTGTCCTTAAAGGATTATAAATATAGCAAGATTACTGTTTTAGATGTATTTCTTAACATGCCAATTTCTTACAATGCAACTTTCAAAGAAATGTTTGCTGATATGGATACCTGGCCTGATTTGCAATATCGTTTTATCCAATGGAGCGAATATGGTAATATTATGCTAATTAATTATAACTATACAGATACTTCTGGTGTTGAACACCTGGGTTATTTCTGGTATGACTGTGATAATGACATAGTCTCCGGAGTGATGGCGCTGCCAACTGAAACTTTATCTTATTGAGCTTTAAGAAAAAGGGGCCAACTATGCACTATGCTGATTATAAAACCATCCTGTCTCCGAATAATGGAATGAATCTCTATAGAGGCTGCACTCACGGTTGTATTTACTGCGACAGCCGCAGCAGCTGCTATCAGATGAATCATGATTTTGAGGATATCGAAGTTAAACGGAATGCCGTGCAGATTTTAGAATCCCAGCTGATTCGAAAACGCCAGCCCTGCATGATCGGAACCGGTGCAATGTGCGATCCTTATATCCATCTTGAAGAAGAGCTCCAGATTACCCGGCAATGCCTTAAAGTGATTGAGAAGCACGGTTTCGGGCTGGCCATACAGACCAAGTCTGCCCGTATTTTACGTGACCTGGATATTCTGCAGGCGATTAATGCAAAAACAAAATGCGTTGTCCAAATAACACTCACAACCTTTGATGATGAGTTATGCCGTATTATCGAGCCGAATGTATCGACTACTGCTGAGCGGTTTGCCGTACTGGAAATCATGCGGGACGCCGAAATCCCTACTGTGGTATGGTTAAGCCCGATTTTACCCTTTATAAACGACACCGAGGAGAACCTGCATGGATTGCTGGGCTATTGCATCCGTGCAAAGGTACGGGGGATACTTTGTTTTGGTTTCGGTGTAACCATGCGAGAAGGCAACCGGGAATATTTCTATCGTAAGCTGGATGAACATTTTCCGGGTATGAAGCAACGGTATATCAAGGCATTTGGCAGCAGCTATGAATGCCTAAGTCCAAACAACAGCCGGTTAATGGAAATATTTAAAGACAATTGCCGCAGACACGGGATACTATACCATCCGGACGATGTGTTTCGGTATATGCGGCAATTTGAGACAAAAGAACAGCAAATATCATTATTTGAATAACAGCTCACATCTTCCAAGTTTTTATTCAATTATCATACAATTGATACCTTATATGGCACATGCTGATATTTACTCAAGCATGAATCACAAGGCGGCTTGCAATCAATATTAAAAACTATTCCGACAACATTATTTCAATTTTGGTGAAATGAGTGGAAAGAAATAATGTGTTGAAGTTATATAGTGAATATTGTAAAATATAAAACAATCGAGTCAATTTGGATGAAAGTACATCTGAAGTGAAGAGAGGATAATTTATGCAATCTGATGTTCTATACTACAGCGATGTATACGAACATGAAAAAGTCGGCGTGAACCTTTTGTTTGATGCAGTACCTAAAGAAAACTATTTGCTGCTGGTAGGTACTTATGCGACATTACCCAATAGTACCAGGGAGATAGATATTATTTTATTATGCCCCAAAGGGATATTTACAATAGAGATGAAGGATTGGTTTGGTGTAATCAGAGAACCACTAACAAAAAACCTTCGTAATATAACACTACTTGATGATAACAATATAGTTACTTCTGTCAGAAACCCTTTTCAAATTTCTGAAGAACAAAGGAAAAGGGTAGCATCTTATATTAAAAAGAACCTTGATCCACAAGAAGACTGGAAAGTTTTTAATAAACTGAATATGAACGGAGGCGTAAAGGGGGTAGTATTTTTTACTAATAAAAGTCTAAAGTTCACTATTAAGGATCCGGACAATATTTTATGTATAACTCCGGACAACTTAAGCTATATATGGGAAGAGAAATATACAAGTGATGTATTTGATGAAGAGGATTTACAAAAAATACTTGCCGTTTATGGTTATGGTACCGGCAGAGTAATAAGTTATTTTAAACAAGGTGATATTGTACTTAATTATAAAATAATAAATTTGATTTTAAACCGTGAGACGTACCAGATGTATAAAGCTTACAGTGATATTATAGATCAATACTATTTTTTGAAGGCTGCCTTGATAAATCCAGGAGACATAGAAGAAGTACAGAAACTAACTAAGGAAATAGCCGTTCGGGATAAAAAAGCCAGTGCCAGGCTTAAATTGGAGCCATATATATTATTTACTACTCATGCGCCTGCTATATTTGACAACTATATAATAAATGTTACTGACTGGGTTGATCATATTACACTTGAAGAGAAGATTAAACAAGGACTGAAAGTAAGCGAGAAGAGAGAACTAATAACGTCGCTTATCAATATAGTGTCTGATATGCACTCTAAAGGGGTATACCACAGAGACTTAAATCCGGATAGTATATTAATCACATGTACCGGTGATTTAAAATTGATTAATTTTGATTTTGCCAAGCTTGAGGGCAACCCAACAGTGAGAGACGGTCTGCTTGGAAAATTCAACGAATATCGTTCTCCCGAACTGATTTTCAAAGAAATAAGCAAAATAGGCTATCAAACAGATTATTACTCTCTGGGAGTTATTATTTATGAAATTTTAACCGGTGATACGCCGGTTAAGTATGTGCGGGATTTGGGAATAAGCACTACCATTGATGTAGGAGAGCAAGGTAACTATTTTGGTGGCCGTCAGAGACTTAATGAGTGCCTTAGAGCTATGCTTAGCGGTGACATTAATAAAAGAGTAGAAGGATTTGCTCAAATTAGAAATATGTTTGGATAAGGATACTATAGTATGAACTATATTGCTGATTTTTATAATAAATACGATATAGTAAATGTAATTAATGAAAATGGGACAGATGAATATACGACCCGGGTGTACAAAGTCCGCAATAAGCAGACTGGCGAACAGTCTATTGCAAAGTATACCACCGTTTATGACAACGATGATATGGGTCAAAGAAGACTGAAATTCTCAGGACTTAATACCTTGGTTAACCAATTAAAGCAAGAGCCCAGGGCACTAATGATGTTAAAAGATGTCCGGGGCGTTATTGATTTACTCGATTATTATGAAGAGTTTACAAGCTGTATAGAAATGATACTTGTTATGGAAGAGGCAGCAGGCATAAGCCTTAAGGATTATATAGAACAACAAGGCACCTTTACAGCGAGATGCTTCTATTCTTTCATGTATCACCTCATTAGCATAGTAAGTGCTATGCATCAAAAGGGTATTATTCACAGAGACCTTTCTTATAACAACATTTTTATAGATATAAATAGTGATACCGGAGACATTAAAGGTATTCATTTGATAGACTTTGGATTAGTGTATATAAAAGGCTTCGGTATAAGGCATAAATTGGCTATGACTCCGGGGTTTGCACCGCCGGAGTCTGTCAGGCATGTAATCAAACGAGTTGAACCAATGTATGATTTATATTCAGTTGGTGTTATCATGTATTATGTGCTAAACAAAAGGTTTCCATATCCTGATTATATTATGAATAACAGAACAGATGAGAATAATTACATAGAATTTGACTGTGAAGGAATATCAATAGAAGTTAAGCAGTTTATACGCAAATGTCTCAGGTATAACAGCATTGATAGGCCGCGTTCTATAGCAGAAATAAAAACAGCTGTATATAAGGGATTAGAAAGAGAGGGCATTTCAATTGCAGCCAACGGTAATTAGTGGAGATGTGCTTTCAGGGAGGACTGTTGCAGCAAAAGGTAGGGTCACATTCTATTTTGTATCCAACCAGACGAGTTATATAAACTTGATACAGGGTGAAATGGCAAGAGCAAAGTGGATTTGGGCAGATGTATCTTATAATGATTACAGGGATGAATACAGATACTATTTTTACACCGAAGGCTATAAGCTTACTTGTGTACATATAGATGCCAGGCAATATTATAACTCCTACTTCAAAGTAATCGGTGTTTCTCCAAAGGATGCCAATGATAGGCTTAATTCAGTAAAGTATGGTGTTAAGCTGTATCTACTGAATGGTTTTGCAATCATAAGCGGTGAATTGTGGCAACTGCCTAAAAACAGGAACAGCCTTGATGTGGCCGAAAAGATTTATCAAATTTCAGGCAGAATCAAAAACTTCTGTGAAAGTAATGAAGATAGCAAAAAAGCTCATCTTAATCGGCAAAATGAGGAACGAATTGCCTGGGGCAAGGAACTGAAAGAATTAATCGAATATCAAAATGACTATGAAATATCTAATACTAAAAACAAGCAATTTGATTATGATAACTTTGAGCCTGTAACTTCTGCAAAAATAGTAGGTGTTACTTATAAATTTATATTATCTCGATTCAATGATGGTGATTTGGATGAAAAGCTTATAGGCCAGGAATTGATAATATCTTCTACACCCTTTATTAACCCGGATGATACTGTAATAAGGGGAATGGTTGTAGATTATTCAACGTCTGAACATTATTTAATTCTTAGCTTTCAGTCAACCATAGATTTTGGAAAGTTTCCCAAACCGGGTTTTCTGATTTGTACGTCAATCAATATATCTTACCGTATACAGGCAAAGGCAGTTGACGATCTGGTCGAAGGCAGATCATTAAACAAAAGCCTGCTGGACATACTGATAGACGGTAAATACAAGGCATTGCCTAATGTAAATTTTAAAAGCTACAAAGGTCTGAACTCATCACAGGAAAAGGCAGTTAATCTAGCGTTACATACTGAGGATTTCCTGCTGATTCAGGGTCCTCCCGGCACTGGTAAGACCAGCATCATCGTTGAAATGCTGAAGGAATTTGTTGATCAGGGAAAAAGAGTGTTAGTCAGCTCTAAGAATCATTTAGCTGTAGACAACGTACTTGAAAAATGTATAAAGAATAATATTTCTTGCATACGGCTCGGCCGTGAAGAAAAGATTAAGCTTGATTCGGTCAGAAACAGGTTAATAGACAGAGCCGCTGTAGAACTTCAAAAGGATATCATACGCAACTGCGACAAACAGCAGCTTGAGTTGTTAGAACAAATTAAAGATCAGGAAAGCTTTTGCAGTGTGCTTAACGAGCATGCTGACCGGTTGATGACTTATGTTGAGCTCAAAGAAAAGGCAGAGTTCTATCATGCACAGATGAGAAAACGGCAAAAGCTGATTAAGGTTTTACATTTTTATAAATCAATACAGCTTTACTATTATAAGGCTCTGGCTATAGTAACAAGAAACGAAGAGATAATGCAGAAACAGCAGGTCAAATACATTGAATTTTTTGAAGATAAGCTTAAGAAAGACAGAAAATATGTACAAGCTGATGAACAGTATAACTCTGCTGCCAAAAGCAGAGATGTTCAAAAAACAATTATAGATAATGCGTTAAGTGCAACCAATGGCTTCAAGACCTTTGATTATGAGAATAAGTCGAGAGATGAAATAAAAAATGATATTGAGATGGAAAACGGCTTATTAGAAAAGCTAAAAAATAAAAATATTATCATAAGGGATTGGATAGGATCTCTTGAACAGAGGCAGCAGTCCTTGTATTCCTTGCTTTTAAACTCTGTAATGGTTGTTGGTGCTACATGTATAGGTATTAACACCAGCGTGGAGTTTAAGGATACCGATTTTGATGTTGCAATTATAGATGAAGCAGGGCAAATCACTATATTTGATGTAATTGTACCTATGTCAAGAGCAAAAAAGGTTATCCTTATTGGTGATCACATGCAGCTGCCTCCCACCTGTGATAACAGCCTGGTACAGGAAATAAATGAAGAAAGAGCGGCTAATAAAGTTGACGACGAGGAAAGTATATTTGACGATGCAAACAAACTGTTGGGGCAGAGCCTTTTTGAAACTTTGTTCTATACCTGCCCGGACGATAATAAAATTATGCTCGATCAACAATACAGAATGCACCCTGTTATTGCTGAGTTTATTTCAAATGAGTTTTATGAAGGCAAATATAAGTCCGGAGTAAGCAGCAGTGCCAGGGACCTTAAGGTATCAGTCTTTGAAAACCCGCTCTATTTTGTGGATACAGCGAATAATTCAGCAGAGAGATATGAACTGGCAGAAATTGATGATGACCATAATGTTTACTACAACATACTTGAAGCTGATATAGTATCTAATATTTTAATAGATTTGCTTAGAAACGGCATTAAGCCTGATGACATTGGAGTAATTACGCCATACAAGCGGCAGAAAATAGAAATTACTGAGACAATCAGAAACATCATGGAAGTAAAGGGGTTTGATGAAGACGAAATTATCGAGATAAATGACAAACTCGAGATCGACACTGTGGATTCCTTCCAGGGTCGAGATAAGGATATAATTATCTTCAGTTTTACCAGGAGCAATGAGGAACACAGTATTGGATTCCTGAGGGAACTCCGCAGACTCAACGTAACAATGACCAGAGCTAAATATCTACTAATTATGGTAGGTGATTCAAGTACATTGACCAAGACCAGAGATGATAAATGCTGGCGATTCTTTAACAATTTAATGGAATATGTTAAAGACAATGGTATTTATGTACACTGGGATAACCTAAAACAAAAGCTTAGCCAGGGTAATGACGGGGGTGTACTTACATGAATATAAAAAAGACTAAGCAAAAGCCAGACTTCATTATTTTGAATAAATATGTGACTGCTGAAAGGGATTTAATCCGGCGCTTTGTAAAAATTGATTATCCCATTTACAGTTTACCGGTTGAGTTTACTGAACGAACCTCAGAGCCTTACGAAGAGATTGAAAAAAATATAGAAAAACTGCTGTACTACACGGATATCGATGGCAGGGACAGCCTTTTCAGAACTATGGGAATAGATAATTTCAGGCAGTTAAGCAATCATACTCTGGAGTATCTTATCTCAATAAACCATATTGACGAGAACAATGGCAGGCTAAGTCTTACACCTCTTGGGAAAGAGTCATTGGAGCAAGGCACTAAGCAGAAGGTTGAAAAAAGCGCCAGGGTGATATATTTTGATGCATTATCCCTTGAACCATTGCCTCAAAAGTACTATAAACCAAGCGAAGCAGCATTTTTGTCACCGGTAGATAAGGATGATTTCAGAAGAGCAAATATAGTTGACATATGGGAGGACCTGCCAAGGGGATCTATTAGAAAGCTGCTGGAGTATGACGGCGAAAAGAGATTAAAATACAATATTCCTCAAGAAATGATAGATGTAAAAGTAGATGAGAAAGTATTAAACTACGATATCTCAGAAATTGTTTCGAAGGGTATTATTAATTACATCCCCCTGTATGCAGTAATTATAGATACTAAAGATGGCTTCGAAAAGAAGATGAGATCCTCTGCAAAAGTGGAATTTGAAATTTATAACGGTGTTTCGGGAATGAGAGATGATTTCTTTGAAGGTCTCATCAAGAAAAACTATGATAAGATGTGGTATATATTCTCTGCTCTTTTTGATAGCTATAATCCTTTGACAGACACCGATGGAGTATGGCTTTGGGGTGGAAAGTTAAGTGAAAAAGCAAGCATGTCCTGCTTTGAAATTGATAATGACCAAAACTTGGTTTTAAAGATCGATATGGACAATGTAGTCAGGTGGATTGCCAATAATGACAAAGATCCTTTGATGGATCTGGCCTATAACAATTTGATTCCTCTCTCCGATAGAAATCAGCATGGAAGAATGATGAAGCTTGTATTTACATATGATGTCCGAAGAAAAGCCATAGACTATTTACTTGATCAAAAGAGAGAGGCACTGAAGGATCAGGATTTGAGTCAGGCATACATCGACAAGCAGATAAAAGAACTTGAGGATAGTTTTCTTAAACGGCAGCGATAAAGTAATATATGAGGTGCAGGGATGATAGCATTATTTCTGGATGAATCAGGAAACTTTGAGGTTAACAATAAACCGATTGAGTCTTTATCAGGACAAAAGCCTGCGGACGTAGTCGGAGGTATTTTATGCTATGGGCTGAGAAATGAAAATGATTTAAAAAATTTGAATAACAGGGTTAAGCAAGAGTTCATTAATGTCTGCGGGGACAATTATTTTGAGAATATCCATGGTAAGTCAAGGGTTGGCAAATATCAAACTGTTATGTTGGACCGGTTGTTTTCAGGAGAGAGCAGATTGCAGGGAATCATACCCTTTTACATTGAAAAAGGTGTACTTGATAAAAAAATTAATTCCAACATAACAGATGACAATACAGCGTGCATGTTGTATATAAATATGCTTAACAGGGTTTTGTCAGGTATTCTGCTGTATAATCCAGACTTAAATATTAATAAAAGCAATGAAAAAGTTTATATATTTCTGCCTACAAGGAGGCCGCCTATACATAAACTGGATAATGCAACCATTAATAGTTACAGAAGTCTGTCAGCATTTGTTCCGGAAGATATTGATGACAGGTTCAGGATACCCAGCAGTACCAGTGTGCTAATAAATCTAAATAATGAGCTTAGCAGCATGGATTATTTATGCAACAGGATTGATTTTTCCATACAGGAGCATACCATTGATTATTCAAAATCGGATTTTCCCTACAATGAGTTGTATCAGATTGCAGACTTTGTATGCAATAATGCATATTTCAAGGTTCAGAAGCTTGAAAAGGAATATGTGCTGGCTTATGACAATATCAATGAATGTTATAGAAGACTTTATCGAAATTATATGGAAAAAAACCTTTATGGCTATTTAATGGAGCTGTATTACTACAACATTAACTTTTGTCAAAATAGATACAAAAAGCTTTATGATAAACATATCGCCAAACTGGATGAAGGTGCTATTATAATCAGTAATAACATAAGGCAATGCATGACTAAATTAGACATAGTTATTGCTGAGAAGAGCTATGAAAGAAAATGTCTCAAATTCGTTCTTGACTATCTTGAGCAGCATATTGAGGCTCTTCCTGCAAAAGATAATCTTATCAGGCAGCAATTTTACTATTTAAAAATGAGTGTATATAATCATCTTGGCGATTTTAAAGGTAATTTGATGACATATAAAAAGTTGGATGAGGTCTCTAAGCAGATTAATTCATTAGAGTCAATTGACCTGAGGTTGCGCGCAAGGAAATTGTATGCTGTTACCTGCTCCAATAGTTTTCAATTTAGAGATGCTCTAAGTGCTATTGACGATACCATAGCCATCCATGAAGAACTACAAAGTCTTGTAAAAAACATAGGTGAGATGCTGTTTGACGAGGCACTGGACAGCAGCTTTTCAGATGTTGAAATGGGCAAGCTTTATAGCTCCAAAGGACAGTATTTGTCTTTTCTGAATAATGAGGAAGCATATGAGTGCTTTTACAGTGCAATTGATTATATGGGATTGGATACTGCCAACAGACTCCAAACAATATCCTACCTGATGCACCATTTAGCCATGAGTAACAGGCATATATCACAGAAGGATAGGGAGCTGATGATTGAATACTTTGGTTGCGGGAACTTTAGCGGATCAATGCAGCGTTTTATTGAATTAGATTCTGCTCAGCTTATGATCCCGCCTGAAAGCTTTCGCTTGTTTGCGTTTCTCAAGCTATACTTAATGCGCTTTAGAAACGAATTGGATATGGACCTTCTGGATAAATTCACTAAGAAGATACTAAATTTGGAAATAAAAAGAATGGAGCATCCTTGGGAATTGATACTTTTTAATTTAGGGAAATTTTATTTTAAAGAAATTGACCTGAGTAGGACCCTTATGAAAGCAGCCTGCAGTATATGTAACAATGCAGAGAATGATCTCACCATGGAGCTTATTGGGAAAATGATAATGGTCAATTGTGAAGCAAATGATAAAAGTATAAAAAGCTTTTGCGACTTCTTGCAGTCGGATAAAGCGACTGACTATATCCGTACCTATTTTGAAATAAGTAAGCTTATGGACACCAGTTTAACGACTGAAGAAAAAATAAATCTGATAAATTCGAAATTCACATATATGTACTGTTGAACATAGGAATGCCCTAAAACTATTTCAGCTGTATAATAACTGCAATTGTTTAAATGAACCGATTGTTGAAGTTATATAGCAAGTATTGTAAAATATATCCAAATAAATAGATCCGGATTATTTCATGAGATACTTGTCCAAATACATTGTGTGACTGGCATGGAAAGTGTAAGGAATGTGTTGCATTGCATAGATATCATAATGATCATATTCCTGTTTGCTTACAGCCTATAATTAATGATAAGATTAAAGAACTAGCCAGAGTTGCTGAAATGACTGCTGTAAAAAAAGAAGGCACTCCTTTTGAATACAGACTATACGTCAAAGAACGCGATAAAGAAGACGAGCATAATAAATTGGTACAAATGAAACGGGATGTTTAGAGGAAGGAGATAAAGTATGAAAAAAATGATTTTAGGAGCAGCATTATTTGTTGCCGGGTTTTTTGGAGCTATAGCCTTGATAGTATCAACAGTTTTATATCCGCTGAATCCCTGGAATTACAATGGAATTGAAGGCTGGTACGCCGTTGTTATGGGCATGCATTTAGAAGCGCCATTAATTGCATCCATCGTTATTTCAGTAGTTGGGCTCGCTGTATGTATCAGTGAATCATTGCATGAAGATAAATAAACCTTAGGTTATTTATTTAATCAGCAAAAAGAATTTGTATATTGCCTATCCTTTTATTTTATTAATGTTTTATTCTAGAATTGAGGTGAATATGTGAAAAAAGCATTAATAGTCTTGATAGGCATTGTTGTTATCGTTATTTCATCTTTTCTGCTATACAAGTATTACCCCATACTTGAGGCTTATTATTACAATAGGGAGATCTCTGTTTCAGGGATAAAATTGCATATGACTGAGGACGAACTAAACAACACACTGAAAAATGGAGAGTTTGTTCCTGGAATGGGTGGCAATGGCTGGAGATTCAGCAAAGAGAAGGTTTTTGTCATGACATCTTCCATTGGTTTATTTAAAGATAAAGTTTCATTGATTGATACGGAAAATCCTTCTCATAGTATTCTTGAAATAAAAACAGGTGATAATTACGATTCGGCTTTAAGCGTTCTGACAAATCGCGGATTTAAAGAGTTAAGCGATAATATTTTCATAAAAGGCAATGTATTGATACAATTAAGAGGTGAAAGCAAAATCAGCGGAGTGAGGATTACCATACAGGATCCTGCAACTAAGGATTTAGTGTTTTAGCAAAGCGATTGAATTACCCGTGTGTACAGGGCTTCAAAATTATTAAACTTAGGAGGTATAAGCTATGCCAGTAAAAAATGAGGAACTCAGGAATATTATCAAGATGTTTGCAGAGTCAGGCTGGAGTCTGATTGATGGTCCGTCAAAAGAGTGGCTTGAAGGCAAAATAAGCAACGAAGATTTGCTTCCTGTAATTGCACAGGCAGATAAAGAGTGCGGCAGCTGCGGCTGTGAATTTGACCCGCTTTATAAAAAAGCTATAGAATTGCTGCAAGCATAATTAGCAAACTCAACTATATCCTATATAAGTAGGGGATATGCTTATAAAATTATGAAAAGCGGGAGGTACTAACTCTTACTGTGATTATGAAATTGGAGAGACTGAAATACACAAAATAGAGGAGCTTCTTTAAGGCAATGATTTACTTATGCGGAGTGCTTTTTCTTTGGTTCATATTACATACATTGTATACTACTTATGATGGTCTGAACAATAATATTGGTACTGCAGATGTTGCTGTTGTATTAGGCAACAAGGTAGAATTGGACGGAAAACCTTCTAAGCGGCTGCAAGGCAGATTGGACAGGGCATTAGAGCTTTATAGGAATGGATATGCTAAATATGTTCTGGTTAGCGGAGGGACAGGCATAGAAGGTTTTAATGAGGCAGTTGTAATGAAGAATTACCTGGCGGAAAATGGAATTCCGGATGATCATGTTCTTGTAGACCAGGAAGGATACAACTCATATATGACAGCGCTGAATACAAAAGCTATAATGAGTGAAATGGATTTAAAGTCAGTAACGATAGTTTCCCAGTTTTATCATATAACGAGGACAAAGCTTGCATTCAGAAAAGTAGGCATAGATAAGGTTTATACTGCTCATGCTGACTACTTTGAGCTTCGGGATTTCTATTCACTCTTTAGGGAGTTTTTCGCATATTATAAATATCTGCTAGTATATTAACCTTCATTTTTATACATTAGTAATGCAAGTAATAAATAACTTTATTACGGAGGTATGCTATATGAAAAAGATATTCATATATATGTCTCTGTTGATGATTCTGCCATTGATTTCAGTGGCGTGTTCCAATAACCAGGGAACGGATGAAGAACAATTTTTATCTGCTCAAGTATATGTAATGCTGGGATCAGACGAAGTCGTAAAACCAAGTGTGGTATTGAAAGATGATAACAGGTTTGTATTTACCTATTCGGCTCTGAGCAGCCATATTGGCATGGGCACTTATGAAAAAGCCGATGATAAATTGATTCTGAAAGAAGATGATGGCCGGCATATGTATGTGTTTATAATTGAGGACAATACATTGATTTTTAGCGCAGAGGAATCATCGCAATTGCCGTCATTTGCAAATGTGCCTGACGGCTCAGTTTTCACGCAAATTGCTGGACCAAAGGAAGAACAACTAGAGTAGCAGGGAAGTACGACTATGCAAGATAGTGAATAGGTGGAAATTTTAATGTGGAACATGATAGAAAAACCCTGGCAGGCATGCTTTGAGCAATACATACTGCATACGAGTTAAATAGATGCGATTATCCCGAAAGGTTTATAAATGCCTGGAGAAAAGACAGCCCGGAAGCGGTAGAATACGGAATAAAGCTGTTTAGGGATGGAACAATGCAGATGCTTATGGAAAAGGATGCGCCGGTATCTGAAGTGTTTGAAGCAATAAGAGAAATATGCATTTTTTATTGACATTGCGCATATGATTATTGTATAATTTTTTTCAATTATCAGTGAATAAAAAGCTATGAACGGGAAAAGTACAGTTTTTGTGTTAACCAAAGCGAGCCGGGGATGGTGAAAGCCTGGCGTTGACAGGATTCTGGAAGTTCTCCCGGGAGCTGCAGGCTGAAGGGCATATTTATCGCCCGGTAGGCTGAGCCGGCGGCCTTCGCCGTTAACGGAAGGGGGATATGCCATCCTTGTATAATAACAAGGGTTAGTATCCTGAATGAGTGGGCTTTTGCAGCCAATTTAGGTGGTAACGCGGGATAACTTCTCGTCCTATACGGATGAGAAGTTTTTTGTTTCCCATTTATGCTGATAATTAATTTTCATGGAGGAAGGTGTCTGCAAAATGATCGTTGTAATGAAACCTTTTGCTACCAAAGAACAGATAGAAAATGTTGAGCGAAGGCTGACAAGTCTTGGTTTTAAGACCCATCCGATTTACGGAGAAGTAAAAACAGTTATAGGGGCAATCGGCGATAAGAGCAGGGTGGATGCATCCAGCCTGTCCCACATGCCCGGTGTGGAAGCTATTGTACCTATATTAAAACCATATAAGCTGGTTGGCAGGGAATTGAAGAAGGAACCCTCCATCATTGAAGTAGGCAAAGGTGTAGCTTTCGGAGGCAAGGAACTGGTGGTTATAGCCGGGCCTTGTGCAATAGAGGGAGAGGAGCAGCTATACAAGGTAGCAAAGGCTGTCAAGAAGTCCGGAGCCAAAATCTTGCGGGGTGGTGCATTCAAGCCAAGAACTTCCCCTTATTCTTTCCGGGGACTGGAAGAAGAGGGGTTGAAGCTGCTCCACCA
This sequence comes from Clostridiales bacterium, assembly GCA_012842605.1. GTDB lineage: Bacteria > Bacillota > Clostridia > Caldicoprobacterales > DTU083 > DUSN01. The sequence goes on from DUSN01000025.1 coordinate 19,011, forward strand.
GGTAAAGCAGGATCTGGATTTGCTTGTTATAACCGAAGTGGTTGACACCCGGGATGTGGAACTGGTCAGCAGGTATTCGGACATTCTGCAGATTGGAGCCCGCAATATGCAGAATTTCAGGCTTCTCAGTGAATGCGGCAAAACCAGCAAACCGGTATTGTTGAAGCGAGGGCTGTCCTCCACCATAGAAGAATGGCTGATGGCTGCTGAGTATATTATGAATGAAGGTAATGAAAGTGTCATTTTATGCGAACGGGGTATCCGCACATTTGAGACCGCAACGCGGAATACCATGGATATAAATGCTGTGGCTGTAGTCAAGGAACTTTCCCACCTGCCTATAATAGCAGATCCCAGTCATGGAACCGGCAACTGGAAATATGTCAGCGCTGCAGCCAGGGCCTTCGTTGCTGCAGGAGCAGACGGACTTATTATTGAGGTGCATCCGGATCCCCAGAATGCAGCCAGTGACGGGCCGCAATCCCTTAAACCCGAAGTGTTTGATGAGTTGATGCAGGCACTGAAGCCCATTGCACAGGCAGTAGGGCGTTCAATCTGAAAGCAGGGCATTCCATCTGAAGCAATTGTCTTCGCTTAACAATTTTCCTTGTATTTTTAAGAATTTCCCTATACGATAATAGTGATAAGCTAATATTTGCCAGCCGGCTGTGCCGGTATCGGAAGAGAGGGTAATATGGCGCAGGTCATAGGTATCGTAGAGGGTATAATATTCCGCAACGAAGAAAATGGTTTTTCCGTAATAGATGTGCGTGAAGAAGGCACCAATCAGGTTATAACAGCTGTAGGCAATTTTCCGTTTATTAACCAGGGTGAGAGGGTAAAGCTGGAAGGTGAATGGACCACCCATCCGGACTACGGTCATCAGCTTAAGATGGTAACTTACAGCAGTGTTGCTCCTTCTACCCTGGTCGGAATGGAGAGTTATCTTGCTTCCGGATTGATTAAAGGGGTAGGTCCTGCAACAGCCAAGGCATTGGTACGGCATTTCGGCATGGATGTGCTGGATATAATTCAGTTCAATCCTCAAAGGCTGACAGAGGTTGAGGGCATAGGCAAGACCCGGGCAGAAATGATTGCATCCTCTTTTTCCGAACAGAAGGATATTCGGGAGGCCATGATATTCCTGCAGTCCTATGGAATAACTACTGCCTATGCACTGAAGATATATAAAGCTTATGGAGCTAACACCATAAATATAGTGCGCGAAAATCCATACCGCCTGGCAGAAGATATTACAGGCATAGGATTTAAAACTGCAGACCAGATAGCCAGAAGCCTTGGGGTTGATATGAATTCACATTACCGGGTTATGGCCGGCATTAAGTATTTATTGTCTATGGCTGCCTCAGACGGGCATACCTTCCTTCCCCGGGAAGAGCTGATAAGTAAAGCTGTCAAACTTTTAGATGTTGAAAAACCTTTGGTTGAAGATGCGCTGACGGGTATGGCCCTGTCTCAGGCTGTTGTAATGGAGCAGACTGACAGCTGTACGGCAGTTTATCTGGCAGCCTTTTATATCGCTGAAGCAGGGTCGGCCCGTATGCTCAGAGATTTGGCTGCTGCAGGCAAAGGCGGGCTGTCCGGGAAAATAGGCAATAAGATCAGGTATTTTGAAGAAAGTCACCATATTCAGCTGGCCAACCAGCAGCGTGAAGCAGTGAAGCAGGCCATGGAGCACGGCGTGGTGATTATTACAGGAGGTCCCGGTACAGGAAAAACTACCACTATTAACTGCATCATTGAACTTATGATTCAGGAAGGCTTAAGTGTAGAACTGGCAGCTCCGACAGGCCGGGCTGCAAAGCGAATGACTGAAGCCACCGGCCGGGAAGCAAAAACCATTCACAGGCTGCTGGAGTACGGCTTCAGTGACGATGACGAAGATATCTTCCAGCGCAACGAGGATAACCCCATAAAAGCGGATGCAATCATTATTGATGAGATGTCCATGGTTGATATTTTCTTGTTTTACCATCTTCTTAAAGCCATTGTTCAGGGTACCAGGCTGGTTATGGTAGGCGATGTGGACCAGCTTCCGTCGGTAGGACCGGGCAATGTCCTTCGGGATATGATTCAAAGCGGGGAAATACCTGTCATCAAGCTGACCGAGATATTCCGTCAGGCGCAGGAGAGCATGATTATAGTGAATGCACACCGGATTAATAGCGGTGTAATGCCTTTGCTTAATGTAAAGGAAAAGGATTTCTTTTTTGACAGAAGGGAATCTGCAGAAGAAATTCTCCGTACAATAAAGGATTTGATTATAAAAAGGCTTCCTGGTTATGGGCAGTATCATTCTTTAAATGACATTCAGGTCCTGGTTCCTATGAAAAAGGGCATCATCGGAGTAAATAACCTGAATGCGGAACTGCAGATGGTGCTTAACCCCCCTGCTGATTTCAAGAAGGAAAAAGCCATTCGGGATATTATATTCCGTCAGGGCGACAAGGTAATGCAGATAAAAAACAATTACAGGCTGCGCTGGTCCAGAATTGACGAAAACGGCGAGACTTGGGAGGGCGAAGGAGTTTTCAACGGAGATATGGGCTTTATTCAGGATATAAACCATGAAGAACAGACTGTAACTGTTCTTTTTGATGATAAGACAGTAGTCTACGACTTTTCCCAGTTGGACGAGCTTGAGTTGTCCTATGCCATTTCCATTCACAAAAGTCAGGGAAGTGAGTTCCCGGTTGTAATTATTCCGCTTATTTCAGGTCCCCCCATGTTAATGACCAGAAACTTGCTTTACACGGCAGTTACCCGTGCTAAAGAGCTGGTTGTACTTGTAGGCAGGGATAATATGATTGCCCGGATGATATCAAACAACCATATAGCTAAAAGGTATTCGGGTCTGTGCAAAAGGATAGAACAGTCATTCAGGATGATGCATGTTTGATTGGGAGGTGAAAGCAAAACCTTCCCCATGGGGTGGTTTATGCCTCTTATATGAATTTGCGCCCTTTATTGGATGCTGTTTTGGATTTTGTGTATCCTCATATCTATTGTGTGTGCTGCGGAAGGCTGCTTGAGAAGAAAGCAGTGCATGGATTATGCAGCAATTGCTGCGAAAGCATGCCCTTTGTTCATGAACCTAAATGTTCATTGTGCGGCAGGCCTATGGAGACAGTCCAGGAACTGTGCCGGGACTGCAAGCTCTATGGTCATGATTATAATAAGGCCCTGTCGGCTTTCGAGTATTCAATAACTGTTCGTGAATTGATCCACAGGTATAAGTATTATGGCGAATACAGCCTGAGCCGTACTTTTGCGTTTTTCATGTCTGAGCTTCTTGAAAAATCAGGCTGGGAAATAGACTATATTATTCCTGTGCCGCTTCATAAAAACAGGCTTAAGAGCAGGGGCTTCAACCAGGCTGCCCTGTTGGGCGATTATATATCATACCGTCATAAAATCCCTTGCTTGGACAATATATTGGTCCGGACTGTGGACACAAAATCTCAGACAGGATTCAACAGAGAAAAGCGAGCGCTGAATCTTATGAATGCATTTATGGTTGTCAGGCCAGATGCGGTTAAGGGCAGAAATATCCTGCTTATTGATGATGTTTATACCACAGGAGCGACAGTTGACAGCTGCAGCCGCGAGCTGCACAAATCCGGAGCAGAAAACGTTTATGTACTTACTTTTGCCATTGCAGTGTTAACTTAGATAATGAAAAATATTGGTATGCTTTTATAATGCAATTCAGTACTGCCTGTTATTTGAATTTTTTGAAATAACTATTGCATTATACAAGTCAGTGTTATATAATAGTCATAGTTCTATTCATAGGTCTGTGGTTGAAAATCGATGCCAGTCGCAGGCAAAGCGATCCACGTAAGCCGGATAAAATCCGGTGATCATGGTGCGGCTTAGATGTAAGTCCGTCCTATAGTTTTGTATGATGAACTTATTCAAGTTTCCCAGTCTCGAACATGTCGTGCCTATCCCCTTGACTTTAACATCAAGTTCTCGGAGCAGACACTGGTTCAGAATTTTGGTCAGACTGAAAGGTTGTTCCTGCAAAAGTATAGTGAGAAGCAGTAGTGGGAGGATAAAACCTTGAGCGAAACTTCCAGACGGCGGGTGTGGGGGCAAAGACCAGGTCAGCTAGAATAGAGCGGTTATATATTATTTAAAGCGAGGGGATTATATCCATGTTCCAAGACAAAACATTAGTTTGCAAAGAGTGTGGCGAAAAGTTCGTATTCACCGCCGGTGAACAGGAATTTTATGCTGAAAAGGGATTCCAGAACGAGCCGGCTCGATGCAAAAGCTGTCGTGATTTAAGAAAGGCTAACGGCAGAAGAACAACCGGTAGCAGTGGCAGGAGAGAAATGCATGATGCAATTTGTGCTGAGTGCGGCGCTCCGACCCAGGTACCTTTTGAACCAAAGAATGACAGACCAATATACTGCAGTGATTGCTACCAAGCCAGAAGGTAATCCCCAAGCCAGGATACCTTGTAGTATTAACATAACATGAAATTGGTCACAAACCCCGGAATTCCACCGGGGTTTTTAGTTTTCCCGGACTTATTGAGCATTTTATACAATATTTTACGACCTTTTTAATCATTAAAAATTGCTTAATTTATTCGTAAATTGAAGTAAATGTGTCATTTAATATTGTCTTTAAAATTCTACTAAGTAAGTATTTTGTCGAATATTCCAGACTTGAATGTATAATAGAAAATACGTTCCCCTGGCATTTTTCCTGTTTTCCACACTAAAAACCGTCTGTTTTTGGGTTATGCACAACTTTATCCACATTATCCACAGTTGTTATGTCCACATATTCACATACATGAAGGCTGAGCGTCATGAAGTTTCAAAAAAAATGTTGAAAATTATAAAATTTAAATTTTATAAGTATACATTGAAATTTTATATTTATTCGTTTATAATATTCCTAAAGAGAGATATAGCAGTTTGGAAGGAGATATTTATATGAAATCCATTAAACAAATACTGGTATTGCTTATAATTATGACGATGGCTTTTTCTGTTTTCGGATGTGCACAAAATAAGGGTTCCTCATCCGATATGAGTGAAACCATGCAGAAGATAAAGGAAAGCGGCAAGATTGTCTGGGGAACTAATGCAGCATTTCCTCCGTTTGAGATGCGCGAAGGCGATAAAGTCATAGGCGTTGATGCAGAAATAGCAGCAAAAATTGCTGAAAAGCTAGGTGTAGAGCTTGTAGTTCAGGATATGGTTTTTGAAGGTCTGATTAATGCTTTGAATTCCAAGCAAATTGATTTTATAGCAGCTGGTTTTACTATTAAGCCTGATCGTGAAGAACAGGTACTGTTTACTGATACCTATTTCAAAGCCGTTCAAAAGATCATCGTTCAGGAAGGCAATACCGAAATCAAGAGTGCAGCTGATCTGAACGGAAAAACAATCGGCGTGCAGAGCGGAACCACCGGCGACTTTGCAGCTGAAGAGTTTACAGAAGACATAGTTCGTTTCAATAATGCCCTCGAAGCAGCAATAGACTTGAAAAATGGCAGACTGGACGCTGTTATTGTAGACAACCTGCCCGCTCAGATGATTGTTGATGAGAACCCCGGGCTGGTAATCTTAGATGATAAGGCTGCAGATGATGAAGAATATGCTATAGCAGTACGCAAGACCGCTACAGACCTTCAGAAGATAATCAATGAGGTTCTTGCTGAATTGAAGCAAAGCGGACAGATTGACAAGTGGGTAGAGGAATATTCCATGCCCAAATAAGTAGATTTCATGCAATCAGATTTCCTGCAATTGGATCAAATTTGCCTTGCCATAGGCTTGACAGCCAGCATAAGGTTTTGTGCTGGCTGTTTTTGCATGAAAAAGGCTATTGGTATTATATAGCATGCAGGAAATTATGCAATAATGCTGTACAGGCATAATTTCATCATGTAAAATAATGAAGGATATTTTGCCTGATATATTATGGAAGGTATTGATATAGATTTTGATTGGCATGATATGCTTCTGATTATATCCTGATTGGAGCTGAGAGTATTGACAGAGATTATGAATATTATAATTGAACTGTCTGATGAAATTTATTTTAATTTAATAAAAGAAGAACGATATATGGCTTTTGTCAAGGGTCTGGGCCTATCGCTTCAGCTGACCCTGTTTGCAGCTGTTATTGGCGGCATTATAGGCTTGTTTATAGCCCTTGCCAGGCTGACACACAATAAGACCTTGAACTATATTGCAACAAAGTATATTGATATTATAAGGGGTACACCTGTTGTAGTTCAGCTGCTGATTATATATTTTGCGGTATTTTCGTCTACCAGTCTGCCGCGGACAACCGTTGCTTCAATTGCATTTGGAATTAACAGCGGTGCATATGTGGCAGAGCTGATACGTGCCGGCATACAGGCTGTAGACAAGGGACAGATGGAGGCTGCCCGTTCACTTGGACTTTCCTATTCCCAGGCTATGTATTATATAATCATTCCGCAGGCGATTAAAAATATCCTGCCGGGTATGGGCAACGAAGTCATAACATTGTGGAAGGAAACCGCAATAGCCGGTTTTATAGGTCTCGACGATTTGATGCGTGCTGCGGATGTTGTACGCGGACGTACCTTTTCCAATTATACGCCGTATCTGGTTATTGCCATAATTTACTTCTATATTACCGTACTGATGACAATGATGCTGGGTAAACTGGAAAGGAGGATGCGCAAGAGTGATTAAGGTAGTAGACTTATATAAATCCTTTGGCAGCCTGGAGGTGCTTAAAGGCATCAATAATGAAATACGCAAGGGAGAAGTGGTATGCGTAATCGGACCGAGCGGTTCGGGCAAGAGTACGTTTCTGCGCTGCCTCAATCTGTTAGAAGAGCCTACCAGCGGTGAAGTTTATATAGATGGTGTTTCATTGACTGAGCATAAAAAGGATATAAATAAGCTGAGACAGAAGGTGGGCATGGTTTTCCAGCAGTTTAATCTGTTCCCCCATATGACTGTAATGGAAAATATTACACTGGCACCTGTAAAATTAAAAGGAATGAGCAAAGAGCAGGCTATGGAGAAAGCTGTTGCACTGCTGCGCAAGGTTGGGTTGACAGATAAGGATAACGAGTATCCCAACAAACTGTCCGGAGGCCAGAAACAGAGGGTAGCCATTGCGAGGGCTTTGGCAATGGACCCGGAAGTCATGCTCTTTGATGAACCTACTTCTGCTCTGGACCCGGAAATGGTTGGTGAGGTGCTGAACGTAATGAAGCAGCTTGCCAACGATGGCATGACCATGGTAGTGGTAACTCATGAAATGGGCTTTGCAAGGGAAGTAGGAGACAGGATCCTTTTTATGGATGAAGGGATTATTGCTGAGGAAAACACACCGGAGGAATTGTTCAGCAATCCCAAAAATGAACGTACTCAATCCTTCCTGAGCAAGGTGTTGTAAGGAGGCCGACATGCGAGCAGCGAGAATTGTTTATACCATAATAGCCGTTTTTTTGTTGATACCATGGCTCACCTATAATGTAAAGGTATATTTTAACTTAAAGAATAACAGAAAACGCTTTGATTTAAAACGGATTTTAGTTTTAATTTTAGTGACAGTTCTGATGGTTACAGCAGTATACTGTCATTACCGGTTTACAATAAGCTACCAGATCTCATTGGTGGCTGAACGGGCAGGTGAATTGTTCAGCCAGCGGCTTGATGGCAGGCTGGATACGCCCGGGTACCTTAATGCAATGAAAAAGCAGGGGCTTAGCAGTGCAGCGTTTACAACGGCATCGGCAGACGATTTGAAGGCAGCAGGATATCAGGACAAACATTATGAGTTGTTCATCAGTGAACGCAATTATCCTGCAGATGACGGAAGCACCGTCATTTACCTGATGCATTCGGATGGCATGACGTCATTATATTCCCTGTTGAAGCTTAGGCAATATGGATATGCCTGGCAGGTTGAATTGCATGATGTGCTGTCACAGGAGGAGTTTGACAAGCTGAACCAGGAAACCACGATTAAGTTCCAAAAGGTAAAATAATGCTGTTCTGATCTGTATATTTTATTTATTTTATATCTTTCAAACTGATATATAAAGCAATGAGCGCATCAAGCTCATTGCTTATTTTTACAACTTCATTTTTGCTTAAATCTTCAAGGTTGGAAAGAACCAGTTTGTCCAATTCTTTTCTTTTCTCTTCGATCATCTTTTGCAGCTTTTTTGCTTCCAACAACATTCCTCCTTTCATAAATATAGTTTGACATATTTTTAATGAGTTTTGTTGAAAAATAACAAAAGTAGTGTTAAAAAAATAAAATGTGACAATTATTGACAATAATTTCAATATCCGTTTTATAAAATTATTTAGCAAGCTGTTACAGTGAGTCGTAGTATGTTTAAAAATGAATATAAAGGGTAAGAATGTAATAAGAATTATACCAGCCATATCCAGCAATAAAGGAATTTTTAGTTAAATAACGAATAAATTAATTATAATGGATATGGGAAAGGAGCTGACCCAATGAACATTAAAATTAGCGGCAAAAACGTAGAGATCACCGATGCACTGCGCAGACAGGTCAACAAAAAGGTTGGAAAACTGGAACGCTATTTCGTGCCGGGGACAGAAGCTCAAGTAACCTTATCGGTAGAAAAAAACAGGCATATTGTAGAGGTTACCATTCCATTTAACGGTATCTTAATACGGGCTGAAGAGTCTACCGATGACATGTATGCTTCCATTGATAAGGTGCTTGACAAGCTTGAGCATCAGATCCACAAGTATCGTACAAAGTTGGAACGCAGCTTTAAATCAGGTGCATTTAAGGATGAAAGGTTATTGTTCAGCGACGAGGTATATCAGGATGACAGCCAGGAGGAGCTCAAGATAGTCAAGACCAAGCGATTTGCCATTAAACCTATGGCAGTTGAAGAAGCCCTAATGCAGATGGACTTGTTAGGACACAGCTTCTTTGTATTCACCAATGCTGATACCGATGAAGTGAATGTAGTGTACAAAAGGCGTGATGGAAAGTACGGATTAATCGAACCTGAATTTAAATAGGCGGTATACATTTCGTATACATAAGGTCTATGTTATAACGGGGAGCATCAGCTCCCCTTTTCATGTCCGTGCGACCAGCGAAGCTGGACCATAAAATCACTTATTTCGACCTAATCCTTGTATCATGGGTATTATCATGTTAAAATGAAATGATGAAAATGAAAGCCGGGGTGACAGCACAATGGCAAACCTGATAAAAATGCTGCTTGGGGACAGCAATGAACGGGAAATTAAACGTCTGTCAAAGATAGCTGATAAAATAGAATCCCTTGAACCATCAATAAAAGCGCTGAGTGACAGAGAATTAAGAGCAAAAACGGAGGAGTTCAAAAGGCGGTATGCAGCCGGAGAAACTTTGGATGACCTGCTTCCTGAGGCTTTTGCAGTAGTACGGGAAGCTTCAGTTCGTGTACTTGGCCTGCGTCATTTCTATGTACAGCTGCTGGGAGGCATTGTGCTTCACCAGGGGCGTATTGCAGAAATGAAGACAGGTGAAGGCAAAACACTGGTTGCCACTTTGCCTGCCTACCTTAATGCTTTGACCGGAAAGGGAGTTCATATTGTAACTGTCAACGACTACCTGGCCCGCAGGGACAGTGAGTGGATGGGCAAGATATATCGTTTTCTGGGCTTGTCAGTAGGACTGATAGTACACGGCCTGACACCGTCTGAAAGGCGGGCCGGATATTTGTCGGATATTACCTATGGCACCAATAACGAATTTGGTTTTGATTACCTTAGGGATAATATGGTTATTTACAAGGAAGATATGGTGCAGCGTGAGCTGAACTTTGCCATAGTTGACGAAGTGGACTCCATCCTTATAGATGAAGCACGTACCCCGTTGATTATTTCCGGTGCAGGAGATAAATCCACCGATATGTATTTTCGTGTTGACCGGTTTGTAGCCCGGCTTAAGCATGAGCAGGACTATGAGATGGATGAAAAAGCCCGTACTGTCAATCTGACGGAGGAAGGCGTCCGGAAGGCCGAGCAGTATTTTAATGTGGAAAATCTGGCAGACCCTGAAAATACAGAATTGTCCCATCATATAAACCAGGCTTTGAAGGCTCATGCCTTAATGAAGCGGGACAGGGATTATGTGGTGAAGGACGGCCAGGTTATTATTGTTGATGAATTTACCGGCAGGTTAATGTTTGGCCGCAGGTACAGCGACGGCCTTCATCAGGCAATTGAAGCAAAGGAAAATGTCAAAGTTCAGCGGGAAAGCAAAACCCTGGCCACAATAACCTTTCAAAACTATTTTCGCATGTATGCCAAGCTTTCAGGCATGACGGGCACAGCAAAAACCGAAGAGGATGAATTTAAATCCATATATGGCCTGGACGTAGTAGAAATTCCTACAAATAAGCCAATGATCCGAAAGGATTTTAATGATGTCATCTACATGACCGAAAAAGGCAAGTTTAATGCGGTAGTGGATGAAATTGTACAGCGCTATTCTGTCGGGCAGCCTGTGCTGGTAGGTACAATTTCCATCGAGGTTTCTGAAATGCTCAGCGGCATGCTGAAAAGGCGCGGAATTCCTCATGAGGTTTTAAATGCAAAATTTCATGAAAAGGAAGCCGAAATTATTGCACAAGCCGGCAAATATAAGGCAGTAACCATTGCCACCAATATGGCAGGCCGCGGTACGGACATAATTCTGGGCGGGAATCCTGAGTTCCTGGCGAAGAAGGAAATGAGGCAGCTGGGTTACTCGGAAGAGATGATCAGTGAAGTTACCGGTGTAAATGAAACCGATGACCCCGAACTGCTGGAGGCAAGAAAGCTGTATAGGGAACTTTATCAAAAGTATGAAAAGCAAACCAGCGAAGAACGCCAGAAGGTTATTGAGCTGGGCGGCCTTCATATAATAGGCACCGAGCGTCATGAAAGCAGGCGCATAGACAACCAGCTGAGGGGACGTTCAGGACGTCAGGGAGATCCGGGTTCTTCAAGGTTCTATATTTCCCTTGAGGATGACCTTATGAGGCTGTTTGGGTCCGACAGGATTAAAAGCATCGTAGCTACCCTGGGGCTGCAGGAAGATCAGCCTATAGAGCATAAGCTGCTGTCAGGCCAGATTGAGGCGGCTCAGAAGAAGGTGGAAGGCAACAACTTCAATATACGCAAGCATGTTCTGCAGTATGACGATGTAATGAATGTTCAGCGTGAAATTATCTACTCTCAGCGCCGTGATGTGCTGGAAGGAAAGAACCTGCGGGACAGCATCATGAATATGGTGGAGACCCTGATAGATTCTGCCATGGAAATATATTTGGGGGACACATCATATCAGGATGAATGGGATTTGAAAGGCTTAACAGCTTACCTGGAAAAGATATGCATACCTCCCGGGTCTATGGATTCAATCCATGATGAAATCCATAATCTGACTAAGCCTGAATTAAAAGAGAGGCTGCTGAAGACTGCCCAGGAGGCATACCGCAAGCAGGAAGAACTGAACGGCGAAGAGCTTATGCGTGAGGCGGAACGAGTCATTACCCTCAAGGTTGTAGACCGCAAGTGGATGGATCATATAGATGCAATGGATCAGCTGCGCCAGGGAATCGGCCTAAGAGCCTACGGGCAGAGGGATCCGGTTATGGAATACAAGTTTGAAGGCTATGAAATGTTCCAGGATATGATTAAGAGCATCCAGGAAGAGGTTGTCACTCTCCTGTTCCATGTCAGGGTGCAGGCCAATATGCCGAAACGTGAGAAAGTGGCTGAACCTGTTGAAGCCAGTCACGGAAATCAGCCCAAAAGGCCGGTAGTTAAGGATGCCAAGGTTGGAAGAAATGACCCCTGCCCCTGCGGCAGCGGACTAAAATACAAAAAGTGCTGCGGGGCTAATAAATAATCTGCAGCTATGTGAAAGGTGTGTATGCAATGATTGAACTGGATCAAGCCAGGCAAAGATTACAGGCAGTTCGAAATCTTCTTGTAAGGATAGGTGATTCACTTTGACCTCGCAAGGTTAAAGGTTAGAATTGAGGAACTGGAAGATCAGATGAATGCTCCGGATTTTTGGAACGATCTGGAGTTGTCACAGAAGGTTAATCGTGAGATTAAAAATTTAAAAAACAAGATAGCATCATATGAAAAGCTGAAATCCAGGATAGAGGATACCGAAGTTTTGATAGATTTGGGGCAGGAGATGGAAGACCCCTCCGTTGTGGAAGAAGTTATGAACGAGTTAGGACAGCTTGAAAAAGATGTGGAAAGGATGCATTTAGCTACCCTGCTTAAAGGACCGTATGATGCAAACAATGCCATCATATCCCTGCATGCGGGGGCAGGCGGAACTGAAGCTATGGACTGGGTTGCCATGCTGCTTCGGATGTATACCCGGTGGTGTGAGAATAACGGCTATGAAGTAAAGACCTTGGATTTTCTTCCCGGGGATGAAGCGGGTGTAAAAAGCGTTACCCTGCATGTTATCGGCGAAAATGCCTATGGCTACCTTAAGGCTGAAAGAGGTGTCCACCGGCTGGTAAGGATTTCGCCCTTTGACGCCTCCGGCAGAAGGCATACCTCATTTGCTTCACTTGATGTCATGCCCGAGCTGGAAGATGATAATACCATAGAAATCCGGCCGGAAGACCTGAAAATAGACACATACCGCTCCAGCGGCGCAGGCGGACAGCATGTCAACAAAACAGAGTCGGCTATACGAATAACCCATCTGCCGACCGGGATTGTAGTTGCATGCCAGAATGAAAGGTCCCAGATACAAAACAGGGAAACAGCAATGAAAATGCTTAAAGCAAAACTGCTGGAACTGAAGGAAAGGGAAGCTCAGGAGAAACTAAACGAAATGAAGGGAGAAATGAAAAAAATAGAGTGGGGCAGCCAAATCCGCTCATATGTTTTTCATCCCTACAATTTGGTTAAGGATCACAGGACAAATGCTGAAACCGGAAATATACAAGCGGTAATGGACGGGGATCTGGATTTATTTATCCATACCTATCTGCAAATGCTGGGTTAATGGGATTCAGGCATCGGGGGTATATAAGTGAATCTGTTTTTTACAATACTTGTAGACAATGTGGCACCTATTTTTCTTATAATTCTTGTGGGGTATATAGTAGGAAAAAGGATTGCTCTCAATATCCATACGCTTACTAAGATTAATATTTATATTTTCGTTCCTGCCCTGATTTTTGTAAAAGTTACTGAAACTGAAATTACAGGAGAGATGCTTGGAGCTTTTGGATTTACCCTTGCCTTGATGTTAGCAATGAGCATGGTTAATGCAGTGGTAGCTCGTATGCGCAAGAGTCCTAAATCCCTGGCAAATGCCATGAAAAACTCGATTCTTTTTTACAATTCAGGCAATATGGGGCTGCCCTTGATAATGCTGTTATATGACCAGCTGCCACAGGCAGTTTCCATCCAGGTAATGGTATTTTTAGCGCAAAACATATGCACCAATACATTTGGCATGTATAATGCCAGCAGGGGTAATTCTGATGTCAAAAGCTCTATTTTAAAAGTGATGAAAATCCCCACAGTTTATGCGGTGATACTGGCATTTTTATTTAAACTCGCAGGTGTGGATCTGACCAGGTTCTTTATCTGGCCTGCTGCCAGGTTTATAAGCAATGGGCTGGTTCCGATCGCGCTTATAACATTGGGAGTACAGCTTTCACTTATAAAAATTAACCTGAAAAACACAGATGTTTATATGGCCGGCTTTCTGCGGCTGATATGCGGGCCGTTAATTGCCTTTGCTCTTCTCAATGTATTTGGCTTCAAGGGTATAACAGCTCAGGTATTGCTGATTTCTTCCTCGGTGCCGACTGCCGTTAACACTGCCCTGATGGCAATAGAATTTGAAAATGAGCCGGAGTTTGCTTCACAGGTTGTTGCGACTACTACCCTGCTCAGCGCAATAACCATGTCCTGCGTTATTTACATTGCTCAATGGTTATACTAAAACCCAACTGCTTATCAACCACATTCCCATACCTGCATAATTTACATAGCCAATGGCTTTACTATAACTTAGGAATGATAGGTATAAGTTTAGGGGAAGATATTAATCAATGAAATGAGAGATTGTTACATATTTAACAATTTTGCCGGTTGGACTTGTCAATATGGAGAAAGTGTTATAAAATAACAATATGTAGAATTTTCTAAAGCGATAGGAGGATTTCAAGATGATAAAAGTTGGTATTAATGGTTTTGGCCGTATCGGCCGTTTAGTATTCCGTGCATCTCTGGCCTACCCGGATGTACAAGTAGTAGGAATCAATGATCCTTTCATTGATCTGGACTACATGGTATACATGCTTAAATATGATTCGGTTCATGGCCGCTTCAAAGGCGAAGTTAAAGCTGAGAACGGCAAGCTGGTTGTAAACGGCAGAGAAATCAGCGTATATGCTTCAATGAAGCCCGAAGAAATTAACTGGAGTGAATGCGGAGCTGAGTACATAGTTGAATCCACCGGTGTATTCACTACAACAGAAAAGGCTTCTGCTCACTTTGCAGGCGGTGCCAAGAAGGTTGTTATTTCCGCTCCTTCAGCAGATGCTCCCATGTTTGTTATGGGTGTAAACCATGATAAATACACCAAGGACATGAAGGTTGTTTCCAACGCATCCTGCACAACTAACTGCCTGGCTCCTTTGGCTAAGGTTATCCATGAGAACTTCGGTATTGTAGAAGGCCTCATGACCACAGTACATGCCACCACAGCTACCCAGAAGACCGTTGACGGTCCTTCCAAGAAAGACTGGAGAGGCGGTCGTGCTGCTGCAGCCAATATCATTCCTTCCTCAACCGGAGCTGCAAAGGCTGTTGGAAAGGTTATTCCGGAACTGAACGGCAAATTAACCGGTATGGCTTTTCGTGTACCCACAATTGATGTATCAGTTGTTGACTTAACCTGCCGTTTGGAGAAGGGTGCTACCTACGATGAAATTAAGGCTGCTGTTAAGAAGGCTTCTGAAAATGAACTGAAAGGCATTCTGGGATATACTGAAGATGCAGTGGTTTCCACTGACTTCATTACCGATTCCAGAACATGCATCTTCGACGCAGATGCCGGTATTTCCCTGAACCCCCACTTTGTTAAGCTGGTTGCCTGGTATGACAATGAATGGGGTTACTCCAACAAGGTTGTTGACCTGATTGTTCATATGGCTAAGGTGGACGCCGAGTAAAACATACAAGGCTTACCAAGCTTTCTGAAGTTTGAGGCACATTTAATTTAGGTATGCTCCCTGCAGCAGGTTTTATTCTTGCTGCCGGGGAGCATATTTTTGTTAACATTTTCCATATACATTTTTGAAAGAATAAAGTAAAATAGACTAATGGTATATTAACATTAAAGATTGAGGGATAAAATGTCAAAACTAAAAGCTTTATTTACAGCTAAAGACATGACAAAAGGCGAGCCCTGGAAGAGAATTCTGGAATTCTCCATTCCTTTGCTTATAGGGAATATTGCCCAGCAGTTCTATAATACAGCTGACTCCATTGTAGTCGGAAAATATGTAGGTGATAATGCCCTGGCGGCAGTAGGCAGTGCAATGCCGATATTGAACCTGCTGCTCGTTCTTTTTGTTGGAGTTGCTACCGGTGCAGGTATTATGGTATCCCAGTATTATGGAGCCAAGGACAGGGAAAAGCTTTCCCGGTCCATTGGTGTATGTATTACTCTTACTGCAATAACTTCCTTAATAGTTATGTTAATCGGCCCTTTGGTAACCAGGCCGCTTTTGAAGCTTTTGAATACGCCTGCATCCATTCTTGACTGGTCTGCTGATTATCTGATAACCCTCTTTGTAGGTGCCTTGGGTTTTTCTTATTATAATATTCTCTCCGGCATTCTCAGAGGATTGGGCGATTCACTTTCAGCACTGGTTTTCCTGTTAATCTCAACAGCATTGAATGTGGGGCTGGATATCTGGTTTGTGGCAGGTTTCAACATGGGTGTTCAGGGTGTTGCATTGGCAACTATAATCGCACAGTGCATATCGGCTGTATTATGTTTTATTAAGCTGGCAAGGATGACTGATATTTTTGATATGAAGTTCGAATATTTGAAGCCATTAAAGGAGTACTCCTTTAGGCTGATTAATCTTGGCCTGCCTTCCGGCTTAACACAGGGAATTTTCTCTTTTGCCATGATTGCTGTACAGTCCCTTACAAACAGCTTCGGCGAGCTGGTAATTGCCTGCAATGTTATAGTAATGCGTGTTGACGGGTTTGCCATGATGCCCAATTTCTCCTTTGGAACAGCGATGACTACGTACGCTGGTCAGAATGTAGGAGCAGGAAGACTGGACAGGGTAAAGCAGGGAACTATATCCGGCTTGAAGATAGCAGTCAGTGTTGCTGTAACAATTACCATTATAATACTGTTATTTGGAAGATATCTGATGGGTATATTTACAGACACGGCAGAGCTTGTTGATTTAGGCATGCGCATGATGAAGATATTGGCAGCAGGATATATTGCAATGGCAGTAACACAGGTGTTATCAGGTGTAATGCGCGGTGCCGGTGATACGGTTACTCCCATGTGGATTTCTCTTATAACAACTATCGGTCTGCGTATTCCTGTTGCATACAGCATTGCTTATTTTACCAGGAGTGAATTATATCCAAAAGGCCGTCCTGAATCTGTGTTTATTTCACTCTTAGTTGCCTGGGTACTCGGGGCATGTATTAATACATTCTTCTATGCAAGAGGAAAATGGAGAAAAAAGGCTGCCAGTGAATTTCAAATGAAGTCTGAAGAAATGGAAAACAGGGATATGGCAGAGCTGGCAGAAACCGGCATTTGACAGCAACAAATTTCCTTTCAATACGTCTGTATCATCAGGATGATGAAAGGAGATGAGGCTTTTATATGAAAAGACGGTTTGCTCCGATAGCGTGGTGCCTAACTTTATTATTTTCCACAATAAGTTTCCTCTCTGGCTGTGTTGCTGTGCCTGTTGCCCGAAGCGATGACCTGATGGCAGAAATAAAAGCCGATGCCACATATACCGATGTAGAGCTCTCGGGCCATAATGCAGCTGTTATTACTGGCTTTGCTGTCAGGTTATTCCAGCATAGTGCAGAGGATGGAAAGAATACATTAATTTCTCCCCTGTCTGTCCTCACTGCTCTTGCCATGACTGCAAATGGTGCGAATGGGAACACTCTTGCTCAAATGGAAGATGTGTTTGGAATGCCTGTTTCAGAGCTGAATTCCTATCTGCACAGCTACTTCAATGCACTTCCGGCAGGTGAGAAGTATAGGCTCAGTCCTGCCAACTCCATCTGGTTCAGAGATGATGAAAGGTTCACAGTTAAACAGGATTTTCTGCAGGCCAATGCAAATTGGTACAATGCAGGCATATACAAATCCCCATTTAATGACGCAACCCTGAAAGACATCAATAACTGGGTCAGCAAGAAAACAGATGGCATGATTAAAGATATTCTGGATGAAATTCCGTATGATGCAGTAATGTACCTGATTAATGCACTTGCATTTGATGCACAGTGGCAGGAAATCTACAACGAGAGCCAGGTACGTGAGGGTGTTTTTACTAAAGAGGATGGAACCAGGCAGAATGTGGAACTGATGTATTCTGAAGAACATGGGTTTTTAAAAGATGATATCGCTGCAGGCTTTATCAAATATTTTGCAGATAAGAAATATGCCTTTGTTGCACTTTTGCCCGATGAAGGTGTAACTGTTTCGGATTATATTGCTTCTTTGACGGGTGAAAGACTGCGCGAGCTCATAACCAATCCAAGGCCTGTTCAAGTTAACGCAGCAATCCCCAAATTTAAGACCGAATATAGTGTGATGATGAACGAAATCCTGAAAGAAATGGGTATGGTTGATGCCTTTGACTCTGAGGCTGCTGATCTTTCAGGAATCGGATCTTCATCAAGGGGCAATCTCTACATCAGCAGAGTTCTGCACAAAACATTTATAGCAGTGGACGAAAAGGGAACAAAAGCCGGTGCTGCCACAGTGGTGGAAGTATCGGATGAAAGTGCGCCGCTGGAAATTGAAACAGTGTATCTGGATCGTCCCTTTGTCTATATGCTCATTGATTGCGAAGCATTTCTGCCGTTCTTTATTGGTACAGTCATGGATATCGGGAAGTGATGACTGCCATCAACACTAAATGTTTTATCTATATAATGAAGATTACAGGCTGGATCGGAGATGACTGCACATTCTCAGTCCAGCCTGTTATAAATCTATATAAGCATTGTCAGTTCTATCTATTAACTAATTCCTCCCATTCTAATTCTTATTAGTCTTAAAGAATTCTTAAGAAATTTACTAATTGGTTTTTAAAATATTTGCATGCATAATATAATCGTGCACTTAAGGGGAAGAAATGGGGGTGCCGCAATTGTATAACATATTAATCTGCGATGATGAAAAGGATATCGTATCTGCACTTAAAATATACCTGTCATCGGAGAACTATCATACATATGAAGCTTATACCGGAAAAGAAGCATTGCAGGCAGTCAGAAACAATGACATACATCTGGTATTGATGGATATCATGATGCCTGAAATGGATGGCATAACAGCCATGGTAAAAATAAGGGAGATGACTAATATCCCTATTATATTGCTGACCGCCAAGGGCGAAGATACAGACAAAGTTTTGGGCTTGAATGTCGGGGCAGACGATTACATCACCAAACCCTTTAACCCTGTTGAAGTATTAGCAAGAGTAAAGTCTCAGCTGAGGCGGTATTTGCAGCTGGGGGGAGGGTCAGTAAAATCTGCAAGCATTAAAATCGGCGGTATTGAACTGGATGACAAGGCTAAAACGGTTACTATTTATGGTGAGGCTGTCAGTTTAACCCCCAAGGAGTATGATATTTTAAAGCTGCTCATGGAAAATCCCGGCCGGGTATTTTCGCCAAAAGATATTTATAATCGTGTATGGAAAGAGCCTTCCTATGGCTCGGAGAGTACTGTGGCCGTTCATATAAGGCATTTGCGGGAAAAGCTTGAAATTGACCCTGCTGAGCCCAGATACCTGAAAGTTGTATGGGGACAGGGCTATAAAATAGATCGGGGTGGTGAATCATGAACAAACTGACACATAGTTTTGCAGCCAAGGTCACAGCAGTTTTTCTTTTTGTTATTACTGTGCTGGTATTTGTTTGCGGGGTTTTGGGTATCTATTTTCTGATTGAATATGATTTTTATAAATCATCCACTGAAAGTGCAAGGCATAGAATATTCGAAGAAATCACCAGAAGGTATGCTGACCAGGTATACTATAATTATTTTTTTGTCTATAAAAATAAATCATATAATCTGCAGGAATATATCAATGATTTTTCAGAAGACAAAACCAATTTTCTCTTTGTAATGAAAGACGAAACAGGAAAAGTCATATTAAGCAGCTATTCCAATCAGGAAGTCCAGTTCAGCAGTACATATTATTACGAAGACGGAAACTATTTGTATGACGAGACAGAAAATTTATATGTGTACAATAAAACAGCATCCTATACAATAGACTGTTATGTTAAGAAAACGCTGACAGCAGATGATCGTTATTCTATTGCAGAATATTGGATTAACTTTGCTTACTCAGCGCGTTACACCGTGTTAATTGTAACTATTGTATCTTTTATTGCTGCCATAGTACTCTTTATTTTCCTTATGTGTTCTGCAGGCCGCAGAAAAGGAACAGGGGATATTGTTCTCAACAGCATAGACAAAACTCCTTTTGATTTGCTTCTGGTAATGCTCTTAGTGATTGGATTTATTGAGTTTGTTGTAATATTTGACATGCACATTTATGATACTTTGGGAATAATCTTGCTGCTCAGCTTCTTTTTAATTCTTGATATTCTGCTCCTGCTGATGGCCTGCATGAGCTTTGCCGTCAGATATAAGCTGGGCGGATGGTGGAAAAATACTATCGTTTATCGTTTCCTGCATTTTAATTATAAGATTATGCGAAAAATATTTCGCGGCATTATGTATCTTTTTCAGCATTTATCCTTGCTTTGGAAATCAATTCTTGTGCTGTTTGTGTTATCTGTAGCAGAGTTTATTATAATAGTAGGTACCTGGCACAGTTCAGAAGTACTCCTGTTGTTATGGCTGTTTGGAAAACTGATATTTGTTCCTGCCATACTTTATATAATAATAAACATGCAGCAGCTGCAGATTGGAAGTCAGAAGATTGCGAGCGGTGATTTGGATTACAGGATAGATACAAAGCGGCTGTTCTGGGAGTTTAAGCACCACGGAGAGAATCTTAACAATATAAGTGTAGGCATGTCAAAAGCAGTGGATGAGCGCATGAAAAGCGAAAGGTTCAAGACTGAGCTGATCACCAATGTATCCCATGATATTAAGACACCGCTTACATCGATTATTAATTATGTGAGCTTATTGAAAAGAGAGGATATAGGAGAGGGAACGGTCAAGGAGTATATTAACGTATTGGATCGGCAGTCTGCCCGGCTTAAGAAACTGATTGAAGATCTGGTGGAGGCGTCCAAGGCTTCAACAGGCAATATAGCTGTGAACAGTACACGCACAGAGGTTGGTGTGCTGCTTACGCAGGCAGCAGGCGAGTATGAAGAAAGAATGCGAAAAAATGGATTGGAGCTTATATTAAACGAATCAAAGGACGAAATCTTCACCATGGCTGATGGAAGCCTTATGTGGAGAGTCTTTGACAACCTGCTTGACAATATCTGCAAATACTCCCAGCCAGGCACCCGTGCATACCTTAATCTGGAGAGAGTAAACAACCAGGCTGTAATCACTTTCAGAAACATTTCAAAATATGCGCTTAATATTACAAGTGAGGAATTAATGGAAAGATTTGTCCGGGGTGACAGCTCAAGGACCACTGAGGGCAGCGGGTTAGGCCTGTCCATAGCTAAAAGCCTTGTTGAGCTGCAAAGCGGCAAGTTGGATTTGATAATAGACGGGGATCTGTTTAAGGTAATCTTAACATTTAATTTGGTACCGTAATATTAATATACACAGAAAGAAAAGAAATTGAAGGAAGAAGGCCATAAAATGAAAGCTGTTTCATTTATCAACTATTTAATAACTATAATGTTTGCTGCCTGTTATTTTTACCAGTTTCTTTATATTTTTGTTCCTTTTATATTGAAAAGCAAGCCGATAGAAACCAGAAAACTGCATAGGTATGCTGTTCTCATTGCCGCCAGGAATGAGGAAGCCGTTATAGCAAAATTAATAGAGAGCATCAAGAATCAGAACTACCCTTCGGATCTGATAAAGATCTTTGTTGTTGCCGATAACTGCACGGATAACACTGCCCAGAAGGCAAGGTCAGCCGGGGCTGTTGTCTGGGAACGGTTTAACAGGCATAAGGTCGGTAAAGGTTATGCCATCGAGTATTTGCTTGACAGGATTGCGGAGATGTACCCCGAAAGGCCGTTTGATGGTTATTTCGTATTTGATGCTGACAACTTGCTCGATGAAAACTATATATCAGAAATGAATAAGTCTTTTTCAAACGGAAACCGCATTATAACAAGCTATCGCAACTCCAAGAATTACGGCCGCAATTGGATTTCTGCAGGCAGTGCGTTATGGCTGCTGCGGGATTCCCAATACCTATCCCGCTCAAGAACACTGCTTGGGACAAGCTGTGCTGTATCGGGAACCGGCTTTCTTTTTCACCATGATATTATTGAAAAGACAGGCGGCTGGAAGTTTTTCCTTCTGACAGAAGATACAGAGTTCACTGTCTGCAATGTAATTAACAGAGAAAAGATAGCATATTGTGAATCAGCCGTTCTTTATGATGAGCAGCCAGTTCGATTCAGCCAGTTCTGGAGTCAGCGGATGCGCTGGACAAAGGGAAATATTCAGGTGTGCCAGAAGTATGGCGTAGAATTGGTAAAATCCATATTTAAGAATAAAAGTTTCTCCAGCTTTGATATGACAATGACTATCATTCCGACTGTTATTCTGCCGGCTGTAAGCGGCTTAATAAATTTAATCGGATTGATTTACGGGCTTTTATCAAAAATGAATTATATAATAATACTTCAATCGATATGGGAATCCATTGTAAATGCATATTTGGTATTTTTTATAATTGGTTTAATTACAACCATTACCGAATGGGAAAATATATACTGCCCGGCTGCTAAGAAAATACTTTATACCTTCACCTTCCCGCTTTTCATGTTTACTTATGTCCCTATTACCATTGCAGCATGGTTTAAGAAGGTGGAATGGGAACCAATTGAGCATAATGAATCTATCACATTAAAAGAAGTGCGCAAGGTAGGCAGCAACATTAACATATAGAGTTAACAGGATAGCAAAACAGCCATTCATACGCAGTTTGATTTCTGCATGAATGGCTGTGTTTCGTGCAGCAAGGAAACGAGATAACAAAAACTATAATCAAGGAGGTTAAATATATGAAAATGATATCACTGAACGGCGATTATATATTACGATTTGCAGATGAGCAGAAAAATCCCAATGGACTGGATGGAATGCAATCAATCCCAGCCATTGTACCCGGCAATGTAGAAATCGATTTAATGAATTCCGGTATACTTCCTGACATTTACTTTGGTAATAATGTGAAGCTCCTCAGAGAATATGAGTTTTACCGTTGGCGTTATGAAAAGACCTTTACAGCCCCTAAACTGGATGCAGGTCAGCGTGCTTTCCTGCACTTTGCAGGAGTGGACTGTATCGCTGTCTATGAACTGAACGGGATAAAGTTTGCAGAAAGTGATAATGCACTGATAGATCACCGGTTTGATGTAACTGATTTGCTGGTGGAAGGGGAAAATCATCTGGCAGTTGACATTAAATCGCCTATACTGCACGCTGCAAAGCTTAAATATGATGCTTACTCCAAGGCTCTGACCGGCTGCTATGAGGCGTTGCGGATACGGAAGGCACCGTCTGCATATGGATGGGATATCATGCCGCGTACAGTATCAGCCGGATTATGGCGGGACGTAACACTGGAAATTGAAGAACCCACTGAAATAGAGGATCTGTACTTTTCCACAGTATATATACGGAATAATACAGCCTATATCGCATGCAGCTATCGTATACATACCAACGTACACAACTATTCAGGGCTTTCACTGCGTATAACCGGAAGATTGTCAGATGAAGTTCAGTTTATCCATGAAACGCCTATTCGATTTGTAAGCGGCAGAGCGGATTTTAGCATTAACAATCCAAAATTATGGTGGCCATTGAGTTATGGCGAGCCTAATGTATATGACATTACAGCTGAGGTGATATGCGAAGGTAAATCATTAGCTGAATATAAGACTTCCATGGGAGTTCGAACAGTGAAGCTTGACCGAACAGAGATTACAGATGCACGCGGCGGTGAATTTCGCTTTATTATAAATGGAGAGCCCATTTTCTGCAAAGGTTCTAACTGGGTGCCTGCAGATGCTTTGCATAGTCGTGATGCATCACGATATGAGCGTATTCTTGAAATGTGGGTAGATACCGGCAGCAATATACTGCGCTGCTGGGGCGGTAATGTATATGAGGATCATGCATTTTATGATTATTGCGACAGGCACGGGATTATGGTATGGCAGGATTTCACCATGGCATGCGGGCTTTATCCGATCGATGAAGAGTTTATGGCAGTAATGAGGCATGAAGCTGAATCTGTGGTAACTAAGCTTAGAAATCATCCGTCAATTATACTGTGGAGCGGTGACAATGAATGTGATGAGTTTATTATTGGCGTAAATTTGGATCCGTCGATCAACCGGATAACAAGAGAAGTGCTGCCGCAGGTTATTAACAGACTTGATCCCTATCGTCCGTACCTTGCTTCTTCACCCTATATTTCTCCTGAGGCATACAGAATTGGAAACGGAGAACGTTCCAGGGTTGTACCTTTGATGCCTGAACAACATTTATGGGGACCGAGAGATTATTATAAATCCGCCTTTTATACTCAGGCAACGTCTCATTTTGCAAGTGAAACCGGTTATCACGGGTGTAATAATTTGTCATCAATAAAGAATTTCATAAGCGAGG
Organism: Clostridiales bacterium; assembly: GCA_012842605.1. GTDB lineage: Bacteria > Bacillota > Clostridia > Caldicoprobacterales > DTU083 > DUSN01. The sequence continues at coordinate 43,125 of DUSN01000025.1, forward strand.
AAAAACTATGGCCATGGCAGAATAATGATGAATGGCTGACTCATGCTTCAGAAATGTATGGCCAGGATGGGCCATATGCATATCGTATTAAGCTGATGGCAGATCAGATTCATGAAATGTTTGGCTTTGATCCGGACAATTTAGAGGATTTTATACTTGCTTCACAGATTTCTCAGGCAGAGGCCAAAAAATTCTTTATTGAACTTACACGCTGCAAAAGTGGAGGCGTACAGGTGTGATCTGGTGGAATATGATAGATGGATGGCCTCAATTCTCAGATGCAGTGGTCAGTTATGATTTTGGAAAGAAATTAGCATATCATTATATCAAACGATCGCAGCGGCCCATTTGCTTAATGATGTCAGAGCCGGAAAGCTGGCATATAAAGCTAATGGCAGGTAATGACACATTATGCTCTAAACAAGGAACATACAGGGTATGGGATGGCGATACTGATGAGATACTTTCGGAGGGCAGCTTTACAGCGGAAGCCAATGCGACCACTGAAGTGGAGCGTATTCGTATATCTCATGGCGATCAGCGACTGATACTTATTGAATGGACAGTAGATGGTATTCGTTCAGAAAATCACTATATTTTAGGTACACCTCCATTCAGTTTCGAGCGGTATAAGAACTGGCTAAAGAAAATTGCTGACCTGGACGGAAGCTTTGATGCAGAACAAGTAGGAAAGTAAGCAGTATGATTAAGGCAGCTTCTCAGAACATATGTATACTGAGAGCTGCCTTTTTTCTTTGGTGTTACCACAAACCAGGCATTTAATCCATATTTTTACAATTATTTCTGTAAAACCAAACAAATTTTGAATTAAGAAAGATAAAAGGATACAGTTTGCATCTTATATGCTAAAATTAAGTTATATACTATAATTTTACAGGGAGGCAGTGCGAAATGGCGAATATATTCCCCCGTACAGAAATTGAGGGTGTTTCTCTATCCAGAATGATAATTGGTACCAATTGGATCCTTGGATACAGCCACACCAGTCCGGCTGCAGACAAGCTGATTCGCAACAGGCACAGCAATATTGATAATACGGTTGAAATGCTAAAAGTCTTCCTTAACTATGGCATAGATACCATAATGGGGCCTTTTACTGACAATCCTGCTTTGTGCAAAGCAGTAAAGACAGCAGAAGATATAACGGGAAAGAAGATGATTATTATAGACACACCCATTCTGAATATGGATGACAATGCCGAAGCACGGCGGGAAGCAGAGAGTGTCATTGCAAGATCCGGCAAACTGGGAGCCGATTTCTGCCTCATTCATCATTCTTCTGCTGAGCAGCTGGTAAATAAAAACAAGAAGACCATGGACCGTTTGCCGGACTACCTGAAGATGATTCGTGACCATGGCATGATCCCGGGACTGTCTGCCCATATGCCGGAGTTAGTTATCTATTCTGATGAAAATGAATATGATGTCCAGACCTATATACAGATCTATAATTGTATGGGTTTTCTGATGCAGGTAGAGGTGGAATATATTCACAAAGTCATATGGAGTGCCAAAAAACCTGTTATGACCATCAAGCCCATGGCTGCCGGCCGTGTCAGTCCATTTGTCGGACTTAACTTTGTATGGCATACGATTCGGCCTTGTGATATGGTTACTGTAGGTTGTTTGACACCAGAGGAAGCAGATGAGGACATTGAGATTTCACTTGCTGCATTGGAAGGCCGTCCGCCCAGGCTGGAGGGCAGAAGTAGCCCAAACAAAACTGAAATAATGAAGGACTGAACTTATCACAAAGAAGATATCAGCAGATTTGCAGCCGCGCTCTAAGCGGCTGATATATCCATGATTCGTCAAGATGGACAATACCCGGCTGATTCCATAAGATACCCGAAACTTTGAAATTGCAGGCAAAAGGGGGATTCTGCATAATGATGCCTTCTTTAAACAAATTAGCCGTATTTATAGTACAGCTGTGGAATACGCAGGAAACACTCAGGATTCAAAATATCAGATCCAGCCATTTGCATCATTTTCTTGCTTTCCCTTTAGCCATGCTGATTGCAAATATACAAGATTGCCTGTTCGCCAGCGATATTATCATATATGGGCTTCCTGCCGTCACGGTTACATTCATGTCTTTCGCTGCCGGAGCCGCAGTTGCGTTTGCTTTCGCCAGTGAAAAAAAACTATCTGTAATATCAAGAATATCTGCTGTAATAGCGGCTGTTGGGCTTATTCCATGGCTGTTTTTACCTGGCGGCTATCCGGCTTTTGTATGCGGGCTTATCATCATGGCAGGTATAGGCGGCTGTTTATCCAGCAGCGGTTTTTCCTTTGTCTTTGTACAAAATAACACAGAACGCTTTTTTGGAAGTGTGTTAATGTCATTTGCTATCAGTACTGTAAAATACAGTAAGGAGTTCTTTCTAAATAATCTGTTGGCGGGGAGAATTCTGGCTGCCGTGTTGATAACCGGCATTGCGATTTGTATGTATAAATCAAAATACATGGATTTTGCATGTGCTGTAAAAAACAAAAACCGTAAATTAGATCCCAGCATTTGGCTGGCATTATTCATTTTCTTTTCATACTTTATTTTCAGAATTATCCATTTCTACATTCCGGAATTCGCCCCGTCACCGGATAGACTGTGGGGCATGCTGACTCTTGTTCCTGCTTTGCTTTGCATTTTAATGCAATTATTTTTCAAGCGCAGCATTTGGATGATGTGCAATGTGTTCTTTATCTTAGTTATTATAAGCTATATATTGTACTTTGCTGATTCTGCTGCGGCTGCATACTTGTTTTCCAGCGCAAAGGTTATTGGCTTAATGATATCGTTCTATATTCTTGGCTGTGTGGAGAACAAGTTCTGTGATTTTCTCATGCATAAGCTGCTTTTCGTTATATGCATGGTGTCTATCGGCGTAATATACTTAGTGCCTGATTTTCTTATAAAAACTACACTTACCTATCCGATTGCCCTGATGGTAACCTCAGCATTGTTTACGATTTTTCTTCTTCTTTCTCCCATGTTTTCGCAATACTTGTTCTGTGCCGGTTGGTCAGGGGAATTTAAAAAGCTCCATATGACAGAAATAGCGTCTCGGGTTGAAGAGACAGACCGGCTTAAAGACTATCACCTTACACCGCGTGAAAAGGAAATCTGCGTTTTGTTGTTATCAGGGTATTCCCGCAAGCAGATAGGCGCAAAACTGAAAATCAGTTATCCAACAGTGGGGTTTCATTGCACTTCTCTCTATAAAAAACTGGGCATCAACAGCTTGTCCGAACTGTTTGCCATGTTCGGGAATAAAGACAACATAGCTGTCAGGGAATAACGGTGACGGGATTGTCCTTCCGTACTGATACCTGAAAAATATAATTAATATTTCAAAATAATCCGGACAAGACGGCTAATCCAGGAATTAACTGGCTACCTATTATAACTGATAGGTAGTTTTTTTATTTTTACTCTCAACCTATACTATCGCATAGCTACCTAAATACCCAAAATAAATGCAAAATAATAATATGGCAATGTTTAAGCAGCCTTGATTTGCATCTCCTGACAACCATTAGCTTACTAATCAACACTTCATATCCACGGTTAAGATGAAATGCTTAAGCAGCGACACATGATTTTTTGGATTGGAGGGGGTCAATTTTTATGCCGACAGCTTTTACACAAAAATACAGTGAAGACAGCTCCGGGGGAATGCTGCGGTTTTCATTTTACTGCGACATCTGCCGGAAAGAATATGTCTCCCCTTTAGCCCGAATGCCGGATGAACAGGGATTATTTCAGAAGTGGAAGACACAGAAAGCATACAATATGGCGTTTGAAGAGGCGCAGAGGGAAGCAAAAGAGCATTTCAGCTGCTGTCCTATCTGCAATCGCTGGGTGTGCGACGAATGCTTCAGGGTTTTACCGAACATGGACATCTGCAAGGAGTGTTCAGAAAAACTTGGAGAAGGAGAAAAAGACTATGGCAACCTATAAGCAGCCCTGTATCCATTGCAACACATTTATTGAAGGCGATTCCAGATTTTGCCCTGCCTGTGGCAGTATGAGCCCGTTTGGTTACTTATGCCCTACCTGCCGGCGGCCGATTAAAAAAGGTGCTGCGTTCTGCGCTGGGTGCGGAAGATCACTCACTGTTGCCTGTCCTGCCTGCAGAAAACAAACCTTTGTTCAGGAGAAGTGCGAGGTATGCGGAACTTCGCTGATGATACGCTGCGAAAATCCGCGCTGTGGTGAACTTCAATTTTTTGAGAACGTAAAATGCACCGCTTGCGGGAAAAAGATCAAGAAATAGGAGGAGAAATTTTTATGCTGAAAGCATTTACACGAAATTATGAAGACAATTCCACTGAGGCCGGTTTTCAGTTTACTTTTTACTGTGACAATTGCCATGATGGATATAAGTCAAGTTTTATAGAATCAGAAACCTATAAAAAGAAAAAAGGGCTGAGGGGGCTGGCCACCGGCGCAAGTATTCTTGGCAGTCTGATAGGCGGAAGGCTTTCGAGTATTGGGTATGCGGCCGAGAGAGGCGGCAATATTCTGTCGGAACGGTTCAGTGGTATGAGCCCGGAATGGCAAAAGGAGCATGAAAAGGCTTTTGAGTGGGCACAGAATGAGGCTCGCCAGCATTTCCACCGCTGTCATGCCTGTCACAAATATGTCTGTGATGTTTGCATGAATGAGGATGAAGGACTTTGCGTCGAATGTGCTCCCAGGCAGGAGATATATGTGGCAAAGACGCGTGCAGATGCCATGAGACGCAATATTGATGAAGCCGGTCTTACAGCTACGGTATGGCAGGGAAAGATTGAGAGCAAGACTACCGTATGCCCGAACTGCGGCAAGCCTGCGGGTATGGGTAAATTCTGCAGTAATTGCGGAGCGTCAATGGAATTGAATACATGCCCCCGCTGCGGTGCGAAAAACGCCCAGGGTGTCCGTTTCTGCGGCAATTGCGGACTGAATCTCGCAGAAGCTCAGGCTGCAAATTGCAAATGCCAGTCCTGCGGATTTGAAAATGCCCCCGGTGCTAAGTTCTGCGGTGGCTGCGGGGCAAAGCTGTAATGCAGCCAAGGGGTAAGAATCATGCTTATAAACGAATATTACGCGACTTTAAACAGCAGCCAGATCACCGGCGAGGTTAAGCTGGTCATAACTGAGGATGCGCTTGATATCACTGCGTTGTTTGACGGGATTGTCGTTTCGTATTCGGAGATAACCTCTATCGAGCTGTATAATTATATGGTTCAGATAAAAACCGATGACGATATATATACAATATCACGGCTCCGGAACGGAGCCGATCCGTTCTTTCATACACTATATACTGCTTACAACAATAAAGTGCGAAAAGCTTTGTTTATTACAGATAAGCCGGTCTTTACAACGAGCGGCGAATACCGTTTCACCGAGAATGGCAAAACTACTAGCGGAAGTGCCGTTATTGAGATCTATAATGATTGTGTCCTTATCCTTCCGCCCAACGACAATGCACGGAGGATACCACTCTGCTTTACCGCCGATATACAAACCGGTGACTATGCACTTACTTTGGTGCTTGATACCGGTGAAAGCTATTCTTTTAACCGGCTTGGTTACGATATGAAACCTTTTGTTGACAGTCTCTCTCAACAGCTGCGTAATATGAGGGCACGTGCTCTTGATGCCGTGCGTGCTATTGACAGCAGCCTAACATCTGCTCAGGCATCGGCAATTGCGCGGATGATGCCGGAAGGAGCAGCTGTGCCGCTGCACTTGCTTGCAGCGACAGCACCCTCATTTGCAGCAGCAGTGGAAGAAAGGATAAAGCAAAGCCGTGTTGCAGAGGAATACCTGTTTTTACGAGAGATATGTGAACCCAGGGATATCTGCGTTGGTATGAAATCGCATCTTGCCGGAGACGTAAACGAAAATGTTATATGGCTGATTGCACCAGGCAGAACTCCTGGTGTTGCGGCGGTGGAGTTTGCTACGGGAGAAGAAACAGCGGCAGCCACATTCATATACCGGTTTACTGAAAGCTGGGATATCTTTCAGAAAAAGCTTAACCGTGCGATGGAAGCGGTGAATTTCAAACGCGAGGTTATACGGCTGAAAGATGATGAACTTACAAGACCCGAATACTCCGATTACGCTATGGCGGTAAAGCGTACACCGGCTCTCCGGTTTTTGCGCAAATGTTTTGCAGGACGCGTAATACATGCGTCAGAGGAATCATGGAAACGGGAAATAACGTCCCACCTGCAGTAAATGACAGAAGAAAATCTATTGAATTACAGGTTTGTTATTCACACCCTCTCCAACAAAAAAGTCCGGAAACTATGCTGGTTACCGGACTTTTCTTGTACGCCCGGCATGGGCGCAATGCAATTATTTTATACGATTTACATAGGTTGTTACTCAGTCTGTCTGAATCAGATGGTCCTAATAATATATGATTTCTATTTATTAAATTAAGAGGAATCCTAATAAAAAGAGTGATCATTTTATATACCTGAGCACATATTCACCAGTAGTCTATAGCTAAAATGAAATCAAAACTCAAAGGAATTACATTCAAAGAAGCAACGAGGGAAAAACGAACGGAAAGCCACAGAATTAAGGTAGTTTATCATAGATTGGATAAACTATTTTATGATAGCCGACACAAATCACCCCTGAATAAGGTAGAATAATAAAATATATAGGATTATCCGTTTTTCTTAATTATATCAGAAGGTGAGTAGCCTTTGACTTTTTTGAATAATTTACTAAAGTAGAATATATCAGAAAAACCACATTTTACAGCTACTTCACTAACACTGCGTATTCCGCTTTTAAGCATATTTTCAGCTTTGTTAATCCTGATGAAATTTAAGTATTGTTTATAGTTCTGGCCTGTTTCACTCTTGAACAGCCTGCCGAAATACAGCGGGCTTAGTTTTATCATCTCAGCCATATCGTTTACTGTTAACGGTTCCATATAATGATCAATTGTATATTGCAGCACTCGTTTGATTCGCTTATCATAATCACTTTTGTAGTTAGGATGCCAGATAAGCTTGTAGAAACATTGCAATATTATCATAAAAATGGCTCTTGCTTTAGTATTATAACCAGGCTCGCGAACAAGCCAGGCTGTGTTCATTTCCTGATAATAGGCGATAATATCTGGATGGACTCCTACATGTGTTACAAGAGGAAGCGGCAATGTTATTTCATTGCCGGATATATCAAGTATATCTCCATTAAAGCTGTAGCATTCCATTAGATTATAAGGGTTTACGATAGCGGATTCACTACTGTTTTTCTTTACGTATACCAAGTCGCCTGCTCTTACTACATGACGTTTTCCGTCTACCATATATACAGCTTCGCCTGAAATAATGTATGTAATTTCAGTAAATGGAGTTATTCGAGGTTCTATTACCCATTCAGGTGTACTTATCCTGTGGTTAAAGTAATGAATGGTTACAACGATGTTGTTGAATATGCGTTCATCCATGTGTATCACCTCGTGACAATTATAACATAATTTTCTAAATATTCAAGTAATGACAAAAAGGATTTTTGTGCATGTATTATAAAAAATTGTCTTGTTAACGCATTAATTGCAATTCTATTCAAGTAAAAAAATTTTTTGTTTTTGTTAAATATATAAATTTTTTGTATAATGATAGGGAAATTAAAAAATTAATAGTGAGAAAACCACTTCAAATGGAAATTATCAAAACCAAAGCATTAATGTTTTTGATATCTAATAATTACAAAAAAATTCCAACTAAAAATATCTTTCTGCCCTGCATGGGTTTGTTGCTGATGCAGAGCTTTGTAATACGGTTATTCATCAAGCTATTCAGATGCCTTGAATTAAGAAATAAAAAACATACTATGTTCATATGCATGAAAAATACAAAGTTTTATCTAATTTATCAATTCAATTATATGGCAATATTACTATAATATAATTAAGAAGTGAATTAATTACACAAGTATTTTACGTTATACATTACTGTTTTTTAGTCATTTAATGCACAGCAAGTTATTACAACTTGTAATAGGTTTTATAAATTACTAGAATCTACAAATTAGAGTTATTATACCGGTAATAAATTTAATACATATATAAGTGATATAAGTCGTGGTAGGTATTTATGAGAACATTAAATGATAGCATGTACAATAGTTATAAATGCTGGCTGCAGACATCTTTACCTGAAGAAGGGATATTAAAGACTATAAACCCGTTATTGCCTAAAGAAGGATATAGAATACGCCAACTCAATAATCATATATCCATTGAAGGTGGAAGTAATGCAGGCCTTATATATGGAACATTTGCTTTGCACCGCAGATTGGCTGCAGGACATGATATTGATTGTGAAGGTGCTCCCAGAATCGCCCGCCGGGTGATTAACCACTGGGATAATCCTGATGGCAGCATTGAGCGTGGATATGCAGGCAAATCAATATTTTTCAAAAACGGAGAATTAAATTATAGTATCGAACAGGTAAATGATTATGCAAGGCTTTTAGCAAGTATAGGAATAAATGAAATAACAATCAACAACGTAAATGTTTCAGCAGAAGGTGCAAAGCTTCTAACGGATATGCTGCCTGATGTAAAAAAGATAGCTGATATCTTTCGCCCCTGGAATATAAGAATTTCTCTGGCAATAAACTTTGAGAGTCCTGTTCTTTTAGATGGAATGCCCACAGCGGACCCTCTGGATCCAAATGTCAGGTTGTGGTGGGAAAAACGTGTAGAAGAAATATACAGCATGATTCCTGACTTTTCCGGATTCTTGGTAAAAGCGGATTCTGAGTTTATTGGCGGACCTGTAGCCCACGGACGAACCGAGGCAGATGGTGCTAATATGCTGGCAAGGATTTTAGCACCTTTTGGTGGAGTGGTTTATTGGAGATGCTTTATTTATGATTGTTTGCAGGATTGGCGTGACTCGACTATTGATAGGCCGAAAGCGGCTTATGAAATTTTCATGCCACAGGATGGCTTGTTTGAGCCAAATGTGATACTTCAAATAAAAAATGGTCCGTGTGATTTTCAAGTGCGTGAGCCTAATTCGCCGCTTCTTGGTGCATTGAAGAAAACAAATCGGGCTCTTGAGCTGCAAATCACACAGGAGTATACAGGCCAGCAAATAGATTTATATTACCTTGGAACCCAATGGGAGGAGGTTTTCTCTTTTCCTGTTGATGATAAACTGGTGCTGCGTGATTTAATGGGCAAAAAAATTAACTGTATTGTGGGTATATCAAATATTGGCAATGATGAAAACTGGACAGGAAATATCCTTGCGCAAGCTAATTTATATGCCTTTGGACGGTTAGCCTGGGATCCTTCTTTAACTGCCGGGGAAATATTAAAAGAATGGATACCCATGACATTTGGCGGCAATACAGAAGTTATAGAAAAAATATATGAAATTTTAATGCGTTCCAGGGAGACCTACGAAAAATATACTACTCCTATGGGACTTGGTTGGATGGTAAACGTACACAGCCATTATGGGCCAAGTCCGGAGGGTTATGAATACAGCAAGTGGGGTACTTATCATCGTGCTAATTATAAGGCGATTGGAATAGACAGAACAAGTAAAGGTACAAAATTTACATTACAATATCACCCCAGCCTTACTGCTATGTTTGACGATATAAATAAATGTCCGGAAAAGCTGCTGCTGTTTTTTCATAGATTGAATTACTCTCATGTTATGAAGAATGGGAAAACATTATTGCAGCACTATTATGACTTGCATTTTGAGGGAGTAGAAGATGTAGAAGAGTTTATTGAGATATGGAAGTCACTTGAGCCACATTTGCCAAAAAAAGCTTATGATAATGTTTTGGAGCGTTTAAAGCTTCAATTAAAAAATGCGATAGAATGGAGAGATGTTTTGAATACGTATTTTTACCGCTTTACAGGAATTCCTGATGCCAAAGGCCGTAAAATTTATGAATGAGCAGGGAGGTAATTGTTGTGAGCGTTCAAAAGTTACCTATGAATAGAATGATAAGTGAAAAAACTACAAAATATTTTATGCGTACCTGGCAGTTGTATGGCATGCTGCTACTTCCTATAGCATTCTTTATTATATTTCGTTACCTCCCTATGACCAATATTGTAATGGCATTCAAAAACTATAACATGTTTAAAGGAGTATGGGAATCTGAGTGGGCAGGATTTGTATGGTTTAATAAAGCATTTACTTCAAAAGATTTCTGGAACGCATTCAGAAACACACTGGTTTTGAATGCACTGGATCTTGTTATAGGATTTCCAATGCCGATATTAATGGCGTTATTGCTGAATGAACTTATATTCAGGAGATTTAAAAGGGTAACACAGACAATTGCATACCTGCCTCACTTTCTGTCTTGGATTATAATTACCGGTATAGCTTTTCAGATTCTTGCGCCGCGTTCGGGAATTGTAAACATAGCTTTGACAAGAATGGGGTTTGATGCAATTGAGTTTCTTAGTGATCCAAAACTTTGGATAATGACATATGTAATGCTGGGTCTTTGGAAAGAGGTTGGATGGAATGCCATTATATATCTTGCAGCTATAACCGGTATAAATCCGGAATTGTATGAATCAGCAGAAATTGACGGTGCCGGACGTTTTAGAAAGATTTGGCATGTTACCTTACCTGGCATCCGTAATACGATAGTTGTTCTGCTAATACTTAGTGTAGGCAGGATAGTAGGTATTGAATTTGACAGACCTTTTACGCTGCAAAATACTGCAGTGATGGAAGTAGCGGATGTTATAAGCACTTATGTTTATCGAGTCGGTATTAAAGGATTGCAGTTCTCATTGACGGCAGCAGTTGGACTGTTTCAATCTGTTATTAATGTAATATTCCTGCTTATAGCAAATGAGCTTGCGAAAAGGACCGGCGAGCATGGTATATGGTAAGGATGGGGTGAGGTTTGACTATGGTTAATAATACTATAAAGCAGATACCGGTTGACGTGAATATTAACCCGGAAAATATACTTAAAGTTAAGCGAAAGCGCAAAAAAGCCGGGTTAGTTGACTGGCTGATAGTTGCTGTATGCGTTGTACTGATTTTGATTTATATTTTGCCGTTTATGAATATAATTGCCCGTTCATTGAGCTCGCCCAATGCATTGGTTAATAACAAGGTGCTGCTATGGCCTGTAGACCTTACATTTGATTCGTATGTATTTGTTTTTTCTGATGCTAATTTTAATCGTTCGTTGTATTTTACAGCTGTTTTAACTGTAATATGTACAATAGTATCGCTGTTTATGACGACTTTATGTGCTTTTCCATTAACATTTAAGAATTTGAAAGGCAAAAATATAATTAATATATTTATTATAATTACCATGTATTTTAATGCCGGAACAATTCCTAATTACCTTTTGATGAAGCAGTTGAATCTTCTGGATAATCCTTTAGTTCTTATATTGCCTAACTGTTTAAGTGTCTTTAATATGATAATTTTACGTAGTTTCTTCTGGAATATTCCGGACAGTCTGCGTGAATCCGCAGAATTGGATGGTGCCGGTCCGATGACTATACTGTTAAGAATATACATTCCTTTATCTTCCTCAGTTATAGCGACCCTTGCACTATTCTATGCCGTAGGGCGCTGGAATGGTTTTTCTGATGCTTTAATGTACATCACAAATACAAAATATCAGCCAATACAATTAAAGCTGTATCAGATTATAAATAACCGTTCATCGATAGAAGTTGCAACTCAGGAAGGATTTTCATCTCCGGCAATTAGTGAAGGATTAAAAGCAGCCTCTGTAATGTTTGCAACTGTTCCCATACTAGTAGTCTATCCATGGCTGCAAAGATATTTTATAAGCGGCATAACAATAGGTGCAATAAAAGAGTAATCCTATGTCATCAAAGGCTGGCATGCCTATAAAATATAAAAATTCATAGGAGGGAAATAATTATGAAAAAAGTATTATCATTGTTTTTGGCCGTGGTACTGGTATTATCATTGGCAGCATGCAGCAAGCCTGCCACACAGCCGGAACCGACAAAAACTCCGGATACACCGGCAGAGACACCTACTCCTGAACCAACAGAAGAGCCGCCGAAGGAACCGGTCAAAATCACAGTTGAGGTATTTGACCGTGGAACAGATGGCGGTAAGACGGATCCTACCAATAACTACTGGACAGACTGGATAAAGCAAAAACTTTTAGAGGACGAAAACATTGAAGTTACCTTTATACCGGTTTCAAGATGGGAAGAAACTGAGCAGCTGAACAATCTGATGGCAGCCGGAACTGCTCCTGATGTATGCTATACTTATAGCGGCGACCTTGTCAGTCTTTACCGTGAACAAGGCGGATTAACCGTATTGAATCCTTATATGGATCTGCTAAAGGACTTGGATGAGCTTTTGGGAGAAGATGAATCACTGCCCGGACGGAGGCTGATAGAGCGCAACAGGATTGCGGAAACAGGTGAAATCCATTCAATTCCGGCTCGTCGAATGAATGTAGCAGGAATAAACACATTTATTAGGAAAGACTGGCTGGATAAGCTTAATCTGCCAATACCTAACACCATAGATGAGTTTTTTGATACTCTGGTTGCTTTCAAAGAAAATGCGGATGTTTTAGGCGTTGATGTTATACCATTTGAGATGACAACGGACGTAAGATGGAGAGCTGAGCCTTTGATCCATTCATTTATTGATCCGAATTTAAGTGATAAGGAAAAATGGATAAACACAGTTATAGACAGAAACTACTTGCTGCCAGGTGTTAAAGAGGGATATAGATTCCTCAACAAGATGTACAATGCTGGCTTGATTGATCCTGAATTCTATCTCTATAAAGATGATGTAAAGAATGAAGAATATATAAAGGCAGGACGGGTAGGTTCATTCATACACAACTGGGATCAGCCGTATCGTGGTTCACCCAGCTTAGTGGATTCCATGAGAGAGAATTTCCCGGATGCTGAGTATATCACTATTGACCCATTCGTGAACAGCGTAGGCAAGAGAGTCAAGATGAAATATAATCAGGCAGGTTTGAATGTCTTTGTTCCATCCTTCTCCAAGAATGCAGAAGCCGCAGTAAGATATATTAACTGGCTGGCTAAGCCTGAAGTTTACAGGTTCCTGCAATTCGGTGAAGAAGGTGTAAACCATGAGGTAGTTAACGGCTTGCCGAGGACTATAGCAGCAACCGGTCCTACTATCCAGAATTCACTTAACAATATTGATTATACTCTTAATATGAATGGTATTTGGCTTGGTGATCATGAGACCACACTTAAGGCAATAGCCAATGGATACTCCTGTGAACCTCATTATATTGAAAACGCAATGAAAACAGCATTGAACGATGCTTATGCACTCCCGGTAGTTCCTGTTACACTGACGGTTGCCGGCCCGTATTCTGAAGATTTGAAGACAAAGGGTGAAGTTGGTACCTGTAATGCAATCAGAGCACCCGAAAGCGAGTTCGATAAGATTTGGGATGAATTTATAGCTGACTGGAAAGCTTCCGGTGCTGACGAAATAATTGCTGAACGTGCAGCAAAATACATTGAGCCATAATTCATAAAATGCTTGCGGTAAAACCCCCAAAACCCCCTGTTATTATTACAGGGGGTTTATTTAAATTTTTTATTACAGTGTAAGATTTAGACAAATATTATATGATATTACCATTCTTTATGGTTAATATCTATGATAATATTTAGACGAAAATATAAAGCAATATATAAATTTAGCAACCTACATATCACATAGACATTTATATAAAATCATTCCAAAACATATAACAGAAATATCGACAAAATATACAAAAAGGTGTGAGTAATATGACAGCTATTAACAGTATTTTTGCAAACAAAAAGCGATTGACAATTACAATAATCTTAATAATTGCTGCTGCAATAGGTGTTTACTACTTTTACTTGAAGCCTTTGAACAATGAGAAGCCGGTAGCTATAGGATCCGGCCAGGACTTCATTGTAACCGTTTATGCATCAGAGGTTCAAAATTTATATGGCTATCAGTTTAATCTTTACTATGACAATGAAAAGGTCTCATTCAAAGGCGGGTTAAAATCATCAATTGATGCTATTGGTACAATTTTTAAGAAAGACAAAGAAGAACACATGCTTGTTGGGGCAACAATGATCGGTGATGTACCAGGGTTCTCGGGAAAAAATGTAGAAGTGTGCTCGCTGGAATTTACAGCAAACAGTGATATTGACAGTTCTATGTTTGTCATCAACAGAGTAAATACAGTGGATGCTGATCAGAACTATCTTGAAAATGTCAGCGGGTGGAGTGTTAAGGTAAAAGTAAAAACGGAATAATTTATATATTTTCGAGATAGCTGCAAAAGGAAGGTGAATTTTAGCGATTATATAAAATGAATAACTCAGCATGAATATGCTGAATATTAACTATGCTCCTGCTGTTACATAGAAATTAATTTTGCACAAAAGTGATTACTTCATACTTAATTCTTTATCCTGTTTTGTTTACGCTAGTGGTACACAAGATTTCTTTCAGTACTATCTCCAGCAATATTATCTTCAAGTAATATCGTTGCAAGTCTACATGCGTTAGGTAACCACACAAATCGCATAAATATTCTCGGTACTAAGTCGGTTAACGTAAACGTGCTGATATTATCTTCTAATCCCCAAACATACAAAAAATGTAAATACAGTAAAATAATGTATCAGAATACCTGACAGTTAAGCCTGCCTCCGCTATCAATACAAATAAAGCAAGGACAGGCAGGGTTCATATTGGATTTGTACATGGTACATATTGGCTTTCGATTTTTCGAAAGCGTAATAAATAACTATATAAAGTAAAGGGGTGTTTTAAGTGAGAACCAAATCAAATCGCTTACTTGTGCTCATCTTTGTCATGGTCCTGGCCTTCACGTGGCTTACGCCCGCAGCTTCTAAAGCAGCCAACCCGACTGTCACTGTTGAGTGGAACAACGAAAAGCAGGTAATGGATGGCCTTGGCGGTTCATGGGCTTTCAACAAGGGTGAACCTTTGGTAAAGTTCTCTAAAACCATGCCCGAGGTAGCCGAGGAACTGCTGGACATGCTGTTTGACGATGAGAAGGGTATAGGTCTTGATGTAGTTAGAGTCATTATTGGTGACGGAGGCATCACCAACCCGTCTACCGGAGCTGAATGGGGAAACCGCTGGTATGATGGTCCCAGTGACACCATTTGGCCCCATGAAGACTCCGGCTTTGTATGGGACATGGACAACTGGGAGGAAGTAAAGCCCAACTTTGACCGTGGTCAGATATTTGTAATGAAAGAGGCCCAAAAACGAGGAGTTAAAACATTCTATGCCACTGCATGGTCTGCACCTTACTGGATGAAGAAAAACAACAGTGTTTTAGGAGGAAATGCCAATGGGCAGCCCCCTGAGCTGAAGGATACTCTTGATTCTAACGGCAGGAAAATTTACTATCAGAAATATGCTGATTATCTGGTAGAGTATGCAATAGGCTACAAGAGGGAATTTGACATTGAAATCACCCATATATGCCCAGTCAACGAATCTGAAACCCAGCATGGTTCATATTCCGGTATAGTTCTTAGAGGCAATGCATACAAGGAGTTTATAGAAGAATATCTTGGACCGGCTATAAAGAAGGCTGAGCAAGAAGGCAGATTTGCTGAAGTAGGCATGAACCCGCCTAAACTGGTTGGCCCGGAGACTACAAACTTCAGTGCATTAAATCAGTATACAGCTACACTTAACAACATAAATCCTGAAACTGGCAGGCATGACTATATAGATGTTTTCTCAACTCACATATATGGAAGTGCAAACATGTTCAACAACGGACCTGTTACTGCCGGCAGCGGGCAATATCCTGCATATCTGAGAAATTATGAAAAACTGTGGCAGACCGAGTATATGACACAAAATACCGCAAACTCTGCTGCCAACGCCAACACGCAAATTTACAGCAATCAAACAATTTCTGACGGGCTTTATTGGACAAGACTGATCTCCAATATGTTTACAAGTGATCCTGGCTTCAATGCTTACTTGTGGTGGTGGCCATTAGCCAATAACGGTGCTGACGGATCAGACTTAATCCGTTTTGTTCATACCGGTCAGCCTCAGGGCAATGGGGAAACTACAACCGGTTTATACAGAGTATTTAAGCGCTTCTATACCTTTGGACAAATATCCAGGTATATTGACCCCGGATATGTGCGCATAGAAGCAACCCGTGCACCTGCAAGCCAGGTAACAGTAATTGCTTACAAGGCTCCTGACGGAAATGATTTTTCAATAGTCGTTACAAATGAGAGCAATGCAGAAGTCAGCCTTGATTTTAACCTGGCAGGGTTCCCGGATGGCATAACCGGTATGACAGCATTCAGAACATCTTCAAGCGAGAACCATAAAAAAATAAGCAATATTGCTGTATCAGACAATAAGTTCACTGCTGCTGTTCCTGCCCAGTCTGTTGTTACATTTGTACCGGATAATGGAGCCAAGAGCCAGCTTCCCGGACTTGACTACAGACGTGATATTTTCTCAAATCTTCAGGCTGAAGATAATGACGGTACCAATGCTGACATAACTGTTTCCAATGGAGCAGTTTATGGATTGGGAAACAATGATTATATTAAGTTTGCCAACATAAACTTTGCAGACGGTTCTGCAAACGGAGGAATTGTAAAGCGTCATATTTTAAGCATGACAGCTGTTGCAGCCCCGTTGGATGGCGGACTTATTGAAATTCGTGTTGGAAGCCCGACAGGAAAGGTAGTTGGAACATTTAACATTCCTGCAGGTACAGGCGAGTTTAAGTCCTATACTATCCAATTGGATACAGGTGACCTGGGCGCCTATGGATCTCATGTCGATATTTATGCAGTAGCCAGAGGTGTTGGCAATAACCTGTTTGCCATTGATCGTTTTGACTTTGGCGAGACCTATATACAGCCGGCAACCGTTCTTGTGAATGGCGGGTTTGACTCCAGCAATATTTCAATGTGGGTACCCTACGGAACAGCAAACCTTTCAAGAACAGGTGATCAGCTGTACAATGCACCCACAGCAGCTACCAGCTCCACAAGCGCTTATTCACTTCTGATAAGCGGAAGGTCGGAAGGTTCAGGAGCAGCCCAGGATATAACCGGCAAGCTTACAAACGGTGAAACCTATAGAGTAAATGCATTTGTAATGCCGACCGATTCAGATACAACAGCTTCTATAAAGCTGATAGGATACAATGATGGTGGACAAAAAGTATATGAAAATGCAATTGCTTCAAGGGATAAGCTTGTTCCGATGGTTTGGTCCCAGGTAGAAGGAGTATTCAGATGTGATATTCCTGATGGTGTTGCTTCACTGCTGCTTGTTATCAGCAATGACTCTGATAAAAACATGTACCTGGAAGAGGTTACCCTTGTTCCCCAGGCTGATAAAGAGGCATTGATTTCTGCACTTAATACTGATTTCGACCGTGATTTGTACAATGATGAAGAATGGGATTCCATAGAAAATGCTCTGCTGGCAGGAAAAGCATTGCTCACTAATGCCAATGCATCACAGAGGGATATTGACAGTGTTGTTGGTGCCCTGAGCAGCATGATTCCATATGAACTGTATCTTGAGTGTGACAAGAACATTGTCAGAAAGGGAGATTATTTCAACATTATAACAAAGCTGAGCAATATCCTTAACAGCAATACCGTGGCCATAACATACCAGTTTGACGGAGCAAAATTCGATTACAGGGGATTCACGCCGGAAAGCGGAATGACCGTAATCAGTTCAAAAATTGAAGACGGCAAGGTATCCCTTATTCTGGCAAAACTTGACGGTTATGGCATTACTGATATCGGAAAAGCGCTGTTCTCGCCAAAAGAAGATATTGCACTGAAAAATGACTACACATCTGTTGAAGCTTATGTAGATATTGTTGTACAGAATCAGGACGGTATCAAAGAAATTCGGAAAGCATACGGTGCAACAGAGCTCAAGACCGGCAGCGACAATCCCGCTGATACAAACGGTGACGGAGTAGTTGACCTGATAGACCTGTCGAATGTGATTGACTACTTCGGAGTAACTGCAGAAGACAGTGAATGGCGTTATGCCGCTTTCTATGATTTCAATGAGAACGGTGAAATTGACATTTCTGACATTGTCTTTGTAGCAAAGGCCATTCAATAGGATTATGCATAGGTTCGTGGCAGAGGGGGGGGTCTTCCCCCTTCGCTGCGGACATCAAACTCAATATAAGCAATGAAGGTGAAATGAATATTACGGACAATTAAGGAGGTGCATGATGCTTTATTGAAGGTTAGTTAAACCTTCATAAATCATTTTCGGTCTGTTTGATATCCCTAAAATTAATAAGAAAGGAGCTAATCAGGAGATGAAGTTCAAAAGTATTTTAGTCAATTTGTCCCGCATTCTTGCTGCTGTAATGTTATTCTCCGCATTTGCGTTTTACCTCACTCCGGCTGCTGCAGCTTCCGTGGACGATCTGAATGATCTCATTGCACAGGCTGAAGCATTAAAAGCCGGCAATAAGGAGTTCCCTCTTCAAATAAGCTATACTGAAGACGGCTCTGATGTAAATAAGGCTTTCCCATGGGTATTTGACGATGATCTTGTGGATCTTGATGCAGCCCTTGAGTTTGCCCGCAGCGCAGGCTCATCTGAAATCGATGAGGCCATGAACAGGCTCTTGGATGAAATAGAGAAGTTCAAGGATAAGATCAAAGCTGACGGCTCGGATCCATATTTCCGTCTAGACCCCGGTCCCGGTTTGCAGCGAATTACGATTAGTGCTCCTACCAATGAATGGACTACAAGAACACCTCTTGATAATCGTGTTCCAAGCAACTTTGCTGGAGGTACATTTGAGGTAATACCTTATCCCTTTGCAGATTCTGAAGGCAAGGGTGATGTGCTGAAGATCAATTATGTTCATAATGGAGTAAGTACTTTCGGTGGAATAACTCTTCAAGCACCGCTGTCTCCGACTGTAAATGTTCCTGCCGGTGCCACCATTGAGTTTGATGTTTACTATCCCAAAAGTGCTCAGGGTAAATTCATGAGGTGGAGAATAAGAAACAGAACCTCTGACATTGATTCCTACATGAGGGATTATGAGTATAATAATCTAAATCCCGACTGGGTTGGCAGTTATCAAGGTGAAACCTGGCTCAAGGCACATCACAGTGTTAACGCCACAACAGGTTCATCCTCTACATTTATTCTGGAGCTCCATGGTGAAACATCCCGTCCTGCAGAAACCGGCACACTTATTGTTGCCGATATCAAAATCACAGCACCTGATCCCAATGGCATTCCGCTTCCCAATGTAGTCAATACCAAACGCTACAACGAAGTAGCTCCATTAAAGAGTATCTATAACGAGGAAAACGGCCTGTTCATGGTTGGTACTCTCGGCGCCAGCTCAATAAGCGGTCTCAGAGCTTATCATTACGAGATTTTTGTTGACGGCAACAATCTTAAGGCCGAACCCACCCATCCGCGCGGCCCGAATTGGCTGAAAGACATTAACGGACAGTCTTTAAGCGGTGCAAATAATACTCCCGGTGTAGGCGAATACAGCTTCCCGACATCATACTATCAAGGTATCAAGAATTCCGGTGCACCCGGTGAGTACAAGAATCATGGACATGTTTTGGCATGGTACAATCAGGCTCCCTCCTGGATGAGACAGATTATCCCTGCTACCCTGCCCTCTGGGTATAACGGTACAGCCGAATTCTACGGATTAGGCAACGGAGTTACAACCCAGGTTAAGGTAGATAAAGAAATGGCAAGAAGAGTGCAATACAACCACATTATGTATGTAATGCGTCACTTCCTGACAACTGATCCGAAGTACGGTTCCAGTGAATCACGCGGAATAATTCCGTTCCATTCATGGGATGTACTCAACGAAGAAGTTCATGAAAGCCGTCACAGCGAGCTTATTCCGCAGGATCCCAACGGCTGGAGAAAGAGCCTCAAACATACCAACTGGCTGGTTGCAATGTCAGATGATCTGATCAGTGGTGATCTCTCTGAGCATTATATCTACCTGCTCTTTAAATATGCTCATATTGCAGCTCCGAATGCTCAGATGGCAGCTGCTTACAAGGCCAACTACGACAGCCTGCCTGAGTATATGAAGCTTGACGGTCATGACAATAACGGCAGCATTGATGATTATGTTCTTGAGAATCCTCCGAAACTGGTATACAACGACTATGGCATTGCCACCCGGAGCAAAGCCAGGACAGTATACAACATGGTTCGTGATCTGAATACGGCATGGCTTTCTGATCCGCTGTATGACGGAAGACCTCTTATCGAAATTGTTGGCATCCAGGGACACGATTCAATCGGAAGGACATTGGCAAGCGACAACCAGTATGCTGTAGCCCTCTATGCTTCTTTAGTTGATAAAGGACTTCTTTCCGGTATCTGCTTCTCAGAATTCGACCTTAAGGTGCCCACAAGTACCCCGGGCGGCGGTGCGGAAGCTCCTGCGACTCTGAATGTTAAACAATCTGATGCCCTTGGTTATCAGTATGCACTGATGTACAAACTGTTCAGAAAATTTGCACCCTATATCGATCATGTAATCAGCTGGGGAGTCAGCGGTTCCGGATGGCAGGGAAGCTATGTGCTGTTTGACAGCCAGAGCAATGCCAATGCAGGCTACTATGCTGCCATGAATCCTGACAGATTTATCCTTGGACATTCATATTTGGATGATTTCTTTGCCGGAGAATACGAAAAACTCCATAAAGCATCCGGAGTAGATATGGGTGATCTTGGGGTCTTCTATGTAAAACCTGATTTGACAGTTACTCCTGACAGGAGTGTTGTTGCCAAAGGTGACTACTTCAATCTCATTACCAGGTTTGAGGAAGACATGACTGTGCCTTCAAATGTAGCAAAAGTAACTTACAGTTTTGATAGCACCAAGTTTGCTTACCGCGGATTTACACCTGCAGACGGGTTAAATGTGCTCACATACGATATGGATGAAGGAAGTGTGACAATTGTGCTTTCAAATCTGCAGGCTTATGAAATCTCGGAGATCGGAAGAGCAATGTTCTCGGCATTTGATGATGCTGATCTCAAGATGGAAACAGTTCCTATTAGTGTCAGCATTGAATATGTCTACAAGTATGATGACGGAGAAAAGAGCATCGTAACAGAAGATGCTGCAGCAGGAGTTGTGACAACACACATCGGTGATGAAGCAACACTGATTGACCTGTCTGATGCAATAGACATGTTCGGTGTGAAGAATACCGATCCTGAATGGGAGAATGCGAAGTACTATGATTACAACGGTAATGGTGAAATTGACATCTCTGACATAACTGTCATTGCGCGCAAAATTAAGATATAAACATGCCGATGGTTTATTAGCTGAACAGTAAAAAACCTGTGCCGGGCTATACATCTGATTTAAAGATGTATAGCTCGGAAACAGGTAAGAAAAATGTTCAATGCAGATATACACTATAATCGCTTGTTTGTATGCCTCCCTTAGCAATAGTGTATATCAGAATCACCAATAGTTTAAAATACACTTTCTGTAATATATAAAAATTTATATAGAAAGTTGAATTAATAATAAAGGGAGGAGTATGAGAATGAGTGTAAAGAAAACAAGGAAGGTGCTGGTCAGTATACTGATAACCGCTTTGATGATACTGTATGTATTACCTGTAGAAGCATTAGCAGCGGGATATA
>DUSN01000026.1 GCA_012842605.1 Clostridiales bacterium
CTCGTCACCGAGGACACCCTTGCTCTTGGCTATGTACTTGGCACTATCAACCCGTACTCGGGACTTTCACCCGTTAGATTGCGCCCATGCTGGGCGCACAAAACAGGGGCCTTACTAAATGCCCCTGTTTTCCATATTGTCCGCCTTAATTGTCAAGCATTTTATCTGTCATATCTGCCGTATGTTTTAGCTTCCTCTACCATTACCTCGGCATTGCGAAAATCAGCATTGGCAGGATATTCACATCCGGTAGCCAGTATAAACCCGCCGTCTTTCTTATAAAGATCTATCTGCCTGCGGCATTCACTGCGAACTTCTTCTTCAGACGCATGAATAATCCATGTGGGATCCACATGTCCAATCAAGGTTGTAACTGAGCCGTATTTTTCTTTCAACTCTTCTCCGGACTTGCAATCATCAGGCAGATGCAGGAAAGAAATGGCTTCAGGCTTCATCATTTCAATCTGGGCATCAAAGTAAATTCCATTACCGCAATTATGAATCATTACCATGCAATCCTGCTTATGGATATGTTCAGCCAGTTCTCTTACATAAACTCCTTCAAATTCCTTCCACATTCCCTTGCTCATAATAGACTGGCTGGCAAACAATGTATCCAGCATAATAGCATTTACTCCGGTTGAAATAAGAGCACTTGTATAGTCTTTTAATGTTTCATTAATAGCCTTTACTGCTCTCTTTACAGCATCCGGATCATCCAGAATATCCATAAAGATGTTGGCCTGGCCGCGCAGCATGCTTAAAATTCCAAGGGGACCGAATACAAAGGCAACGATTGGGTATTCTTTGCCTTTCGCTTTCACCAGCATATCGCAGAGCTTTACATGCTCTTTCATCCTGGTGCCTTTCCTGAAGTCAATTGGCTCTATCTTTGCATAATCTTCTATTTCTTTTATCATGTAGTTGCTGAAATTGGGATGAGCTGCCTCATTCTCGGGAAAAACCAGTTCCTGTCCAAAATCTCCCGCCTCCACTGACAAGTCCGTCAGGGTTACTATACAATCCAGCCCGAACTGCTCGGTTACCTTGCAATAAGCCTCTGCTGTAATTTCTGCATTTAATGTCCAGTCCCTATAGCTTGCATTTACCAATTTTCTTGAAATGCCGTTCAAAAGAGGATACACCGGCACACGGTCTGCTTCTATATGCCGCAGGGTTAATGCTACCCTTTCCAGTGCTGTCATTTCTTCTGTCTTTACCAAGCTGATCATTTTGTTATGCTCCCTCCATTTATTTTTAATAACTCTTGCCTGGTCTGTGTTTGTTAATAATTATAAAAAAAACAGAGGTGCACAACAATAGCCGGAGGCTATGCGGGCAAGATTATACATCCTGTTAACAAAGGACTCCAATCATACGAAATCATATAAGAAAAATAAGCTTGATTGTCTTTGTTCCAAGCCTTATTGTTTCTAATATTTTGCATTGATACAATTAAAATCCATTATAAATGCCTTTTTGCGTAAAATATTTGTTAGATATTTAACAAACAATGCACATTCTTAATATGATATGTAAAATCTTGCGATTATTCTGGTCTTATTTCAGCCTGCATTATTCCAGAAATCATGCAGAATACAGGATACATCCCGTGAATTATATACTCTGTGGTAATGCTGCCATTCAGCAGGATATTGATCCAGGTAACGCCTGTGCAAAAACCGGTCATCTATAAGCAATACAAATCCCCTGTCCGTACTTGTCCGTATAACCCTGCCGGCAGCCTGCATAACCCGGTTTAGCCCCGGCAGCATATATGCATATTCGAATCCTTGTCCATTGGCTGACTGGTAGTATTGGGAAATCAAGTTCCTTTCCAGCGACAATTGCGGCAGCCCTACACCTACTATTACAGCTCCCGATAACCGTTCACCTATAAGGTCGATTCCTTCGGAAAAGATACCTCCCATTACAACAAACGCTATCATGGTCTTTTCCGGCGTATCTTCAAAAAAATCCAGAAAGCCTTCCCGCTCAACGTCATTCATGTCTGTATGCTGTACAATGGTATAATCCCCAGGCCAGCTGCTCACATAAATGCTGTATACATTCATCATGTATTCATAGGATGGAAAGAAAACCATATAGTTGCCGTTTTTCGCCTCAATGGCTGCCTTGATGTACTCCGCTATTTTTTCATAGCTATCTTCCCTGTTGCGGTATCTGGTAGAAATATTACCTGCTATCATAAGGCACAGGTTTTCGGATGGAAATGGCGAAGTCAGGCACAGGGTACGGTCTTCTGCCCTGCCTCCCAGTATGCTCTTGTAGAATTCCAAAGGCTGAAGTGTGCCTGAGAAAAAAACAGCAGACCTGCCTTTGCCGCAGGCTTTTTGCAGGAGGTATGACGGATCTGCACAAAGAAGCCGCAGCCTTATATCACTTCCTTCACGTATTACATAACAAATGAACCGCTCATCGAAAAATGAGGCCGACATCAAAAATGCCCTGCAGGCAAAGAATAATTCCAGAAGTTCATTCCTGATACTCAAGGGACTTTCCATTACAAATTTTTCCAGGGCTCCGGTGAACTTTTCCACATGAACAATTAGTTCGGAAGGAAAATCTATTACTTTGGCATCATAGCTTTTATCAAACATTTTTCTGGCATTAATAAACCATCGATTGACAGCGGAAAATTCCCGGTAAACATCGGGAGCAGACTGCTTCCATTCCTTTCTGTATTTCATTAATGACTGCTTGGAAAGATCTGCAGAGTACATTTTCCGGGCACGTTCTGCCAGGTTATGCGCCTCGTCAATCAATAATATATAATCGCCGCCCGGATCAAAAAACCTCCGGAGATATACCCTTGGATCAAAGACATGGTTGTAGTCGCATATGATGCAGTCTGTCCAAAGTGAAATATCCAGGCTGTATTCAAAGGGACAGATATGGTGTTTTCGTGCATAGTCAAGCAGGATTTCCCGGGTGATTATTCGTTCCCTTTGTAAAATGTCAAATACGGCATTATTTACCCGGTCGTAATGCCCGCATGCATATGAACAGTCTGCGGGATTGCAGACGGTGGTGTCCATAAAGCATGCTTTATCCTTTGCTGTCAGGGTAATGGATCGCAAGATCAGCCCCTTTTCGGACATAATGCTGATTGCATGCTCCGCTGCCTGCCTGGTTAAGGTTTTTGCTGTTAAATAAAAAATTTTCTCTCCCATCCCCTGGCCCATGGCTTTAATAGATGGAAACAGAACAGAGATGGTTTTTCCCGTTCCGGTAGGCGCCTGTGCAAACAAGCTTCTGCCGTCCCGTATGGAATAATAGACCTCGGCAGCCAGGCGCCGCTGCCCCAAACGGTATTGGGGAAACGGAAACGGCATGCATAGTATGGATTTGTTCCTGTCATTAATATGCTGAATCTTCATCCGTATCCAGACAGCATACTGTTCCACCAGATTGAAGAAAAATTCTTTCAGCTCATCATAAGAAAAGGATTTGCTGAATCGCTTTACTTCATTGCTTTCCGAATGACAATAGGTCAACCGGACCGTCACCATAGGTGCACCGGTCTGATACAGATACATCCAGCCATAGCATTTTGCCTGTGCCCAATGCACTGTACTGTAATTTTCATCTATTATATCCAATGGCGCAGATGTACTTTTTATTTCATCTATCAGCGGCAGTTCACCGCCGGTAATTATTCCGTCGGCAATTCCTTCAATCAGAATGATGAAATCATCAAAATCAACTTCATAAGAAAGGCGTACCTCTGAACGGTAATCACTGCCTGCTTCTGCCTGCAGCCTGCGGTGAATAAGTGTGCCCTGCTGCAGTGCCTTGCTGCACCCTAAGGCTTGGTTTATGTCACCTGACTGAAGAAGAAATTCTACCATATTTCGTACTGAAATTCTTACTTGATACTTATCCATAGCATTTACAGGTCAAAATTCCCGTCACGGAAGATGTTTACCATTTTCCCGTCCTCAGTCATACCTTCAATTTGAAGATCCGGTGTGCCAAACATAAAGTCCACATGCATCAGGGAATCATTAATGCCCGCATCAATAAGCTCTTCCCTGCTCATTGCCTCGCTGCCCTGCAGACAGACAGGATAAGCCTTGCCCAGTGCTAAATGGCAGGAGGCATTTTCATCAAACAATGTATTATAGAATAATATCCCCATGTTTGATATGGGTGAATCATACGGAACCAGCGCAATCTCTCCCAGATAGCGGGAACCCTCATCGGTATCAATAATCTGTTTCAAGGTTGCATAGCCTTTGCCGGCTTGTATATCCACAACTTCCCCGTCCTTGAATGTCAAAGAAAAATCCTCGACCAAATTGCCGTTGTAATTGAGGGGCATTGAGCTTACTACCCTGCCGTTGACACCTTTTCTTGACGGAGCAGTAAAGATTTCTTCAGTAGGCATATTTGCAATAAACTCAACCCCGTCAGCTGACAAATCGGAGCCGCCCATCCAGATATGATTCTTCGGAAGCTCAATTTTCAAGTCAGTACCCAAATTATTCTTAAAATGTATCCACTGCAGCTGCATTTTATTCAGCAGGTCTATATTGCGTTTTAATACTGCCTTATGCCGGTCCCAGGCTTCTATCGGATCCGGCAGATCAGCCCGGACTGATTTAAGGATAGCTTCCCATAGTTTTTCCACAGCTTCATCCACAGGATGATTGGGAAACACCTTCTTAGCCCATGACACGGTGGGAATGGAAGCAATGCACCATATATTTTGGTTGCTCATCAGTCGTTCGGAATATTCCTTTAGCTCTCTTCTGAAAACCTTATTGGCTCTGGCGATCCTGTCAGGATTAACATCCTTCATCAATTCAGGATCAGACGCTGAAATGCTCAGAAAAGCGGCACCCATTCCGGCATATGATAAATAAAACTCCTTTCGCCATTGAGGAAACTCATCGAATATCTCGTCAGGTGCATAAAGATAGCGTATTTTGGATGAAAGCTCATCATTCCAGTTCATTACCACTTCCCTGGCGCCTTCCCGATAGGCTGTTTCCGAAACTATCCTGGCAAATTCAGCACACTCAATAGGTGATGAAATCACAAGCGTCTGGTTGGGTTGAAGATTAATCCCTGTTTTTACTAAAAGCCTGGCATACTTTTCCATGGATTCCCTGTTCAATGCAAACAACTCCCCGCTAACTTATATTAACTGATTTTTTATTTGCTTTTATTAATAAACCTGTCACCTGTCACTCTTAAGCCGAATTTTTCACACTGACAGGCAGTTGCCGTTTAAGAGGCAGTAAACTTCTTGCACTTTATTAAAAGCACAACGTACATTAATTATCTGTCTATCTCAGTTGGGACTCCCCGTCATAGGTGGTAATAATTTTATACAAATCCGGCCTTCTGTCCCGGAATATTCCCCATTCTATACGCTGAAGCTCCAGTTGATCCAAATCAAATTCAGCGGTTATAACAGCCTGATCGGTACGGTTGGCCTCAGCTAATATTTTGCCGGTAGATCCGGCTATAAAGGACGAACCGTAAAATGTTATACTGGAATCTTCATCGGTTTCAACACCGATGCGGTTTGAAGCAATAACCGGAACCAGATTTGCAGCGGCATGCCCCAGCATGCAGGTTCGCCAGTGGTCTCTGGAATCAACTGAAGGATCATGCGGCTCAGAGCCAATTGCTGTAGGATAGAAGAGCAGCTCGGCTCCCATAAGCGTCATGCAGCGTGCCGCCTCCGGATACCATTGGTCCCAGCATATGCCGACCCCTATCCTGCCATATTCGGTATCCCATACCCGAAATCCTGTATCCCCCGGATTAAAATAATACTTTTCTTCATAACCCGGTCCGTCGGGAATATGGCTTTTGCGGTATACGCCCATAATCTGCCCATCAAAGTTGATCATTGCCAGTGAATTATACCTGGCATTATTCTTTTTCTCATAAAAGCTGATGGGCAATACTACCTTAAGTTCCCGGGCTATAGCCATAAAATGCCTGACAGCCTTGTTTTTATCAACTTCAGCTGCCAGGGTATAATATTGCGGTTTTTCTTTCTGGCAAAAGTACGGTGTTTCAAATAACTCCTGCAAAAGGATAATCTGTGCACCCTTGCCGGCTGCTTCCCGCACCAGTGCTTCAGCCTTTTCTATATTCTCGTCAATATTGCAGGTGCAGCTCATTTGTGTGGCTGCAACTGTTACCATTCTCATATAATCACCTCGGCCCTTTTTCTTTGGATACGGGCAGCGGCATCTGCTGGGTGGTGCAATGAACATTGCCGCCCTCTTTTATTATAGCCATGCCGTCAACCTTTCGAACTCTTCTTTCCGGGAAGATCCGATTAAGAACCTGTTCTGCCCTTATATCCGTTTCCGCTGCATCACCGCCGAACACCGGCAATATTATTCCATTGTTAACAAAATAGAAATTAATATAGCTTAGGGTCAGACGGCTGTCTCCATACCATCTCGGCGGCGGCTGAAGTATGGGTATTATTTCAAAGCTTCTTCCTTTTGCATCTGTACTGCTTTGCAGTATGTTTATATTTTCCCTTGCAATATGGTAGTTTTTATCTTCAGGATCTTCACTGATTTGTATCAAAATCCTGCCCGGTGCAGCAAAGCAGGCGATGTTGTCCACATGTCCGTCAGTTTCGTCCCCTGCCAATCCCCGCTTAAGCCATATCACCCTGTCTGCATTCAGATAAAGCTTCAGATAATCTTCAATTTCCTCTCTGGAAAGCGAAGGGTTTCGATTAGGATTAAGCAGGCATTCTTCAGTTGTCAGAATAGTACCTTCCCCGTCCGAGTGTATTGACCCTCCCTCCAAAACAAGGGGGGCATCAAACCGTTTAATGCCATAGTAATCCAAAATCTTGGGGGCAGTTTCATTATCCAGATCCCATGGAGCATATTTTTCTCCCCATGCATTAAACCTCCAGTTTACTCCTGCAATTTCCCCATTTCTGTTGACAAGGAAGGTAGGCCCGTTATCCCGGATCCAGGCATCGTTATGGGGAATAGGCAAAAAGTCCAATTCATAAGCTGTTGCTTCCTTGCTGAATATTCCTCTCAGCAAATCTTCCTCATCAGGATTGACTATAACCGTAACCGGTTCGAACTCTGCAATAGCTTTGATAAGCTCAGTATAATAAGCCCTGCATACCTGGTCGTAATCTTCAGGGTAACACATGGAAGCCTGAACAGGCCATGATATAAAGGTCCGCTGATGAACCGACCATTCGGCAGGCATATAAAAACCTTCAATACTGGGATAAATGCTGTCCACCTCCCATAGATTGCTGCCCCAGCATTTTTGCTAATCTGGTATATTATACCAATTTTTGCCGCTGTTCTCAATCCCGTAAAAAAACTTTTAACAATTGTTTTATGGTATTATTCCCCCAATTAACATAGCACCGGACGTTAATTTTACTGATTTTTACATCGAAATTGTATGCCATATGGAGGCAACTTGCATTTTTAAATCCAATGCTATATAATTTTACCAAAGTTGTACATTACTTATTATAAGGCATAAATTTGGAGATAAAATCAAATGGGAGGTAATTATAATGGCTTTTTCTGTAGGTTTACAGGTCTATTCGGTCAGGGATTATGCCGAAAAAGACCTGAAAGGTACTCTCAAAAAGATTAAGGAAATGGGATATGACGGAGTTGAGTTTGCAGGTTTATACGGCCATTCACCATCAGAAGTTAAAAATATGGTAGAAGAAATCGGACTAGTTCCCATATCTGCACATGTTCCAATAGAAGAAATGCTGTCAGACCCCGACAACGTTATTGCAGGTTATGCTGAAATAGGATGCAAGTACATAGCTGTTCCTTACCTGGTTGAAAGCCGCAGACCCGGTACCGATGGATTCGAACAAACCATCAAGGATATTGAAATGTTAGGTTCAATTGCTAAAAGGCACGGCATTCAGTTACTGTACCACAATCATGATTTTGAATTCAAAAAAGTTAACGGCGAGTATGCTCTTGATATTTTGTATCAGACAATCTCGCCTGAATTATTGCAGACCGAAATTGATACCTGCTGGGTAAATGTAGCAGGCGAGAACCCGGCAGAATATGTCAGAAAGTATACCGGCCGTGCTCCCGTTGTACACCTCAAGGATTTTGTCATGGGCAGCAAAAAAGCTGAGAAAATGTATGATTTGATTGGCATAGAGTCCGACAAAAAGGCAGAAAGCAAGGATGAGGCTTTCGGATTCCGCCCTGTTGGATACGGCGTTCAGAATTTCCCCGCTATCCTCACTGCATCAGAAGAAGCAGGCACCGAGTGGATTATAGTGGAACAAGACTCGCCCTCCATGGGAAAAACCTCCATGGAATGTGCTGATATCAGCCGCAGATATCTTAAGAGCTTAGGTATTTGAATACCTTGATATATAGGCAGAACGGTTTCCTGAATACGGAAACCGTTCTTATTTTGCGCCATTTTTCAGATTTTTAGGAAAGCAAAAGTACTTCCCGTTTATTGTGCCAATAACTTGTTTATCTCCTCGCGCTTATTTAGCAGCCATGCATCATCCCTGGGATATTCACTGAAACTGATAGGCCGATCCAGGCCTTCCTCCAGCAGCTTTATAACTGCTTCCCGTCCAATTTTCTCCTCCAGCCGGATCAAAGCTCTCAAATCCTGAAGGCCCTCATAAAACACCTCCAGCCTGAGGGATTCCAGAGGTCCTTCTTCACCGGGATATACCACAAAAGGATCACCTGACGGAAATGCTTTATCTCCATCGGTTACCATAAAGGGATCTATGGGATATAAGGAATGATGACTGTACCAGAAGTTGTAGCCCCATTGCAGGAATCCCTTTATGCTGAACTTATACAGCTGTATGCCTAAAATGCGATTTCGTGCAGAAGGCATGCTGAAGAAACGGTTTGAAACCTTCTTGTACTGCCCGCAGCAATAATATGTCCAAAGATCCGGGACTTTGTTCTCCAGGAACGGCTCAATATGATTGGATGCGGGTATAGGCTTTTCTACAAGACCATTTTCATAAAATGAATAGCTTGACAGGGCATCCATGATTGGGAAGCCTTTTAAATGCTTTTTCAATATGCGGCTGGCATTCTGATAATATGTGATATGCTCTTCCGAAGGCTCGTCAGAGACATGGAACCAGCTTGACTGCTCCAGGCCGTTTTCCCTGATGAAAGCAGTCAATGCAGGCAGGAACTCATCCAGAAAATGCTCATATTCAGGACCGGTGGAATCGGTTTCCCATCCAAAGATCCGCTTCTCTGCACCATATTCTATAGCTATTATCTTAGGTGCATGCTTTGCTCCCCATTGGGTGAATAAATGGGAAAATTCAAGGTATTTAATGCCGTTTTTCCTGCAAAGATCCACCCATCGCTTCAGCCGGTCAAACCCGAAACTGTAGCTGTTACCATTCTTAAACACATCAACTAATTGCACGGTTGGCCTTTCTCCCCCGATCTGCGTATCCAGGGGAGGAGTGAATATGGGAGTAAGGATCATATTGATTCCATGCTCCACTGCTGTTTTCATATATTTATCAATAAGCTGCCAATGCTCTTCGCTGAATACCTGCACATCATACAAAGTTGCAATGCAGTCAGTATGAAACCACATGGTATGTATCAACGACTGTTCCGGCAAGGTACAATCATATATGCAAAGACTGAAGGTTTCAGCAGCCAGCCGGCCATGCTCCTCACTTTCAAAGGAAAGTACAATTGAGTGCTGTCCTGACGGCAGTACATTTTTTTCATGATTGATTGTAATCCATACCGCCTGCCATTGACGATTTGCTGTCAGATGACCCTTGAAAGGCCTTAGGAGATCGGGATACAAACCCGGCTCTGTCCTCAGCACATGTTCATCGTGATCTTCATAGCATGGCAAATCAGATTGTATGGGTATCACCCGTCTTGCCAGGCAGTTGCCTGCAAGTGCTTCTCCAGCCTGAACGTCCAGCCTGCATTCAATGCTGTCTTCCCTATATTCAGGAGAAATCCGGTATGCAATTTGAAAGGAATATACCTCATTAGCCAGCATTGAACCCTGTTCAAAAGCAGGTGCAGATAAATCCTCGTCAGAGAAAACCTTTGCAAGGGAACTCAGAAGCCTGGTTTGCAGAATTGGCATTTTCATTAAATTGCCTCCTCATAATAATGATTTACACGAACACTAATGTTCCGAATTTCTCGGGCATATGATAATTAATCTTTCCAGTAGGACTCCAGGCACTGTATTCATCACGGCCGTCCCTGGGCCGGTCAATCCTGTACAGATTCAATAGCCATTTATCGCCTGTCCTGGGAGGATTATTGGGAGCAGTAATAAGCTCTGATAAGGGTATAGCTATTTCCGCTGTCCAAAATTTACCCTCCCTGTTATCAATCACAGCACTTTCTACTGTCTGTTCCAGCCTTGCAAAGGCAATTCTGTGCCCGTCCAGGTTATTGTAAATGGCATAATGAAGCATTGTGTTAAGAGGACTTACTTCAATCTCTATGTAAGATTTAAGGTCACAATTGTCATCTATAAAAACCTCTACAACTTCTTCGTCATAAATTTTGTCATTATAATTGGTAAGCTTTGCATTTATAAAATCATCTTCACAATAAAATGCAACATACAAAAACTGGTCATCCCAAAGCAGCTTGCACCATGTCTTCTGCCTGGGAGTCTCACCTGAAACAGTATCCACCAAACATACTGCATCGGCTTGCTGCCATGCAGGCTTATTCACATCACCGTCTATGGTTATGGGCTGCATAGTTTTTCTGCAATAGTAAACATTCTCTGCATTCACTGTATCACCGCCAAATAAAATATTATGCAATATATAGGCATATTCGACCTGTATGTAAATTATCCTTCATTAATTATAAGTGCATTATATATTAAATTATCTTTGCACATACTGCTGTTCACATATTATTTTACCGGCTGTGTTATCAATTCTTGTATATTATTTTAATAAATGCTATAATGTTAAAAAACATATAATAGCTGGGGGAGCTACGGCTGAGAGGATTTTGAATCCGACCCTTTGAACCTGTAGGGTAATGCCTGCGTAGGGAAGCTTTTATCATAGGATCATGAGTATCCTGAAAGGATTTCAAAACATGAAAAGCTTCTTTTCATGTTTTTTTATTATGGAACAACAAGTTTCCCGTAACCCAACAGCAGTCTTTGACTGCGTTGTTGAGTAGGGTCCTTTCCCTCCCGTAATTTCATCCCTGATGGCTATATGTTAATATCAATAATCAGGGGGGTTTGAACATGTTGCTGTTCTTATCAGAAGCATTCGGCAAATTTGCCGAATTTACGCCGACCACCATTGCAATCCTGATTTTGCTGGCAGTGGTGGGCAT
The DNA here is from genome assembly GCA_012842605.1 of Clostridiales bacterium. Classification (GTDB taxonomy): domain Bacteria; phylum Bacillota; class Clostridia; order Caldicoprobacterales; family DTU083; genus DUSN01. The sequence continues at coordinate 11,370 of DUSN01000026.1, forward strand.
TGGAGGTGCAATACTCCTGCAAAAAAGCAGGGAAGTACATTTTACTACAAGAATGCTGGTATATGCCAGTGTATGCATTGCTTTATCCTTTGTACTATCCTATATCAGGCTGGCCAGAATGCCCCAGGGTGGAAGCATAACGCCTGCAAGCATGCTGCCTGTAATAGCCTTCGCTTATATTTTCGGGCCTGTCCCCGGTGTGCTGGCAGGCATTGCATATGGTTTTCTCCAGTATATTCAAGACGGTTATGTGGTTCACTGGATACAATTTTTCATGGATTACCCCGTTGCCTTTGGGTTTTTGGGGTTGGCCGGGCTGTACAGGAAAAACATGGTGATTGCCAGCTTTATAGCCGTCTTAGGCAGGTTCCTGATGCATTTCCTGACAGGCATAATCTTCTTTGCTGAATATGCAGAAGGACAGCCTGTAGTATTGTATTCCCTGGGTTACAACGGCTCATACCTGGTAGTGGAATTTGTCATTTGTGCAGTAATAGCAGCCCTGCCGCAAATGAAAAATATGTTTAGCCGGCTTCAAAAAACCTATGGCTTAAAGGGATAAAGTATCTTAACAAACGCGTCAGAAGCCGGCGACAAAGGTACGCTCTTTAAATAACAGCATCCTATGCTTCTGGCAGGGATTGGCTCTTTTAGCGGCACCTCGTGAAGAATGCCGCTTTGCAGGTAGTCTGTGGAAAATTCTTTTATAACACAGGCAATTCCCAGGTTGATTTTTGCAAACTCCAGCAGTAATTCATGGGAGCCCAGCTCGATTTCCGGGATCAGGGCAATTCCCCTGGAATGGAACCATCCATCCACATACTGCCTGGAGTTTGATTTTTTCTCCAGCAATATGAGCGGATATGCCGCTATTTCATGTGCATCCAAAGGCTTATCCAGCAGCCTGCGGTATTTCTCTCCGCATACAAATATGTCATAAACCTCCATACACTCCCTGAGAATGAAGTCAGGTTCGTTAATCGGAAGGTTTACTATCCCCAGATCTATTTCCCCAGACCTTAGCATATCGCAAAGCTCCGGAGTGGTTCGGTTATAGATTCTAAGTTTTATGTCGGGATGCTCGGCATGATACCTCTCCAAATAAGGCAGCAGATAATACCTGGATATCGTATCTCCGACCCCCAGTCTGAGCTCACCCACCAGCAGACCTCTGGCTTGCAGCAGCTTTTTTTCTCCAATACCGATAAGATTCATTGCGGCACTGATGTGCTCATACAAAAGCTGTCCGTCATTTGTTAGGACTACCCCCTTTGGTGTTCTGGCAAACAACCGAAGTCCTAATTCACTTTCAAGCTGGGAAATAGCCTGGCTGACAGCCGGCTGGGTCATATACAAATCCCTTGCAGCTTTGGAAAAACTCCTGCTCTCTGCAACCTGGCAGAAAATGCGGTATAAATCCAGTTTAATGCCCATTATAAGTACCCCTTATGGCTACTATAAAGATTATTTATTTTACTTATATCATCTTTGCGTGTATATTACAAGTATGGAAAAAAAGTAAAATCGGGAAAACTGAGAAGAGAAAGAATGGGCTTCGTCAGTGCAGCCAAAGGAGAGATTGTATTATGGCAAGAATGGTAGGAACAGTGGTAAGGGGGATCCGTACTCCGATTATAAACAAGGGAGACAATCTTGAGCAGATTGTTATTGATAGTGTGCTTAAAGCTTCACAATCCGAAGGTTTTGAGATACAGGACAGAGATATACTGGCAATTACCGAATCTGTCGTAGGCCGGGCACAGGGAAACTATGCAAAAATAGATGATATTGCTCAGGACATCCGGTCAAAATTCGGCGATGATGTTATAGGCCTGATTTTCCCCATTCTGAGCCGCAACCGTTTTGGTATCTGTCTTAGAGGAATTGCCATGGGTGCAGCCAAAAAAATAGTATTAATGCTGAGTTATCCATCCGATGAGGTGGGCAACCACCTGGTTGACCTGGATCAATTGGATGAAAAAGGAGTAAATCCCTGGTCGGACGTGCTCACTGAAGAACAATTCCGTGACTATTTCGGAGATGCCAGGCATACCTTTACCGGTATTGATTATATAGAATACTATAAATCTCTTATAAAAGAACATGGAAAAGAATGTGAGATAATCTTCTCCAACAACCCTGTTACTATATTGAATTATACAAAAAGCGTTCTTGCCTGTGACATTCATACAAGGGCAAGGACCAAGCGCCTGCTGAAAGCCAATGGTGCAGAGAAGGTTTATGGCCTTGATGATATTATGGCAGCACCCATAAACGGCAGCGGGTATAATGAAACCTACGGCCTTTTGGGAGCCAATAAGGCTACTGAAACAACCGTAAAGCTTTTCCCCCGCGACTGCCAAAGAATAGTCGAACGGATACAGGCTATCCTTAAGGAAAAAACAGGGAAAAACGTAGAAGTGATGGTATATGGCGACGGTGCCTTCAAGGACCCTGTAGGCAAGATCTGGGAGCTTGCGGATCCGGTAGTATCTCCGGCATATACCAAAGGTCTCGAGGGCACACCCAATGAAGTTAAGCTTAAATACCTGGCCGATAATTACTTTGATCACCTGAAGGGTGAAGAGCAGAGAAAAGCCATCAATGAATTTATCCAGAACAAGGATTCCAACCTGGTAGGCAATATGCTTTCCCAGGGAACCACACCCAGGCGTCTGACCGACCTGATCGGCTCCCTTTGCGACCTGACTTCCGGCAGCGGTGACAAGGGTACACCCGTGGTATATATTCAGGGTTACTTTGATAATTACACAACCCAGGAGTAAAAAACAGAAAAGCAGCAACTCGCAATAATTCCTGCAGAGTGCTGCTTTTTTTAACACTGGATAGAAGTTAAGGAATATATTCCAGAACCTTTTTTATGTAGTTTTGCGTTTCGTTTGGTATCTTTGACATCTGAACGGGATCATCCAGGTTTGTAATTCCCAGTCTGCTTAATGTCCCTGGGCCGCAGTTGTATGCAGCCAGGGCAAGTTTTACATCTCCTTTATATCTGATCAATTGCGATTTCAGATATCTTACACCGCCATCAACATTTTGCACGGGATCAAAAGGATCACTGACCCCAAGATCTTTTGCTGTCCCCGGCATGAGCTGCATTAAACCCATAGCCCCGCTTGCAGATACAGCTTTGTGGTTGAAATTTGATTCCGTTTTGATTACCGCCCTTGTCAGCCTCGGGTCAACTCCATACATTGTGCTTATGTTCTGAATAAGATCCTCATACTGAGATAATCCCATATTGGATGATTTTCCATGGGAAATTGCACGCCAGGGTTTCAATTGAGTCATGTACTCGTCGGTTGATTGTGTGTGCAATATTGTTTTATCTGACTTTTGCACTTGCTCAAGCTGAGCTTTTAATATAGAAAGAAACAGCAAACTATGGTCGGTGCTTGTTTTGGTAGACAGTATATTCGTGTACAACAACAAGCTTGAAATTTTATTTACTGTATCCATACTATTCTCCTATATAAGATAATTTGAAACCGCTCTCTATTTATAGGAAATTTTTATTGCGAGTTCCGATACCAAGTCATCATATTTTTTCACACACTCCGGAAAATTGGTACCATTAATCTGTACTTTATGCGTGCGAGAACTATCTTGTATTATGGAATCCACTGTCTCTTTTATTTTGGTTTCTACTACATTCAAGCCTTGAAGAGGAGTATATGGGCATAATACAATAAACTCTCCCAGATCTGTTTCCAGCACCTGGTCCGTCTTCCGAAGAGTATGTTTAAGCTCATTCAGCAGCTTAAGGTTCAATTCCATAAAAGCATTCATTACTTGCAGGCGGATTATACAAAGCGGGTATCCGCCTCTGGCAGCAAGTTCCATGGCAGTAATCACCTGGCTGCTGTGGTCGGGTGACAGCCTGAATGCATTGGAATCCTTTTTGCCGGAAGTGACCTTATCTTCTTTAATGTGCATGATTCCATCAATCTTGCGGAGTAATGTGGACTCCTTGAATGGAAAAAGAAGAATATCTGTAATATAGCGTTTGGCTGCATCAGGCAGTTGATTGCTCTTTTCGCTGGGAGTAATCCAAAGAACAGGGAGTTGCTGCAAACCTGCTCTGCACAAAACTTCCATCATATCAAACAGTTCTTCATCTTCTTTGTAATCCAGTATCAACAAACCGGCATTTTGGGACATATCCAATTTGAAGAATAATTCTTCCGTATTGGATGCTTCTATGTAATATAGGTTTTTTTTCATCAGAATCCGGATAACATTCATTTTCAAATTTGTATTGCGCAGGAAAAGAACGATCATTATATGGTCATCCTCACTTCATTAAGACTTTATCGCCGCTTTCATTTATATATAATATATATCGGCACATTCCTGCACAAAATAAAGTCTTAAATCCGATAATATATGAATGCTATCTCTTGAGCTGATTCACCATACCCCACATCTCATCTGCTGCATGGATGCTTTTTATATTGACGGAATATGCCCGCTGGGTAATGAGCATGTCAGTAAGCTCTTTTGCAATATTTACAGAGGAACTTTCCAGATATCCCTGGCGTATTTTGCTGTCTTCTGCCCGAACACCTTCCAAAGGTACAATGTATGCTTGCCTTTCGGTATAAAAATAGTTTTCCCCTACAGCAGTCAACATGGACAAATCCGGTACATCATACAGCAGAATTCTGCCGATTTCTACTGTTTGCCCCGCCTCATCCATAACAGTCATTATTCCTTTTTCGTTTATGGTAAAATTATCCCTCTCTAATTGGTAATCTTTAGAATATATTTCCATTAATACATGTTTTCCTGAACTGTCAACCAGGAAGCCGTCTCCGTCCAATGTAAAGGCACCATTCCTGGTCAGAAGGATTTCTCCGTTTTCGTCCTGTACTCCAAAGAAACCTCCTCCCTCTATGGCCAGGTCAAACCGGCCGGACGTTTCCACTAAAATGCCTTGCTCGAACTTGTGCCTGATATTTTTTACCCTGCTTCCGGTACCAATCTCTATGGGTTTTTCTCGCGCTTCTGATGTTAAGGGAATACCCCTGTTTGCCACCTGATCGTATATCAGGTCACCAAATTGTACATCCTGGCTTTTAAAGCCAATGGTCTGCGCATTTGCAATATTATGTGCAATCGTATCCATCTTTTTCTGAATACTGTCAAGGCCTGACCGCCCTGTCTGCAATATCCTGTTCACCCGAACATGCCCTCCTTCTACAATCGTCCTACTTCATTTACTGCTTTATCCAAGGTCTCATCCATGGCCTGAACGACTTTTTGATTGGATTCAAAATTCCGGGTTATTTCAATCATCTTCACCATTTCTTCCAGAAGATTCACATTGGAAGACTCTATAAAGCCTTGTCTGAGCGTATAAGCACCACCTGTCATTGGTTCCCCGTCCTCAATGGTGTACAAATTATCGCCTAACCGGTGTAACAGCTGCGCATCAGCAAATGTGACAATCCCAAGGGAAAAATACCGCCCATCCTGGGTTATAATACCTCCATAATTGTCTGCAGTAACATTCTCCGTTCCCAATTGTATGGGTTCCCCGTCATAGCCTAATACCTGATAGCCTTCACTGGTAACCAGTTCCCCATTTTCATTCAGCCGGAAGCTTCCGTCCCTGGTATAAGCCTCTTGACCGTTGGGCAGACGAACAGTGAAAAAACCTTCCCCGTCAATGGCAAAATCCAGGGGATTATTGGTTTCTTTCAGCAAGCCCTGTTCAAAGTCAGTATATAAATCATCTACAGATACTCCAAAATGCATATTGCCAATGGAGGACAGTCTTCCATGGTTGTTGGAACGATTTAGTACATCCATTTGGAAGGATGCTTCTGCTATCAGTTCCTGCTGCTTGAAAGAATTCGTTTCTATATTCGATAGGTTATGCGAAACATTTTCCTGTCGTTTTTGCTGCACAATCATTCCCATTGCGCTGGTGTATAAGCCTCGTATCAATTGATTTCCCCTCCTTCATTGCTTTTCGGAATCGCCCTTATTTCATCTTCATATACCATACCCATAGCCCTGGCACGAGTTTCTATTTCCATTGCGGATGGTTCTCTTTTCATAAATGGAAGCATTAAGATACAGGCTATTATGATGCCTGCACCCAGCCCCATGAGAAAGCGCCCGTCAATTATTTTTTTCACTTTTTCAATAAACTTTGAATAAATCGTACTTCACCCCTCCCCATATTCAAAGATGTTTTTGTTATCTTTTCAGGCAATACTCCGGCCTCAATTGTCCCTGCCTGATTGGCCGCTGTATCCCAATCAGAGTCTATAGATGCGCTTTTGTGTATTTGATCTAACCTATCCAGTATGTATTCCAGCCTGGTTTCCAGGGAATCAAGCCGAGTTTTCACTTCCAGATTTGCTGCCAGCAGCTTTACATAATCTCCTTTGTCTCTGTTTTGTTCATCCAGAAGTTCTTGAAAACTTCTATTTACATCATTCTCCTTCTTTAGTAAATATCCTCCATAAATCAACAAAATTATCCCTACTGACAGTAATAAATACGGCAATCTTTTCACCACCCCAACTGTTTATAATACTATAAGAAGACCTTCTGTATTAAGTTAAAATGCCGAAGAAATCTTAAGTCATTGCACTAATCAGCTGTTTTCAAAAGCCCCCTTAACTTCAATAGGATTTGCCCGTGGAGCTGTGAAACCCTCGAAATAGTGACCCCTAAAACTTCTGCAATTTCCTTCAGCGTCAGCTCTTCATGGTAGTATAAATTCAATATAAGCTGTTCCCGTTCCGTCAATTGTTCTATCGCATCGGTCAGGCTCTTTTTTCGCTCTTCTTCCAATAATCTTTCATCCGGTGCCTGTGCACTTTTGTCTTCCATTACATCAATGAGGGAAAATTCTCCGTCATGTCCTGCAAACAAGACATTCTCCAGTGAATATTGGGAAAGGTAGTGGATGCTGTCCTCTATATCATAGAGTTCCTGAAGGGTTATAGACAGCGCTTTGCAGATTTCCATGGCAGTCGGTTCCCTTTTCAGCAATTGCTGCATTTCATTCCGGGCCTGGTAGTATGCTTCTATTTTTTCCATCTTTCCCCTGGAAACCCTTCCGTTTTTCCTAAGCTCATCCAGGATAGCTCCTCTTATCCGCCATTTTGCATAGTGTTGAAAGGGAACACCTTTCTCACTGTCGTAGCGTTTATATGCCTCAATAAGCCCCAGCACACCAATATGAATCAGATCTTCTTTTTCATATTGAACCTGCTTTAAACTGATCTGGTTCACGATTTTTTGAATCAGGGGGAGATATTGAATTACTAATGATTCCAAGTCTTGTTTCTGTTCATATACAATGCTCATAGCAGGACACCTTTTTGTCTCCCTTCACGGAATTTTTTGAATATGAAGCCAATGATTTTATCCCTTTTTGATTCTGACAATTTTATAAATCTTATTCCATTATGATAGGTGTTCTTATTGTTCAAAAATTCGGCATAGCACCGTACTACCTTTCCCTTGACGCTTATTTGCAAATCATCTGTATTAATTGCTAAGAAGATGCTTTCACCAACATCAAGAGGCTTGCTGGTAGCAAGATGGACTCCGCTGCCGCTTATATCCAATAACGTACCTGTTTCCAAAGGCACAGGCACGCCTGTATTATCTTCATCTTCAAAATCGAGTTTTGTCTCCGGAGTAATATGCAGGTATTGAACCGGCATAGTTACCAGCAAACGTACATAATCCCTTCTTTGAACTTTGGTCAGTTTTTCGGGAATGCTTAATTTAAACATGGCGATATTTTGGACAACCCTCTCCAGTACCTTGCTTTCGAACCGGTAAAGCTTCCCGTCTGTATCATAATAAATACCTGTGACAACATCTCCTACTTGCAGCAGATGTTTTTGATATCCTTTTAAAGGGATACTGACGAGAAAATAGTCCTCCCTGTAGTCCTGTACCAAGCTAGTGCCCAAATAGTCATTCCCATTTATAAATTCAATTTTCTGGTTGATGCGAAATTGGAACTTCTCCATCCTGACACTCCTATTAGCCAAATACTTTCAGCAAGCGTTTATATACCTGCTGAATTGAGTAAATTCGACTGCCATGACTGCTGCATCCTAAAAGTTCATCAGCAATACGGCAGATGCATTTACTTGCAGGACAATTTGGATACTGAATCAAGAAGGGGGTCTGATCCATAACCGATTTTGCTACCCTGCTGTCATCGAGAATATGGCCCAGCTTTTCCAGGGACTTATTCAAAAAAGTTTTGGAAGTGCTGTTCAGCCTTTGATAAATAACTTCGCCTGATATGTCATCTGAACAACGATTTACGATCACTTTTATGTTCTTATCCAGCTTATATTGCACCATAATCTTAATGACGCTATATGCATCAGTCAGAGCAGGAGGTTCAGGGGTCGTAACCAGAATCAGTTCCTGGGAAAAAGCAATAAATGATAGAGAATTCTTTGAGATGCCTGCTCCGGTATCGATTAAGATAATATCTATGTCTTCGAAGGTCAAAAACTGCCTGGCAAAAGCCTCCTGCTGCTCAATATCCAGTGAAGCCAGTTCCATCATACCGGATCCGCCCGGTAGAATTTTAACACCTTCAAAACTGGTTATCACTGTATCTTCTAACGGATATTGTTTGAATAATACGTCGTATATTGTATGCTTTGGGTACACTCCCAATATTACATCCACATTTGCCATTCCCAGATCGGCATCTATTATCAGCACTCTTTTTCCTTTTCTCTGAAGAGCTATTGCCAAATTTACAGTAATATTTGTCTTGCCGACACCTCCTTTTCCGCTCATAATGGTATAGATTTTGATTGCTTCCTTTAGTCCTGGATTAGTCTGCCTTTCTCCTTTTCTAACCAGATCTCTTAGTTTCTCTGCCTGGTCCACTAAGCGTCCACCCCCATGAAGACATACTTCAGCAAGTTTTCCATTGTCGCTTTCCTAATATCTTCAGGAACAATCTGACCGGTTGTCAAGTAACATAAGGGCTTGTCCGAATAGTGATTGATATTCAAAATGCTGCCGTAGCATTGAGTTTCATCCAGCTTGGTCAATATAATTGAATCGTATCCAATTACTTCATAATTGTTTAAAATCATCTTTAAGTCCAGGCTGCGGGTGGTAGCACTCATGACCAGTATATTGTAGGTTTTGCTGGCAGCACTCAAACATTCTTTGGCTTCCATCAACTGTTCCTTTATCTTAGAATTCCTGCCTGTGGAATCAATTAATATCAAATCACATGCCTGAAGTTTTTTCAAAGCATCTGACATCTCGTTTCTTGTGGATACCACTTCAATGGGAAGATTCAAAATATCGGCATAGGTTTTTAATTGCTCCACAGCTCCAATCCGAAAGGTATCCATAGTGATCAGCCCAACCTTTTTTCTGTTTTCCAGAGTCTCTTTTGCGGCTATTTTGGCTATGGTTGTAGTTTTGCCTACACCGGTAGGACCGATAAAAGCCCAAATCTTTTCCTCCACATTCTCTATCGGACAAATACTCTTTTCAAGCAGATCTGTAAAATACCGGCTGGCTTCATCAAAGCCAATACTGGAATTACCCTCCCTTTTGCAGAATTCAGCAAAGTCCTTTATAATCTTCTCATCTAAATCCATTTTTTTTAAGTGCTGCTGCATGATGGTGCTGAATTGGGTTTTTCTCCCGCCTTTTTTCCTTGATTTCTCCTTTTCCAAAAGACTGTTAACCATTTTCTTTAATTCTTCAATTTCCCTCTCCAGTTCCAACTCCTTGCTGCTCTTAAGAGGTGTATTTGTTTGTTGTGTATGAACAAGACCACTTGTATTCTGATCGGATTTGTCCTGGTTTTGGTCTACTGCAGCAGTAACTTCCAGAACCTTCTTGCTGAACAGGCCTTTTAATCCCTTTTTACGAATCCACCTGCTGCTTACGATAACAGCATTGCTGCCCAGCTCATACTTGATGCGTGTCGTTGCCTCATTCATATCCTTTGCCAGGTATCTCTTAATTGTCATAAATATTCACCATCCCTACTGTCTCTATTTCTATGGAATTGGGTATTTCATTCAGAGACAGCACAGCAATATGAGGAAACGCCATTTCTATCATCCTCTTAAAAGGTGCACGGATTTTGGGAGAAGCCAGAATAACCGGCCTTATTTGCTCAAGGGATAATCGCTCCGTTATCATATGGATATTTTCCAAAATTTTGGTGCTGATGTCAGGTGCGATTGCCGGGAAGGACCCCTGAAAGGATTTTTGTATATTATCGCTTATGTACTGTTCCAATTTCGGGTGAATAGTGACCACTCTTAATACCTGGTTTTCATCGAGATAAGGAAGAACAATCGTCCTGCTCAGGGAATACCGTACATACTCCGTTAACATTTCCAAATTTTTTGTACTGCCTGCAAAGTCCGCCAAAGTTTCCAGAATGGTCACCAGGTCTTTTATCGGGACTTTTTCCCTTAATAAATTCTGCAGTATTTTTTGTATTTCTCCCAAGGACAACAGGTTGGGTATCAATTCTTCTATAACGGCACTATACTTATCTTTCAGTGCATCGATCATCTTTTTAACTTCCTGTCTGCCAAGCAGCTCATGGCTGTGCTCACGGATTACCTCACCCAGATGGGTTACCATGACAGTAGTAGCATCAACAGTTGTATATCCCAGCATTTCTGCTCTGTCTTTATCCCCTTTTTCAACCCATAAAGCAGGCAGTCCAAATGCAGGCTCTATTGTTGGAATTCCTTCCAGGTTGATTTTTTCATTGGCTGGATCCATAACCAGCAGATGATTGGGCATAACTTCGCCTCTGGCTACTACAATCCCTTTAACTTTCAGTGTATACTCATTGGTTTTCAACTGCAGGTTATCCCTTATGCGTATTGATGGTATGACAATTCCCAGTTCATGGGCACACTGTCTCCTGATACCGGATATCCTCTCCAGCAAATCTCCCCCGTTTTTATCATCAGCAAGGGCAATCAGCCCATAACCGATTTCCACTTCCAGCATTTCTACCTGTGTAAAATCCATGTAGTTTTCAGGCTCTCTTTGCTCAGCAGGCTGGACGCTCTGGACGGCAGCTATCTGTTCCATGCTTTCTTTTGTTTTCTCTTCCTTGTACAACAACCAGGCACCAACCCCGCAGGCGACTGCCAGTAAGACAAAAGGAATCGTCGGAAGCCCGGGAACCAAGCCAAGAGTCAGCAAAACAACAGCTGCAATAACCATTACTTTCGGAAACGCAAACAGCTGGCTGCTCAAATCAGTCCCGAAATTTTTTTCAGAAGCGGAACGGGTTACCAGAATACCTGATGCAACGGATATCATTAGAGAAGGAATCTGACTAACCAGACCATTGCCTATTGTTAGCAGTGCAAATTGAGTAAGGGCTTCCATAATGTCATAGCCTTGCTGCAATACATAAATTGCAATACCTCCGATGAAATTAACCAGAGTTATAATTATGCCTGCTATGGAATCTCCCTTAACAAATTTCATAGCACCGTCCATGGCACCATAGAAATCCGCTTCTTTTTGCAGCTTCTGTCTTCTTTCTTTAGCTTCTTCCTCGTTAATTATCCCGGCATTCAAATCCGCATCGATACTCATTTGTTTGCCGGGCATGGCATCCAGGGCAAACCTTGCCGACACTTCTGATACCCTGCTGGAACCGCTGGTAATTACAATCAGCTGAATAACAACAATAATAATGTAAATTATGGCACCGACCACATAATTGTCCCCGGTAACAAAAACGCCAAAAGACTCCACTACCTGCCCGGCATACCCATCTCTCAGGATCAGCCTGGTAGCGGAGATATTCAGACCCAGCCGGAATAAGGTGGTAACCAGCAGGAGAGTAGGAAAAATAGAAAACTGCAGAATTTCGGTAGTGAACATGGATAATAACAGGATTATTACTGATAATGAAATATTAAAAGTCAGCAATAAATCCAGTAAACCAGGCGGAATCGGAAGTATAATTAATGTAATAATGCCCAATACACCAAAAGCTGTTAATACATCAATATATTTTGTTGGGTTAGAGTACAGCTGTTTTATATTCGCTAACATTACAGATTCATCCTTGCTGCATTTTTCCTTGCATATGGTATACCATAGCCAATACTTCTGCCACAGCCTGATATAATTCAATGGGAATCTCCCGGCCTACCTCGCCTTTATAGTATAATGCTCTGGCCAGGGGCTTGTTCTCTACTATGGCAATCTCTTCCTTCTTCGCAATCTCTCGTATCTTTTCTGCTACATAATCAGCACCTTTTGCCAATATCACAGGCGCATTATAGGATTTTTCATCATATTTCAGAGCTACAGCCAGATGTGTTGGGTTGGTAATAACCACATCCGCTTGAGGTACAGCTGCCATCATTCGGCTCATAGCCAGCTGCCTCTGCTTCTGTCTCCTAAGTGATCTGATCTGCGGATCACCCTCCATTTGCTTTAGCTCTTCCTTCACTTCTTCTTTTGTCATTTTCAGGCTCTTATGGAATGTAAAGCGCTGATATAAATAGTCCATTGCACCCAGGATTAACATCATAATGCCAACCCTTGTCAATAGTCCTAAAATCAAATCCTTGACAACAGGGAACACACCTCTGATGCTTATATGAGTGATGGACAGAATCTGCTGCAGGTTATCTCTTATAAAAGACCAGGCTAGGTATCCAATCAGGATCAGTTTTAAAAAATTCTTCACAAACTCGATGAATGCTCTTTGGGAAAAGATGTTTTTAAATCCTTGTATGGGGTTAAGCCTGTTCAAATCCGGCTTTAATGGGTCTGTCGACCGGATAAGGCCTGTCTGCATGAGGCTGGCTAATACCCCGATTACCATGACACCCGCCATGAGTGGCAGCACTACTACCATATAAATACCAGAATCCTGCAGAAATATATTTATCAAATTTCTCTGGGTAACACTTCTGGTCAACCCGTTTTCAAGAGAATGCCTCAGGTACTTATGCAGTGAAGAAAATAAAGAGTTGCCCATCATGTTGCCAAATATAATTAACAGGAGCAAGGTTATTGCAGAATTCAAGTCAATACTTTTGGCAACCTGTCCTTTTTTTCTTGCGTCGTCCTTCCTTTTGGGAGTGGGTTCCTCTGTTTTTTCTCCTGCAGCAAAAGCAAGGGCTAAGGGCATATCCTGCATAAAATCATTTAGCCACCATGGAAGGTTCTCAATTGCATTTATCAGGCTATTAATCAGTGCAGGCAATAAGGCTGCAGCAGCCAGGATACCCAATAGCATTTTTAATGGAAGGTTTAGCATCAGGATGTTGATCTGAGGAACGGTCCGGGAGATTATCCCCATTACTACATCTGCCAGCAGCACGATAAAGATAATCGGCATGGCAATTTCAAAAGCAATCAAAAAGGTATCGGTGAAAAGCTGAATAATGTTGCCCAGGTACAACTGGCCAAAGTTAAGCTGGGTCAATGGTACAAGTTCAAAGCTCTGTACCATTGCATGGATGAGGTAGTAATGACCGTTCACAGCATAAAACAATGTAATACCAATCCAATAATACAGGTTTCCAAACAAAGATACTCGATTGCTGCTCATGGGATCATAATAGGTCGCCATGGAAAATCCTATCTGAAAGTCTACCATCTGGCCGGCCATTTGGAAACAAATAAAAACCAAATTTACTATATAGCCCAGCGCTAACCCAAATAAAATTTCTTTTGCTGCCAGTATGCCGTATGCCAGAAGCGATTCCTCTATCATTGGCTGGTAAGGTATAACCATATATAGAATATATGCCAGTAATAAAGATAAACCTATCTTCAGAAGTGAAGGTATACCTCTGAGACTGAGTAGGGGAGTAGCTGCCAGGAAGCTTATTATACGCATTAATATCAACAAGAATATGGCTGCCTGATTAATACTGAAAGATAACACGATGCCACCTATCCTACAATATTAGAAACATAACTGAAAATTCGGTTGGTAAAGCTGAGCAGTGTATTTATCATAAAAGCCCCGGCAATTATTAATACAAGAAACACACACAGAATCTTCGGAACAAAGGTAAGGGTCTGTTCCTGTATCTGTGTAGTTGCCTGTAATATGCTGATTACCAGCCCTACTACCAAAGCTGTAACCAAAACAGGGGCGGAGACCAATATTGTGGTAGTAAGTGCATCTCTTACGATATCCAGTATGACTTCCTGATTCATAGCTTCCTCCTGTTACACAAACCCTTCTACCAGGGATTTGACAATCAAATGCCATCCGTCTACCAGAATAAACAATAGCAGTTTAAATGGCAGAGAAATCGTTACAGGCGGGAGCATGAACATACCCATTGACATCAGGATACCGGAAACCACCATATCAATTACAATGAAAGGAATGTACAATAAAAAGCCAATGGTAAAGGCTGTCTTTAACTCACTGATTACAAATGCCGGTATTAATGTCGTCAAGGATACATCCATCCTGTCTTCCGGCATCTCCTGCTGCGAAATATTGATGAACAAAGCCAGGTCCTTTTCCCGGGTCTGCCTTAGCATAAATTCCCTGATGGGCTGGCTACCGGCTTCGATTGCCTCTTCCTGAGTGATCGTTCCTTCCAGGTAAGGTTCAACTGCTGTTTCCATGATCTGCCCTACAACGGGTGACATTATAAAAAATGTGAGAAATAAGGCAAGACCGATTAATACCTGGTTTGGAGGTGTTTGCTGGGTTGCCAGGGCATTCCTCAGCAGGGAAAAAACTACAATAACCCTTGTAAAGGAAGTAAGCAGCGTCAGTATGGACGGAGCCAGTGTCAGTATCGTCAGCAAAACCAAAATCTGAATGCTGTTTACAAATTGCTCCGGCTTTTCCACAGGTCCATAATTTATGCTGATATCAGGTATAGATATGGATGGGGGCGCTGAAGCCATTGCACTTTGCCCTGTCAGTAAAACAAAGAATAACAAGACCAGTATCGCTGTTTTTTTAATCATGTTGATTTTTCCTCTTTGCCAATTGAAGAATATAATTGCTCCATTTATTTAAGTAATCTGTCTGCTCTTTTTGGCTCATATATTCATTCACTTCCTCGCAATCAAGGGTTTTAATGAGCTCAATGTTGTTTTCGCTGACTCCCATTACCATATAGCTGTCGAATATTTTAACAATACACAGAAATTGCTTATTATGTATGGGAACGCGTTCCAATATCTGTATTGCCTTGATTTGGTTCTGCCTGTACAGATACTTGTTTGATAATCGCAGACTGATATAAGCAAGCAAAATAACTACGGGCAAAGCCAATAGCAGCTTTAAAGCGCTGAGCATTAAGTTTTCCGGCATGGCTATCCTCATCCCTTATTGAATCAAGAAATCCATCAAAAAAATATCTGTTACAATCTTTTCAGGAAAAAACTGATTCAACTTATTCTGTATTTCATCTTTTAAGTCTTCCTCGGCCCTGGGCGACATGAGATCTTCTGCACTTTTGTTTCTGAGAATAGTAAGAACAGCATCCCTTGCCTGGACTTCATTTTTGGTGATATCTTTCTTGTCGTCCGGCAAGTTGTATCCTAAGGCAATCCTGATTTTGAGAAAATGGGAACCGTCTTTCAGATTTACAATGATTTCTTCCATGGGATAAGTATAATTCGTTATATTTGTTCTTTGTTCTTCTGCAAAAATAAAAGTTTTGCTGAAAAATGAAAATGTCAGAAATCCTGCAATAAACGCAATCAGGGGGATAACTACAAATAAAAAGCGTGATTTTTTTCTTCTACTCTCGATCGTTTGCTGCACCCTCCGACCCTCCTTCCAGTGTTACCTCAATCAATATGTTAACTCTTCGGTTCAACGCTCTGTTTTCAGGCGTATCGTTCGGCACAATAGGCCTGTATTCCCCATAGCCTGCAGCGGATAATCTATTGGGTGCAATATTCTTCTCCTCTGCAAAATAGCGCACAACAGTAGTTGCTCTGTTTACAGACAGCTCCCAATTTGTAGCAAACTTGGACCTTTTAATAGGCACATTATCCGTATGCCCTTCTACTATGATATTGTTATCAAATGCAGTAATCAGTTTCGTTAGTTTATCAAGCAATAATTTGCTTTCAGGTTTCAGTTCCGCTTCTCCGGGGTCAAAAAGAATATTGTCACTGATGTCAATTATAACCCCTCTTCGATCTACCCGCAGTCTTACATCCGCTTCCAGCTCTTCTTCCTCTACAAAACCTTTGACTATTTGGTAAATCTTTTCTATTTCTTTGTCCAAAATCTCCAGTCCATCCTCTGATGCTTCATCCTTGACAGGCTTCTTAGTCGCCTCAGGAATAGTTACAACATCATCTAATAAGTCGCCTATGGGCTGCGGACTACCATCAAATATTGATTCCCCGGCTCTTCCTGTTAAGGCCATTTGCAGCGATACTGCCAGCTGCTTGAACTTGGCTGCATCTATGCTGGAAAAAGTATACAATAGCACAAAAAAGGTCAGCAGCAGGGTTACCAGATCAGAATAGGTAGTGAGCCAGCTCGGTGAACTGTTCTGTTCTTCTCGTCTTCTTTTACTCATTTTCTGTCACCGTTTCCAGGTTGTGCGAAACTTTATTTCTCTCTATCCGTTCTTTGGGAGAAAGATAGGCAATCAGCTTTTCTTCTACAATTCGGGGATTGACTCCGGACTGAATTGCCAGCACCCCTTCTATCATCATTTCCATGGTATACAACTCTTCATCGGTTTGAGCCTTCAAGTTTTTCGCAATGGGGAGAAATATCATGTTAGCAAGCAGAGATCCATAGAATGTGGTAATAAGAGCGGTTGCCATTCCAGCGCCAATTTTGGAGGGATCATCCAGATCACTCAACATGATAATCAAACCAATTAAAGTACCCAGCATACCAAATCCGGGAGCCAGTTCGCCCCAGCTTTGAAAAATGCCTTCTCCGGTTCTGTGCCGATCTTCCATGGTGCTAATCTCCAGCTCCAAAATTTCCCTGATGGTTTCCGGATCAATACCATCTACCACCATTTGCAGTCCCCTTTTTAAAAACGGATTGCTTATCAATGCAATATCATCTTCCAGGGACAACAAGCCTTCTTTTCTTGCCTTCTTGGAAAGATCTGTAAAAAGCGTAATCAAATCTCGTCTGTTGCTGGCAGGTTCATCAATAACCTTTTTTACAATAACAGGAATCTGCTTGATGTATTTAAAAGGATAGCTTATCAGCAAAGCTGCCAGGGACCCGAAGAAAGTAATAAGAATGGATGTTACGCTCCAAAACATATAGAAAGTTCCGCCATCCATTGAAATTGCGTAAACAACCAAAACCAGTCCGATGGTTAATGCTATAAGCGGGACAAAGTTCTTTTTCATTCTGTCACCTCCAAACGGACTTGATGAATGGCTCTCCGGTATGCTATGATTTTTTCCGCAACTACTTCTGCACTTTCACTGACTCGAACCTTTTTGCCACCTATCAGGGTGATTATAGTATCATGTACTTCTTCTATCTGTTCAATCAACTCCGGGTTAAGATAGAACACATTTCCCTTTAGAGTTGTTAGTTGTATCATTGGAATTTCTCCTTACTGCTTGATCTTTGTTTTTATGATATGGGGCAGCGCTAATCTGCCCCATATCACATGAAGACGGGATTTATATCCTATCTCTTCAGGTTAATCAACTCCTGAAGCATCTCGTCTGAGGTTGTTATGATTCTGGAATTGGCTTGAAAAGCTCTGCTTGTTATGATCATTTCGGTAAATTCATTCGCCAAGTCTACATTGGACATTTCCAGATTACCCTGACGCAAAATTCCCAGTCCGTCCTCACTGGGGCTGCCATACTCCGCTGCACCGGAGTTGCGGGTGGTACCGTAGGTATTGCCCCCCAGCTTTTCCAGTCCCCCAACATTGGGAAACTTAGCTAAAGCGACCCTGCCCGGGTAATACACCTCGCCATTTTCATAAATAGCAGTAATAAGACCGGTACCGTCTATGTAAAAAGCTTCCAGATGATAATCAACACCGCCATCATTAATCTTGTCCGGGATACTCAATATCTCCAGATTCGAACCATCTGACTGTATCGCATCAGGAAGGGTTTGATTGGGAACGCCATTGACGTCAAAATTTGACACTCCTAATATATAGTAACCTTCCGCATTAACCAGGCTGCCGTTGAAATCCTTATAAAAGGCACCATCACGAGTATACCGCTTGATTTGTCCTGCAGTATCCATAGATACTACAAAGAAGCCTTCTCCTTCAATCCCCAGATCCAGATCTCTTCCGGTCGGCTGCAGGTTACCGTCTGCAAACATTGTATCGATAGCCGCTACAGTAACCCCATTGCCTACCTGCTGCGGGTTGATGCCTCCCCGACCGTTGGCAGTAGGTGCTTGTGCGAAAGCCCGGGTCTGGTAAAATGCGTCCTGGAACCTGACACGGTTTGACTTAAATGCAGTTGTGCTGACATTTGCTATATTATTACCAATCACATCCATCTTGATTTGGTTGCTTCTCATTCCTGATACACCTGAATACATTGAACGTATCATAATTCATCCTCCTGTTTTTATTATGGTAATGCCACTTCAGTCGGTCCGTGGCATATTGGCCTCCTAAAACAGGTCCGGCCAATGTTCATTTTACAATTATTGCACTGTCAATATTGGTAAATATGTTTTCTTCGCTGTCCTGCGGGTCAATTGCAGTAATCAAGGTTCGATTCTTTATGCTTGCAATAAAGGCAATGTCCTTGTACAGCATAAGTGAATCTTTCGCCCCTTTGGCATCGGCTTTTGCCATAGCCATACCCAATACCTTTATATCGTTCTCATTCAAAATAATGTTTCTTTCCAACAGACGTTTGCTGGCATGGCCGGAAATCTTAACAGAATCATTTGATTTTTGAATCTCCCTGTTTAAAATGCTCTGAAAAGAATTCTGGCTGCCCTGGGTATCAGGTGTTGGCCTTTTCCGCTCTGTTTCCTGCAACTGTGGCAAGTACCTGCTGTTTATTCGCAACGACATCTAACCACCTCTTCCGATGCAGTGATTTCTTCTACCTGGTACAGCTTATATTGAGCACCGTTTACCACGATATTGATCTCGCCGTTTTGCATGGTTACCTTTTCCACTACACCCTGTACCTGCTTCTGCCCGTCATTCACGGTAACACTCTTGCCGACCAGCTGACTTCCATACTGGATATACTGGAAATAAACCAATTCCGATATGCTGTAATACAAGTTCTGCAATTGCTCCAGGGAGCTAAACTGAGCCAGCTGCGCAATATACTGCGTATTGTCTCCGACGCTTAACGGGTCCTGATACTGGAGCTGTGCCGCTAAAATTGAAAGAAAATCATCCTTGCCCAGTTGACTCTTTGGCGTTCGTTCTGATTGCTGTACCGCAGCGAATGCATTCACTTTTGAAATGTCCACTCTCATCATCACTCCTTTCCTTTTTTATGCAAATCGATCCAGTGAAACTCCGGTAATCCCTTGATAATAGGAAACCGGTAATACCTGAGGATACAATTGTTGTTTATCAGTGTCGTCCTTTCGGACAGACTGTCCAAAGAACAATTGCTCCTGACTGCTGCCTTGATAAAAATCGTGTCTTCTTTCCCGATTCTGCTCCTGGCTGTTTTGATACAGGCTTATGTTTACTTCGTTTAAAATGATATTTTGATTTCTTAAGCGGTCTTTCAAGTTTTGCAATTGGCTTTCCATCGCTTCTCTGACCGAGAGGGTCTCTACCAGAATTTCGCCGGTTATCACCCCGTTTTTCATCCGAAGCCGTACTTCCATTTCACCAAGCAGTTCCGGTTTCAGTTTCATGTTCAGAACAGTATGTTCCCCTTCCTTTAGAATCGCAAACCTTTCTGCCAATTGCATTTCAATATCCTGCAAATTCTGAATCTGTGCATGTCTGACAGCGGCCTCCTGAATGCTGTCCGCTCTGCTTTTTAAGATGGGAGCGCTGCTTTGTAAATCAAGTTTGCCTGACAGCTCTTCTGTTTCTTTGCCGTCTGTCCTGTATTCATCATCTATTTCAGAAGGTTTCCTGAAGGAATAAGAAACAGCCTTATCGGTTTTATTGCCGGGAATGGTATTTCTAAAATTTACGGGTTCGGACTCTTTTGCTTCAACACCTGTCAAATGAATATTTCGACCGGTTAAAGCATCCGCAGACGGGTTAATCCTGGGGACTGTTTTTGTCTCGCTCGTTCCAGTTTCAAAAGCCACCGATGCGTAATTATCAGTTAACAGACCATCTTCATTATCATTAGATGCTTCTTTAATTGGAACAAGCGTTTCCATTGCATTTTTTACCAAAACACCTGCTATTCGTTCACCTGTAAATGAAGTACCATCTGCTGGAATGTCCATTGTCGGGGCTTCAGGCCCTGGTGCGTCCAATGCCGGCAGATGCATTGCCGGGTTATCCGGCATCGTAAATCCTTCACGAAAATTAAATATGCCCTTAAAAAGTAAACTTTCTGATTGAGCAGTTCCTGAAGAAACATCTTTGGTTTCAGGAAATGCGGTTTTTTCAAAATCCATCGGTTTACTCTGAATATTTCCCGTGATGCCTGCTTTTGTTTCAGTTAGCTGCTGTTCATTCAAAGGAATTGCAGGTCTCAGCAAAGGTTCGGTAAAGATGGGTTTTTTAGCCATGGTAAGCTGCGGAATGGTGTTTAAATTTAAATTTGACATGAATTCATCCACTACGCTTTTTTGAGTCATAACCCTGTCACGGAAAACCATTGCATTGCCGGCCGGGAAGTTTTGGCTATGCTGCACAGTTTGTTCATTAACAGGCATGTTCATCATGGAAAGTATCTGTGCAATCATTTCCTGAAAATCTGCTTCCTGCCCTGTGCTGCCTTTGTCCTGCATCCGCCTGGTAACAGCTTGTATTACCTGTTTCCATTGTTCTAAATTTACTCTCACCCTTTTTCACCCCCTTCCCTGTCAATTTGTTTTACATATATCTTATCTCCTCATATGGGAGTATAAGGCCAGCTCATCAATAGTTTTCTGTTCTGCCTGGTCCAATTCACTGTAATATTGGCTTAATGCCTTTTCTTTGTGTTTTTCTATCATCTTTCTGTCTTTTTGTGCAGATATCAGCTGCTGTCTCCAGGACTCCATTGTCTTTTCTGCTTCCGTAACCAGCCGTTTTTGAATCTCTATTTTTTCCTTCAGATAGTGTATGTATTGATACAAATTTTTCAGCTCATAAACCTGGTGCTGAGAACGGCTGAGCTTGGAAGAGTAAGCAGAACTCAGCTCTTTTTCATAACTGCACAGGATCTCTTTTTGCTGCATATACTCATTCAGCGCATCAGCAAACTTCAATTTTTTCTCTTCTTCTATATTTCTGCGGTAGTCCAGTATATTTTGCATGGAATAACGAAACCGCTTCATCTATCTCACCCGATTTTATTAATTCAATATTTCCTGCATAATCTTCAGTGTATCGTTAAAATCTGATTTTTCATTTACATCCTGCTTCAAAAATTCATTAATCGGGCCGATTAAAGCAATTGCCCTGTCTATCTGGGGGTTGGATCCATTGGCATAGGCTCCTATATTAATTAAGTCCTCTGACTTTTCATAGGTCCCCAGTACATTTCTAATCTCTCCTGCCAGCCGATATTGTTCTTCCGTAATAATTTCTTTTGCAACACGGCTGATGCTTTGCTGCACGTCAATGGCAGGAAAGTGATTACGACCGGCCAATTTTCTGGACAATACAATATGTCCGTCTAAAATTCCCCGTACTGCATCTGCAATAGGCTCATTCATGTCATCACCATCTACCAGTACTGTATAGAAAGCGGTAATTGAGCCTTGCTCAGAAGTGCCTGATCGCTCCAGCAGTTTGGGAAGTTCGGCAAAAACAGAAGGGGTATAGCCCTTGGTAGCAGGCGGCTCTCCTATCGCCAGCCCTACCTCTCGCTTTGCCATTGCAAAACGGGTGACTGAATCCATCATCAGCATGACTTTCATGCCCTTGTCACGAAAGTATTCAGCTATTGTAGTGGCAACATATGCTCCTTTCAGTCTGATCAATGCAGGCTGGTCCGATGTAGCACATACGACAACGGATTTTCTTAATCCCTCTTCTCCCAAATCTTTCTCAATAAATTCCCGTACTTCCCTTCCTCTTTCGCCTATAAGAGCTATGACATTTACATCTGCTTCACAATACCTGCTGATCATACCCAAAAGAGTACTTTTGCCAACGCCGCTGCCGGCAAAAATGCCAACCCTCTGACCCTCGCCGCAGGTAAGCAGGCCGTCTATCGCTCTTACCCCTGTTGACATGATCTGGCTGATTCTTTTTCTCTTCAATGGGTTGGGAGGAGTCCGCTCAACGGAATAATACTCATCCAGAAACACCGGTTCTCCTTCCATAGGCCTGCCAAGGCCATCCAGTATTTTCCCTAAAAGGCCATCTCCAATAGGGATAGTCAGTACCCTGCCTGTCGGGATAACCTTGCAGCCTGAACCTACACCTTTCAGGTCGCCCAGCGGCATCAGCAGAGCTTGATGGCCTTTGAAGCCCACTACTTCTGCCATTACCGAATTTTGTCCTTTCTCGTCAAGCAGAATCTCGCAGACTTCACCTACGAAGCTCTTAATCCCCTGTACTACAATAGTCAGACCGATAACCTGGGTCACCTTGCCTGCTATGGTATAGAATCGATTGTTCTCCAAAAAATCAATACAACCGTTAAAGTCAAAATTAAAGTCCATCTATATCTCCAACTTCATCAGGGCATTTACAATATTGTCCAACTGCTGGTCTATCTCCAGATGTATAACCTGATCTTCCGTTTCAATTATGCAGTCATATTCTTTGAGAGTTGAGTCCTCTAAGAATACAAAGGTTGCATTGGGACAGATCTTCTCAAACTGGCAGCTGCTGGCCTGCAGGATGGGTATATAATGAGCAGGACTTCTTAACAGGACCTGCTTTCTGTCTTCTGAACTGTGCAATGCTTCCCTGACCATTTCAACAATGCTCTCATCATTCATATCAATATTGATATGGATGATTTTTTTCGCCATGGCAGCAGCTAATTTAATAATTTCCGCCTGAGTTTTTCTGATATATTCCCTTGACTCACGGTG
Source organism: Clostridiales bacterium (assembly GCA_012842605.1). GTDB lineage: Bacteria > Bacillota > Clostridia > Caldicoprobacterales > DTU083 > DUSN01. Next base: position 34,525 of record DUSN01000026.1, read on the forward strand.
GGCAGCCTGCAGCAAAGCCTTTGCCTGCTTTTGCATTTGCTCCGTACTTTGCATTCCTTCTTTATAGCCCGCCTGAAACCCACTCTTCCTTCCTTCCTGCAAGCCAGCCTGATAACCTTCATCTCTTGCCTGCATCTGAATAGCCTGAGCCTGTTCCCTGGCCTGCTGAATAATACTTTCTGCCTGAGCCTCAGCCTGCCTGATCATATTTTCCAGTTTCACCTGGATTTGACGTGCTTTCTCTTCAGCTTCCCACTCTGCTGCTGATTTTTTTTCTCCGTTCAGAGTGTTTCTGATAGGCATTAAGGGAATTTGAAGACAGCCTTTTGCCATGTCTACCTGATTGTTCTTAATAAGGTTACGGGACAATGACATTCTCCCCACCCCGTGCTATAATTATTTCATTTGCCTCATCCAGCATTCTTATAATAGACACAATCTTCTGCTGAGCGGCTTCTGCTTCTACCAAACGAACCGGGCCCATAAATTCGATATCTTCCCTTAAGGTCTGCGCTGCCCGCTTTGACATGTTCCGGAATATTACATTTGATACATCTTCGGAAGAAATCTTGAGGGCCAGAGCGAGATCTCTGCTGTCTACTTCTCTCAGAACTCTTTGGATTGAAGCATTGTCCAGCGTGACAATATCTTCGAATACAAACATGCCTGCCCTTACCTGTTCGGCTAAATCCGGCTCTTCCTTTTCCAGTTCCTCTATAATATTCTTTTCCGTAGCCCTGTCGACAGAGTTTAAAATATCAACCAGGGTGTTCACGCCTCCTATAGAAGCATAGTCGTTGTTTATTACCGAAGACAGCTTTTTCTCCAATACAGACTCAACCTGCCTGATTACTACAGGTGATGTTGTATTCATGGTAGCAATTCTGTATGCAACGTCTACCTGCAGTTCATCGGGAAGACCTGACAAAATGGTTGCTGCCTTATCAGGCTGCAGGTAGCAAAGAATCAAAGCAATTGTTTGAGGGTGCTCTTTGGATATTGTGTTAAAAAGCTGCTGTGAATCCGCTTTTCTTGCAATTGCAAATGGTCTGCGCTGTTGAGTGATTTCAGATACAGTATCAATAATCTCCTTTGCCTTCTGGCTTCCCAGGGCCTTAGTAAGAAGGTTTTTCGCGTAATCCAGCCCTCCATGGTTGATGTAGTCATGGGCAAGGCTCATATCCAGAAACTCTTTCAAAATTTCATGTTTTTGTTGAGCTGTAATCTTTGTGGTATTTGCTATTTCATAGGTTACTTTTTCAATCATACTTTCGGGCAGCCTTTTCATTATGCCTGACGATATTTCTGACCCAAGAGCAATCATCAATATGGCTGCTTTTTGTACTCCACTTAATTTTTGTGCCTGTGCCATATCAAATCACCTCTCATCTTCCAGAATCCAGGCTCTTACCAAATCTGCCACATCATCAGGATTGTTTTGGGCAAATTCCTTTATGCTTCGTTCTTCTGTGCTTTCTTTTGTCTCAAAATTAATAACTGGTTCGCGCAGAAGCTCTTCTACGGATATGGGTTCATTTATTTCCGCATTTAACAGAGGTGTTTCTTTTTTCTTTTTCCCTGTGCCCCCACGAATCAACCTTATGATAACGGTAATACCGATGGCCAAAAGAATTCCTGCAACAGCATAGGCAATTATCCGCCTGAGTGCTGCCTCTCTGCTTGCTTTTAGAGCTGCTTCTTTCTCTAATCGCTCTCGTTCTTCAGCCAGTTGCCTTTCCAGTTCATCCTGCAGTGAAGTATCAAATGGAACCCCTTCTACATGTATCAAATCTCCCCGGTCGGCATTATAGCCAATGGCAGCCATTGCAATATTCTCTATGGCCCGTTTTTGTTCTGCATTCAAGCTGCCGTCATATACGACAGAAGCTGAAATACGCTTCACTTCTCCGGGTGCTTTTCTGGTATACGTGGTTGTTTCCCCGATCTCATTGTTTGTTATGGATTCATAGGAGATTACCCCGTTTTTCAGTATATCCTCAATGTTTTTGTCGAGATAATTCTGTGTATTATTGTCAATAGGACTGGTTCCTTCTCCTTCTTCCGAGCTGTTGCTCTGATTGATACGTATCTGCTGGCTTCGGATAACGCCCTCCGGGCTGTATGAAATAACCGTACTCTCTTCGGAATCAAAATCTAAATCCGCCTTTATTGCAACAGCTACCTTACCGACTCCAAAAACCTGCTCCAGCATCCCTTCCAGGTCTTTTTTCAGGCTGTTTTCAAACTGTTTCTCCAGCTCCATCATATGATTGCTTCCACTAGTAGTATCAAAGGGGTCATCTTCCTCCAGAACCCCTTTACTAAGCAGGTTTGCCTGGGAATCCACTACACGGACATTTTCTTCCGGTAAATTTTCTACTGCACCGGATACAAGGGAAATAATTCCTCTGATTTGCTCTTTAGACAAACTTTGTTTCCCGTTATTCTTCAGAGTAAGTATGATAGATGCAGTAGCAGGACGCTGTTCTTTCATGAATATTGTGTCCCTGGACAAAGCCAGATGAACCCTGGCTTTTTCAACCTCTTCAAGGGATTCTATGGAGCGTTCCAATTCGCCCTGCAATGCTCTCTGGTATAATATCTGCCTGTCAGCGTCTGTCATAGCATATCCGGAGTCATCAAACAATTCAAAACCTTTGCCGCTGTTTGGCAAAGCCCCATCAATGGCCAAATCCAGACGGAGCCGGTCTACATCCTTTTTCGGCACCAGTATGGTTGTCCCATTATCTTCTAATTTGTAATCGGTAAACTTATTTCCATCCAACGCCGCTACAATCTTAGACGAATCCTGTATATCCAGTTTGGTAAAGATGGGAACATACTCTGTTTTGTTCATGCTCATTCCAAAAATAATTATTGCTATAACAACAGAGCAAGCAAGCACAATTATGCTTATTTTTTTGTTCATGCTAAGATTGCCCCAGCCGGCTGTAATTTTTGTCCAAATATCTGGTTTGTCCGCCACTGTTAAACTCCTAACCCCTACTCAATTTGCTTTTAGTAAAACAGGTTACAGCTGCATCCTGTTAATTTCCTGATAAGATTCCACTAGTTTATTCCTGACCTGCACTGCCATTTCCAATGCCAGTCTGGCTTCTTCCGCTGCCAGCAAGACAGAGTGAATGTCCTCGGCTTCACCCTTAATCAATTGCTGGCTTGCTTCGTCCGCCTTAATCAGCAGCTCATTAACCTTATTAAGTTCATTTTTTAACATAGTACCGAAATCAGCTTTAGAATTTCTGTTGACATTAACTTGTGAATATTCTTGAATACGAGCTGAATAAGCCTGAACTGCAGGATTTATTTTCATAAGATCCCCCTTATCTTCTGCCGATCTCCAAAGCCTTCATCATCATGCCCTTTGTTGCATTTAATACTGTAACATTGGCCTCATATGCCCTGGTTGCGGCAATCAAGTCTACCATTTCATTGAGTATATTCACATTTGGCATCATTACATATCCATCTTCATTGGCATCGGGATGGCCTGGGTCATACACGCTTTGCAGAGGGCTGTCATCTTCTATAATACCAACAGCTTTGACCCCCTTGCTTGACTTTTCTATCATGCCGGTTTGCTTGTTTAATTCGGTTTCGAGATTTTCCTGAAAAACTGCTATTCTTCTCCTGTATGGCCCGCCTTCCTCAGTACGCGTGGTGTTGACATTGGCAATATTGGAAGCTATGATATCCATTCGCAGGCGTTCAGCAGTTAACCCGCTGGCACTGATTCTCATGGTATCAAATGCCTTCACTATCAACCCCTCCCTTCAGTTATAACATGCCTTAAAATTCCTATTTTTTGGTTGATTTGCTGTATAAGGGTGTTGTATAACAGCTGATTTGCGGCCAGGTTAGCCATTTCCACATCAATATCAACGTTGTTTCCATCATTTCTCATGGCAGGAGAACGGTCTTTTACCAGCCTTGGCTCCACCCCGTCAGCTCCATTCCGTAATCCGATATGATATTTGTGAGTAGCTTTCAGTTGCACATCGAAATCAGACATTGCTTTTTTTAGTTCCTGTTCGAAAATAACCCTGTCTGCCTGATAGTTTGGTGTATTGATATTAGCAATATTGTTGGAAATAGCCTGCTGTCTTAATGTGGATGCATCAAGCGCTTTTTTCAGCAACCTATAGGTATTATCCACATCTATTCTGAGCACGGTATATCCCCCCAAAATCCTTTGTTTAAGCTGTTTTCTCTTGAAAATAGTCTATTCGACATGATTGGTACATTTTCCTTCTTTTTCTATAAAATAATAAGAAATTCAGTATATGTCTGAATTTCTTGTCGTAAAATGTATATCCAGATTAATGCATTTATATAATTTTTGCCCAGGTGTCTCTTAAATCTTCCAGCATGGAATACACCATTTTTACCTTACTAAGGTCCTTACGGATATTTGCATCTATCAACTCACGGTTCATATAGTCATACAGGCTGTATAACCTTTTTGAGATCTCACCTGCATCGAAGTTAAGAGTAGCCATTAATTCCTGCAAAACATCCTGTGTTTTTACAAGATATTTATTTGTATTTTCAATATTCTTCTCTTCCATGGCCTTCATAGCAAACCTTAAAAACTTCAATGCACCATCATATACCATGAGAAGCAGTTTGCCCGGTGATGATGTATTGACCTGATTGTTCTGATAGACATTATATGCATTTAAATTCTGGTACACTGTTTCGCCCCTTTCATTTTAGCGCAGCATAGTTGCATTAACGTTTTTTCCCTTATTTCACTTTGTTTATCAGTATGGATTGACCTGATTCATTGCCGCTGTATGCCTGCAATGCCTTTTTATTGGCATGAAGACCTTTAATGGCATCTTTGTAATTATTAAGCAGGGCCTCGGCATTCTTGCGGTTTACCTTCTCAATATCATATGCCTGGCTGTATATCTGCATTGCTTTTTTTCTCCCATCCATAACGGCTGCTGCCTGCGGGTATTTCCCTGTATCAATCTCCTCCAGACTATGAATGGAAAGGTACTGAAGCAATTCTTTTTCTTTTTCTTTATAAGCTGCATGGATCATGCTTAACTGGTCCATTTTTTCCTGCCTGGCATCAACTGCTATGTTTAAGGAGTCGACATCCTGTCTTTCAATGCATTCCTTCATATCAGCGGTAATACTTAATATGCACTCGGCACCATGTAAACCTTGGGAGGTTAGTTGAATCATATCATTTAACAGCTTGTCCAGCATTTGCCTCTTCCTTCTTCATATTTGCTTTATCTTCACCGCATATTGCTAAACTGCTGATACAGCCAGCTGCTTTGCGCGTACATTTTGTTTAGTGCAGTTTCCATAGCCGTAAACCTTTTCCAGTATTGCTCTTCCTTTGATGCCAGACGTCTTTCCAGTTCCAGAATTCTCTTCGAGTAATCATTAATGGATTTATCCAGCATGCTGATGCTGCTGTGCTTTGTAACAAAGTCGATCAACATGGTAGAGTTAACATTTCGGAATAATTGTGCATCTTTTCCCGGACCGGCCTTTACTATGATCTCTTTCATTCCGGCTATAAGGTCTCCGTAAATTCTGCCTATCAGACCTGTGTTACGGCGTTTTTCCTTTTCATCAGTAATCCCACTGTCCGGCTGCTTGAACAGCAGTTCTATCACACCATTCACATCGTCTCGCAAAGCATCTCTTAATTTCGTTTCGTCAATTTTCAGCTTGCCGCCCCTGGAGCCGCTTACATAACTCTCTGTTTCAATACCTATTTCAGTCAGGTGTTGAAAAGTTCCCAGCGTTCCCTCTACGCTTTCATACAACCCAATTCTAAGGTTCTGCAAGATACTGCCGATAACCTGATCATTGCGCAAAAGTCCGCTTTTAGCCTTTTCTTCCCAAAGCTCGACTTCTTTTTCTTTCATTGCTTCCTTTTGCTCCTTTGTTAAAGGAGCATAACTGCGATATCGAGTCTCACCGAGTATATCATCCAATTTGTCAATCAACTCATTGTATTGATCAACAAACTCTTTTATCTTTTCAATTATTGCATTTTCATCTGCTTCAATCTTGACAACAGTATCACCTGTCTTTTTCAGGCTGAAATCGATGTTGTTGATGGTAAACTGATTTGAGGATTGGCGGATTCCCTTTGCCATCCCAAAGTCAATTATGGCATCCTGGCCCGAGTATTCATAATCCAATTCTACGTTTGCAGGGGTCCCGCTGTTATCATACTGAAGCTTCAGTTTGCCGATAAAACTGTCCCCTGATAAGCTGCCGCTGCCATCATATAATTTGCTGTTATCACTTAAGAGAATTGTGCTTTTCTCTCCAGTCCCGTTTGTTTGCAGAAAGAAACGATCGATAGACTCATCGTAAAAGGCTGTGACTCCTATATCAGCATTGTTTATATGATTAGCGATATCCTTTAGACCAAAATTGGAGATATTTTTCCCATTCAGTGTAATTTCGTTTTCTTCCCAGCCCTCACCTTTTCTGCTCAAGGTTTTAATGCTTACCTTGCTGCTGCTGATATAAACCTGGATTCTTTGCTCATCTGCCTTGCCGGCATTGGTAGTAATGGTAAAATCAATAATGTCATCACTGGTTAAGCTAAATTGTGATCTTATATTACTCTTATCAGCACCCTCTGCAGATATTTTCTCACTGCTGGCAGAGGACCAATTGGAAGCCAGTTGGTGTACCTTGATACTGTAAGTGCCAATTACGGCATTGGCACGTGCGGAAACATCAGAAATGGTCTGATCGGCTGCAACTGCAGTCTTAATCCACTTCAGGCTGCTTACAGATTTATTTATAATAGTGCCGGATGAAATATCAGTTAAACCAAAGAATTTTCTTGTATTAAGTACGAAGTCTGCAAGCATTTTATTGACTTCGTTATATCTGTCCCTTGTCCATTCCAATATGATTTTATTCTGCTCCACCTCGTCAACCCGGGTGCGTTCTACCTTCATTAAATCGCTGACAATACTGTCAATATCCAGTCCGGATGCTAGACCACCAATTCTGATAGGCATAACCTGTTCCTCCCCCATTGCCTGTCTAAGCTCTTTTATCCACCAGCAGACCTGCTCTTTCCAGCATATTTGCTATCATATCTTTTATCTTTTCAGGTGGAATTTCCCTGATCACTTCATTTGTACTGGTATCCAGTATCTTAATCATTATATCTCCGGTTTTCTCGTGAATAGAAAACTCAATTTTTCTATTAAAACTACTCAGAATATGGTTCGTTGTTTCAATTGCATTAACCAGTTCTTTTTCTCCGATATAAAATACATCATTATTATCATCCATCGGTAGTTCCGGCCTGATGGCAGTAATAAGACCTTGTGCGATTTTCGCATCCTGCTGAATCATACCGATTCCATCAATCCTCATGGAAACCGCTCCTTTTTTAGTTCCTTCCATATTATATCGGCTGGGTTTGCTAAATACTTTAATACAAATATCAACTAATTTTTACTTTATTTTTGCTCACCATTGCTATACATCCGGTGAAGTGTCTCAATTGTCATTTCCCAAACTCTATAATCCTGCCGGGTAATTAGCCTGCCCTTACTAAGGTGACATGTGAGGGCGGTAAGGATCTGCAACCGGAAATAATTTGTCTTCCTGCTCCTGAATTATAAAAGAGCCAGGGGAAGAATTCCCCTGACCCTCTGCAATTGTGGATGTATTCAGTATCAGGATTCCAATTATCTTAATAACTGGAGTATTCCCTGCGGAGCCTGGTTTGCCTGCGCAAGCATTGCCTGAGCTGCCTGCTGCAGGATGTTGTTCTTTGTGAACTCCATCATTTCTTTGGCCATGTCTACATCTCTGATTCTGCTTTCTGCTGCCTGTAAGTTTTCTGCAGATGTATCCAGGTTCCTGATTGTATGCTCCAACCTATTCTGGATAGCACCAAGCATGGATCTTTCTTGTGAAACTCTCTTAATGGCATTATTAATTATTTCTATAGCATTATTTGCATCACCCTGCGAAGAAACATTAATGCCATTACCTTCTACTGTAAATTTTGATCCTACATCTAAGGAAGCATTGGCGGTATGACCTATTAGTTCAACATTAGTATCGTTGACATCAACCCAAGCATTTATTTCGTCTATGCCATCATTATCATCACCGTCTACTCCAAGTGCAACAATGTTTCCATTAGCATCCTGCAATGCATAGCTATAAGTGCCTCCATATACTGCATGGCTGCTTACGTCAACCACTGTATAAGTTCCTGCTGCCAGTCCCGGGTCAGTGGCTACGCCTGCTAATGTTATACTGCTGCCGTCAGATGCTACAGCGGATACAGCACCAGGAGTTCCTGCGACACCAAGTTCAAAAGCACTCATATTAGCAATTGAAAGAGTAATGTTCTGATCTTTATTTGCACCAATCTGCAATGTCTTGTCCTGATAGCTTCCATTTAAGACTTTCTCGTTATTAAATTCCGTGTCAGTAGAAATTCTGGTTATTTCTGTTGCCAGCTGGTCTATCTCTTTTTGGATTGCTTCACGATCAACATCTTGATTTGTATCATTAGCTGACTGTACTGCCAATTCTCTCATTCTTTGCAGAATTGCATGAGTTTCCTGGAGTGCTCCTTCAGCTGTCTGGATTAAGGATATACCGTCCTGAGCGTTTCTGGAAGCTTGATTAAGCCCTCTTATTTGCCCTCTCATTTTTTCCGATATGGAAAGACCTGCTGCATCGTCTCCTGCTCTGTTGATTCTTAGACCTGAAGATAATTTTTCCATTGATTTAGCAGCTGCACTGTTGCCTATACCCAACTGGCGGTGGGTATTCATAGCCATTAAATTGTTGTTAATTCTCATTTTTCTTCCTCCTTGAATTTTTAATTTGGCATCCTTGCCTTTTATCAGAAAACCGGCGGCCGCCGCGTTTTTCCTTTTACATTAATCTATATCGGTTTAATGTTAAATTAGTTTAGACTTTTTTGTTTGAAAAATAAAAAATATTAAATCATATCTAACATTTTCATACTACGGATTTTTTTGAAGCAAAAAAGACAAAGCATCCTTATCAGCCTTCAATGCTTCCTGGTTTTCCTGCTTGATCGCTTCAAATATTTCCTTCCTATATACCTTTTTTTCTTTGGGCGCTGCAATGCCCAGTTTCACCTTGCCATCTTCTACACCCAATACTATAATCTCAATATTTCCGTCGATGACAATGCCTTCCTTTGCCTTCCTCGTAACTACCAGCATAGCTCACACCGCTTCTTTTTTGAACAGAAGATGCTTTGTGCCATATTCACTCTGTTCCAGTATTATTTGTTTACCCTGTCGGTTGGTCTTGTTAATAACAACAGGCGCTAACAGGTTGGCTGTCATCTCCCAGGGGTTATACGGTATGGTTACAATATTGTAAACCTCAACCTGTTCACGTTCTTCAATCAATAACTCCTTTAAGTCCTCCTGAGGAATAACAATGTCATATCCGGGAAAAAAGTCCCATGGGCGAATCAACAGAAAAGCGATTTCAGGATGTTTTATGCTTTGGAGGCAGAAATAAACACTGTTATCCGGGAAGGATATAAGTGAAAATTCTCGAATGTCCTCAAAAGCCGGAAGGCCTTTGGGAAAGAATACTATCTCATTCTCATCAATTTCCATAGACCCAAAGTACTTAGTATCTATAAGCAAACTAAACACCTTCTTACTGATATCATTTCAGGAAATCAAGCAGTGTAGGCTGTAATATCTTTGCTCCCATGGACAGGGACGCATAATAGACGCTCTCCATCATGGAGTATTGCATTATTTTTTCTGCCAGATCCACATCCTCTGTCTTGGACAGCAACTTTGTCATATTAAAGGTTTCTTCTTCATTTTTGAGTTTGGCTGCTTCAAGCCGGTTGTATTTTGCACCCATTTCAGATCTCAGAGCTAATAAATTATCTATATGCTTGTCTAACTGGCCCAGCAGTTCTCCTCCCAATGCTTGCGTATCTCCGTTTTCAAGGCTGACTACTATATTATTTAATGTAGTTGCCAGATCAACCGCGAGAGGATCGCTGGCTTTTCCATACATAATCCATGTTCCGGGCACATTAATGTCAATGGTTACATTCTGGGATATTTCCCGTGTCAGCACCTCATGTTCCGGTCCTGCAGCACCGTTGTAAACCAGTTCATTGTTGTTCAATACTTCAAAGGGAGGCTTTGTGGTATCCTGTCCCCCGAATATGTATCTGCCGTCATAATTGGTATTTCCGATTTGTGATATCTGGCCGATCAGCTGTATTACTTCATCCAATATCGCATTTCTGTCAGCATCAGACAAACTTCCGTTGGCTCCCCTGACCACCAGTTCACGCAGCCTGTTCATAATATCTCCCATGCTTCCCAGCGCGGAGTCCGTCATATCCACCCACCCGAGAGAGTCTTCTATATTTCTTAAATATTGGCCGTTCTGGTTTATAGACGTATGCAGGGACATGGAACGGGTTACAGCATAAGGATCGTCGGATGGCCTGCGTATTTCCTTTCCAGACGACATCTGGTCCTGGTATTTTGACATCTTTACCAGGTTCCTGTTTAGGTTGTTCAAATAATTATTCAGCATGCTTTGATTGGTTATTCTCATTGCTTATACTCCCATCCGATTAATTATTGTATCCAGCATAGCCGTCAGCGTGGATATCACATTGGCATTTGCCTGGTAAGCGTGCTGAAACTGAATTAAATTGGCCACTTCTTCATCAATTGAGACACCAGAAATGGAATACCTTCTTTGCAGCAGCTGTCCTGTCAAAGCCTCCTGATTTTCTACCATCCTGACAGCTTGCTGGGCAGAGATGCCCAATTCAGCTATGATGTCCTTGAAATAGCCTTCAAAGGTATTCCCTCCGCTGACATTCTCAAATTTCATTTCATCTTCCTTATAAGTTACTGTTGTGTTCGGATTTTCAATAAAGTCCTGTATGGGCAAACGGGCATTACGGAGCTGCGCAATAGCCAGAGCACGTTCTCCGTTGCCCTCGGGACTATCTTCAGACTTCCTGGTGTTTATAAGCCTGACGTCTTTTAAGATCTCCTCATTAACCTTAATATTGCCGGCATTGATCTTGCTTATATCGCCGGAGTTGCCTTCCCCGACGAAAAAACTTACCGGGTTGGGATCATCAGGATTTCCATCACCTGTATGAATGGTATTTACTGCATAAGCTATAGCTCTGGCCAGGCCATTCAACTGGTCCTGGTATTTTGCCACTTCCGCGCTTATATCCTGATAACCCCTCAATTCTCCATGTTTCACGTCGAATATGGCGAGGTTTCCATCTGCATGATTGATGCCATCCCAGGATACATCATTAAATATTACTGCACCTTCCTGAAGAAAGGATCCGGAATCAGCATCAACAGCATAACTGTCATACTCAGCTTTAGTCATCGTAAGGGTAGTGATTCCGTTTATGGAGTCTCCTCCTCTTACCAGCGTAACCTGTATATTCCCGTCTTCAAGTGTTTTTACACTTCTTACTACTGATAATTGAAAAGGCATTTCATTTCCCTTTTCGGTCTGCAGAAGAGTCTTCCCGCCGCTTTTGATTGTCACCCTGCCGTATTTGTCCTCGACAGAAGTAAAGTCAATGATGGCAGAAAGCTTATCCATAAGCAAATCCCTTTGATCCATCAGGTCATTTGGCTTCTCGTTCTTAATCGTAATCTTAAATATCTGGTCATTTAAGCTTTTAATCTGATCCAAGATGGAGTGGATTTCCATAGCTTTTTTCTCTGTCAGGCTGATGCTGTCGTTCTTTAATGAGTCCAATTGCTGATATAAATGATTTAAGTTTTCTGTAAAGATTTTGGAATTTTCTTTTACTATGGTGCGAGCATTGGAATTTTCGGGGGACTTAGCCAGTTCCTGCCATGCATCCCACATAAGGCCCATAGTTGTATTCAAACCCGTATCGCTGGGCTCCATAAAAACCATTTCCACCTGCTCCAGTATCTCAAGCCTTGCCTGATACTGACCGGCGATTCCCTTTTCAAGCCGAATCTGTACATCCAGATAGGCATCCCGTATACGAGTAACATCAGCTATATCCACCCCAGTACCTACCATCCCTACATTCGGCAACGAATACCCCGGGGTGGTTACCAGCTGCACCCTTTGCCTGGAAAATCCTTCTGTGTTTGCATTGGCTATATTATGGCCGGTGGTATTTATGGCCTGTTGTTGGGCAAACATGCCTCTCTTTGCTGTATTAAAGGTTGAAAATATTCCGGACACAAATTCACTTCCTTAATTTATAATTAGCATAAAAAAATCAATAACATAAATCCGCAGAATATTTATCATGACTCTCTTAGATTGACTGATTCAGAAATGCATTTTTTACTTCCTGCTCTTCCAGTTTTCCCTTTGCATCGTAAGTTGATTTCTGGGAACCTTTCAAAATAGATATCATCTTATTTGCATACATTAGAGACTGTCTTGTTAACAGCTGATTGGTTTCCTGAAGATCTTTTATCGATTTCACCAGGTGCTTCATTTCTTCACCCGCTGCTTTTAACTCAGGGGTTAAAAGGCCTGCCTTTTCCAATTTCGACAGGCTTATACCCGGCCAGGTTTTCTCGCGCTTTTTCTCCACTTGTTCAAGAAGGTTCATGTGGCATTTTTTTTCTTCAATAATCTCCAGCAAAGTTTTTGCATCTTCCTGTATAAGCGCTTGCTTCTCCTTCTCCAGACATGTCAGAATGCTCTTCAGAACTTTATTCTGTTGTAACAGCAAAGTAATCAGTTCCATTCTATTCCTCTCCCGGATTGGTTTGCTCTAGGATACGATTAATTATTTTTTCAGCCAGTTCTTTGGGAGATACCCGATAGGTTCCATTTTGAATTGCCTGCTTTATGGAATCAATCTTCTGGCTGTCAACGGTTTCTTCAGCACTCAGCTTTTCAATTTGCTTATATAATTCCCTGCTGGTTTCAGACAATTCTATGGTATCCCGGGACTTGTAAAGTCCGGACGCTTTATTATAGGAACTAACTGCTTGCTCATTATTTTTTTTGTATGCCTGATTTACATAATCTATTCGGTTTGTACCATTAATTTTCATATCATTCCCACCTCGTACTTCTTATAATTATGTTATCGTCACTTATTTAAAATAGTTTAGCATTACATTTAAAAAAGCTGAATCCATATATAGGAAACAGCTTTTCTCACAATTCTATTTCAGACTTTTAACTCTTTCACTTGCACTGATGATATTGGTTATCCGAATCCCAAAGTTTTCATTAATGACGACAACTTCTCCCTGGGCTAATAATTTTCCGTTAACATAAACTTCCAATGGTTCCTCGGCGGTTTTTTCCAATTCTACGACCGAACCGGGGCTTAAAGATAATACCTCTTTAATGGTCCTTTTAGTTTTACCAAGAACCACACTGAATTCCAGGGGAACATCCATTATCAAGTCAATATTTCTTGGTTTTTCTGCTGCAGGTTTATTTTGTATTTCTGCAAAGCTGGGTTTTTGCACTGCAACCGGCTGCTCCATGATATTTTTTGCCAGGGTTGCCTTTGATTGCAAATCAGAATCCGGCTCCTGTTTCAGAAGTTCATCATTTCGGGTTTCCGATTGATTTTCTGTTTCCATACTATCACCTAATAGACAATTGGTAATATCCTTAACAGTGTCCAGATTGAAAATCTGCATAATATGACTGTCAATAAGGTTGGTTACGGTCATCCGGAATGCAACCTTTACAATTGGCTGGTCAGGATCAATTCCATCTATTACAATGACTTCATCACCGTTCCATATTTGGGTGCTGGGTGGAGTGATATTGATATCCCTCTTCATCATTGTAGCAATAGAAGTAGATGCAGATCCTATCATCTGATTCATTGCCTCGGATACCGCGCTCAATTCCAAATCAGACAACTCTAAAGATGGGTTCGTCCCGTCTCCGCCCATCATCAGATTTGCAATAATGGAAGCGTCAGGCACGCTGATCAGAAGTACATTGGAACCTTCCAGACCCTCTGTGAATTTCACTTGAAAGACCACATTGGGGATTGTCATGGCTTCCTGTATCTCGGACAGGGTTGTTAATGTAACCTGAGGTGTAGTGATTTCCACTTTTTGAGATAAAATTGTGGACAGGGTTGTCGCAGCTGTTGCCATGGAAATGTTTCCTACTTCCCCCAGCAAATCCCGCTCTGCCTCTGACAATTCCATCTCTATATCCACTTCTTTGCTTTTTCGCAGCAGATTATTAATCTCCTGCTGAGACAATACGCCATCAATCATTAATGTGCACATCCTTTTCTACAAAATCGACTACCTGTACCGCTAACTTGCCCTTATATATACCAGGCTGAACCATAAAATACATTTGATCTTCCACATACATATCAAGAGCATCGTTTGTCAGCTTGTCCAGCATAAGGACGTCTCCAACTGATAAAGACATAAAATCCTCTACGGTAATATGGGTGTTGCCCAAAATAACGGAAACATCCACTTTGGTAGACATAATTTTTTCCTCGATAATAGATGTATACTCCGAGTTTTCATCGGAACTATCATTTTGGAACCAGTATTCAACTTCCAGTTTATCTACAATTTTTTCAATTGACAAGTACGGTATGCACAAATTTACAAAGCTCTGAACCTCTGCTACCTCTATTACAAAGGTAATAAGGGCAACCGGTTCGGTAGGTGCCATTGTCTGGTTCAACTGGGGGTTGGTTTCAAGGGATTCCAGAACAGGATGGACCTCTATTACATCCTGCCAGGCTTCCTTCATACTCATTATGAAATTATTCAACATTTCTTTAATAATGCTTTTTTCGATATCTGTCAGTTCTCGAACAGGAACCTGTTTTCTTACTTTCCCGCCGCACAGCAATTCTATAATCTGGAATGCAAATTGCGGATTAATTTCCAGGAGCAGAACTCCTCCCAAGGGCGGCATTTTGAAGTTCAGCAGCAAAGTGGGATTAGGTATTGATTTAGTGAATTCCTCGTAGGTAACCTGTTCAATGGATACTTCCTTCATCTTGATATTGGATCGTACCTGGTATGAGAGGTAGTTAGACACTATCCTGGAGTAATTTTCATATATAATTTCCAGAGAACTTAATTGCTCTTTCGAAAACTTATTAGGCCGTCTGAAATCATATGGCTTTACCTTTGGTTCTTCTTCGACAACCTTCATGTCTTCAGCAACTATCTCCCCAGATGACAGCGCAGATAACAATGCATCAATTTCTTGTTGAGACAATACTTTAGACACCCAGTCGCCTCCTTATTTTAAAGCTTTATTCAATGCATCCAAAACCCGATCTCCCTGGAAAGGTTTTACGATAAAGTCTCTTGCTCCTGCCTGAATTGCTTCCATTACCATAGCCTGCTGACCCATGGCACTGCACATGACAATTCTGGCATTTGGGTCAATCATTCTGATTGCTTTAACAGCTTCAATTCCACCCATCTCCGGCATGGTTATATCCATGGTAACGATATCCGGCTTTAATTCCTGGTATAGCTTTATAGCTTCGATACCATTGGCTGCTTCTCCTGCAACCTCAAATCCTCCTTTTTCGAGTATATTCTTTATCATCATTCGCATAAATGCAGCATCGTCAACTATCAGAACACGTTTTGACACTCTTGATACCCCCGTTTAAATTTAGTGAGATTATTTTCTCCAATGATCCTGGCAAAGGGATAAAGAATAAGTGGGCCTTTACCCTGGCACTACCGGCTTTGAATATGTTTTCTATAAATAAAAGGGTGTCATCATATTGTCCGGATTCAATGTAAGCTGTGGTCATGATCGCACCGAACATATCCTGTACAAAGGCAGGAACAGAAGATAAAAATGTTAAGTCCAACAACCTTGACAAGGCATTCCAGTAAGAGGAACACAAAATATTTCCTACTTCCTGCATCGCCGAAACATACAATTCACTTAAATAATTCAGCTTAATTACACCTGAGAGCATATCAATAAATTCCGAAACATCAGTCTCTTTAATTATAAACAAAAAATTCCCCGGTGCATCTCCATGGACACGAATGGAAACCGCACATACCTCCTCTTCCATCCTTATGCAGCTTGAAAACAATTCCTGGTATGTGATAAAAGCTACTTTGGGTACTTCCATTTGTATCTTACAGTTTATAATCTGGGATAGTGCAGTAGCTGCATTCCCCCCGCCGATATTTGTTAACTCCTTTAAGAAGTCCAACTGCATATCGGTCAATTCTTTAATTTCCAACACTACCCTTTCTTCTCCCCTTAACAATCCTGCAACTTTATATATATATAAGATAATACCATTTTTCTACATTCTTTTCCATAATTTTATAAAGTTTTTATTTCTTTTCCCACCATTCTTACCAATACAGTTTTCTCCTTTAAGTCCAATATCAGGGTTCTGCCCGCATGACCGCCTGTATCTTCTGCAAGAACAGGGATGCCCAATTGCTTAAGCGTTATATGGACTGATGCAACATTTCGTCTGCCGATGTCCATATTCAGACTCTTGTCAGCAAATCTAAACATGCTGGCACCGCCAGCTATCTTAGCAACCATATTCTTTTTAGGGACACCCAGCCGCTCCAGCTCCGACACCATCTCGGGTATGGCAAGGTTGGCAAACTTTTTTGCATTGGTAACTTCCTGAAACTGCGTGCTGTCCGGGAGCATAATATGGGCCATCCCACCGGCCATGGAAATAATATCATATATACATATGCCAACACAGGAACCCAGGCCTAATGTAATAATCTTATATGGTCCTGCAGCAACCTTATAGTCAGCAATACCCACCATAATTTCCTTGTCCATTTATCCCTCGCAAATGTTCGCTGTAATGTAGTTGAAATTCAACAGTATCCTTTCATCATTATCTTTTTGTATAGAAGAAAGACTTCTGTGAAACAAAACCATACTGACCGGGATTTATGATTTGCTCCGTATTGCCAATGAACAATACCCCTCCCTGCAGCAGGGAACTATAGAACCTTCTGTACAACCGTTCTTTCGCTTCCTGCGTAAAGTAAATCATAACATTCCGGCACAGGATCAGATGATAGTTTACTGGAAATGGATCCACCAGCAAATTAAGTTTCTTAAAATGGACGCAAGCTTTTAGTTCGTCCTTAATGTAGTAGTTTTCTTCATCCTCATCGAAGTATTTTGCAATCTGTTCTTTAGATAAGTTTTTCACGGTTTTTTTATCATAGACCCCTTTACGTGCCTTCACAAGAGCTGCTTCATCAATGTCTGTTGCCAGTATCCTGATAGATTTCAAATCCATGAATTGATTCAGCAGCATAGCCATGGAATAAGGCTCTTCTCCTGTTGAGCAGGCAGAACTCCAAACTCTCAATGGCTGCGGGAGTTCCAGTAATTTCGGTATAATTTCCTGCTTCAGCTTTTCCCATTGCGGTGGATTCCGGAAAAACTCCGTCACATTTATGGTAAGGAAATTAATGAACTTATCCCTTAATTCATGATTTTCCACCAAAGCATTATAAAACCCATTGTAGTTTTGGTGCTTGCTGCGGGAAAGGAAGGCATCTATTCTTCTTTTCATCTGCCTTTCATTATATGCTGACAAATCAATATCCGTCAGTTTTCTCACTGCATCAGTAAATTCCCCATAATTCCAATGACTCATTATTCTCCCCTGCTTCCAAGATTTATGGTAAACTATAAACTGGATGGATACTCATCCGGCAACCCACCTCAAAGGAGTGAGCAGCATGATTAGAGTGTTGATAGCTGATGACTCCTCTTTTATGCGTGTCACTATCAAGACGCTGCTGGAGTCCGATAAAGATATTAAAGTTGCGGGCATTGCACGCACCGGCAAAGAAGCTATAGATAAAACACATACACTGAAACCCGATGTCATTACAATGGATATCAATATGCCCGACATGTCAGGCATAGACGCAGTAAAGCATATTATGAAAAAGCATCCTGTACCGGTTATAATGATCAGCTCGTTAACAACCGAAGGAGCTGAGGAAACCATTGAGGCCCTGAAAAACGGTGCTGTTGATTATATCAACAAATCCCAGCTTACCGGAGAATCACTGATTTCCAAAGTCCGCATGGCTGCTAAGGCTTCTATATCGCAATCAGCCTGCAAATCAACCGGTTGTGTTCTGGCTGCACCGATAAAACAGACCTTCGCTGTTATCGGCATCGGCATATCAACAGGCGGGCCCAGGGCTTTATCTAAACTAATACCGGAAATTTCTCCTGCTGTTTCTGCAAGCATTGTCATAGCCCAGCATATGCCGCCTGTTTTCACCAAGTCCCTTGCAGAACGATTGGATGCCGAATCCATGATTAAAGTAAAGGAAGCGAAGGACGGCGACTTATTGCAGCCAGGCTGTGCCTACATATTGCCCGGCGGAATGCATGGAAAAGTACAGAAGGGTGGATTCCTTTCCCTTTATTCAAAGGAAGCCTTGCCCCAATACCATTACACGCCATCAGTCGATGTTCTTATGTCTTCCATTGCACAGGTATACCGTGACAAGGCTTTATGCATTATCATGACCGGCATGGGTTCCGATGGGCTGGAAGGAATCATGGAGGCAAGAAAATCAGGCAGCTATGTAATAGCACAATCTGAAAGCACCTGCACCATCTTTGGTATGCCGAAAGCCGTGATAGAAAATAACCTTCATAATGAAATCGTCCATCTTGATGATATCGGGCTTCGAATCAATAAACTGTGCATCGCAGATTAGCAAATCCTAATCATCCGCAGCCAATAATCGTTTTTATTTATTAAGCTGCCACGTGTATCAGTATCCCTTCATTACAGCTGAAACTGCCTTACCTGTTGTATCAATTCCTGAGCACTTCTGGCCAATTCTTCCGCACTTTTAGCGATTTCCTCACTGCTGGATGAAATTTCTTCTATGCCTGCAGCATTGTCATTTACGGCACTGCTGATTTCTTCGGAAGCTGCCGACTGCTGTTCCATGGAATCTCTAATATCATTGATTACCTTGCTTATGGATTCCAGACTGTTTTTGATTTCAGTCGCACTTGCCTTCTCCTTTTCCATGGCAGCCATTAAGTTGTTGATCCTGGCATTAATATCACTGGCAGAGGTATACACACCATCAGCATCCTTTGATTGTATATCCATCAGAGAAGTAATTTCGCGTATCACATCCGAGATTGACTGGATTGCCCCAAATATTCTATCCAAAGAACCGGTAGTCTCCTGGATCAGGCGCGTTCCGTTTTCAACCACCCGGGTACCTTCCTTGCTGCTTTCCACAGCCTTCCCAATCTCTGACTGGATGTTCCTGATTACCATGGCTATTTCCTTTGTTGCTTTTTGAGACTCTTCCGCAAGATTCCCGATTGCCTGAGCTACTACGGCAAATCCTTTGCCATGTTCCCCTGCCCTGGCAGCTTCAATGGATGCATTCAAAGCCAGCAGATTGGTCTGTTCGGCAATATCTTTTATCAAGTCTGTAATATCTCCAATCTGGTTTGCAGATCCTCCCAGATCGTTAATGACTGCAGACAGGTTTGAAATTGTGCTTTGAATGCTGTTCATTTGATTAACCGTCTTATCCAGGTTTAACCTTCCTTCTTTAGCCAAAGCAACTGTGCTTTCCGATTCCCTGGATGCAGACCGGGTTTTTTCCGTAATGGTGTGGATTGAGGACCGGGTTTTGCTTATAGACTCAAGTATCGTACCGACAGAATGATTGATATCCTCCAGATCCCTGCTGTTGCCCGTTACAACTTTCTCTACTTCCCTCATTGCCTTGTTGATGGTGTCAACATCGTTTGCCGCTGCCTGCATATTCTCATTAACGACATGGATGCCTGCTGTCATTTCTTCCATAGAACTGGACAATTCCTCTGTTGTTGAAGCCTGGTTATTTGCATTGCTGCTAATTTCCTGAACACTGGCACTAAGCTCCTTAGAGGTTGCACCCACCAATTCCGCCATTGCAATGGTCTGTTTGATCAAATCCACCAATGAATTTCTCATTTGCTCAATTGAACTGGCAACCTTGCCAATTTCATCATTTCGTTTTCTTATCTTTACTGCTTTGCTGTCATCCTTATTGGTGAGATCGTAATTTGCAATCCGTTCTATAGAATTTATCAAATGCAGAATGGGATTTGCAAACCATCTGCTGATAACAAAAGCTGCAGCATTACCTATTAAAATAAAACCACAGGTCATTAATAAGAACAGGTTTCCTAATTTAGTAACATCACGCAGTGCATCATCCAGAATTACTGACACAGCCAATGACCAACTAGTCCCTGGTACCGGTGCAAAACCCATGATTTTATTATCGCCATTATAATAATACTGGCCTACACCTGTTTGCCCCTTAATCATTTTATTTTCCATTAAGTCAGCCAGCTGTTCGAGGCTCTTATCATTCTTTGCCTCATTGATATAATTCACCATATTGTAGACCAGCTCTTTGTTTGGGTGTGCCAGCATGGTTCCATCAGCACCAATGATAAATGCATAACCATGCCCGCCAAAAGTAATATTTTGGGTCAGTTCAGTTAATTCACCGGCTCCTCTTACACCATAGAGCACCCCTGTAACCTTCCCATTCCTGCGAGTGGGAACTGCATAGCACACTATTGGCTCTCCTGTGGTTTTACTAATAATCACATCTGATACGCTGGAAATACCATTAACAGCATTCTGAAAGTAGTCCCTGTCAGCTATGTTTAATACCTGGCCATCACTTCTTTTTGCATTTCCATTTAGATCTACTACTGCTAACACATCAAAACCCATTCGTTCCGCTTCTTCTGCAATGAAAGCAAGCATTTGCTGCTGATCTGCACTATCTGTAATTATATTGTTTTCCGAAAGAGCTTCCATGAATGTCAGTTGAACTTCAATTTGACTGCCGACTAATTGAGCGCTGGAACCTGCCAGTTCTTCCAGTGAACTATTAATTTGGCTGATTACTGCATTTCGAGAGTACTGATAGGATAACAAACCAAGAGCACCGCAGATTACACATGTAAGTATAGCAACAATAATTATCAGCTGGCTTTTTATGCTCTTCATAATGTCTTAACCTTCCTTTATGCTTATTTCCTTATCACTTATGATGATATCGATATCCAGGATGATAAAAATCCTGTCCTTGTATTTTGCAATCCCCGTTATATATCTGCTGTTGATATCGGAAATTTCCTCAGGCGGCTGGGTAATATCTTCCTCATCAATTTCTGCAACTTCTGAAACGGAATCTACCATAAACCCAACACTTTTCTCCTGAAAGTTGACAATAATAATCCTGTGGCTGTCATCCAATTCCTTACGAGGCATATTGAATTTCATTCTGAGATCTATAATCGGTATGACTTCACCCCGAAGGTTGATAATCCCCATAATATATTTCTGTGTATTGGGAACCTCCGTTATATTGATCTCTTTTAACCGAATGATTTCATTAACCTTCAAAATCGGGATGGCATATTCTTCAGCACCCGTTTTGAATATCACAAACTGATTCAGCTTATCCATTCATTTCTACTCCTTCTTGTCACTTTCTCATATTTGAAAATCGCTTTGCCTGACTTGCCATTTCCGGAAATTACCCTGCTGTTTTTCCGTTTCCATATATCGTCCCAAGTGCTATACTGGCACTATCAGTCTGCTGGTTCCTTTAGATCATTACCCTTAAAGTTTTCATCCTTAAGCAGTGTTTGAACGTCAAGGACGTAAGCAAACTCCCCGTCACCCAAAATTACGGTGCCCGAGACTCCCTTAAGCTCACCCAGTACATTTCCCTTTCCCGTAAACTTTTCCAGAGACTTGATAACAACCTGCTGCTGCCCTAATATTTCTTCCACTCCAAGGATGATTTTACGGGTAGAAAGTCCTATAATGATTCCGACAAAAGACTTGGTCTTTGGGGCGTTGGTATCAAACAGATTGGATACTCGTATTACCGGAAGGATTTCCCCTCGCCAGTTCATGACTTCTTTTCCATGTACAAATTTCACCTTTTTGTCGTATTCACTTTCTTTTACCTTGAATATCTCAATTATGGATAGTAAGGGCAGCACAAAGCGGTGTCGTTTTGTTCTAATCAGCAATGATTGTATAATTGCCAAAGTCAAAGGAAGCTTTAATGTAATTGCCACCCCTTGACCCTCTACATTGTGAATATCAATCATGCCATTGATACGTTCAATATTCTCTTTTACTACATTCATTCCGACGCCTCGTCCGGATACATCCGTTACCTTATCTGCGGTAGAAAAACCCGGCATGAATATCAATTCCAACGCTTCCTTATCTGACATCGACTGTGCCTGCTCCTGTCCGATCAACCCCTTCTCAATGGCTTTCTTTTTAACTTTCTGCACATTTATTCCCCTGCCGTCATCTTCTACCCTGATATAGATATGGCCTTGTTCCTGACCTGCGGACAGTTTAATTGTCCCTTTTCGGCTCTTCCCGGCCTTCTCTCTTTCATCCGGCAGTTCTATTCCATGGTCCACTGAATTTCTAATAATGTGATTCAATGGATCAATTATTTTCTCCATAATGCTGCGATCCAGTTCCGTGCTTTCTCCCTCAACCTTGAGTTCTATCTCTTTCCCCTGTTTTCTTGACAAATCTCTTATAACCCTGGGAAAACGGTTGAAGATGCTGTCCAGAGTATACATCCTTGTTGCCATAACCGATTCCTGCATTTCATTG
The DNA here is from genome assembly GCA_012842605.1 of Clostridiales bacterium. Lineage (GTDB taxonomy): Bacteria > Bacillota > Clostridia > Caldicoprobacterales > DTU083 > DUSN01. Next base: position 57,272 of record DUSN01000026.1, read on the forward strand.
CCTATGAAATCGATATGTTGGACAAGGCTGCTCAAAGCTTTTACATCGGGGTCCTTGCTGTATTTCTGACCTACCTTTTTCATGAGCTGCTTTAATCTTTCCTTATCAACAGATAATTCCTCAACTATTCGAAGCAGCTGGTCTAGTTTTTTAATATTCACCCGAATAACAGACTGGAGCTCCTCCTTGTCTTTATCCTGCCTCTCAATCCTTGTATCTGCTTGTATCTCGGATACTTCAACCTTTTCTATGTCAGAAATGGAATAGACCAAATCCTCTATTTCCTTTTCCGACAAGCTGCTGATATAAAGCAATTCGAACTGACATCCCTCTATTTCAGCGGATTCGGATTGATCCCAGCTGGTTCTTTGTATATGGCCGGATTTAGACAACTTGTCTGTTACGATATAAAGCCTTGCTCCCTTCATAAGGGTGTCTTCGCGAAGGTAGATTTGAATGGTATAGGCTTTTTCCTCAAGGCCCAGCGAATGCACATAGTTAGTCTTTTCAGCTTCTCCAACAGCTGCTATTGATGTTTCAGAGTGCTTTCCGGCAGTTTCCTTTGATTTACAAAAATTAATCAATGCAGCAAATTGAGCTGTATTAATTTCATAGGCCTCGTCTCTTTTATGCTTTGCAACGCGTATTTTCAGCTCATCCAAGCTTTGCAGCATGATATCTATCATGTCCCGGCTGATTTCCAGCTTTTTTTCCCTTACCATGCCAAGAAGATCTTCCAATTGATGCGTAAGCTCTGACATATCAGTCATACCCATTGCTGCGGAAGAACCCTTTAAGGTGTGCATATAACGAAAAAGGCTGTCAATATTGTCTTTGGTTGCACCTATTCCATCTATTTTTAAAATACAGTCTTCTATTTCCTGAAATAATTCCTCTGCTTCCTCGTAAAAGGCATTTCTTAAAGTATCTTCCATTTGCAGTTCCCTCTTATCTGAAATTATGTGCAATCAGCCCATTTAATCAGTTATGACGAATTTTATCGAATAATTTAAATATTATCATCGGCATTTCCTGTATATAGTTAAGTCTACATATCAAATTTATCTTCAATATTACCTGAGGTATTGAGGCAATAATAAAAATGATGCATTTATTGAATAAACGCATCATTTTATGTTGAAACATCTGCTCCTCTGCTTTGCTTTTTTCAGTATCCTATATTTTGAATTTCTGAACCTGTTCAATAAGCTGCTGTGCGCTATTGGCAAGTTCCTCCGCACTTCTGGCAATTTCTTCACTGCCGGCAGAAATTTCCTCGATTCCTGCTGCATTGTCATTCACAGCGCAGCTCACCTGTTCCACAGCAGCTGACTGCTGTTCCATAGATCTGCTGATTTCATTAATCATCTGATGAAGGGAAGCAAGCTTCTCCTTTATTCCTGCAGCATTTTCAGCCTCTTTCTTCATCGCAGCCATTAATGTATCTACCCTATGATTGATCTCGTTGGAAGAAGAATATATGTCGTTAACATCCTGGGACTGCTTGTCCATTTGGGCTGTTATTTCGTTAATGACATCAGATGTTTTCTGAATTGCCTCAAATATCTTTTCCAGGGAGTCACTGGTATCCTTGACCAAAAGTGTGCCGCTTTCCACTACTCTAGTTCCCTCTTCACTGCTTGCAACTGCCTTCCCTATTTCCATCTGAATGTTCTTTATTACCTTCGTAATTTCTTTTGTAGCATTTTGGGACTCATCAGCCAGGTTGCCAATCGCCTGAGCAACAACCGCAAAGCCTTTTCCGTGTTCTCCTGCCCGGGCTGCTTCTATTGATGCATTCAGTGCCAGAAGATTGGTTTGTTCTGCAACATCTTTTATCAGGTCTGTAATATCACCTATTTGATTTGCGGATTCACCCAGCCCGTAAATCACTTTAGACAAGTTTAAAATAGTATCCTGAATACTGGTCATTTGGGTTACTGTCTTGTCCAGGTTTCTCTTGCCTACCTCAGCCAGTGCTACGGTACCCTGTGCTTCCTGTGATGCAGACTTGGATTTTTCAGATATCAGATGAATAGACTGCCTTGTTTCATTCAGTGCATTCAGGATAGAACTTAACGAGGCATTAATTTCAATCAGGTTCCTGGTATTGTCGGTTATTCCTTTATCGGATTCTGCCATAGCCTGGCTGATTGCACCAATATCTTTTGCTGCAGTCTGCATATTGTCATTGACAACACTGATATTGGCAGTCATCTCTTCCATGGAGCTGGATACTTCCTCTGTAGTGGAAGCCTGGTTTTGCGCATTTTTGCTTATCTCCTGAATACTTGCACTCAACTCCTGGGAAGTTGCACCAACCATTTCCGATGACATTATGGTTTGTTTAATCAAGCGGCTGAACGCATACTGCATTTTTGCAATTGCATTTGCTATTTTCCCAATTTCATCATTTCGCTTCAGGTATTTCAAAGCTTTACTGTTGCTGTCAAACGTCAGGTCATAATCAGCAAATCGTTCCAGTATGGAGGTCATCATGCTAATAGGATCAGCAAAAAGCTTACCTATAATGATTGCACCCGCTACGCCAACTGCAACAAAGAAAAATCCGAGCAAAAGCATTTGATTCTTTATATTATCAACATGGGAGAGTATTTCCGCTACATTGGCCACAACAGCAAGAGACCAGTTGCTGCCAGGAATAGGAGTATATCCCGCGATTTTCTTTTCATTATTATAGGAATACTGTCCAACACCGGTTTCCCCAGCGATCATGTTAAGATGCAAATCAGCAAGCTGTTTCAGTGTCCTGTCTTCTTCAGATCTTTTTATTATATTGTCAAAATTCATAACCAGGCTGGAATCGGGGTGAGCAAGGGTTGTCCCTTCATCATTAATAATATAGGCATAACCGCTCTTCCCAAAGACAATTTCATTGGTGTATCGACTCAGCTCATTTCCATCGCGTACTCCGTACAATACACCCGTTACGATACCATTGCGCATGATAGGTGCCGCATATATGATAATAGGTTTTCCGGTTACCTTATCAATGAGCACGTCGGAGACATTAGGCTTGCCGTCTTTCCCCAAAACAAAGAATTCTCTGTCGTTCACATCCACTTCAATGCCATCGCTCCTCAGGGCCTTGCCATTTAAATCAACAACACCCAAAACCTGGTATCCCATTCTCTGTGCTTCACTTTCCATATATTTCAGCTTTTTCTCGGCTAAAATGGAATCGAAAACCGCATTTTGTGCTGCGGTTGCCAAAAAGGTCAATTGGGTGTCTATTTCACTGGCAACTAGTTTTGCACTTTCAGCAGCCACCAGCTGAAGTGCCTCGTATACCTCATTGGTAACGGTATCCAGTGCATTTATATAATATACTGCTCCAAGGGATAACAACATGATTGATGTAAATACCGCTATGATTACGATCAACCTTGACTTGATGCTTTTCATTTTGATACCTTGCACATTGATACGTTTCATTTACCCCCACCTCTTTTGCCATTAAGCTGCCATTTGTTTACGGCTTTATTTTCTTCCATGAAATCATCATGCCCTGCCCAAGGCTCCGGACCTGAATCCAGGATAAGATATCCGACAAAATTTGTTGAATTATGACTTTTAATTAAATATCGGTACTTTACACTAATTATTAAGCATATTATGAAATTTGTTTATCCTAAAAACGGTCATATGGAGAGCAACCTGCCTGCCGAATGCCTAAAACGAATCCAGACCTATATCCAACAATGGATAATTCCTGGCATCTATGTCCTCAAAATGCCACCATTCAGTGCGTATTCCCTTAAAGCCGCAGCTGTTCATAACCTGTGTCAAATAATCCATGTTTTTTTTGGCCTCAGCCGAATGATGAGGATAATCCCGGGCTGCTTTCTCCGTAAAGTCGTCAAACCCGGTAGGCATCTCCAGTTCATTGCCTTCCTTGTCCACCAGTGTGATATCTACGGCAGCACCCCTGTTATGCTTTGAACCATTATCAGGATTGGCAATATAACCAGGCAGGGGTGAATGCTCCCACATTATTTTCTGGGCTGAAAGCGGACGATAAGCATCCCAGATCTTAATGTAATAACCATCCTTCTTAAATATTTCACTGGCTTGTAATAATTTGACTGCTGTCTCTCTCCTAAGATATGCCCTGCTGTTATCAGGGTAGATTTGAAATCCCATAAAATTGTTATTGGATGCATAACGCAGATCAACGATAATGGAGGGGTCCAATTCCTGTATATCCACCAGGCCATGCAGCACTTCAGTACGATATGACCTGCGCCTTTGCTCAATTTGCTGCTGCAATGCCAGGTTTGCTTGCTCCAGCTCTTCATTCCTGCGCTTTAGTTCCTCTATTGCGTCTTCCAGCTCTGCATTTCTGTTCTTCAGCCTTTTATTCTCTTCCTCCAATCCACGGACGGATTGTGTTAATGCTTCAACATTTTCCTGCAAACTGCCGTTAAGTGCCAGGAATTTACTCAACTCAAACTTCAGCACATTTGCTTTTGACAGCATTGATACTGAGATGAAAATTGAAATGACAGCAAGAATGGAAATAGCAGCTGCAATAACTGAAACAAGCCTTCTCTGCTTCAATTTTTCCGGTTTTTTCCTCATACTTTTTTCCTCCTCCATTATACTTTGCCTTTTGCGTATTGATTCTACTCTGAGGAAATTGTATGATAAAATAATGTGACATACAATCCCTGTTTGTCCATAGTAAGATAATAATATAATGTATGCTGGATATTGATTTGATGCATTAACCCAGTTAAACTTAATTATGTACGCATAAGCAGCGGTACATAAATGTAATATCCCGGTGTTATCATAGGAACAGCATGCACTGTTTATTTTATTTACTTTTATCTTGATACATTAGGAGGAGTTCTGTATGGACAGAGTGTTTGATTATGAAGATGTGCAATTGATACCTGCTAAATGTATTGTTAAAAGCAGGAGCGAATGTGATACTTCAGTTGTATTCGGCGGCCGCAGGTTCAGACTGCCTGTAGTGCCCGCCAATATGCAGACCATCATAGATGAAAAAATCTCTGTTTTTTTAGCATCAAACGGTTATTTTTACATCATGCACAGGTTTGAACCTGAGAAGCGCCTGGACTTTGTTAAGGACATGCAGAAAAGGGGTTTGTATGCCTCCATCAGTGTTGGCATTAAGGATCAGGAATTTGCCTTTATCGAGGAGCTGCACAGAAATGGGCTGACACCTGAGTATATTACCATCGATGTTGCACACGGCCATTCAGATATGGTTATCAAAATGATCCGCCATATCAAGAGCCTTCTTCCAAAAAGTTTTCTCATAGCCGGAAATGTCGGCACACCAGAGGCTGTCCGGGAACTGGAAAATGCCGGAGCCGATGCTACCAAGGTAGGCATTGGACCTGGAAAAGTATGCATTACCAAGCTTAAGACCGGGTTCGGAACAGGCGGCTGGCAGCTGGCAGCCCTGCGCTGGTGCTCCAAGGCAGCCAGCAAGCCCATTATAGCAGACGGGGGCATCCGCACTCATGGAGATATTGCCAAGTCCATTCGTTTTGGCGCGTCAATGGTAATGATAGGTTCCTTGTTTGCCGGTCATGAAGAATCCCCCGGAATGACCATTGAAAAAGACGGCAAGCTGTATAAGGAATATTTTGGTTCCGCCTCGGAGTTTCAAAAAGGCGAAAGAAGAAATGTCGAGGGCAAGAGAATGTTCGTTGAACATAAAGGCTCATTAAGGGATACCTTAATAGAGATGGAGCAGGACCTCCAATCGGCCATCTCCTATGCAGGAGGCAACAAGCTGGATGCCATCCGTAATGTGGACTATGTAATAGTAAAAAATTCCATTTTCAGCAGTGATTATTACTGATTTATATAACAGCAAGGGGGTGCCGAATGTACGATACGTATATCTCGCTTAAGCGACAGCTCAGCCATGAGGACTATATTAGTATAAAAAAGCTGGAAGATACCTGCATGGAACATTGCAGGCAGTATCTGAAACTGGAGCTGGATCTTAAGTTTAATATGGCAAGCCTGGGTATAATGAATTCAGCCGATTGCGTAAATGATTTTCTGTACTATTCGGACCGACAGTTAACAGGATATCTTAGCATCTTCAACCTGGGCGGAAAAACATGTGAGCTGTCAGGCATGGTTCACCCCCTCTATCGAAGAAAGGGAATTTTTACTAAACTGTTTTCATTGGCAATGGATGAATGCAAAAGGCGGAGGCTGTCTGAGATACTCCTGGTATGCGACAACCGGTCCGATTCCGGACAGGCCTTCATTAAAAAGACAGGTGCTGTATCCTCTTTTTCAGAGTACCTGATGAGCCGCCCCGTCTGCCTTAAATCAGACTTAAGCAGCAATCTTACTCTTCGCAAGGCTGATAACCGTGATACAGCAGCAATAGCCCTGTTAAACCTTTCTTGTTTTGGTATAGCTGGTTTTACCGGAATGCTGCCTGAAGAGGAGGAAAAAATCAACCGAATAACATATCTTATTTGCCTGGATACCAAAATCATAGGAAAAATCCGTATTGAGACATCAGGCAACCAGGCAATCATAGGAGGTTTTTGCATACATCCCAAATTCAGGGGAAAGGGATACGGGAAACAGGCACTTATTACCGCTATAAATGATCTGCCCGAAAATATTAAAAGTGTCCACCTCCTGGTGGACACCGGAAACCATGCAGCTCTTAAGGTTTATAAGGACTGCGGCTTTGACAGGCTTACAACCCTGAACTATTACAGAGTATAATTCAGAGCATATCTTTCCCAATAATACTAAATCTCCATTATATTAAATTATGCTTCCCATGCTTCTTGCCCTGTAATTGTCAGCTGCCTGGCACAGCTCCGACAGGCTGGCGCTATACAGGATCATTCTGTATATATCAAGTATCATTTGTGCCAATTGACTGTCTGTATCCAGCCGGCATACCTCAGCCAAAACCTGCCGGGCACTTTCCATGGATTGTTCCAAGCCTTCTGCCTCAGCTATATACCGCCGCAAGCCGGCAGCTGCGCCTACAGCAATATATGCCGGGGTAATGCCGCACTCCAGCGCAAGAGCAGCTGAGCCGATGAGCCTGTCTTCAGGTGAAAGCTTCCGTCCGGGATCACCGCCTACTCTTTGGCAGGTATCTTTTAATGCGGCGTTGGAAAACCGATAAATAAGATCATTGATATGCATTAGTATCTCATACAGCCCCACATCATATTTCCTGGACAATGCCATTGCACTTTCTATCATGGCGTTCTGCACCAAAAGCCTGACCTCTGACGTATTTATGGCTTCATATATATATTTCAGACCCAGTATATCTCCCAGGTAAGCACAAGTGGCATGGCCCATGTTATGTATATACAGTTTGCGCTTGATATAAAAGTCAAAGGGTTCAAAAGGCACCATATTTTTAATCTCAGGTATACCGCCTTTAAAGGCTGCCTTATCAACGGGCAGGAAGCCATAGCGTTCCACGCAGACCCGCAAAGGATCGCCATCCTTCATTTCCTCTGTCTGCACCGGAACCATGCGTCCAATAGAAGCCTCTACCAAGCCCACGGTTTCGTCAAACCTTTTGCACTCTTCATCAGTGAGCAAGGCCTTGAGCATGCTCTCCAGCACCTTGTTGGCATGCATCAGATTTTCACATATTATTATGTTCAGCGCTTTAGCGCCCAAAGCCCAGCGTTTGCGCAAACCTGCCGCAATATTGGGAACAATGAACTCAAGAACCCTTGCACCTACGGCTGTAGCCATGATGTCACACTCAGCTATGGCATCTGAAACAGCTTCGGTGTCTTTTCCGTTTATGGCTGTTATATTTTGTACTAAAACATCTTCAAAACCTTCATTGGACACATATCGAATAGTGTAGGATTGTTTTTCCTGCAAAGATTTTACTACCTCTTCAGCAATATCAATGAACGTAACCTGATAACCGGACTGGCTGAAGAGAGCTCCTACAAAGCCGCGGCCTATATTGCCGGCACCATACATAACTGCTTTCATGCTATAACCTACTTCGCTCAAATTTTTCAAGTATTGCGCTCTTATTCTCCATATAAATCATATAACTTTAAAACCTCAGAAACTGTCTTTACACCATCGGTGGCGTTGACCTCGCTAAGAGAAGCAGCCGCGGTGCAGGCACCTAATTTCAGACCTTCAGGAAGCGGCATGCCGGTTTCAGCAGCATACAATACACCGGCACAAAAAGCATCACCTGCGCCAACGGTACCCTTGATGTAACCCTTTGGCAATTTCAGGCTGGAGACTTCATAATAGTTTCCTTTTGAATCCAGGCCGCAGCCTAACTCAGGACAATGGATTACTGCCCAGGTGGATACTCCCATCTCACAAAGCTTCTCCAAAGCTTCTTTCATATTCTCCCTATGCAGAATTCCATTTTCATCCCTCAGCAATACGCCTGTGGTCTGCTGCGCCTCCAGCTCGTTTATTATGCAATAGTCGGTGTATTTCAGCGCGGGTGTTACCAGCCTCTTAAACCTATCGCCTGTTTCTGAGACCACATCTATAGAAGTTTTTATGCCCTGGTTCTGGGCACGACACAAAAGCCGGGCCATTCTGGTGCCGTACTCTGCATCTTCCTCGTCCAAATGCGGCAGCAGGAGGATATACCCGATATGAAGTATATTTACATCCAGCCTGTCCCAGTCAATATGCTCCTCACCATAATATGCATTGGCCCCGGCATATTGGAAAAATGTCCGTTCCTTGGTTTGGTTGTTGCTCATAACCACAGTGAATGAGGTACTGCCGGTACGCTTCACCATGCTCAGATCAATATTGGGGTACTTGCCTAATTCCTGAAGGATGAATTCACCCTCAGCGTCATGACCTGCAATTCCGGAAGCGATTAAATGCATGTTAGGATCCAGCTTTGCTAAATCCATCACCGTATTACACACGGAACCACCGGTGGATCGGGTTATTCCCTCGGTTATGTGAGTCAGTTCGTTTTGCCTGGGCCATGTTTCAATGGGGTAAGTTATATCCACTATCATGTTGCCGGCACAGCAGATACCTTTTTTCATACGGAATCTCCACCCTTTAATTCTTTTTATTATAATGATATTTAAGTTTACATACGTTTAATCCCGGGGTTGCACTTTCTTTGCTTTCATAAAGGCAAAGTCCTGCCGTTTCTGAATTAAATATGCCTGACTTTATTTGTCAAGGCAGTCTGGGTTTAACATGTTCTGTTAAGGACAAGCCATTTTACTTATACTAATAATAATTTGACAGAAATATATTGTCAATAAATGATATTTCTATAACAGTTCAACTTGCAGAGTAGATAATCTGCAAGTGTTATTCCAATTAAAACAATCAATTCCCAAAGGCTCGATTCCCGGCATTCAAAGCCCTTAATGAATTCAGAACCGCAAGCACAGTCACGCCTACATCTGCGAATATGGCTGCCCAAAGCGCAGCTGCACCAAAAGCGCTGAGAACAAGGACAATAACCTTGACTCCGATGGCCATAACAATATTCTGGTGTGCAATAGACAATGTCTTTTTTGAAATCTTTATTGCTTCTGCTATCTTGGACGGCTCATCGGTCATTATCACCACATCAGCAGCCTCAATGGCAGCATCCGAGCCCAAACCGCCCATGGCAATACCGATATCAGCCCGGGCCAGGACAGGGGCATCATTAATGCCGTCACCTGCAAAGACCAGACTGGCTTTAGGGCTGGTCTGAGCCAGCAGGTCTTCCAGCTTTTCCACCTTGTCCCCCGGAAGCAGCCCGGCATAGGCTTTATCCAGGCCAAGCTCATTTGCTACACTTCCTGCAGCAGCTTCATTGTCACCGGTCAGCATGGCAATCATCCGTACACCTGCCATTTTCAGTTCCTCTACCGCCTTATAAGCATCGGACTTGATTTCATCAGCAATCAGGATATATCCGGCATACATGCCGTTAACAGCCAAGTGCACAAGTGTGCCTGGTGATTCAAGTATCCTGTATGGTATCGCCTTTTGCTGCATCAACTTGTCATTCCCGGCCAGAACCTCCCTGCCATCAACTATAGCAACAATGCCATGACCTGGAATATCCTCCACACTGGAAACCCGGCTATGATCTATTTCTTTACCGTAAGCACTTTTCAAAGACTGAGAAATTGGATGATTGGAAAAGCTCTCGGCATAGGCTGCCAGTTCCAGCAATTCTTCCTTTAACATCCCCTCAGGGTGAATTTCCCGGACCTGAAATACTCCTTTAGTAAGTGTACCTGTTTTATCAAATACGACGCTTTCAGTGCGGGCCAATGCTTCCAGGTAGTTTCCGCCTTTGATCAGGATTCCTTTGGATGATGCTCCTCCTATCCCTCCAAAGAAACTGAGGGGAACAGAAATAACAAGAGCACACGGGCAGGAAACTACTAAAAAGGACAGTGCTCTGTAGATCCAGTCTGAAAAAGCTGCATCTTTCAACAGCAAAGGCGGCAGCACTGCAAGCAGCCCGGCAATGCTGACTACCACAGGAGTATAGTACCTGGCAAACCGGGTAATAAACCTCTCGGATCTTGACTTCTTAACTGTTGCATTTTCAACAAGGTCCAGTATCCTGCTGACTGTAGACTGGCCATATTCCCTGGTAACTTCCACAACCAAAACACCGCTGAGATTAATGCATCCGCTCAGTACATCACTGCCCTCCAGCACTTCCTGCGGAACCGACTCTCCGGTCAAAGCAGAGGTATCCAAGAAAGACCTGCCTTCTATTACCCTGCCGTCAAGGGGAACCCTTTCACCGGGTTTAATAACGATTACATCACCCGGGTTTACTTCATCCGGATCCATTCTGACCAGTTCATTTTCCTTTTTAACATTGGCATAATCCGGCCGGATGTCCATTAAGCCGGCAATGGATTTTCTTGATTTATCCACCGCATAATCCTGAAACATTTCCCCAACCTGGTAAAAAAGCATAACAGCCGCGCCTTCAGGATATTCTCCTATCAGAAATGCTCCTATGACAGCAAGACTCATTAAAAAGTTTTCATCAAACACATTACCCCTGATTATGTTCCTGGCAGCCTTTACAACAATATCCCATCCTACTATTGCATAGCAAGCCAAATATAAAATAATTGACACCCAGTCCGGCTGCCAGTCTATTGCGGCAGCAGATGCCCAGACTGCGGCACTGACTATAATCCGCCAAAGACGATTTCTCATACTCTTGCTCCTCTAAGCCTTTTTCATTACAACATCCGGTTCGATTTTTTTGATTATCTTCTCTGCCTCCTTTAATATTTCATCCATCCTGTCATCTTCGCCTTCTATTGTCAGTTTTGTTGTGATGAAATTAACTGAAGCACTTTTTACTCCGTCAAGCTTGCTGATGGCATTTTCCATCTTGGCTGCACAATTGGCACATCCTAATCCCTTTAATATAAATTTCTTTGTCATTATAATGTCCCCCCTGAATTTTTAAGTCTAATATAATCTGCTAATTTTTTCCTTACAGTCCACACATTAACTAATATGAATGATTGAACAATTATTCATAGTTAAAGCCAAAAAATATATTAAGCAATAGTTATTTTTCATTTATATGTGTCAGACCCTGATCAATAATCTGCTGCACATGTTCATCATCCAGGGAATAGTAAACTACCTTGCCATCCCTTCTGCTTTTTACCAAGTCAGCCTGCTTTAAGACCCGCAGCTGATGAGATATTGCCGACTGGGTCATATTAAGAAGGTTGGCTATATCACAAACACACATTTCAGATTCGTCAAGCGCCCAAAGAATTTTTATCCTGGTGGTATCTCCAAACACCTTGAATAATTCCGCCAGATCGTACAGGGTTTCCTCCCTGGGCATTTTAGCTTTCACTTGATCCACTACATCCTGATGTATTACATCACAATCACATTTTTCAATCGGAGCATACTTTTTAACCATAGGCATCGCCTCACAAACGTATCACTTGATTACTTGAATAATTATTCATATGTTCTATTAACATTATATTCCTGATGCATGTATATGTCAATCATAATAATATATATTTTTAAGATTACTTTACACGGCTGCCTTTGAATACATTCCACAGCTTCATAAAAGGCAGCAGGGCTTTAAGAAACTGAATCCTGCTTTTATTGCTGATTACTTTATCCACAATACCGTCCAGCACTTTGTTGTCAAGACTTTTTACGATTAGATCCCAGTTGCTGTCATTAAGATTTTCCAGAAACCTTCTCAAGGCAAGTGAATGATTAAAATTTTCAAACAAAGGCTTGGTAAGCTCACAGTAGCTGCCCATGTTCAGCAAATCATAAGCTGCATACACACCGGTTAAAACAGATGTGAACTGTCCGAATCCAAGCCCGGGAGACATAGCTCCAAAACAATTGCCTACAAAGTATGTATTATTGATCTTTGGATTTTTGCAGATGCCCATCATATATCTTGTTATTTCAAACCTATCGGTTACCTTTAGGTTTTGGTCAAGCTGCCTGCAGGCTAATCCATAGAAGGACTCCCACATTTTATCCAAGTCCAGCTTAATATTATCCGGATAATCAGGGTAAGCCAATACAAGGTTTGCTTCAGTTTCAGAAAAGGGCAGCAGCCAGGCATACCCTTTGGGTATTATTTCATAGTTAAACCACACATGCGGGAAATTGGTTAAAAACTCACCGGTTACCGTTGCCCCTTTGATGGTGCAGGTAAGATCGCATCTGAAATTTCCCAGCCGTAAAGCATATTCTGCATCACCGGTTGCCAGAACCACATAATCAAAGTCTTTAATTAGCTGCTGATACTCATAATCAGAATTAAAGTTTATTTTGGTTTTAACCTGTCTTTCCAGCTGGCATTCATATGACTTTTCATGTCTTCCCCTGATATTCAGATAACCCAATGATCCGTCAATACTTGATGTTTCATTCTTCGAATGAACTACCAGCTTATTGACTACATCAGTAGGAATCAAATGAATACCGTGTTTTTCTTTCAAATACTTCAACTCATCACCTATAGGTCTGTTGAACATGCTGAAAGTGGCTTCTCCATTTACAAACCGGTCTCCTACACATCTTCGCTTCTCAAAAATAACAGGTTCCACGCCATGTTTTTCAAGCGTAATTGCACAGGAAAGACCTGACATTCCTGCTCCCATGATCGCTACTTTCACTTATACCACCTCCAGTTATAGTTATTTATCTCACAGGTTTATTTCATTCATCGTTAACACCATTAAGCTGCATAGAAAATGCAATAGAAGCTCAAACAAGCTCCCATTGCATTCTTTGCAATACCCTATTGAATACTTACAAGGTCTCACCAATTATGTACTTTGTCTTTAATTGCGTCAACAGTCAACATTTTATCTTCTTTTTTTAAGCTATATTCAAAGTACAGGTAAATGACTATAATTGAGCTACTACTTGCATGACCAACTCATCCTTAATTACAGACCGTATATAATACTATAGTCATTTATGATACGGCTCTCCCTTTATTATTTTAAAAGCCCGGTATATTTGCTCCAAAAGGATGAGTCTCATCAACTGATGTGGAAAGGTCATCTTGGAAAAGGAAAGGACCAGGTCCGCCTGTTTTACTACAGTCGGATCTAATCCTAATGAACCTCCTATTACAAAGTCAAGCTGGCTCTGGCCGGATAATCCATATTGATGCAGCTTTGCGGAAAACTCCTCTGATGTATAAGCTTTGCCCTCTATAGCCAGCACAATTTTCACTGAGCCATCCCGAAAATGCCTGCTGATTCTGGCTCCTTCCTTCTGCTTAACAATATCCTCTTCAGAAGGTGAAAGAGTTTCAGGTGCTTTCTCATCCTCCACCTCGATAATCTCTACTTTAGCATAGCGGCTGAGACGTTTAATATATTCTGATATGCCTTGTGTAAGATATTTTTCCTTTATTTTTCCTACGCAGATTATCCGGATATTCATTATTCATCTCTTTCATATTAAGCTTACAATCAGTCAGGGAATTCTGTATTTACTCACAGTAATTTACTATAATAAGTATCAGCTAAGGACTTATTTTTTATCAGGGATTGCATTTGCTTATACTACATTATAGGGGTTGGGTTAACCATTTCTATGGCTTCAAATACAAGAAGAACAATTATAACCAGCACTGCCAAAATAGCGGGTATCAACAGTATAAACTTCCCGCCTGCATTTATAGAAGTATCGACCGGCCGTATTCTTTGCTTGTCTCTGGTAGCAATGTGGAACCCAGCCAGGCATGCACCAAAGAACAGCAAAGCAAAAAAGCCTATGAAACCCCATACAGCAACTGCCATTCTGAGTGCTTCAGGAGGAACATCAGCAAAATTAGGCGACATGCCATCAAATTCAGCTGGAAATAATTTAGATATAATGGACGAAATATATGACAAAGTAACTGCTATAGCATTGTTTGTAAAATGATACGCAATGCTGGCCCAGATGGAATTTGACCGGTAAGCTATATAGCAAAGCAGTATTCCTATCAGGATAATAGCTGGCACTGAAACAATGCTTAAGTGCAACAAAGCAAACAATATGCCGGTTAATATTATGTGAGTTATCTTGCCAAAACTTTCATACCCTCTTTGAATGACACCACGGAATAAAAATTCCTCCAGTAAAGCAGGCACCGCAGCAACAACCGCTATTGCCATCCAAAATTGTCTTGCATTTTCAATAGCCGGAAGAGATGCAGGCCTCGGGGTGCCGAATCTGCTTAAAAATAATATCCATACAAGATTAATAAAAATAATTACACCATACCCGAACAATGCCATTCCGATAGACAAGAATATTTCAGCAACACTTGCCTTGTTAAGCCTTAATGAATATTTGATATCCTTTTTTCCTAAAATCAGATATGCAATGGGGGGCAGACCGATGGTTACCAATTGGATTAAGAACATAAAAATATAATAACGGTCGCCATCAATATTAACTTGGCGGGTGAACACCGAGGAAGCCAGCATTAACGACAGTACTATTAAATATAAAAAGCTGCCGGCTAAAGGTTCAGGGGTTCTTGTTGTTCCTTGTTCGATTGTTTGGGAAGATTCATTATACATGTAAATTCCTCCTTTTCATTACTATCATATCCTATAAATAAAACCCCGTAAATAGAAAGCAATAAAAAGGACAACAAAAACCCCCGCAAAAAAGGGGTAATAGCTTAGACAATGGAGTGATTGAATTGTATTATTTAATTTACTTAGATGTCGGAGCTTCTTCCAGTTTCACATCAAATTCCATTTCCTTTCCGTCCCGCATCACATTCATTTTTATAGTATCGCCGACATGATTGGAATAAACGGCTATCCTAAGCTCCAGCATCTTGGTAACCGGTTTTCCGTCCACTTTGGTAATTATGTCGTCCACCCTTATACCGCTCTTGTATGCCGGGCCGCGAGGATCCATGTTTACTACATAAACCCCGTCAACCAGTTCATCAGTTTGCTTGTAGTAATGCGCTATGGCTTTATCATAGCCTACTATACCTATATATGGAGTGACAAACTCTCCTTCCTCAAGAAAATGCTGTATTATTGGCTTTGCTACATTAATGGGAATCGCAAAGCCGATACCTTCAGCAGTAACAACCTTAACCGTATTAATGCCTATAATCCGACCGTTTATATCCACCAGGGGCCCACCGCTATTGCCGGGATTGATTGAGGCATCGGTTTGAATCAGATCCTCCATGAAATTCTGGCCTCTTTCCGTACCTACCTCTACAGTGCGGTCCAGTGCACTTATTATGCCGGCAGTGGTAGTATGCTGGAATTGAAGCCCCAATGGCGTGCCAACTGCTATAGCAGGATCACCTACAACCAGCTGGGAGCTGTCACCCAGCTCTGCAGCAGGAAGCCCGGTTGCATTTACCTTGATCATGGCAAGGTCCAGGGTTGGGTCCGTCCAAAGCACCTTCCCCTCCAGTTCGTCTCCGTTGTGCAATATTACGGATATTTCAGCTTCAGTTGATACTGCTACATGATCATTAGTCAGAATATAACCATCCGGGCTGACAATAAAGCCAGAACCTACTCCTTCTATCTTCTGAGCCGGATAGCCAAAACCCTCCTCAAGTACAGTGGTGGTAGATATGCCCACTACCGAAGGCCTTACCTTTTGAGCCGCCCGTGCAATTGAACCTATTTGATCAGGGTCGCGTTCAGGCAGCGTTTCCTGGGTATGCCTGGGCTGCGGGGTGCTTTCATATGGTGAGTTTTCATATTGATATTCCTGCATATTTTGCGGGCGGCGCAATGTACTGCAGGAAGGCAAAAAAATCATTGCGGGTATGGCAATGATTATGAAAAAACAAATATAAGTATACAGTTTTTTATATACTGTTTTTCTTTGGTGCAAGCCATTCCCTCCAGTCAACGTCTGTTTATGGCCTGCCCTGGCTTTCTGCTATCCTATATGATAGAAATTACTGGCACGATCCCGATAAGTCATATCCACCAATACATCCCTGCCCACTTTAACTCCATTATTCTCCAGTATTTCCACTACAGTTTGATATGCCAGCTGCGGGTAGTTGTTTTCCTTGCTCAAATGGGCCAGCAGAACATGTGTAACCTTACCCTTTATCATTTCCAGCAGTGCATTGCCCGAATCAACATTGGACAGATGGCCCTTCTTGCCCAAAATTCTTTTTTTCAGATATATTGGATAGGGACCGGCCATGAGCATATCAATATCATGATTCGCTTCCAGGATCACCAGGTCAGAGTCCATAACAGCTTTTATTATTTTATTGTTAGTGTGCCCTAAATCAGTTGTAATACTAATTTTTTTGTTTTGAAAATAAAAGCTGAACCCGACCGGATCGGCAGCATCATGAGGAATTTCATAAGGCTGCACATTGATGTCCTGTATATAAAAATCCATGCTGTTATCAAAAATCCGCTGATTTTTTGCTGCGATTGCTCCAATCTGGGATTCCATTGCCTCCCAGGTTTCCTTGTTTGCATAGACAGGTACATCAAATTTCCTGGAAATAGCACCAACACTTTTTATATGATCAGAATGCTCGTGAGTAACCAAAATACCGTTTAATTCCCTGCCTTCCACACCGATCTGTTTGAGCCCGGCTATAATATTTTTCATGGATACCCCTGCATCCACCAGTATATGTGTTTTTTCTGTCCCTATGTATGTTGCATTTCCGC
Organism: Clostridiales bacterium; assembly: GCA_012842605.1. Taxonomy (GTDB): domain Bacteria; phylum Bacillota; class Clostridia; order Caldicoprobacterales; family DTU083; genus DUSN01. The sequence continues at coordinate 74,470 of DUSN01000026.1, forward strand.
TGCTCCCGCTGAAGAGCGAGCAAACCCTGAAATCCATAGCCGGCCTCCTGTGTATGATTGCTTGGTTAGATTGACTATCAATTTATTATAATATATATACCAAGAATTTTCTACAAGACAACATAATCCGGGCTGATAACTAAAATGAAAAGATAATATGCATTGAAAGGGAGCGGTTTGTAATGATAAAATTTTGTTGTTATATAACCGGATGCGAATACAAAGGATAACAACGATAAATCGAAGGACGAAAGCAGTCAGCGCAAGCAGTATAAACTACAGGAGGAAAAATGAAGGAGATACGTGTATCTGCAATTATACAGGCCATCGAAAAATTATGCATACAGGCATGCTACAATCTGGGTGATGACGTAAAGAACTTGCTTGATACAGCACGGGAAAGAGAAGAATCACCTTTCGGCATACGTATTTTGGATCAATTGCTTGAAAACATAAATGCCTCCCGGGAAAATCAGCTGCCTCTATGTCAGGATACCGGCATGGCCGTAATATTTATGGAAATAGGACAGGATGTCCATATTACTGGCGGCAGCCTGCAGGAAGCGGTCAATGAGGGAGTACGCCGGGGCTACCAAAAAGGATATATGCGCAGATCTGTTCTTGACCCCCTGAAGCGTACAAATACCGGTGACAATACGCCTGCTGTAATTCACTATGAAATAGTTGAAGGGGATCAATTGAAAATTGCCGTCGCTCCTAAGGGTTTTGGCAGTGAAAACATGAGCCGTCTGACCATGCTGAAGCCATCCGACGGTGTGGAAGGAATCAAGCGCTTTGTGCTGGACACAGTTATACAGGCAGGTGCCAATCCATGCCCGCCCATCATACTTGGTATAGGTATAGGCGGAACCATGGAAAAAGCAGCCTTCCTGGCCAAAAAGGCATTGCTGAGGGAAGCCGGAAAACCAAATCCGAAACCGGAAATAGCAGGCTTGGAACAAGAGCTTCTGCAGGCAATCAACAACACAGGTATCGGCCCCCAGGGGCTGGGAGGAAGGACAACTGCCCTGGCTGTGCACATTGATACCTATCCTACCCACCTGGCAGGGCTGCCGGTGGCAGTCAATATACAATGCCATGCGGCACGGCATGCAGAAGCAATACTTTAATAAATTCATAAAAATCAAAACGGAGAAAACGGTATGATAAAATCAATAAAAATACCTGAAGATATAAAACTACTGGAAGATCTCAGAGCGGGAGATATAGTGCAGTTATCGGGAATCATACTTACCGGCAGGGATGCTGCCCACAAGCGAATGATGGACTTCCTGGACAGGAATATCCCATTGCCATTTAACCTTGCCGGTCAAGGCATCTATTACACCGGTCCCTGTCCGGCCGCACCCGGAAAAATCATCGGTTCCTGCGGGCCTACCACCAGCTCGCGGATGGACAGCTATACCCCCCGGCTCCTGGATCTTGGCCTTAAATTCATGATTGGCAAGGGTCTGCGCAGCCGCGAGGTTATAGGAGCAATGATTCGCAACAAGGCTGTTTATCTTGCTGCAGCAGGCGGGGCAGGTGCATTGATAGCAGGCTGTGTTAAAAAAGCAGAAATGCTGGCTTTTGAGGACCTTGGACCGGAAGCAGTATACAGGCTCGAAGTGGAAAACATGCCTTTAATCACAGCTATAGACAGCCTGGGAAACAATCTATTTGAAATCGGTCCTAAACAATACAGGCTGTAGATGACTCTCCCGCTGCCAAAGCAGCAGTAGACTTCCTGCTGATATGAACTAAACTAAACCTTATTTCTCATGGCAATTAATTCCCTGAACTTCATATCCAGAGCAATGTACTCAGGGGTGTCCGGCTCTGCCTGGCTGAGCCTGCTCAGTACATCAGAAATGCGGTTTTCAAGCAGCATTCTTTCTTCCTCGGGCGTCAGTCCGCCTTTAGCAGGCTGAACCCTGGCTTTATGATCCTTACCGGCAAGATATTCGCCCAAGCCATATTCATAGCGCTTGATTACGTTGTCTTCAAATACCAAAAGCTTGTCACAAAGCCTCTCAAGCATGTATCTGTCATGAGTAATGAGCAGCATGGTGCCTTCATACGCTTCCAGCGCATCTTCCAATTGCTCACGGGCATACAGATCCAGGTGATTGGTAGGCTCATCCAGTATCAGCATATCATATTCCCTTACTAAAAGAGCAGCCAGCTTCAGCTTTGTTCTTTCTCCCATGCTAAGGCTTTTAAGGGGTTTATTAAGCAATATTTCGCTTATTCCCAGGTTGGCAAGCATGGTGCGGATTTTCCCCTGTTCTTTCCTGTCAGGCATATCAAACAATTCCAGAGCCTTTTTATCGTTTTCCAGGTCGGATACATCCTGGCTCATATACCCTATGTTTATGGAAGGAGAAACAAAGAGCGAACCTTCTGCGGATTCCCTGCCCAGTATAATCCTTACCAATGTGGTCTTGCCGCACCCATTGGCTCCAAATACCCCCATCCTGTCACCTCGCTGAATATAGAAACTGCTTTCATCAAACAGCAGACGGTTTCCATAGCTTTTTTTAATATTTGATGCCTCCAGCACCCTTTTCCCCCGTGCTTCCGACTGGTAAAACTCAAAGGATACTTTCGGTTCTTCCTCAGGCCTTCTGACACCTTCATGCTTTAGTCTTTCCAGCCTTTTTACGGTGGACTTCACCCTTTTATCCATTTTCTTTGCTTTTACCCGGAAATATTCCTTTGTACCCATTTTATTGCCGCTTTTTGCACCTTTTTTTGTAGATTCTCTGTGTGCCCTGGCCGACCAGTCCTTCAGCTGCCGGATTTCTGCCTCAAGCTTTTCCCGGTATTTCTCCTGCGCTTCATAGGCATGAAGCTGTGATTCATAGCGTTTTTTCTTTTCGGTGCGATAAAAGGTGTAATTGCCTCTGTACTCCTGCAGCACACCATTATCAATTTCCCAGATGCAATCTACAGCATTATCTAAAAAAAAGCGGTCATGCGAGATTACCAATATGGTTCCGGAATAGCTTTCAAGCTCATCTATAAGCCTCTGGACTCCCTGCAGATCCAGATGATTGGTAGGCTCATCCAGTATCAGCAAATCAGGCTTAGATGACCAGATATGTGCCAGGGCCAGCTTTGTCTTTTCTCCTCCGCTGAGCCCGGAAAACCTGTCAGTATCCCATTTATGCACCTTATCTGCGCCCAGTTCTCCGGCAATATGCAGAAATTCACTTATGTCTGATGAATCATGCTCCTGATAAAGATCATGCAGAAGCTCTGATGTATAGTAAACCGACTGTCTTAAGTATCCTATTCTGATATTCCTGCTGTGCCATATAACCTCGCCCTGGTCAGGCTGAACAGCGCCATATATGATATTTGCAAGGGTTGTCTTTCCAGCCCCGTTTTTGCCCACTAAACCAACCCGCTCTCCTGCTTCCAGGTCCAGATTTATTGATTTTAATACCTCATGGATACCAAAATCCTTTTTTATGTTACGGCATTGAAGCAATAGCACCGCGAATCCTCTCCTCTAAGAAAAAAATAAAACTGCCAATGAACATATGTCCACTGACAGTCTTTATCTTTATTCGACAGCCTCTTCTCTCCCTGATTCGCATATTGCAGGTTATAAAAAGACAATAAATCAGGAAGTCAATAAAACAAACGAGGAAAACCCAGGCTTAACTGCAGGGCAATGTTCCTTAGCAAACCGGCAGGAAGGCATACTGACAGAACCAGCAATCTGTACGCCTTGCCACCCAATATTCATATTACCTGGCTAAGAAACTAATCCTCATTTCTGACTCCTTTTCTTTTCTTAACAGTCTGTATTATTTTACGCAAACCTTTGAACAATGATTTTCATTCAATAATGCTTTCAACCTATTGTGTTGTTGGAAGAAACCACCTTAAGCAGGCTTTCACCGTCATTCAGCCTTCTGATGTCAGCTCCCAGCTTCATCAGCTTTTGCTCAATTTTTTCATAGCCCCGGTCTATGAAATGTATATTATCGATCACAGTTACCCCGTGCGCTATTAATCCGGCTATAATAAGTGCAGCACCTGCTCTGAGGTCAGTAGCAGTTACCGGGGCACCGGTCAGGAAATCCACCCCTTCACATATTGCCACTCTGTCTTCTACCTTGATATTGGCTCCCATTCTTCTAAGTTCCTCTACATGGCGGAACCTATGGTCAAACAAGCTTTCATGGATCACACTGGTGCCTTTGGCTATGCTGCATAAAACCGTCATAGGCTGCTGCAGGTCTGTAGGAAAACCAGGATAGGGGAGAGTTTTGATATTCACCCTTCTGGGCTTCGCAATTCCTCTTACCCTTACATAGTCATCCCCTTCTATAACCTCTTCACCCATTTCCAGCAGTTTGGCTGTAATGGATTCAAGGTGCTTTGGTATAACGCCTGAGACAACCACATCTCCTCCGGTAGCGGCTGCAGCTATCATGAATGTACCGGCTTCAATCTGATCTGGTATTATAGTATATTCGCAGCCATTCAGCTTCTCCACGCCTTTGATGCGTATTGTATCTGTACCTGCACCCTTTACATTTGCACCCATGGAATTAAGAAAGTTGGCTACATCCACCACGTGAGGCTCTTTGGCTGCATTTACAATTATAGTAGGACCTTCTGCCTTAACAGCAGCCAGCATGATATTTATGGTAGCACCTACACTTACCACATCAAGGTAAATTTCATTGCCAACCAGCTTTTCTGCTCTTGCTTTTATAATTCCATGCTCTATATCTACTTTGGCACCCAGTGCCTCAAAGCCTTTTATATGCTGATCTATTGGGCGGGCACCAATCTCACAGCCGCCGGGAAAGGGGATCTCCGCCTTCCCGAACTTTGCAAGCAAAACTCCCAGCAGGTAATAGGAAGCCCGCAGCCGTTTAACCATGTCATGGGGCGCTTTATACCGTGAAACCGGCCTTCCGTCAACAACAGCCCGGCCGTTCTTGCTTAAGGTCACATTAGCGCCGACTTCAGCAAGAATATCAGCCAATACAATAACATCATCTATATATGGAAGATTATCAATAACGCAGGGGCTGTCTGCCAGCAATGCCGCAGGCAAAATAGCCAAAGCTGCGTTCTTAGCGCCTGCTATGGTAACTGTACCGGTGAGTTTTTTCCCACCTACTATATAAAATTTCTCCAAAAGCATGCCCCAGCCTTTTGACTGAGGCCTCACCTCCTGAATTCATTTGTAAACCGTTTGAAAGTATATTACAAGCATTTTAAATACTGGAAAATTATTATTCCGTTGCTATTATATCATGCTTGTTTTACAATTGCATTAAGAAAATATGTCATTCCCGTATCTGTCTGTCAAAGCTTCCTGAAAATTTGCTCCACGCCCCAAAGAATACAGAAAATCCAAGTAGACTTCCCGGCCATGGGTCTCAATCAGCTGTTTTACCATTAGGAATGACTGCCGGTAAGCAGCCTGCTCATCTAATGAGTTAAAACGATAAGTCAGATCTTCAATGGAATATGCCGGCTCATCTTTGATACCTTTTCCCCATTCATATCCCAGCAGAATATATTCCAGGTAAAGAGCACTGCCTTCGGTAAACCATAACGGATAGTTGCCCTTAGCTATCTTGTCAAGAGCTAAATGAGCCAATTCATGAACAAAAACATTGGTTAAGGAATCTATAGCCGCCTCCGAGTTTTTATATGCCGCCGGTGATATAAGGTTTACGATACCTCCGGCATATGCCCCAATTGCTGACTGGCCCTGAGGAATGCGCAGTGCACCTTTTAAGTCATCCTCCTCAGCATATAGCATAATGTTTACCGGCACTGAAGGATGGAAGCAAAAGAAATCAAGTACTTCCGGTCCCCAGGTATCCGCTATGGATTTAACCATATCAGCAGCTTCGTCATCATTGCCCTGATAGTGAATAGAATACCAACCGGTACCTAATGACTGGTAATCTGCAAACCTGCCGGTAATGCGCCTTCCTTCCATTTGAAGCATCACCGGATGGGCTTTGGTTATAAGCAAACCCTTATTGCGGATAAGCAGCATCAATAATACAGCTGCGGCCAGCAATCCTATAACCCGCCTTTTTTTATTTAGCCTCACAATATTACCCCCTTTCAAAAGGGATACGAACAAAACCTATTATAGCATCTATATTATGTAAACTTAACAGGAAAACAAAGGTATTTTATGACTAACTTATGCACCCTTGCATACCTTAAGAACAATTCAGCCCGCAGTTGACGCCGCGGGCTGTTTTACATGCTGCTATAGATTGCTTCATTCTATTGCTCAGAGCATAATATTATTTGAGGTAATTTAGCGGGTTTTTCGGACTATCATTTATTCGCACCTCAAAATGCAGGTGAGGTCCGGTACTGTTTCCGGTACTTCCTACATATCCGATCAGCTGTCCCCTGCTGACGGTCGCACCTACTGAAACTGCTCGCTTGCTCATATGTGCATAGAATGTAACCATTCCACCACCATGATCAATTTGGACTAAATTGCCATAGCCGCCTTGCCATCCTGAAAAGATAACTTTCCCGGATTCCGCAGCATATATAGGTGTACCCTTTTTATTGGCTATGTCAATCCCCTTATGCAGCCTGCCCCAGCGGGTGCCAAACCTGGATGTGATTGTTCCTTTAATCGGCCAGGCAAGCCTGCCGCTTCCGCCGCCGCTGCTGCTACTGCTTCCCCTGGAGGAATAAGAAGGCGCTTTCTTTGTCCCCTGTGCCACTATTTTATTTACGGGTTCCTTGATAACTGTCTCTGAAATTACCTCTCTTCTGGTTTCTTTGCCATTCACCTTGTATACCCGGGCTTCTACCTTTTTCAGGCCTTCTTCGCCCTTCTGCAGGACTTTGGTCTGAGTGGTATACATGGAGTCATCCTTTTTCGTTTCAGTTTCATAAGGAATGGACTTTTCATAATCTATTAATTCAGTTGTAACCACGTTCAGCAGGCTCTTTGGGAAAGAGAGCTTAAGAATCTGTCCCAGCTTCAGTTTGTCTGGATTTTCCTTTAATTCAGGGTTCATTTCTTTCAGGTCATCTATCTTTATACCGAAAGCTCTCGAAATGGACCAAAGGGTATCGCCTTGCTGAATGGTATACTCCTCTACCGTTTCAAAGCCTTTCTGAATCTCTTCGGCAATTGCTTCGACAGTTTGCACTTCGTAATAGTCAACAGGAGTGCTGACGATAGTAACTTCTTCCTGGAAACCTGCTTCCTCCAGTTTTGATATGTCTTCTATATACCTGGATTTTACCTGCTCCAGCAGTTGCTGCGCCTCTTCCTCAGATTTAAGAATGCCAATTTTATTATTGTCAGCGTATATGGCAATTGCATTCACCTTAATATCTGAGTACTTGCGTAAAGCAGACTCCAGCTCATCTTTTGTTGATAACTGGTCAGGTGTTACTGATACTTCCTCAAAGGTAAGCTTATGACTTGAGGTAACATCCATTCTGTAAATCTGGGCAGCTTCCCTGAGTACTTCTTCCATAATTATCTGAGCCGATACAGGATCACAAACATAGCCGGCTACCTTACCATTAAGGATAACTTTGCTTGCCGATATTTCCGCAGCAGCCATTGTCTCCTCTGCAGTAGCAGTCTCAATGCTGCTCAGCATCCCGGTCGTCAGGAAAAAGACCAGCAGCAGCAAGGCAGTCAGCTGTTTGATATTTGTGTTTGCTATTTTGATGTTTTTGATCCAGGTTATAGTTTTTATCCAGACTGGATGATCAAATACCTTCATTTGTTTGATATTTATCTTTGCTATCTTGATGTTTTTAATCCAGGTTATAGTTTTTATCCAGACTGGATGATCAAATATCTTCATTTTCTGGATGCTCCTTTTTACCTTCGTTTTTCTTAAGCTTGCCTTTGTTTTTATAATTATGTCATTGGCTTAGATTTATTACAAAATTGTTACAAAAATATGTATTCGACGCTTAAAATAAAATTCCTGCCTTAATAAAAAATTAATTATTCTTAATATTTACCATTTAAGGAATATTATTCATCATACAGCCAGTTATTAAAATGCTGCTCCCAGTCCATACCAGACACTTGGTTGAAAACTCGAATTATATCATCTTTACCAGCATTCCGGAATTGATATTCTTTAAAAAACTCGTTAAGTGCCGTAAAAAACAATTTGTCTCCCATCTGCTCTCTGAGTGAATGGAACAACATGGACCCCTTGCCGTATACCAATATATCATAAAGCATCCAATTCTCAAATGCATATGAAGGCTTGTGGATAGTCTCATCAATATCATCAGAATCATAATATACCTGCAAGTTTTTATATTTGCCTTCCCCTACAATACTTTTATATATTTCTTCTTCCTTTTCCTCCCCATACTTATAGCCATAATAGAGTACCGTTGAATACTCTGTAAGACCTTCATCAATCCATGCATCCTGTATCTGATTGTTTCCTACCAGCCCATACCACCATTGATGCGCTGTTTCGTGGACAGTTATTAGTTCCAGATAACCATGCCTGTCATTTTGGTATAAGCTGTGGTCCACCATAATAAGATTGGGATATTCCATTCCGCCAATAAAAAAATCTGATTCTACCACTGCAAAATGAGCATACGGATACTTGCCAAAAACCTTATTGTAGTATTCCAGAGCACCCGCTGCATAGTCCAAGACCTTCATACCTGCTTCCTGCGTAAAGAAATAGGAAGTAACCATAGTGCCTTCAACCATTTTGGATGCAGTCTCAAAGGCATTGCTTGTCAGCCATGCAAAATCACGGACAGCAGGTGCATCAACTTCCCAGATAACACTGCCGTTCTCTTCTCTCTTGCTTTTAACCCTGCCTGTGGAAGCGATTATATAATCTGCCGGAGCTTTAATGGTAACATGGTAGTTTGCCGCATCACTGTAAAAAGGATCTCCAATAGAATAGTACGGATCCAGATTCCAGCCGTTTTCATCATAGACACTTGCAATGGGGTACCAATTAACCACCTTAAACATATTATCACCATAACCAAACCTGCCAAGGCAATTTGGCAATTGTACAGCATAATCCATTTCAATTAAAGCCTGCCCGCCAGGTGATAAACTGCCTTCCAATATTAGCATTATAACATTCTCAGTGTAACCGCCAATGACATAATTAGCCTTCCTGCCGTCAACCCTGACATCATAAATTTCTATAAATCCTGGAGAAAATCCATTTGGGTATGCCTGCAGCATTTCATATTTATCAAACACTGGTTTGTTTTCATATTGATATGCATTGGGATATAAATGAAAATAAAGATGATCCAATTGGTCTTCTGATTTATTTATGTACTCTACCTTCTGATTACAACGGAGCATCTTAGTTTCCGGGTCAAACTCCACATCAATATCATAACTGTTCAGCCCGCGGCTGGCCTGAATCAGCTTTAGGGATGAATCTACTCTGGTTTTCAGCCCGAATGCATTGCCCAGAAACAAACAGGTTAACAGCAGTATGACTGCTGCCGCTCCAATCAGCAGGTATCTTCGGTGCTTTTTACTTAGGAATTTCATATAAACACATCCTTGCTTTGTACTGCATATTTCAGGATTCTTTCCTTTTCAATCTATATGCATATTTCTGCCTGTCTATTATACAAGTTTTGCGGCAATACAAGGATGCTTGCTAATATTCATATAAGTAGACGCCGGGTAGGGCCAGCAATGGTCCTAACCAGCATGATTCATTAATTATTCTTTTCGAGGGCAGCGGTCCTCAGCAGCACCGGCTACGGATGGAATAGCTACAAGGCGTTTTTGCAAAAGCCTGAGGGTGATGAATATAACCATCTTTTCTTCTATCCTGCGGAAACGCTTCTCTTCAAAGGGAGTTACAATATATTTGTCATTAAGCGGCTCCGGCATAAGCTGTTCATCAAACTCAACTATCCTGGCGCTTACCAGGTCGCAGTAAGGCAACTCATTGAAGTATTCAGTGGATATCTGGTTAAACTCTCTCAAATCTCCCGACAACAGCTTATCCTTTTCAGAGAAATCAGGATGGTGGATTTCTTCTTCCTTTTGATACTGGAACTCAGTTGAGGTATTTGCTATCGGCGGTACAGGTTCAATTCCGTTAAAGTTAACTGCCGTTGTCAGGTTAAAGGGCACATCAACAGTGCAATGTTTAATATCGCCGCAGAAGCCTTCTGCATTGGAGCTTTCACGGGTGGAGTACTCAATGTTCTTGCGGACAAAGCCTTTGATGAACAGGATATTGGTGTCCTGGATCAGCAGGCACTGGGTGACTTTTACATTCTTCTTAATGCGCTTGATCTCAAAAGCGTATTCAGGCAGCTTTATAACTGAATTTACATTTGCCTGAACCGTCAGCTGAGCCAATACTACCGGCACTTTTGCTACTGCACCGCTTCCCAGGGCAGCAATGGGCTCCGGAAAGTTTTCACTGCTCTCAGTGACTAAGGGCTTTACATCCACACTTTCAACCCTGCAGTCTGCTTTGCCGTTAAATTTACCGTCATAACCGCCTTTGCCATCAAACATGACATTCTTGCCGGCTGAATTGACGATTTCTATATTTGCATTGTTGTAACGGACATAAGACATAAAGGCGTCAATCTCCTTTCTATAATAAAAATCCTGCCTGCTTATATTTATCTGAATATAAAGCAGAATATCTAATAACATCATATTCAGATTAAGTCTATATAATGGTGTAAAAAGAAGTTGAGCCAAAGCTCACACCTCGGTTAAAATATAAGTTGCCCAACAAATACCAAACCGAGGAGGATGAACCATGGCTCAGTTTAATATTACAATAA
>DUSN01000116.1 GCA_012842605.1 Clostridiales bacterium
GCTATACCGTGTTTTCCAATGCAGCCAGCCACCGCATGGATGCAAAGGTGCCACTGGTGGTCCCTGAGGTAAACTGGCAGCACCTTTCACTGGCTCGTTATCAAACCACACCCGGCGTCATCATTACCAACCCAAACTGCTCCACTATTGGGCTTGTCATGGCGTTAAAACCCATAGCTGATCTGTTTGGCTTGGAAGAGCTTCATGTGGTCACCATGCAGGCGCTGTCTGGTGCAGGTTATCCCGGCGTACCGTCTTTGGACATCATGGACAACGTGCTCCCTCACATCAGCAGTGAAGAGGAAAAACTAACAAGTGAACCCCTGAAGATACTGGGTAGTATCGACCAGCGCAGGGGAACAATTGACCTTGCATCTTTCAACATTTACGCTCAGTGCAACCGTGTACCCGTGATAGATGGACACCTCCTGTCAGTGTTTGTGAAAACAAAGGAAAAGATCAGCATTACTGCCCTCATTAATACCATCGACAGCTTCCAGCCGCTTAAGAGCTTTAACCTGCCATCAGCACCGGAGAGACCACTGGTCTACCTGCCTCAAGTCGATACACCACAACCTCGCCTCCACCGGGATTTGGGTGGCGGCATGACCGTGAGCATGGGGCAACTTGTTCAATACTCTGACCATTCCTTACGATTTCTTGCCTTGGTTCACAACACCATACGGGGTGCTGCAGGCTGTGCCGTACTAAATGCCGAGATGTACGAGGCAATGACCATGCAGGAAATTTGAGTGATTCTTGTATCCTTGGAAAAAGCAAGGTATCAAACTAAACAGCGTTTGCTACGCTCCAAAGGTGTTTTAAGTATGATTAATCCTTTGTTTTGTCAAAGCTGAACAGACATGGAGCAAAAATTTGCGGATTAAGCGCTTTTTTCTTCGTCCACTGGTGTTAATGCTGAATAAAATAAAAGGTGTATAAAACGAATGTTTAGTAGATACGAGAGATATGGGTTCTTGGCTGTTGCAAACGTTACAAAAAACGATAATAAAATAGATAATATGAAGTTGTTCTTTTTGTGAAAGGAGGCTTTTAATGAAGCCGAGAAAAACAGGTAGCTTGCGTGTGAGGTTGCTTGCATTGTTTGTACTTGCTTCTCTTCTGCCCATGCTTGTTTTGGGTACTGGCACAGTCTATCTTTCCTACAAGAACACTCAAAACGGTTTAAAGATGCAATTAACAGAACAGAACAACGCTGACATATCAAGTTTCGAAGCATTCATCAACACATATGGTTCTCTGACATCCTATTTCACAAGAACCAGTGCCATAACAGGTTTGGCTTCAGGAGAGACTGGTGCGCAATCATCTGCTATAGAGCTGCTAGACGCTTCATTGGAAGAGTATCCTTCCATACTTTATGCTTATGTCGGTACGAAAGATGGAATTATGATTTCACGCCCAGATGATGGTACCCTGCCAGCTGACTACGATCCAAGGACCCGGCCTTGGTACCAGAAAGCCATTGCACATCCTTCCAGTTACATAATTACTGAACCATATACGGATGCTGGTACAGGGCAAATGATACTTACTGTGGCAAAGGCAGTTGCTATCAACGGAGAGTACGTGGGAGTAGTTGGGATCGACTTTGAGATCAACGACATGGTAAAGAATATCTTTAGAAGTTCGCAAGGAGGGCAAAAGCTTCTGATAGGTTCCGATGGTGTCGTTCTTATCGCTAGTGAGGGAATCGTCGAGCCTGAAACAAACCTATCAAAAGTTGGGTTGTTTGATACAATTCAGAAAAATGCTGATAGCCACAACTTGTTCCTTTTAACTTACAAGGACCAAAAGCAATACGCTTTGTCAACGGAGCTTGACAACGGATGGTACTTCGTTTCTTTAGTGCCAGCTGCCCAGGTTAGTGCGCCCCTAAAAAGCATAATAATATTGGCTTTGGTTACAGGGATCATCGTTTTTGCACTTACTGTGGTTATAGGGTGGTTTATCCTGCAAAACATGATTGTGAACCCCATAGAAAGGATTAAGTTTGCCATAGATAACGTAGCAGGAGGAGATCTATCTAAAACCATAGAACTTAAAGCAAAAAACGAACTTGGAGAAGTAGCTACCGACATTAATAGAATGATATTTGTTCTTAGAAACATTGCGCAAAATAGCCAGGAAGCAGCAACAAAGTTGTCTTCCTCCATATCAAATCTGGCTGCTTTAAGTGAAGAATCGAGTGCTTCAGTTGAGGAAGTTACAGCTCAATCAAATGAAATAACAAATAATGCTGAGGTAGCATACTCCTCTATACAGGATTTTGTGAGTGGCGTGTCCCAAGTCAGTCAAACTGCGCAAAGTATTGCTGTGAGTGCACAACAATTAGCAGAAAAAACGGCAAACATAAAAAGCACTGCCCAAGAAGGAAGTGTGCTTGTGGAAGAAACTGCCGAAAACGCCAAGAAAGCATATGCAAACACCAAGAACACTAACGAAACCCTGAATCAATTAGAGCAAGACGCCAGCGATGTAGGAAGTATTGTTGCAAGCATTGAGCAAATTGCTGAACAAACTAATTTACTGGCTCTTAACGCGGCAATCGAAGCTGCCCGAGCTGGGGAAGCTGGTAAAGGGTTTTCTGTAGTCGCAGATGAAATAAGAAAGTTAGCAGAACAAAGTCAACTGGCTACAAAGAACATTTCCAATATTCTGTCCATTATAAAGAATCGCATAGAAACGGTCAACAGCATTGCTAATGAAAACTTGAGATCTGTTGAAGATGTTCTAAAAAGTGCAGAAGAAGCCCAGGTAAAGTTTAAGAGGATTTTGCAAGAGATAGTTTCCGCAGCGGAAACAGTAGAGGTTTTCGCTGCCAGTGCTCAAGAACTAAGTGCATCCAGTGAAGAGCTGAATGCCGCTGCCGACAACGCCATAAACCCCGTAGAGACAATCACCGACCAAATAAGGCAAATCGCTGAGGCATTGAGGCAACAATCACAAGCGGCTTACGAAGTAGCTCGCGAAGCCGCCTCCATAGAAGAAATAGCAAGAACACTTGACCAAATGATGGCGCAGTTTAAAGTGGAATAAAGCAAAAAGGAAATCCGTAATATTTAGGAGTATCTTGTTTCTAATCCAAAAAAGCCGTGAGCTTATCACGGCCTTTTTGGATTAGTGACGTTATCATCAAACAAAACATATGGAACCCAAAGTAAAACCGTTCTTTGAACCGTAAAATTTTCCACATTTACTTTTTTACATCTTTTTGTCCTTCTGAGTTGTTCTATTAGTTAGATGCGGCTAAAGTGGTGTTATGGTGGACGAAATAACACTCATAGATAGGATAAAGCATGGTGACAGACGCGCGCTGGACAC
>DUSN01000129.1 GCA_012842605.1 Clostridiales bacterium
CAGGGCTGTTACGGCAGACATAAAACCTGTCATGGTAAAGATTATAACTTTGATTTTATCAACCTGCACACCTGAAAACCTGCTTGCCGTGATGTTGCTGCCTATTGCATAAACACGCCTGCCAAAAGTCGTTTTATGAAGCAACAAACTAAAAATAACAGCGAAAACCGCAAATGCAACAAGTATAAATGGAATTCCCCCTATATATCCCCATCCAAGGTAATTAAACCATGAAGGGAATTTACCTGATGCCTGGTCTTCAAGTATGATATACGCAATCCCACGGTAAATTATCATCGTGGAAAGAGTGACAATAACTGCCGACAGCTCTTTGAATTTTGTTATAAGCAGTCCGTTTATTAAACCGCATACAGTTCCGACTGCAAGGCATATTATCATTGCCAGCTCCATTGGCACTCCAAGATTGTTATATGAAACAGCCATCACCACCGAAGAAAGTGCAACTGTCGATGCCACTGAAATATCAATATCGCCGAGAATTATCACAAAAGCCATAGGCAAAACAATAAAGGCTTTGTCCAGGAATGTCATTGTAGCATCAATTATGCTCTTTATATTCAGATAATACGTTGACAAAGATGCATTGACGATGTTTATTATAATAAGCATCAGCACCAGCATCCATTCCCACTGGAAGAAAAAGCTTTTTAGGTTAAATTCTTTATGGGCAGCAATATTTCTTTTCTCCATTGTTTATATTTTCCTCCTCATAAGATTTTTCCTGTCGACATTCCTTTTTACAAGAGCGTTTACTATGACAGCCACAAGTATAATTACACCTTGAATTGCCTGCTGCCAGAAAGGTGATACATTGATAAGCGGCAATGCGTTATTTATAATACCCAGCAGGAGGGACCCCAGAATAATCCCTGAAATCTTGCCGGATCCTCCTGATATGTTAACTCCTCCGAGAACGCAAGCTGCAATAACATTCATTTCATATCCCATTGCAGTGTCTCCCTGAGCAGAAGCAAATTTTGAAACCCACAGAACACCTGCAAGCCCCGCCAGCGCTCCCATAATTGTGTAAACCATCCATAACACCTTGACAGTGTTTATACCGCTGATCTTGGCTGATTCCGGGTTACTCCCCACCGCATATATCTGCCTTCCTGTCCTGGTGTGATTCACAAAGTAGTAAAAAATTATATATATAATAATGGCTATAAATATCAGAACATTAATTCCCAGAACTGAACCTGTGGCAATCCCTTTGAAGCTGGGCGGCATTTGATGCGCGCTTACCCATCTTCCTCCGCTTATCATAAAGGTGAGCCCCCGATATGCATTCATCATTCCAAGGGTTGCTATGATCGGAAGAATTCCTGCTTTCGATACAAGCAGCCCTAGAATTGTCCCGCAAGCAGTACCGGTTAATGTTCCAATCAGTATTGCAAGCAACGGATGTAAATCCGGATTCGCACTGACCGCCAAAGCAGATATCATTCCCGATAAAGCAAGAGTTGATCCAATGGAAAGGTCAATGCCTCTTGTAACAATGACAAGCATCATGCCTACAGTAAGAATACTGAGAATCGCTGTATTCTTTATCATATCGTTTATGTTTTCCAGTGTCAAAAAGTTTGGATTGCGCAATTGCACCAATACAGAAAGCAGTATAATAAATACCAGCAGCCCTAACTCTCTGAATTTACCAATGCCTGTAACTTTTAGTTTCTTTTCCAAAGCTAATTCAGACATAAACGTTCTCCTTCTCTTGTTTTTTCTACTGCACTCCAGCAAGTTCTCTTGCTGCCCTGTTCACCATGGCAGCTTCAAGAATTGCCTCTTGAGTCGCATCTTTCCTGTCAAAAATTGCAGTAATTCTGCCTTCCCTCATGACGATAATCCTGTCGCTCATTCCCAGAACCTCAGGCATTTCTGATGAAATCATAATAATGGATCGACCTTCACTTTTAATCTTATTAAGTAAATCATATATTTCTTTTTTTGCACCAACATCCACC
>DUSN01000027.1 GCA_012842605.1 Clostridiales bacterium
AAATAAGAAGAGGAACAACAACACAATTAAGAAGTGATTTAACAACATACAAAACGTATTTCCCAGAAACCGGTCAGGCAGTGTATGAGAAGAACCGCAAAAATTGTGGGTGCAAATATAAACTGGCTAAAGCAGAGGAATTCATAACCTATGCAGAAGAAAAAATACTGAGTGAAAAATGGTCTCCTGATACAGTTATTGGTTCATGTAAAATAGATCCGGCCTGGAGTAATAAGGTAATGGTATGTACCAAGACACTGTATAATTACATAGATCAAGGGCTAATGAGGGTAAGAAATATAGACCTGCAGCTTAAGACACGCAGAAGAATTCGGAAACATCATAACAATAGAAACAAAAGAGTTCTTGGTACCAGCATTGAACAGAGACCAGAGTATATAGTTTGGGCACTGGGAAATAGACACAGTCGTAGGCAAACGATCCAATGAATCGGTGATTTTAACACTGACTGAAAGGAAGACCAGGCAGGAGCTATTGTTTTACATGAAAGAAAAAAGCAGTACTTTATAAAGCATTTTTATTTGAATGCCTTTAATTATAAAATATTGTATTCAAATTTCTATGTTAATTTTCTAAAAAGTTTTTCATTTTTCGCTAACCAACAATTTCTATAGTGTAAGAAAAATAGAATATTTTATGTTTTATCTATATCATTTTGTAGAATGTAGTTATTAAAAATTAATTCATCAGCATCATAGTTTTACAATATATATATTTCAGAACAAGTATAATAATATAAGGTATTTGAAAGATAGGATTGTCAATGAAGTACGTTTCAAATCTGGGCACCTAAAACGTACGGAGAGAGTGGTGCAACCGGCCAATATCTTAAATCAAATACAAATCATTTAATATTTTATCAAGTTATAAAATTGAATTTATAATCAGTAAAGTAATATTATTGCTAAATTATGGAATAATATTGGTAAATGATACCAAAGGAGGGCGTGTTGTTTTATGTGGAGAAAAAAATTAATGCTGCTTGCACTTGTCTTGTTATCGCTATGTTTATCTTACCAGGCGGTTTGCTACTCCAGCGCCAGCGTAAAAAACCTTTTCAATGTCTATGTCAGTTCCTCCGAAAATGCATTAATAGCCATACCAAAAGAAGATATCATAGTTAATATACAAACCGAAGAAACAGAAAATATCAATTTACTTAGCCATAATCTTACCATTAAAAACAACATGCAAAGTAAATTAACAAATGTTCAAGCCATATTGAAAAACAATCCTGATTTACTTCGATTTTATTGTGATGAACCTGTATTACCAGGGCAGGAAGTTAAACTTTTTCTTAATATTAACAAGTATTATGATAACATTGGCAGCATTGTAGGCACTGAGGGCAAACCACTAATCCTTATAATTTCTGCAGATTGGGACAGCGGTTCAGCTAAAATAGAAAAGAATATCCGTTTTGCAATAGATTCAAGGGGAATTACATATGAAGAGAATCCTGTACCGACTGTGCCGGATAAGACTTCCGCGCCAAAGCGAACAGCTGCTCCTTCTTCAAAGCCTGCACCTACATCAACCCCGGAAATAAATACAACTAAACCTTCTCCTGTACCGACTGCTGAATCTACACTTAACCCGAAAGGAGATAGCGCTGAACCAGATGCTGATCCCGAACCAGCTGAACCTAATTCAGAAAACAGTACATTACCTGTAAATAATGACAGCAGCAATAAACAAACAAATGATGATCAATCTAAAAATGAACAGGAAAATAAAACAGACGTAGCTGTACCCCCTGAGGAAGATAAAGATGAATCCCCTTAAAGCAAAAAAACGGTGTATCAGTATACGAAAAGAGCTCTTTATATATTTTTAAAATATTAGAAATGAACGAGGGGAAAAATAATGAAAGAAATGGATATAACAATACCAGGGATAATGAGGTTGCTTCACTGTCAACCGGGAGAGCAAGCAAAATCTATAAACCTTATATTTTTGGTGTACTTATATTGTTGTGGATATCAATTTCTTTCATAGCTGTAAGGGCTTTATCAACCCCGGTGATTGCAGTTGAGAAAATAACTGAGAATACAATAGAAATAAAGACAGTTTATGACTATACAGGCATCATGAGGCCAAGTGTGCTTTACCCTGCAGGAGGTAAAATTTCAAGCGATGAAATAATTTTTACTAAATTAACAGATAAGTTTATGATAAATTTGGAAACAAGCATCTCTGCCGAAAAGCCGGTAAAGATAGAAGGAACTGCTGAACTAATATACACCCTGGCTGCCAAGGACATGTGGCACAAGGATTATGCAGTGACAGCTTCCCAGCCAATTCAATCTCAAGGCCTTGACCATACATTGCTTAATGAAGACATTACTATCAATTTACAGCAGTTATTTGATTTAATAGCTAAAGTAGAAGAAGAAACTAACATTACTCTTGGTGATTATCTGCTCGTTGTAAAGCCAAGGATAACAGGAAGTGTATATAAGGAAAACGGGGAAAAGATATACGAGGTCAACAGCAATTGGGAAATTCCATTTAGCATTTCCAGCCAGTATATTAAATGCGAAGCAGAGTCATTGAATAAAGAATTTGTGGAATCGCAGATCATTGAGAACACAATAAGCAAGCCGGAAACAATAATAGTATTCGGTTTGAACATCCCAGTGCTGGCTGCCAGATATATATTTGGCTTTCCGTCATTTGTGCTTACGGCATTTATAGTTATAAACGGACTACTAATACTCAAACAGCACAATGAGAGAATTCCTGCAGTTGATAAAATTGACAGGAAGTACAAGCATAAAATTATTAACGTCTCTAACAAGATAGATACTCCTAATCAGATACTGGTTTCTCTGAACAGCTTTAAGTCATTGCTGCAGATAGCTGAAGACAAGGATGAGCCAATTCTCAAATATGAGAATTCTATTGACAATACATTTGTTTATTATGTATTAAGTTCCACCAATGTTGTCTATTGCTATGAAGTTGCTGATAATGTAAAATCAGGAGGTTGTGAACTGAGCTAATGATTCGAAGAATAAAGCAATTATTCTATATAATAATAAAGAAAATCAGATTATTGCATAATGATTTATCAGATGAAGTAAAGCTAATCTATATTTACAGATATCTGTCATGGGTGCTGACCTCTGCTGTTTATCTGACGAGAGGCCCTTATTCTGCCCTTTTCTTCAGATTGGGTGTTGTAGTATCTTTATTGATTGTCTCAAAGATAATAACCGACTTGTACATAAAGTTTAAGGAAAGCAGGGGAATCCTACGAACTCTGGTTTTAGTCGAAACGGGGACGACCCTCCTGTTGCTGCCGACCGGAGGGTTAGGCAGCCCTTTCATTTGGTATGCTTTAAATCCCACGTTGGTGGCTGCATGTTACCTTGCTCCTTATTTCTGCTGGATGAACCTGTTATTTTACTTAATAACCGGCACTACTATGACTTACCTCGTATTCAACATTAATCAAGCAAACATTTTAAAAATATTAGAAAGCAATTCCAACCTTATTTTAGTGTTTTTCCTTATCACCTTGGCTGTTCAACTGCTGGCAAACCTGGCAAAGAAACTGCATTATCAAAAAAATGCTCTTCAATTATCCAATAAACGAAAGCAGGAAGCAATGGAACATATTATGTCCCTGTATCAAATAATTGAAGCTTTCAATAATAACAGCACTAAGGAAAAGCTATTTGAGGAATTGGCAAAATACACAGCAAAGCTGACTCAAAGTGATCTTTGCTTTTATTGGCTGCCAAACACTAAAGAAGGAGACATTTTGAAAGCAAATATTGACTGGGATAAAACAGAACAGCAGAAAATTATGACAGAACTAAAAGAATTGGCATTTAATATAAAGTCTAAAGAAATTTTAGAAATTCAGGTAGCGGATAAATGTTTAGAAGCTATTCCCATCCTCTCTCCTGCTAATTACTATGGAATAATTGCAATCAGCAAATTAAATGATGCAAATTTAGATCTAAAGGAACAGAAGTATCAGCTGCTGAATTTCCTTTCGGAACTAAGTGCTGTCACCCTGGAACGTTTCTACCTTGAAGATATTGGTGACAAGCTGCTGCTGATAGAGGAACAGAACCGAATCGCCAATGAGATTCATGACAGTGTGTCACAAAGGCTCTTCAGCTTGTGCTATGCAATACATGGCATACTGAGCAGATGGGATAATATATCCAAGAGCCAGCTTAAAGAATACTTCTCGGAAATGAGAAAATCAGCAAACATGGCCATGCAGGAATTGAGAAATTCTATCTACCACCTAAGTTCCCGCAAAAAAGGCGAAAAATCTCTTGAAGTTTCATTAAGAGCATTTTTAGACAGTATTTCAAAGCTTCATAATATTATAATCGACTTCAATACCAAAGGCGAAGAAAGCCTATTATCTCTACCGTTAAAAAAGAGTATTACACGTATTATTCGCGAAGCCTGCGGCAATGCCATACGTCATGGAAACTGCCGGCATATTAATATTGATTTAAATATTAACAATGATCAAGTCAGCTTAATTATAGAGGATGACGGAAATGGTTTTGAATTTATAAATGAATCTCAAGAAAATAGCAAAGGTCTCGGAATTACTAATATGAAGAACCTGGCAGCCTTATTTCACGGTGTTATGAAAATTGAAAGTACAGCGGGTTCCGGCACAAGAATCAAAATTAATATACCTTTGAATAATGAAATAAGTAATCATATAGATGAAGTTTTACATGGAGGGCTCGTTGTATGAAATTGATACTGGTCGACGATCATCCATTGGTAAGAAAAGGGCTTATATCCGTCCTCTCACTGGAAAGTGACCTGGAAATAGTCGGAGAAGCCGGCAATGTCAGAGAAGCCTTGGATTTGATCAACAGAGTTAAGCCAGATCTGGCCTTGGTAGATTTACGACTGGGTAATGAATATGGATTGGAAATACTTGAAAGAAGCAAAAATACTGACTCATGTAAATTTATAATATTAACATCTTCGGCCGAGGAAGAAGACTTCAGAAGATCCGAAGAAGCAGGTGCATTGGGATATGTACTGAAAGAAGCACTTCCTGAGGAGCTGCTTTATGCTGTAAGATTGGTTAGCAGGGGCAGAAAGTATTATGATCCGGGAATTATGGATTTAATAATGAAAGGTTCTCAGCAGGATGTTCTGATAGAAGAATTAACACCCAGGGAGAAAGATGTTCTAATTGCCCTAGGTGAAGGATTAAGCAATAAGGATATTGCCAAGAAGCTGTTTATCTCAGAATATACAGTAAAAAAACATGTCAGCCAGATCCTTGCAAAGTTAAATCTGGCTGACAGAACGCAAGCAGCATTATATGCTCACACTAAAGGATTAATAAGGGTTAGCTAAACAAAATGACATAAAAATAAATGGCTTTATAACATGAGACAGAATTTTGTATTCTGCCTCATGTAAATATATTTATTCTGTAAATTCAAGGAAGTTTTACAGCGTCAACAAGTAAATCAAAATCATAATCTTTTACATGGCCATTCATAGTCCTATCTGTTTGCATGTCAATAGATCTCTTCATTAGGACCCAGTACAAACTTGAGTGCATCTTGTTTCCCGCTAACTCTGTTATAGAGTCTGGTCCATGCAGTAGTACCGCTCACACGTGCATCTATATCTGTAATTCCACAGTTACCATCAATAGTTATGGTCACTTCTACCTTATTCTCCGAATTATTCTTTACTTTGAATAATTCATTCCATGAATAAACACTAAATGGCTGAATACCAAATTTTTTCCCTTCAAAACCTTTGTTCAAATCAAGCTTTAGAATTCTTGCTGTTACTGCGTGATAACCCGATGCTTGATGGGCAGGATTGGCCACCAAAGCTAGTAAAGCCTCATCAGTGTTCGTAAGTTTGACAGTAGTCATACTTTTGACATGTGCT
Source organism: Clostridiales bacterium (assembly GCA_012842605.1). Taxonomy (GTDB): domain Bacteria; phylum Bacillota; class Clostridia; order Caldicoprobacterales; family DTU083; genus DUSN01. The sequence goes on from DUSN01000027.1 coordinate 5,932, forward strand.
GTTGTATATGCCATTGCAGCCATCATACTGGCTACGCACAGCAAAACAACAACTACCAATAAACTTTTTTTCATGGTATTCTCCTCCTTTTATTTTTTATGAGTACAATTCTTGTACTCTTTAATGCAATTATAAACATTTAAGCAGCTTCGCTCTTCCTGCTTAGGTATACTCCATACAGCAAATTGGTATGATTTTGATTTACACTTTAGATTGACTTAATGTATATCTTTTTGTAGCTTAGAATACCTCCAAAGAATGATTAATATAATTCTAAAGTATTATCCCTGGCAGACTTTAGAGTAATTACATATTCACATTAGTCCTATAAAATATTCTGGAGGAGGCTTGATTTAATGCGAAAATTATCAAAAACAGTTGATATCATACTGTACTTATTGGCTGTTATAACATTGTTAACTGCCCTATCTTCGGCTATTTGGAAGAAGCCTGTACTTTTTGTATCAGTCCGGTCCAACAGCATGTATCCACTTTTTCAACGCAGTGATGTTTTGCTGATTAAAAACTTAACTAAGAATGAAAAAGTAAATATCGGTGATATTATAGTATTTAAATCTGAAGACAACAGTCTGGCTTCTCAAGGCTGGATTGTGCACCGCATTATTGAAGGCAACGATAAAACAGGCTACATTACCAAAGGCGATGCCAATGAATATACTGATCAAGACAATGGCAGAGCAAACCCAATAAAACGGGAGAATATTGCAGCGAAGGTAATTACTATAAACAGACTTCCTATTAAGATTCCTTTAATCGGATACCTGTCCCTTTGGATGGAAAAATTTCAGAAGAACCCTTACGCTATGCCTATCATTGCTGTAATACTGGCAGTGATTATAGGTATAAACGAGCTGCTTTCCAGCAAGAAGGGTAAGAAAAAAAGAAAAACTAAACTAAATATGGATATGCATCTGTTATACTTCTTTGGCGGCCTTACACTGTCAATGATTATTGGTGCTTCTATGCTGGCTTCATCTCAAAGAATAATCATTCCATATGAAATATCCGCTGACAGCCAGGGCGTCATTATGGGCAGCAATGTTGGAATAGTAAAAGTAGGAGAAAGAATAGAAAAACCTCTGATAGAGCTTTCTAACAGGGGTTTCTTTCCTTTTATCTCCACTATAACAACTAAGGATGAGCAGATAACCTTCAGTCATTCATTAGTATTAATGAAGCCGGGAAGTGATTAAAAGTAGACATGATACTTAATGCTGAAAAACCTGGCACATATAACTCAATTATCTATGCAGGCATGTTTTATCCCTTCCTTCCTTCAAGGCTGACATACAATCTTGCTGCAAATAGCTATTGGCTTGCATTGACAATTGTATCACTAATACCTGGACTGCCCTTAATGCTATACCCGGTAATAGACAGAAGAATGCGCAGAAAAACAGTAAAATTCATGAGAATGGTATGGTATAATGTTGCAAGATAAGTAACAGTGTATGTTATACCACCCCTTATGCTATATTATTCTGTATCATTACTTGTGAAAAGGACGTTAAGAACGATCTTTTTAAGAGCTCTTCGGAAAGTTGTTAACTCTGACGAAATGTCTGCCTATCCGCTGTCCATACCGGTGTGCAGGAATATGGACAGGTTGGTATTTACAAAACCGGTTACTGTTATTGTCGGTGAGAATGGTACCGCAAAACAACTTTATTGGAAATCCTGGCTTTAAAGCTGAATGCTGTACGGATAGACGGTAGTACTGTAATAAACAATGAAAAAGTAAACAGAATAAAGCATGCAGAGAGGGCTTTCAGACTGGAAATGCAGCAAAAGCCGAAACGGAATTTTTTCTTTCAGGCAGAGGATTTTGTACGTTATATAGATCATCTCTATGAAATGAAGCAGGAAGCTCTTAGATCGCTTAACGAAATTCAAGCTGAATATGAGGGAAGATCCAGTTATGCCAAAAGCCAGGCTTCTATGCCATTTTTGCAGACTCTTTATGAAATGGAGAACATGTATGACGGAGACATTTCAGAGAAGTCCCATGGAGAGAGCTTTATCGAATTTTTTGGTTCAAGAATTATTGATGACGGATTGTACCTGCTGGATGAACCTGAGGCAGCCTTATCTCCATTTAACCAGCTGGTACTGGTTAACCTTATAGCTGAAGCAGAGAAAAGCAGTTGTCAGGTTATTATTTCCACTCATTCCCCTGTTCTGACAGCATATCCGGGAGCCTGTATATTAGAAATTAATAATGGCTTTATATATGAGACAAAATACGAAGACCTGGAAAGCATACGTTTTTTAAGGTCATTCTTGAACAATAAAGACAATTACCTAAGAGACATAGTTAATCATAAATAATAAAACTGCTGTAATTCATTCTATATTATTGAAGATATTAAACGACAATTGTATTCCAAGGCTTCTGAAAAATGATGAGATCTCGCCAATGCGGCTGGATACAAGCTTTACAACATATATTATCAAACCAATATTAACACCAATTAGAAGTACTAATAGTACTATAAAAAGAATATTAAATGTTGTGAATCGTTTTTTGGCTCCTTCTTTTATATCAGTCTTTTCAGTTGACATAAACACAACCTCAATCCAACCCCTAATAATATCTGTATATATACTTATGACGCTTTGGGAAAATTATGTATTTTGGAAAAAAGCATTTATGTCAAGAAAAATATAATTAAAGAAGCGGCCACGTGTACTAATTTAAACTTCTCTTCTGTTTTTCTTATTTAAATATATTGCCATGATCTACGCCATCGGTCGATTGGCAAGATCATGGAAATACCCGCGTTTTCCATTAACTCATCAAATGTCCCCTGTTCAACAATACACCCGTTCTGGAACACAAGAATGACATCAAAGGACTTAATTGAATCAAGCCGATGTGCAATGGCAATGACCGTCCTGCCCGACAGCAATTGCAGGACATTTTTCATAATGGTTTCCTCTTTCAGATTGTCTATTGCAGATGTGGCTTCATCTAACAAGATAATTTGAGCCTTTGAAAACCAGAGACGGGCAGGGGCAAGCTGTTGACGCTCGCCGCCCGATAGGCTGATGCCCCGCTCCTCAAGAGAAGTATCCAGGCCCTTTTCAAGGATTGATAACAGGCTGTCCAGGCCTACCTTCCTTAAAACCTCTAATAGAAGGGCATCGTCAACCATATCATCAAAAACAAGGTTTTCCCGCAGAGTGCCGTCAAAAACAGGCGGCTATGGTAAAGAATGCTTCATGAATGAGAGACATCCTGACCTTGTATGTTCACCGCCTTTCAATCCTTTTGCATGCTGTTGCTGCTACCGGGATAAATATAACATAATCTGGATTGTAATTCTACTGCTGAATTTCATCTCCTACGATGGTATAATAGGCATTAAAAAGCCAAGTTTGTGGCAACTCAAGAATGCGTCATCCTAAAAAGTCGGATTTCAGCAATAAACATAAGGAGCTGCTGATATATGAATACAACTTATAAGAAACAATTGGAGCAGGCCTTAATACATATGGCCGGTATTACAATCTATAGAAATATCCTGAATGATGAAATTGTGAAAAAGTATTCAGAACTGATTCATTTGTTAAACGGATATAGTGCTGCTAAAAGCAATGCCAATTTCAGTCGGCTGCTGAATTGCTATCATGAGATTCTGTCCATGCTCATTTACCGATATTCGGAAGATCATCACATGACAGGCGACTTATGGAAGATGCATATCATTCATTTGCTCCTGTCCGATGAGAATCCTTTCTCGCTGGCGTGTGAAAAAGCAAAGGATTTTAATCTGCCGGAAGGCTTATTAAAAATTGTGAAAATGGATTTAAGGCATATTCAGTTTTTATTCAATTTGGATGGTGACATCCTGCAAACCATTATTAAATCCAAAGTACCTGTTGATACACTGCCTGCCTGGGTTTTAAGAGCATATAACAAGTTTCCTCCTGCAAGTTATGCAGAAAATGAAAAATCTCTTGCCGGATTTGACACAGTACACGTATTGTATTGCTCGGAGAATTGGGAATTGGAAACAGACACACTGAAAACCTATTACTATCAGTTCGGCTGCGGTATCTTCAGCCAATACAAAGCTTTCCGCTGGAACCAAAATGATGCCTGTGGCTTTCTTACAGGAATTGATAAGCCTGACCCGATTCGACTGTCACAGCTGATTAGTTACGAAAGAGAGCGTTCGATTGTAATCAAGAATACAATGCAGTTCATTCATGGACTTCCTTGTAATAATGTCCTGCTGTACGGAGACAGGGGTACGGGAAAATCTGCAACCGTAAAAGCTATTCTGAATGAGTATGCTGATTACAGGCTTCGCTTGATAGAAGTTTCAAAATACCACCTGATAAGCCTGCCTCAGATTATGGAAACCCTTCAAAAGCGAGGCCTGCGGTTTATCTTATTCATCGATGACCTTTCCTTTGAAAGCGATGAAAGTTCATATCGAGAACTGAAGTCCATTTTAGAGGGCGGCATCGAAGTAAAGCCTGAGAATGTCGTGATTTACGCAACCTCAAATCGGCGGCATCTCATTAAGGAATACTTCAGCGAGCGATCAGTAACTGATGAAGTCAGCAGCCGTGATACCATGCAGGAAAAGCTTTCCTTATCAGATAGGTTTGGCATTACTGTTACATTTTCCCTGCCTGATAAGGAAACCTATCTGCAAATCGTTGAGGGACTGGCTAAAAAACGCGGCCTGGATATCGACACTGCTGTATTAAGAGCCGAGGCATTGAAGTGGGAGATGCGATATAACGGCCGTTCACCTCGTACAGCCAGCCAGTTTATAAATTATCTGGAAGGGGAGCTGAAGCCGGAGAAGTAACCGTTCCATAGCCGGATTCTATTCCCATAAGAATAAAAAGTATTGCCAGAGAATGCAACTGCATGACTGTACATACCTGAATTTAAAATAAAAAGATACTTAGCAAATTTTTTCACTAATTATCCTTAACATCGAATAACATACTTGTTTTTTCTTAATTTAGCTAAATCCTTATTTTTTTTGATTTTGCTTCTGCTGTTCCATTATTTCCAGCAGTTCCTGTCTTCTCTGCTGGTACTTTTCCTCGTTCTTATGCTCTATTATCCATTGCAGTACTTCTACTGCTTTTTCGCTGTTTTGACTGTATGACATAATACCCATATACGCATTTTCAGTGCTGAAAAAGCTCTTTCCTATTGGTTCTACATCAGAAATCGGAACTCCGTATATCCTGGGGGTAGGATCAGATTCTGTAGTAAAGGTGCATTCCTTTAACTGTTCCTCGGTAAAATGGCTGAGCAGCTCCTTGCAATCATCCAAAGGCATGAAGGCACCTATATTAACCATGGTCTTAAATTCATCTTTTGTAAAGGAGTAAATATCACCTGACTGGCTGCCTGTCATAACCATCAGCTTCTGCCTGCCGGCAACCTCCAATTCGCCCTCAATGGTTATATTAAAAATGTTTACTTCAAGCAATTCAGGAAAGTCAGCCAACACAGTATCAGCATACTCAGCAGCCTTCTCTTCAATCATAAAACCCCCGACAAGGTATATGTCTACCTTTTTATCAGCAGGCGTCCTGGGTGCGGTTATGGTAACCAGCATGCTCCATGAGAAGACAGTAAGCAAAATGCCTATTACATACTTCCACTTATCATAGTGAAAGTGATTTCTAATTTTTTCCTTACTAATCTGTATATGATACACTGATTCCACCTGCCATTCCGTTTGCTATTATTATATAAAAAGCAATATACCCTGCAATATGTCTTTCAAATTCTATTATAGTTTATCACTTTTAAAATGACAAGCAGCCGGACAATCCCGGCGTGCAAAGTTCACAATTTATTCACAATAAAGCATTGCAGAATATCGTAATATTTCCTTTATTGCTCCTTTGGCTTCATGGTTGGGAACAGGATAACATCACGTATAGAATAGGAATCAGTGAGCAGCATTACCAGCCTGTCTATTCCTATGCCCAGTCCTCCTGTTGGCGGCATGCCCACCTCCAGTGCATTGATAAAGTCCTCATCCATCATCTCAGCTTCTTCATTCCCGGCAGCTCTTTGTCTGGCCTGCTCCATAAACCTTTCCTTCTGATCGATTGGATCATTAAGTTCAGAAAACGCATTTGCCAATTCGCGCCGGGTAATAAACAGCTCAAAACGGTATGTAAGCCTTGGATCTTCTTTCATTCTTTTTGCAAGCGGCGATACTTCTATAGGATAATCCATGATAAATGTAGGCTGCACCAGCTGATCCTCAACCTTTTCCTCAAACAATGCATTCAATACTTCGCCCCAGGTTGCATTATCTTCAACATGAACACCGGCCTTGTCCGCTGCCCTTCTTGCCTCTTCATCACTGTTTATAACCGACATGTCTATTCCTGCATACTGCTTGACAGCATCTACCATGGTAATTCGCTTCCATGGGGAAGTCAGATTAATCTCTTCTCCCTGGTAGCTAATAACCTCAGTTCCCAGTACAGTTCTGGCCACAGTAATAATTAAATCCTCGGTAAGGTTCATCATATCA
>DUSN01000028.1 GCA_012842605.1 Clostridiales bacterium
ATTTGCGTCCATTCACTCAAATCCTCCGGGCATTCACACAGGGTATCCGGCTATAGTATATGATACATTTGGCAAAGGCAGGGTGGTATGGGTCGCTGCTCCCATAGAGCTTGCTAAGCATGATATTCACAGCAGGATATTCGCTAATTTAATAAATCTGCTGAAAACGGGCGATTATTACTTTAGTACCAATGCTCCAAGGGTAGTAGAAATAACACTGTTCCATCAGCCGGAAAAGAAAAGCTATACAGTAAATGTTGTTAATGTCCAGGAAAACATGCCGGTTATTCCTGTTAGTGATATTCAAATTAAAATATTCGTCGGTGATAAAAATCCGGTAGAGGTTATTCGCATGCCCGATAAGAAAAGGATGGAGCATACAACAGAAGACAATCATGTTGTTATAAAGCTTGACAAACTGTATATCTTTGAAATGTTCAGCTTAATATATGAATAGCATGAAAGTGTGCTTTTATTACAAAGAGTGTAATCACCAAAAGCCTGGTGACTTAATGCTGCACTAAAACTGAACTATATACGGTAAAAACAGGCCGCTTTAATCAAATTTCCTGTATGATTATGTCGCATGCATTATTGTACGGGAAAGATTAGCGGCCTGTTTTATTTCGGCAGCCGGCCTAAGAATCTATTGATACAAGCATATTAAATACAAATCAAGCTGCAATTATGCTTTTGAAATTTTCTATTTGCTGCTATAAAGAATGGGATTAATTTATACCAGATAATGATTAACATTTACCATTTAAGGACAGACGGCCTGTTCCCTATAATTATGTTAAGCAATAGTAGAAGTATTAAATGTTGAAAGAAGGGCTAGGGAATATGGCAAAATGGTATAAGAACAGTTACCGCCGAAATCTTATTGATATGCATATTGAAGACTGGAATGAAGAATTCCTGTCTCAATTTAACAGTGTTAAATATGTTGAGTTATTGAAGAAGGCAAAAGTTCAATCTGCAATGATATATATAAACTCTCATGTTGGGTATTGCTACTGGCCTACAAAAACAGGAGAAATGCATTCTGCTTTTAAAGGAGAAGACAAAATAGGAGAAGTAATTGACTTATGCCATAAGGAAGGCATGGATGTGATCGTATATTATAGTCTCATTTACAACAACTGGGCTTATGAAAATCATCCGGAATGGAGAATGAAGGATGTAAACGGAGCTTACAGCTGTGACAATGGCAGCAGATATGGTTTATGCTGCCCCAACAATATGGAATACAGAGATTTTGTATTTGCACAGATAGAAGAATTCTGCAGCATTTATGAATTTGAGGGTGTATTCTTCGATATGACTTTTTATCCCCTGGTATGCTATTGTGACAGCTGCAGGGAAAGGTACTTAAAGGAAACAGGCAGTGAGATGCCTGCTGTCATCGACTGGGACAATCCCGAATGGGTCGCATTCCAGGAAAGAAGAGAGGCATGGCTTGCGGAATTTGCCGAGATAACAACGGCAAAGCTCAAGGAGCTTAAACCGGAGGCAACGGTTGAGCATCAGTTTTCATCTGCCTGTCATCCCTGGATCAGGGCAGTTACGGATAATGTCTCTAGTGTGAGTGATTATGTAGGTGGTGACCTGTACGGTGGTTTCCTGCAGCAGTCATTTATCTGCAAACTGTACAGGGGATTAAGCAAAAACCAGCCCTTTGAATATATGACGTCCAGATGCAATCCGGACCTTACAGACCATACTACCTTAAAGACCAAGGAAATGATTCAGCTCCATGATTACATAGCATTAGCCCATCAAGGTGCATTCCTGATAATCGATGCCATAGATCCCAGGGGCACTATCAATGAAAAGGTGTATGAACTGATCGGAGAGGTTTTTGAAGAATCCAGCAGGTATGAACCTTTCATGGGCGGAGATTTGTGCTATGATGCAGCAGTATATTTCAGTCTCAAATCAAAGTTTGATCCTGCAGACAATGGAAAACTGCCTACAGAAACAAGCATGAGGATGCCTCATGTGGAAGCTGCGTTTGGAGCTTCAAGGTTCCTGAAGGAAAATCATATTCCTTATACCGTTATTACCAGGAAGGACCTGGCCCAGCTGCCCAGGAATAAAATACTGATTCTTTCTGATGTGTTGAATATGTCTGCAGAAGAGGAAGAGGCTGTTGTTAATTTTGTTCGTGAGGGCGGCAGTCTGTATATGAGCGGCAGGACATCGCCCAGACTGGCATCTGAGCTGCTGGGAGTATCATTTGAGGGCGAAACTATAGAAAACATTACATACCTGGCGCCTACAGACAGAGGAGCATTCCTGCTTCCTGATGTATCCTATGATTATCCATTGACCGTATTCAGCCCGCAGCAGAAGATGAACGGTGCTGATGAGAAAACAGTAATGGCAACTACTGTGCTGCCTTACACCGTGCCGGGAGCACCGGGGAAGTTTGCATCCATTCACTCAAATCCTCCGGGCATTCACACTGAGTATCCGGCTATAGTATATGATACATTTGGCAAAGGCAGGGTGGTATGGGTCGCTGCTCCCATAGAGCTTGCTAAGCATGATATTCACAGCAGGATATTCGCTAATTTAATGAATCTGCTTAAGACAGATGACTTCCACTTTACTGCCAATGCCCCTAAAGAAGTAGAAGTGACGTTGTTCCATCAGCCTGAAAACAACTGCTATATAGTTAATGTGGTAAATGTTCAGGAAAATACTCCGGTTATTCCTATTCTTAATATCGAAATCAAAATACTCACCGGTGATAAAATGCCTGTAGAGGTAGTATCTCTGCCCGATAAGAGAAAGGCTGAATATTCAATCGGGGAAAATCATGTTGTTATTAAAATAGATATGCTTCATATATTCCAAATGTTTAGTTTAATATACAAGTGAATTTAAGGGGGTAGCACTTGTGACAAAGAAATCAATCAGCGAAAAAGCTCTTGAAAAAGGGCAGGGTATTCTAAGATTGGCGCCAACATGGGTACCAAGGTCATTCTGCAGGCCGGGAAGAAGAATTAAGCTGCATCCGGATGACTACTACAAACTGGGTTTGGAAAGAGGCGGAATCGATGAAAGGTGGTTAGCCTCCACCACACCGGCTGACAATGGACCAAAAACCCCGGAGGATGAGGGTTTGAGCTATGTAGTAGCCGATCAGGACGGCAAAGAGAAAATCTTGTTTGCAGAAGTCGTGGATATGCTGGGAGGAGCGGTAATTGGGAATGATTTATGGTCAAAATACCATAAATGGCCGATGTTCTCCAAGTTTTTTGACAACCTTGGGCCTCTTCCCCATCATGTGCATCATCGGGATGAGCATGCCAGTAAAGTAGGACAGTCAGGAAAACCTGAAATGTATTTTTTCCCGTCACAGCTTAACAATCATCCGGGTGAATTTCCCTTTACATTCTTTGGCCTCAATCCCAGCACCACGAAGGAACAGGTAAAAGAGTGCCTCATGAATTTTACCAAGGGTGACAACAAGCTTTTGGACTTGTCAAGGAGCTATAAGCTGACACTGGATACCGGCTGGGACGTTCCGCCCGGAGTTTTGCATGCACCTGGCAGCTTGTGTACCTATGAACCTCAATTTGCATCAGATGTATATGCAATGTATCAATCTGTACTATACGGCGGGCAATGCGTCCCTGAAGAGCTTCTCTGGAAGGATACACCAAAAGAAGAAGCAGGCAACTATGATTATCTTTTAGATGTGCTTGATTGGGAATTAAACATAGATCCAAATTTCTATGAAAACAGATTTATGCCGCCCAGGCCTGTGGATGACTTGGAATCCATGAAGGAAGAGGGATATATTGATGAATGGATTTGCTATAAATGCAAGGAAGTATCCGCCAAGCGCCTGACAATTCTGCCAGGCAGAACTGTTACAATTAAGGACAGCGCTGCTTATGGATTAATTCTGCTTCAAGGACATGGAAAACTTGGCAATTGGGATATCGAAACACCTACCCTTATAAGGTACGGTCAACTGACAAATGATGAATTCTTTGTTACGGAAGAAGCTGCCCGCAAGGGTGTTGTCATAAAGAATCCATCCCCTGTTGAGCCTATTGTTATGCTTAAGCATTTTGCTGAGAACCCCGATCTTGTTTTATAATATAAAGTGTAACGATCCTTAGCAGCGGAAAAGAGCTTGCTTATAAGCTTGACAGCGGCAGACTGATTATTCAGATCCCTGTTTACGATGGCAGTAAGCTTCACGAAGTGGTTTGCATTAAATGGCAGTAACACGCAGGTTGTCCTAATGGATGATAAAATATACCATGTGTTGATTAACATATACCATATACATATCAATGGATATTGATTATCATATATATACGCAAGGAAACCCAGTGAGCATACAAACATGAGATAGCAATGAAATGTCAGGAGGCAGGTTTCGTAAAATGCTTAACACTTTTCTTACACGAAATAAAACAGTTAATACCGGCATAGGAAAAAAGAAAAAAAGGATTAAGCGGTTTATCCAGCAACGGTGGCTAATAGCTATGATAGTTCCGGCATTTTTGATACTCTTTATTTTCCATTATATACCTATATACGGAATTGTCATAGCATTCAAAAACTACAGGGCCCCTTTAGGCATATGGGGAAGCAAATGGGTTGGATTTAAATATTTTATTCAGTTTTTCCAAAACCCATTCCACTGGAGGGTACTGCGAAATACTGTGCTCTTAGGTTTGTACTCGTTTTTATGGGGATTTCCTGCTCCAATTATTCTGTCACTTTTGCTGAATGAGGTTAAGCATGCACGATACAAGAGATTCGTCCAGACCATATCATATCTGCCCTATTTTATTTCGGTAGTTATTATAGTGGGCATAATGAAAGAAATGCTGGCCATGGACGGGATAATCAATAATACGATAGCTGCGCTGGGCGGAGAACGGATCGGGTTTTTTATAGAGCCAAAATATTTCAGAAGCTTGTACGTTATTTCCGGCATATGGCAGGGTCTTGGGTGGGGAACAATTATTTACCTTGCTGCACTGGCAGGTGTAGATGTTGAGCTGTATGAATCCGCTATAATTGACGGAGCCAACAGATGGCATCAGATGTGGCATATAACACTGCCTTCAATAATGCCCACAATAGTGGTCCTGATGATACTTAATGTACGCGGTATTTTAGGCAGTGACACTCAGAAGATACTGCTTATGTACAATCCCAGCACCTATGAAACAGCGGATACCATACAAACATATGTATTCCGGGAAGGCATTGAGGGTGCTCAATACAGCTACAGTACCGCAGTGGGGCTGTTAATGTCTGTTATTTCCTTCATCATATTGTATATAACCAATAAGATCGCACAAAAGACTTCTGACTATAGTCTATGGTAAGGCAGGTGAAATTAGATGAAAAAGATGAGAAAGATAACCGGCGGGCTTATATTTGATGTATTCAATTATGTTTTCCTGTTTGCAATTATAATCATAATGGCTTATCCCATGCTGCATGTTGTGGCAATGTCATTAAGCAAGCCCGGTGCGATAACAGCAGGGGAGGTAAGTTGGTTCCCAAGGGGATTCAATATCAACGGGTATCAATATTTAATGAAAGATGAAGAGCTGTTGAATGCATATAAGAATACAATAATATATTCCTTTTTAGGCACATTTTTTACTCTGACCTTTACATCCCTGGCTGCATATCCGCTTTCTCTGTCCGGTTTTGTCCTCAAGAAGCCATTTACTTTCTACCTGGCTATTACCATGTTCTTCAGCGGGGGCCTTATCCCCACCTATTTGTGGATAAAAGACCTGAAGCTTCTGAATACAATATGGGTTATGGTTTTGCCCGGATGTATAAGTGCATATACTGTATTTGTTTTCCGCTCCTTTTTTCAAAGCATACCGGGTTCGCTCAGAGAATCAGCATATATAGACGGTGCCAATGATGTACTCATACTTTTCAAAATTATATTGCCGTTATCAAAACCTTTATTAGCCACATTTTTTCTCTTCACGATGGTAGAACGCTGGAACAGCTGGTTTGATGCAATGATGTACTTAAATGACAAAACCATGCATCCGCTGCAGATGGTATTGCGCCGGCTGGTTGTCCTTACAGACCCAACCAGGTCTACTTATGCACACGGGGATTTTGCTGCAATGGTAAAACTCGGGCATTTGCATCCAAAAAATACTCAAATGGCAGCTGTTGTTCTAGCCATGATACCGATTTTATGTGTATATCCATATATTCAAAAGCACTTTACCAAGGGAGTAATGATAGGAGCAATTAAAGGCTAATACATGAAGTATACTTAAGCAAAATTTGAATGATGGAGTTTATGGTTTTGATTTACAATTTAATCTATTTAGACAAATAGATTAAAATAAAATAAATAAAGAGGAGGAATTCAAAGTGAAAAAGCTATGGTGTGTACTACTATGTGTCGTGTTGGCCTTAAGCCTTTTTGTTACCGGCTGCCAGCCTGCCAGCAACGGTAACGATAAAGGCGATAACACCGGTAATGAAAAGCCTACGGAAAAACCTTCACAAAGCAGCGATTTGCCTGAAACTTTGAAGCTTGTATTACCAAGGCCAATATTCTCAAAAAGCCCTCAGGGTACAGTTGTTGAGGAAAAATGGCATGAAATGATGGAGGAATATCTGGGCGTAAAACTGGATATTACCTGGGAAGAGCTGCCTTTTGGTGAGTTCATGGAAAAGATGCCGATTTACAAGGCTTCTGATGACTGGGGCGATGCTTTCCTCGCAGGACTGGACGACCAGGAAATTCTTGAATACGGTCAGGCAGGAAGAATAGTTAATCTCCTTGATTATCCGGACAGCGTTAAAAACTATATGAAGTATTTGGAGAATCCTGTTAACAAGGCTAAAGTAACCTCCGCAGACGGTAATATTTACTTCTTCGGCGATGTCAGCGTATCAAGCCATACCGGTACTCAAAGCACATTTGCATACAGGTTTGATACATTTAAGAAGCTGAATATAAATATTCCTGAAACTCTTGAAGATTATTATCAGGCAGCCAAGAAGATAAAAAGTGAATATCCCGATTCATACCCTGTAGGCGGATGGGATACAAATGTATGGGATGTTTTCCTTGCAATTAACCATACTTCCAACAGGATATTCTTCGACGGAGAGAAATTTATTTACGGACCTGTTGACAGGGAAGAAGCTTTCAAAGAAACACTTATGTATCTGAACAAACTATATACTGAAGGATTGCTTGATCCTGAGTTTATTACCAACAATGACGAAGAAGTCAGAGCAAAAATGATCAATGACAAAGTCTTCATGGTACCATTCTTCTGGGGATCCTGGATTTATGAGTTTGTGAATTCCAACCCCGACAGACCGGATGTAGAATGGGGTATCGCCAATGTATTGAAGAGTTATAAAGGTGAACCCGGCTGGCTGCTTAACAGAAATATAAAGGGTGTTAATGTAGTGCCCTGGAAGCTGATTGTTAACGGCAAAACCAAGTATCCGGAACTGGTTGTAAAAATGATTGACTATCAATACTCCGATGAAATGTTTACACTGGCTAACTATGGTATAGAAGGCGTAACATACGAAGTCGATGCAAATGGCGAAAAGCAGTTCCTGCCCTCTATTAAGCAGGCAGAAGATCCGACTGCTGAACTGGCTAAGTATGGCGTCAACATCAGCATGAGTGTAAGATCAGGTATACAGTGGATGCCGCAGGATAATGACGCTGCCATTAAGTTAATGCCGCCTGTTCCATGCTATCATAACGGCAAGTTCTATGAGGATGTGTTCTGGAAGTTCTATTCAGAAACCTATCCGGAAGATGCACGTCCGCCGATTGAGCCGCCACTGACATATACAGATGAAGAGAATGAAATAGTTTCTACCAATACAACTGCTCTTAACACTTATGTAGACGAGGAAATGGCTAAATTTATCAATGGCACACGTTCATTTGACGATTGGGACAACTTCATAGCTAATCTTACCAATTATGGTGATTATGAAGCAGTGCTGAAAATCATGAATGGGAAACTGAATCAATAAATAAACTGCTTTAAAGCTTACCGAACGTGGCAAAATGCCACGTTCGGGTTTGGGTATATGCATGTGGGGTTGCTGCCACAACTCCACAAATCTTAATCTTAATTTCAAATTATAAATCAAGCAATTTATACAGCAATCACATAATATTGTATCAAGACAGCAATCAGAAAACAAGTCATTTACAGAAAAGATTACCAAATTTTCCGGGAATTCCGGTTATATTCAAGGTTTAGATTAAATATCAAGAATATTTCGAAAACATTATTAGTTTTTAATCTTCATGTTTAAATTAAGTTTTACAAAAATTTTATATGGGGGAGTGAACCAATGATGACAAGGAAAAAGTTTGCCATTGTGTTAGCTATATGTCTATTGCTTAGTCTGTTTAATTTCCCGGTCAGCAGTAAAGCTGCTGAAGTTGTAGATAATATTACCGGCGCATCAGTTGATGAAACTGCCGTATCCGTTACCTATTATGTTGATACTAATTCTCCTGATGCCTCAGACTCCAATCCCGGCACCAGCCCTGACATGCCCTTGAAAACCATCAGCAAGGCAGCAGAGCTGGCATTTCAGAACAAGATAAACAATATAGGAACCAAGGTAGTCATCAAAGAAGGAATATACAGGGAAACTATTGTAATGGAGCAAGACGGCAAAGATTATTCAGCGCCTATCATTTTTGAAGGTGACGGAAGTGACAGGGTATTTGTAAAGGGTTCCATTGTATTTGATGATCCCTGGACAGATGAAGGAGATTATTACACTCATCATTGGCCTTATAATTTTCCAATAGCAGACAATATTTATTCTGATTATGGAATAAACTTGCCTGAAGTAGTGCGAAGAACAGAAATGATCTTTGTTAACGGCAAAATGTACGACCAGGTTCTTTCACTGAGTGAACTGCAGCCGGGTAAGTTCTATATTGACAGTGCGGCAAGCAAAGCATATATTAAACTGCTGCCTGGAACTGATTTTGATAATGCCTTAATCGAAGTATCTGAAAGAGACAGGATATTTGTAGTCCATAACCAGAAAAATATTGTAATAAGAGGCATGACAATGCAGCATGGCAATGGCAAATTTTATGGTCCCACTTCTTTGGATATGGCAGACAATGAAAACATATTAGTGGAAGATGTAAATGTTGAATGGAACAATGGTATGGGATCAAGCATTTCCCGCTGCTACAATGTAACCTTAAGAAGAACGCGCTCCAATTACAACGGTATAAATGGTTTTACAGGAGTAAATAACAGAAACTTCTTGTTTGAAAATTGCGAGTCTTCCTATAACAACTGGAAAGGTGTTATCGGAAACTATACCGACTGGCATAATGGCGGCATTAAGTTCCTGTTCTCATATGATGTAAAAATAGTACAGCACAAAGCAATCAATAACTTAGGTCCAGGTATTTGGTTTGACTCGGAAATTCAGAACATAATCATCAGGGACAGTATAATAACAGGCAATGATGCACCAATGAGAAGTGTTCTTGCAGGTATCTATCTGGAAGGCGGAAAAGGCCCCTTTGAAGTAAGCGGATGTATAATCACTGATAACAAAAGAGGTCTCAACTTAGCGTCATCCAATGATATAACTATATCAAATTGCTTAATAGCAAACAATATTGAGCATCAGATAGCTGTTTTCAGCAATTATGGAGTAGGCCGCACTTTCTCTGCAGCCTTTGGCAGTGGAAGCATTACTTCGCACTTAGTCAATACCACTATTAAAGATACAGTAATTGTTGCACCTGACGGAACAGAAAATCCGTTCTTCTACTATGATCATCAGGATACCAATGCATATCCGCAATGGCTGCAAACATTGCGTACAGAAAATGTAAAATACTCGCATCCGACACCCAGCAAGGCATTCTTGCTTGCGAATAACTGGGCTCGGGGAGATCTTGAAACCTGGATGGCCTATACAAATCCGGATGAGAATGCTGTATGGCTGAACTCCCTGAATTTTGATGTGTTGGATTATAAATACGGCGGGTATGTCTTTGATGAAAACGGAGCATTAGAGAAAAACAGCAGCGGCTATCTTCCTATCGATGAAGACATAACTTACCATGGTAAACCTGCTGTTAAAGTGAACTTCACAAAAACAGCCGGATGGTTTAATACAGGAATAGACTTATTGCCGAACGGTGCACTTTTCAATCTAACTCCTCATGTTGATTCCGGAATACTGCAGTTTGCTGTCAAAGGCGAAAAGGGCGGCGAACAGCTGAATATAGGTCTCAGGTCATCAACAGGAGCTACTAATGTTGATGCAACGGTGACCGTAACTGCTACTGAAGAATGGCGTACTGTCCAGGTACCCATCCAGGATATTGTCGCAGCCAATGGAAGCCTTAATACCAACAACATAGCCAGATTAATGATGGAAGGCTCACATAAAGGGCCGCAAAAGCTGTGGCTGTCTGATTTCAAGCTATTGTCAGCGAATCTTGAATCCCAGGAAGACACGGGAGATGATGACGAACCCGTTGTACTCTATCCTTATGATCTGGATATACTGGATTATAAATATGGCGGACATGTGTATGATCAATATGGTGTCATAGAGAAAATTGATGAAAGCAGCTCTGTACCTGAAGATTTAAGACTGCCATTAGACCTGGAAGTAACTTATGAGGGCAAACCTTCAGTAAGAGTAAATTACAGGGCTCAAGCCGGATGGTTTAATTCCTCCTTTAATTTGCTGCCGAACCGTGAGCTGCTTGATATAACACCCTACATTGAAACCGGAATATTCCAGTTTGCAGTAAAAGGGGAAGTCGGCGGTGAACAATTGAATATTGGCTTCAGGTCTCCCGGTGACAGGGATGCATTGCTGAACCTGGTGGCAACTACAGAATGGAAAATTGAGCAAATCCCATTTAAGGCAATTGCTTCAGCTAATCCCAATCTTGATGTAGAAGGTATTCTAGCCATAATCATAGAAGGTTCTCATAAGGGGCCGCAGAAGCTGTGGCTGGCAGATTTCAAATTCCTGCTTCCTGTGCCTCCGGAGACACCTGAGCCCACAGAGACACCGGAGCCTACAGAGACACCTGAGCCTACAACAACACCTGAGCCCACAGAGACACCTGAAGCTACAGCGACACCGGAACCTACAACGACACCTGAGCCTACAGCTACACCAGAGCCTACTGCTACAGCTACGCCTGAACCCACAGCAACACCCGCGCCCAGTCCAACTGCCGCTCCGACATCCAAGCCCGGAAGCAGTCCGGACACTTCTGACAAGGGTATTGCGATATATTTAGCGGCATTTGCAGTAAGCCTAACAGGACTGGTAATAGCGCTGGAAGTAAAGAGAAGGAAAAAAAGCATGAATAATAACTGCTGAGCTGAAAGCAGATATAGGATTACTTATTGATATCAGTGGTGGGTGGTTTAACTGCCCACCACTTAAAGTTTACTAGTGACAGTTGTATGAAATATACTTATTATTGAGATGATAGCTAAATTTGCAAATAATGCTATGTGTATAAATATTAGGCTTATTATTAATTTGATTGAAGGAGATGTAAATGAACAAAAATTATCCTTATAATATAAAGATTGCATTAACGACATTTGATGGCTGCCATCCTGTAAAGAAATATACCTCTGGAATAATGCCAAACATTGAAGAAAGCTGCCATATGTTTGAAGGAAGCAAATGGTATATTAAGGCAGCATCAGTACCGGTTGAAAATAACCTTGATGCTGCGGATATCAAGGTATCATTCAGGCTGGCAGAAGGGAACCTGAACAGTGGCAATGTTTCGGTTATCCTTACTTTCGATGACTGGAGCACAGACAACTATTGTCTTATTCCAGCGGCAGCCTATAACGGCAATCGTTTCAGATCAATAAAAACTACCTATCCGCCTATGCTGACCAGGGAAGACGGTATTGGAGTAAAAATGGAAACCACCATTACAGATGTGCCCAGACTTAATATTGGTGCCGGGACCAGCCGCATCCAACTGCTCTCAGGCGACACAGCCACTCCCGCTGCAGGCTTCTATATGCCCGGGAAAAAGAAAGGCTTTTTCATGATTACATATCATTCAACACCATTGGGTTATTCCGGAATTACCCTGGAGGAAAATGAAGAGAGAACTCAGGCCTGCCTCATGATATCTGCTCCTGGGGTTAGATATGATACCAAGTACGTCAATAATGACAACAGCGCACCAGGCGATGACGTCCCTTACAACTTCTCGGCAGGTTATGAGATAACCATTTCACTGAGGGCCTACTTTTTTGATTGCCCTGATATCCCGGCTCTCTTCGACTACTTCTTTCATATAAGAAAAGACCTCAATGAAAATATTGGTTTTAAAAATATTATTCCTTTTTCCGGTGCCATGAGAAACATCGAAGAAAAGCACAACAGCCTGCATTGGGATGAGGAATACGGTATATATAAAATAACCTCAGTTGACATGAAAAACGGATATTGGCAGGCAGGCTGGGTTGGAGGAGGAATCAACACCTATCCGCTGCTGATGGATGGGAATCAAATATCTAAAGAGAGAGCATTTCAGACTATTGATACAATAATAAGCAAGTACCAGGTGCCAACTGGATTTTTCTATGCAACTGTATATAAAAATCAGCCTTTTGGCGACAATTTCAGAGAACGGGATAACACGGGCTGGTCTTTAATCCGTAAGCAGGCAGATCTTATTTATTTCCTGGTCAAACAATGCATTTTAATTGAGAAGCTTGACGGTATGCAGCCTGTACCTGTGCATTGGAAGGAGTCTATAAAAAAAGCAGCCGATGCACTTGTAAGGGTGTGGAAAAAGTATAAGCAGTTCGGTCAGTTTATAGACATCCATAAGGAAGAAATATTAATCGGAGGAACTGCAAGCGGTGCTATGGCTCCGGCTGCACTGGCGCTGGCATCCATGTATTTCAATTGCCGTGAATATCTCAAGACGGCAGAGGAAGCGGCAAATTACTACTATTATGAATATTTGGCTAAGGGCCTGGTAAACGGCGGGCCCGGCGAGATAGCACAATGCCCCGACAGTGAATCTGCCTTTGCTTTGCTTGAATCCTATGTTGTATTGTACGAGGTTACAAAGGATAGAAAATGGCTGGCAATGGCTGAAGATGCTGCTAAGCACTTTGCATCATGGTGTGTCTCCTACAGCTTTGATTTCCCCAAAAGCTCGGAATTTGGCAGGCTGGGGATAAATACAGTAGGCAGTGTTTATGCAAATGTCCAGAACAAGCACTCGGCGCCGGGAATTTGCACCCTGTCGGGGGTATCCCTGTTTAAACTCTATAGGGCTACACGCAACCCGCTGTATCTGGAGCTAATTCGTGATATCGCACATAACATAACCCAGTACTTATCCACCAGGGAACGTCCCATCAGGGATTATACCGGAAAGGACAGGCCTCCTGGATATATGTGCGAGCGGGTTAATATGAGTGACTGGGAAGGAAAGGGTATGATAGGCATGGTATTTCTGACCACATGGCCGGAGGTATCCTGCATGCTTACATATTCTGATGTACCCGGGGTATACATCCAGAAAGACACAGGCTATATATGTGTTATTGATCATATTGAGGCAGAAGTGCTGGAGAAGACAGATGATCATTTAAAAATAAGGTTTTATAACAATACTGCATTTGATGCCAATGTCAAATTGTTCATTGAGACAAGCAGGGATATGGATGAAATACTGGGGGAACCTCCTTTGCAGAAGTGCACTATACTGGATTTGCCGTCAAACTCATATAAAGAGTTGATCATATAGATATCAAATTTACTGTTTTAAGGGAGTTAAGTATATGCTTGAGTATAAAGAGGATTATGAAAAGACAAAATGCAGGATGGATGCATTCTGGGCAAATGAAATAGTTGACAGACCGCTTGTAAGCATAACCTATAGGAAAGAGAACTCAGAATGGCTTACACGGCCTCAATACAAGTCATATGAGGAATACTGGCTGGATATTGAGTTCCGGGCAAGGGAAGAAGCTCAGCTTATGAAAAACCTAGTCTTTTATGCAGACGCAATGCCAGTTGCCTTTCCCAATTTAGGTCCGGGGATCTTTTCAGCATGGTGCGGCTGCCCGTATACATTTGGAAAAGAAACTGCATGGACAAGCCCATGCATTTTTGACTGGCATCAGGACTATTCAAAGGCAGTTTTGGACATGTCCCATCCCCTATTTAAAAAAACAGTTGAGTATACTAAGCTGTTGATAGAGTATGGCAAGGGAAAATTTATAGTAGGCCTTACGGATTTTCATCCAGGCGCAGATCATCTGGCAGCTCTTCGGGGCTCGGATAATTTGGCTGTTGATTTGCTTGATAATCCTGATTTTGTAAAACAAAAACTGGCCGAATCATACTCAGAATACTTCAAGGTTTTTGATTATTTCTGCGATTTGATAAAAAGTGCCGGGATGCCGGTTGCTTCTTGGACACCGCTTGTACACGATGACAGGATGTACGTGCCGTCCAATGACTTTTCGTGCATGATCAGCAGCGGCATGTTCAGGGAATTTTTCCTTGAAGATCTGGTAGATGAGTGCCGATTTTACAAAAACAATATATATCACCTTGACGGGCCTGGTGCACTTCATCATCTTGATATGCTTCTTGACATAAAGGAGATAAATGTGATTCAATGGGTACCGGGAGCAGGTCATGATGATCCAAAGCAATGGCTGCATGTCTATAAAAAGATACTATCAGCGGGGAAATCAGTTCAGATACTAAATGTACAGCCAAAGGATCTGCCTGTTTTAATGGAAAATCTGCCTCCTAAGGGTGTTTGGCTCTGCATGATTGGTGTTAACGATGAATATACCGCTGATGAAGTTTTAAAACTGGTTAATAAATGGGTATAAGGGTAATATAATTATTCTTAGGATGTGATGCAAAGTGGATTTAAAGAATATTGAAAACAAATACCGTCCGGTTCCATTCTGGTCATGGAATGAAAAACTGGATGTATCAGAAACCAGGAGGCAGATTGAGCTGATGCAGGCAGCCGGCATCGGCGGTTACTTCATGCATGCAAGGGGCGGGCTTCAAACTGAATATATGGGAGAAGAATGGTTTGACAATGTAACTGCCGGCGTAAAAGAAGGGAAAAAGCGCGGCATGTATGCATGGGCATACGATGAAAACGGCTGGCCCAGCGGGTTTGGAAATGGCATTGTAAACGGCAGGGGAATAGCGTATCAGCAGAAATATCTGCGCTATGAAAAAGGACATAAACAAACCGAGCATACCATATGCAATATGGATGGCTATCATTTTTACTATGAGGTAAACCCCTTCTATGTTGATACCCTGGACGGTGATGTAATCAAGGTATTTATCGAAGAGATTTACCAGCCGTATTATGAAAGATACAAAAACGATATAGTAGGTTTTTTCACCGATGAACCGCAGATTTCCAGAAACGGCATTCCATGGAGCTTTATTTTGCCGCGGGAATATCAAAAAGCATATGATGAGGACCTGCTGCCCCATCTGAGAGAGCTGTTCCAACCGGTAGGAGACTATGAAAAAACACGTTTTCAATTCTGGAAACTTGTTACTGATCTATTCTCAAAGAATTTTATGAAACAGATTTATGACTGGTGTGAAGAACGCCAGCTAAAGCTGACCGGGCACCTGGTTCTGGAAGAAACTCTTGAACTGCAGCTAACCAGCAATGGTGCTGCAATGCCCCATTATGAGTACTTTCATATACCAGGCATGGACTGGCTGGGCAGGCCAATCGTTAACTGTCTGACTCCCCTGCAGGTGTCATCCGCAGCCCACCAGTTTGGGAAGAAGCAGGTTCTTTCTGAATCTTTTGCGCTTTGCGGTCATAATGTAGGACATGATGAACTAAAAGGTATTCTGGAATGGCAGATGGTAAGAGGAATCACATTGCTTTGCCCGCATTTGCAGGGATATTCCCTTAGGGGCATTCGCAAGAGAGATTATCCGCCTGCCATGTACTTCCAGCAGCCCTGGTGGGATGACTATAAGCAGTTTATAGATGCCATGTCCCGGATAGGCTATCTGCTTACAGAGGGTGAAGTATCCTATGATACCCTGCTTATTCATCCGCAATCCACTGCCTGGATCTGCTTTGATAACGGCAAAAACGAGGGACTGGAATATTACAATAAAGCCTTCCTGAATATTATAAAAGAATTAGAGGAAAAGCATGTGCTGTTCCACCTGGGTGATGAAACAATTATGGAACGGCATGCAAGAGTGGAAGGAAACCTGCTTGTTATTGGTACACAGAAATACAAAACCGTAATTCTGCCGCCCCATAAAATTTTGTTTGACAGTACCAGAAAACTCCTGGAAGAGTTCCAAAGGAACGGCGGAGTAGTAACAACTGCGGATAAAATCAGCCCAAACCCGATAGTGGATAATAAAAACATTACATATACCAAGAGAAGCTTTGCCGAAGGAGACATATACTATTTTGTCAACTCCACTAAGGAAGTGCAAAATGCGTCCATATGCATTGAGGGAAGCGAGATTGATATTAGGACAGGAGATTTAAAGCCATTTAACGGCAGTTATAAATTTATGCCCTATCAGAGCCTGGTTGTCTGGGAGGGCAAAAGTACAGAAAAAAGTACATTAGTTGTGCAGGAAACGACTCAGGATGTACTTGAGCCGCTTGACCTAAGCGGATATTGGAATATCAAGGAAGCATCACCCAACGCCTTGACCCTGGATTTTTGCACCTATTACTTTGATGATGTGTTAATTGAAAAAAATGGGTATGTTTTAAATATTCAAAACAGAGCCTGTGCATTAAAACGCCCTGTAAATATCAGGTGTGAATATAAGGTTAAGGTGGATTATATTCCGCAAAGTGCATTCCTGGTTTGCGAAACACCGGAGATTTTTGATATTTCTATAAACGGAGAACCGGTTGATTCAAGGGATTGTGGGTATTTTCTGGATACTGCGTTCCGAAAAATAGATATTGCAAAGAATCTAAGAATGGGACTGAATACCATTACTCTGGTGACTGACTTCAAACAATCTCGGGCTGTATACGAGAATCTTGAAAAATCTATAATCTTTGAAAGCGAAAAGAATAAATTGACCTATGATATGGAAATTGAGCCAATTTATATTGTAGGAGATTTTAGTGTAAGAACAGACGGCCGTTTTAAAAAACTGGATAAAGATGCTGTACGGTATAGTGGAGATTTTGTGATAGATAAGCCCGTTGCAGAGATCAGGCTGTCAAATATAGAACAGCAAGGTTTTCCGTTTTTTGCAGGAAAGCTGAAAACAGCTAAAAAGATAGTGCTGGAGCATACCAATTATCAGCTGCGATTTAATAAAAAAGGTATCAATGTAATTCATATTGCCGTGAATGGCAGGCCGGTTGATACCTTGATGTGGGAGCCTTTCTGCGTTGATTTGAGCAGGGTATTAAAGGCAGGAGAAAATGAAATAGAACTCACACTTGTTAATAACTTGAGAAATCTCTTAGGACCCCATCACCTGAAAGAGGGGGAAACATATTATGCCAGCCCAGCAAGCTTTTTCAAAGAACCATGCATATGGAACGCCAATCCGGCACCTGGCTGGGATGGAAACTACTGTTTTGTAGAATGCGGATTGACTGAAGCATAACCAGTTTTTATAATGAAGTTTCAACAGTAAAACCTCTCGTTGCTATAAGTACGAGAGGTTTTCATTCTGTACAGTGATTTTTTATGCTTCGTTTTGCATCTTCAGGTTATTTAATGAATTTTTCAGTATCGCGTTTCTGTACTGACTTGCTGTTTTTCCCTTAATTCGTTTGAAAACACTGTTGAATGATTTATAGTCGGAGAATCCAACTTCCAGTGCTATGTCTGTAATCTTTCTGTCTGTTGTTTCAAGCAGCTTGGCGGCCTCGGCTATTCGAAGTGACTGCATATACTCGGTTATTGTTATGCCGGTTATTTCTTTAAATATCTTGCACAAGTAGTTTTTGCTTAAAAAGCATTTAAGAGCCAGTTCATTGAGGTCAAATCCTTTGGAATAGTTAGTCTGGAGATAACTCATAATGGAATCTATGGCAGTAACTTTCTTTTCCGCAACATTATCGTCCTTGCTCTTGCCATAGAAGCATCTGAGGATTTTAATAATGAGCTCGATCATATAGGCTCTTATGATATTTATATATCCCTTTTTTCTAAGTGTATACTCATTATACATTCGGTTAATGAGTATATCAAAATCGGCCTGGTCTTCTCCGCGCAGCCTTAAGTCTTCTTTTACCACATCATTGCTCCAAGCATCCTTGAAAAGATATGACATGGTAAGGCTGTTGAAATCATTCAATTCTATCAGCATTTCATCCAAAAAACTGGGAGTAAACAGAATGTTATAAGTTATAAGCTTATCTGAATCATTATCCCTATAAAATGTGTGAGTCATATCATAATTTATGATGAACAAATCGCCTTTGCTGACTTTGCTTTTTTTTCCGCCCACAAGGTGATAACCGGTTCCGCTGTATACATAACAAATTTCAACAAAATCATGGGAATGGTATACAGCATCCTTTTCAGCAAATTCCTCAAATCTGATAATAGAAAACTGGTCCTCTTCAAAATACTTGCTGCTGTGGTATTTCTCTACGCGGATCATGTTTTTTCCTTCCTTCAGATTTTTATGAGTACTGCATCTCCTTTTCCGGTTATTTATACCTCATAATGAACAATATTTACCTTATATTGATAGGCAGATTGTATAATATTATTATACATAAAACAGGAGATTTAAGCAAACTTGTTTTTTTTTAGCAAACCTTTGCAGCCGCTTACTTACCCAGCAGCTCTTTAATTTTTTCCGTTGCAGTTAGCAGGGAACTGATGGATTCATCGTGATTCAGCCGGTCAATTAATGCAGCGATTAATCTTGAGAGGTCCACTTCTACAAACCATTCAGCATTTCTGACAGCCTCCGGGATGTAGGTAAGGTTTGTTGAGAAGAACCGCTTGATCAGGCCTTTTTCATAGCACTCATTAAAGGCGTCCACACCTTCCGTGAACAGGCCAAAGGTAACAGCTACGTAAACATTGGCAGCATTTCTTCTCTTAAGTTCTTTTGCTATATCAATGATGGATTCGCCTGAAGCGACCATGTCATCAACAATAATGACATTTTTGCCTTTAACGTCGGCACCCATGTATTCATGCTGGACGATTGGGTTCTTTCCGTTGACGACTTTGGTGTAATCTCTTCTCTTATAGAATAGTCCTACATCAATCCCAAGCACGCTTGCATAGTAAATTGCCCTGTCCATAGCACCGGTATCCGGGCTGATAATCATGGTATTTTCTTTATCGGTAATCAGCTTGTTTTCTGTATAGTAAATTGTTCTGATAATATCATAGGTTGGATGAATGGTCTGAAAATCGATCAGGGGTATGGCATTTTGCACTCTGGGGTCATGGGCATCAAAGGTAATGATATTGTCAACCCCCAGGCGCTCCAGTTCCTGCAGGGCAATTGCACAGTCCAGAGATTCGCGGCTTTTTCTTTTATGCTGTCTTCCGGCGTAAAGAAGCGGCATGATAACTGTAATTCTTCTGCCCTTGCCGCCAATAGCGGAAATTGTTCTTTTTATATCCTGGAAATGTTCATCCGGTCCCATATGTGTGGTAATGCCGAACATTGTATAGGTACAGCTGTAATTTCCCACGTCTGAGATAATGTATATGTCCTTTCCGCGGACTGTTTCATTCAGAGTTGCTTTTCCTTCACCGTTGGAAAAACGGATGTTGTTGACAGGTACCAGATAGCTGTCTTTTATTTCGTCCAGGTATAGGTTCTGGTCAACGTCTGCCAAATAGCTTTTTCTTCGGTTTACTACATGCGCATTTACTTTCTCTCCCAGTTCACGGCAGTTGTCCATTGCTATAATGGCCAATTGACCGAAGGGGATTCTGGAAAGAGGTTTTGTATCCATTTAAAAGAAAGCCTCCTCGTTCTTGTCGATTAGTAAAAAATCTTAATTAACATCATGCTATTTATTCTGCAAAATAATACATTATTCATGCTTACTGCTCAATTATATAGCTTCCTGTCCAATTAGTAAACAGGAAAGAAGAGTGTTTAACAAAAAGCCTGAAGAATAGAACCTCCTTAATGAGAAATAATACGCTTAAAAAGGAGGTTTTGATATGAAGAACATTGCAGTACAAAAGGGTTTGACGCAGATAGCAGATCACTTAACGGAAGCAGGCTATAAGGTTTTTGAATTTGACACAAGGCAGAAAGGCTCAAAAGATTTTTTCAGAGGTTTTGATGCTGTAGTTATGATGGGAATGAATGATAATATAATGGGCATTCAGACAACCAATACCAAAACCCCGTTTATAGAAGCAAGGGGAATGACGCCTGAGGAAGTACAAAAAACCATAGAAGATCGCACTAAACACTAAAGATAAAAGTACTAAGGGCCGTGCAGGCCCTTTGGCTTATGTATGATTTTTATTTTTCAGCTTTTCCAGCAGCCTTGATATTTTCTCTCTTTGCTGCAGTTCAGCGGCAGTATCCAGTTCCAGGTTTACTTTAAGAATACTGCCCTCCTTTGCTCCGTCAGGCAGCAATATCAGCGGTATGTTGACAGCAATTTCCTCCTCTCCAAACAGAACTACTGCTGTATTGTTTTCAATTCTGTCTATTACGGCTTTCATTAGTACTCTCCTTATAATCAAAATTGTTGATTATTCAGTGTCTTCAGCAGCAAGCAATAATGTCAATTGCCCTTGCCGTATTCATACATGATATCATAAGTGCTGCCGTTGGTTTCTACTATAATGGTGCCCATCAGATCGGTGCGGTAAACCTTTATGCCTGCTGCTTCCAGTTTTGCAAGTGTTTCCTTGTGCGGATGACCATAAGTATTGCCCGCACCGCACATAATAACAACAGCTTCCGGTGAAACAGCTTCTAAAAATTCCTTGCTTGTACTGGTTGAGCTGCCGTGATGTCCTGCTTTCAATACAGTGCTTTTCAAGTTGTAACCGGCTTCAAGCATTTTCTTTTCTGAAGGAACTTCGGCATCGCCTGCAAACAGGAAACTGATCTCTCCGAAGGTCAGCCTGGCTGCAATAGATGCATCGTTCAGCTTTTCTTCATCAGGGTTTTCAGGAGAAAGAATCTCTAAAACCGTCCCGTCATCATACGTTCGTTTTATGCCGGCACGCACCACGGTATATATTATGTCCTTTTCATCAATCAATGTAAGGTAATCTTCAAATGTTTTGCTGGTATGCACAACTCCCGGATCCATTACTTCCTTTACCGGAATTTCTTCGAAAACATTTATCAGACCTCCGATATGATCGGAATGGGGGTGGGTACCTATTACCAGTTCCAGGTCTTCTACGTTAAGATTGTTTAGGTAATTGACAACAGTATCGCCGCGTTCACCTGCGTCTATCAGGATATCCTGAGATGGTGTTTTTATGTAGATCGAATCCCCTTGTCCCACATCAATAAAGTGTACTTCTACTGTGCTATCCTGGGAACTGACTTCAACTGCTTTATTCTCCGGCATTAGGTTATTAGATTCCACCAGGTTAATAACAGCTAATAAAATCAGAGCGGCAATAACAGTGGTAAGCGTAAGCTTGTTTTGTCTTCTTCTTCTCGCCATTGGATCCGACCCTTTCAATGATATGAATGGAGCTGCTATTGATATTATATATTATTCTTCAGATCGGATAAATAACCCTTGCAAATAGTTGTGAAATAAGGACATAAAAAATGCAAATGAGCCCGGAGATCAGCTTTAACTAAAGCATCTCCGGGCTTTCTATATAAATACTGCCGATGTAATCGACAGTAGTCTTCATATATATAGTTAAAAGCATCTCATGTCAGCCTGTCTCTTTTATGAATTTTTCGCGGCATTCCCAGCTGCAGAAGTAATTTTTGTGGTCACCGGAACTTACTATATACGCTTTTCTTTTTTCTATCATCTTTCCGCAATAGTCATCCCGTACTATTTCATCATTCATCGCTTCATTTCGCTGGATTACTTTTTGATCGTACAGTATTTCTAAAATAGAAGCATTATTCTTTTGAATCTGCTGCATTTTTTTATTTATCAAAATTCCCGTTATAATGGACATTACTATTCTAAGCAGCAATAAACCTAAGGTTATGTGCAGTAAAGCATCAAGCATTTCCATTGCACACACTCCTCTCTTGTGTTCTCACTTATATAATAACGCCTCTATGTGAACGAAATGTGAATGATTTGTTAATTATCAATTATATATTAATTATCATTTATTTATTTTGCTGCCATGCTGAATATTGCCTGATTGCCTATTGCTTTAGCGGTGATTACCGTTTCCATAAGCAGCTGAACCCCGCTGTCTTCAAATGTATTGCTGCCTTCATATATATCTACAGTGATATTGACGGCACCCATTGCAGCAGCCTGTTTCTCGGCATATTCAGCTGCAATATTTCTTGCCCATTCAAGTGCTTCGTCGTAATCCTGGGTTTCAAAATATGCAGCCGAGGCATGACATCCATAGCCGGTTATTCCGGTACTGTCATAGCGAGGCTTTATAAGAACGGTTTCTTCTCCTACTATACTGCCGGTAATGGCACCAATGGCATTGGCAACACCGGCGTGTTCTGTAACAAGTGCAGTTGTCCCCAGGGATGCCGCCACCTGGCTGAGAAAAATGTGAGCAGGTGCACCGATACCTATTATGGGCAGTGATGTAGAAATTTGAATCCGTATATTATCATATGGGTTTTCAAAGGAAATGTTCGTAAGCTTCTGAGCATCCTTTGAAAAGCTTTGCCTGCCGGGTCCCATATGACCGGACAGCAGAAACTCAACAATCAGATCATATAGTTTGTGTATAATGCCGGTATATACCTTGCTGATAAGGTCTTCTACAGATATCTTCAAACGGTTGGCCATTATTTCAGCGCCCAGCCGTGCACTTTCCAGGTCCCATGCGGGATAATCACCTGTTATATGCATAAGGTCAGAGGGAGTAAGAGCACCCCTTGCGATGATGCCCAGGCGCTCCAGGTTTTCGGTACGGAGCAGGAATATACTGCACTGTACCTGCGATGCTAATTCCTCAGCGCTTTTAGGTCCATCCTTTAACGCTTCAATTATGCATATTTCTTCATGGTTTAGGTTGTGGTCCTGGCTGGGTTCTGATACAAGATAGAAGAATTCACCCAGTGAAACGGTATGCCATTTGCAGTTATCCCGGATTCTTTTAAGCTCCTGTTTGATTTCAGGCCGGTGCTGGGCAAGCCATGACAGAGGTGTTGCCTTTCTTGGACCGATTTGAATATTATCGTTTTTATCAAAGGTTATAATGCTGTCTCCACCCAGGCCGATTGTCCGTATTTTTATTGCCTTTGTACCGGTTCTCCAGGAGCCCACATCCACGCCTTCCTCTGAAAGAACTGTGAGACCTCCGCGTATCATGGCCAGGTCGCTGGTTGTTCCACCAATATCAAGGATAAGGGCATCCTGGCATCCGGTCAGCTTCATGCCGCCTACCACGCTGGCAGCAGGTCCTGACAGCAATGTCTCAACCGGGCGTTCTCTTGCAAAGGATTCCGACATCATGGTTCCGTCTCCCCGAACAATCATTATGGGGGCGGAAATGCCCATACGAGCCATTCCTTCCTTAACTGCATCCAAAAGCTGATCAATGAGCTTTATTAGTCCTGCATTAAGAAGGGTTGTAGATGCCCTGCGCAGGGAATTGATTTCATTGCTCAGTTCATGAGCACAAACCACAGGCTTGCCGGTCCATTGTCGGATTTTCTGTTTAGCTTCCTGTTCAAATTCAGGGTTCCGCACTCCCCAGTATTCAACAACCCCGTAGGCATCGGTATGGGCATCGGTCTTGCGGACCTGTTCTTCCATATCGTCCCAGTCAGGCTGGGCCAGGACTTGCCCTTGCTGACCGTGACCGCCTGAAACAAGGATGATTTCTTTGACATCCGGCAGTCCGTATCTGCTGCGCAGTTCTGATAACAGCTGAGCGTCGTATCCGATCAGCACCAGTTTTCCTCTTGCACCTTTGCCTTCCACACAGGCATTTGTAGCCAGTGTGGTTGACAGCGATACCAGTTCTACATCAGCAAGCATGTCATTGGGCAGCCTGCTTAGGCTCTGGATAATGCCATCAGCCAGGTTTTCCTTTGTGGTCAGGGCTTTGGCTTTTGCCAGTACCTGCCGTGATTCAAAATCATATATAACCGCATCGGTATAAGTACCGCCAGTGTCGATTCCTAAGCCTAATTTCATGAAATGAGCTCCTTTCATTGCTGAAAATAAACAAAAACCAGTTTTTATTATCCTATACAGCTTGAATTATGTAAATGGTATTTCCTGCGTATTCTTTTGTTATCTTGCTGACAATTGAAGATTAAGTCTATATAATGGTGTAAAAAGAAATTGAGCCAAAGCTCATACCTCGGTTAAAATATAAGTGCTACCAAATACCAAACCGAGGAGGATGAACCATGGCTCAGTTTAATATTACAATAAC
>DUSN01000029.1 GCA_012842605.1 Clostridiales bacterium
AGTCTTCAACAACTATGCAGTTTTCAGGTCTTTTACCCAGTAATCCGGCAGCTTTAATAAATATTTCAGGATCGGGTTTGCTTCTTTCTACCTGCTGACCGCTTACTATCACATCAAAATATTCCCTGATTTCGAGTCTTTGCAAAATCAGCTGGATAATTTCTACAGGAGACGATGAAGCCAGGCCTATACCAAGTTTTTTCCCTTTCAACTCATGTAATAATTCCCTGATCCCTTTAACCGGCTGCAGTTCAATACTAGTGAATAGTCTTTTTTTATTTATTATACTTTTAACCATTATATCGTCAACTGAAACGCCAATGTTAAACCTTTCCCGCAGATCTTCCCACATTTCCATATCTGCTATGCCTACATACCGGTTTAACACCCCATCTTCTGCTTCTATTCCAAATTCTTTCAGCAGCATCAGATCGGATTTCATATGTATTGGCTCACTGTCAATTATAACACCGTCCATATCAAAAATCACTGCTTCAAACATATCTATCTATACCTCGCAATGCATTTTATTTGCAATTTACTTCACGGCACCTTTACGGGATAATTTTATTATATCATATTTTCGCATAGTGCACTAAAATAAAAGCCCGGCAATTTATCCGGACTTTTATTCTAGTAAGCATTATTCTAATAATTCTGGTTAAAGAAACTTGTTTATTCCTCTATTTTCGGAAGATTCTTTATGCTGGCATTCACAGCTTCCTGCGAATACTCCACGTCCTCAAGCTTGCCACTGAAATAGAGGTCATATGCAGTCATATCGAAATAACCATGTCCGCTCAAATTAAACAGGATAACTTTCTCTTCTCCAGCTTCTTTAGCTCTTAATGCTTCATCAATTGACGCCCGTATTGCATGCGCTGATTCAGGAGCAGGCACTATTCCCTCAGTTCTTGCGAACATTACAGCCGCATCAAATACTGACTTTTGACCATATGCAACCGCTTCAATAAATCCATCGTTATAGAGCTGGCTAACTGTAGGCGCCGCACCGTGGTATCTCAGTCCGCCTGCATGAATCCCGGCGGGGACAAAATCATGGCCTAATGTATACATCTTTGCAATTGGAGCCATTTTAGCAGTGTCGCCATAGTCAAATGCAAAGACTCCCTTTGTAAGAGTAGGGCATGCACTCGGCTCAACCGCAACTGCCCTGACTTTAGAACCTTTGAATTTATCGGCAAGGAATGGGAAAGCAATTCCTGCAAAATTGCTACCGCCTCCGCAGCATGCGAAAACTACATCCGGATACTCATCTATCATTTCCATCTGCTTTTTTGCTTCCAGACCGATTATAGTCTGATGCATGCAAACATGGTTTAAAACACTTCCAAGAGAATAGTTTGTATCAGCATGAGTTGCCGCATCTTCAACAGCTTCACTGATGGCAATTCCAAGACTACCGGTTGAATCAGGGTCTTTCTCAAGTATTTGCCTTCCTGCATTTGTCAAATTACTTGGACTTGCGATAACATTCGCCCCAAAAGTATTCATAAAAGAACGCCTGTAAGGCTTTTGCTGGTAACTGACCTTTACCATGTAAACAGTACATTCCATTCCAAAATGATTGCAA
>DUSN01000030.1 GCA_012842605.1 Clostridiales bacterium
GTCGTAGTAAGGCATAAATTTGAAGAGACTGAAGTAGGTGTGCCGCAAGGTGGGCCCCTTAGTCCACTACTCAGTAACATCATGCTTAACGAGTTGGACAAAGAGCTTGAAAGAAGAGGACACAGATTTGTCCGCTATGCGGATGATCTGATGATTTTCTGTAAAAGCAGGAAAAGCGCCAACCGAACACTAAACAATATCCTGCCATACATCGAAGGCAAATTGTTTCTTAAAGTCAACAGAGCAAAGACTGTAATCGATTACTTTGGAAATGTCAAATTTTTAGGATTTACGTTTTACAAGCGGGACGGCAAGACCAGAGTACGCATTCACCCTAAGTCTATAGCTAAAATGAAATTAAAAGTCAAGAAACTGACAGCCAGAAGTAATGGGTGGGGAAATGAACGAAGAGCCACAGAATTAAGGCAATTTATCATCGGCTGGGTGAACTATTTCAAGATAGCCGACATTAAATCATTCCTGATTAAGGTGGATGAGTGGATGAGAAGGCGCATTCGCATGATTTACTGGAAACAATGGAAGAGAGTCAAAACAAGATTCACGGAATTGAAACGCTTAGGAATAGATGAAAATAAGGCTTGGGAATATGCTAATACAAGAAAAGGCTATTGGAGAATATCCAACAGCCATATCCTGAACACTTCATTAAATAACCAGACTCTCGCAAATCGAGGATACCTATTCTTTTCAGATTATTATCGTAAAGTCTGCGTAAACTAAGGAACCGCCGTATACGAGAACCGTTTGTACGGTGGTGTGAGAGGTCGGTAGGTGAAATAATCACCTACCTCCTACTCGATTGAATTTCATCTTAGCTGTTTATTTAACTGATACAGTATTAGCTGATTTCCTTTAATTTGCTGGTCTGACGCTGGGCCATAACCAACCGGTAATAGATGCCTTTTTTCTTCATGAGTTCCAGGTGAGTGCCTGATTCCGCTATCCTGCCGTCATCTATAACAAAGAGCCGGTCCGCATTCCGCAGTGTGGACAGCCGGTGGGCAATGGCAATGGTAGTACGGCCCTTGACAATGCGGTTCAGACTATCCTGTATTATTGACTCGGTTTCCACGTCCAGCGAACTGGTTGCTTCATCCAAAATCAATATGGAAGGATTCTTTATAATCGCCCTGGCAATGGCTATCCGCTGCCTTTCACCGCCGGAAATGGAGTAGCCGTTCTCGCCTATTAACGTATTATACCCGTCGGCAGTCTTCATAATGAAGTCATGTGCATTGGCGGCTTTTGCAGCAGCTATGACCTCTTCAACTGTTGCATCCGGCTTGGCATAGGCAATGTTGTCATATATGGATCCGGCAAAGAGGAAGGTATCCTGAAATACCACACCAATACTTTCATGCAGGTGCTCAGGATCCATTTCCCTGATATCAACGCCGTTAATGCAGATCCTGCCCTGGTTGGGATCATAAAGGCGCATCAAAAGATTGATCATCGTTGATTTTCCTGCACCTGAACGCCCCACTATTCCGATCATCTCGCCCGGCTTAATCTCTATGTTGATGTCCTTGAGCACCGGCTCGTAGGACTTATACCCAAAGGATACGCCTTCAAAAGTTACCTTTCCTGCTATGGGTACATTTTTGGGTTCCGTAACTGATTTGATCTCTATATCCTCATCCAGTATCTCGAATATTTTTACCATACTGGTCATGGCATCGGCAAGCCAGCGGGGGAACGATACAAACCAGCGCAAGGGTGCATAAATATATGTGATATACATGCTGAACTGTACAAGAACACCGAAGCTCAATGCACCGTTTAATATCTTATATCCTCCGAAATACAGGACAAGAAACTCGCCAATACCGGTCAGGAAAGTCATCAAGGGAAAAAGCTTTGCCCACATTACTTCATTATCAGAAGACACTTGAGCAAGTTCCCGGGTGGCATCTGAAAACTTCTTGATTTCCATTTCCTCTTTGCCAAATGACTTGACTGTGCGTATTCCCTTAATTATATCGTGCAGAATGGCCTGGCACTTGGAGTTTTTGCGCCACTGCCGCTCGTAACGGATATGAATGAATCTCCAGAAACGGGACAACGCCAGGCAGACCACAGGAACAGGCAAAAACACCAACAGGGTAAGCTGGAAGTTGGTAACAATGAGGATGACAAACACCACGACGAATAAAATCATCTGCTCCATGGCCCAGCGGCCGCCGTCTGAAATAAACTCCTTGACAACAGTGGTATCTTCCATTACGCGCCGTATCAAATCCCCCGGAGTGCGCTTAGAAAGCGAATTCAAAGACAGTTTTTGAATCTTTTCATAAGCCAAGTTTCTCAGGTGATTGGCAAACAGGATGCTGCCTTTGTTAAATACTCTTGAACTGAGGATGAAAATCAGTTCACCTATGGCCCTTGCCAGGAACATGGCAGCTGCCAGCAATAAAATCTGCTGGAAAGTACCTTTCATGGGACGCAGGTAATCGTCAATTATCTTCCTGCTGAAAAGCGGTACCAGAAGGTACAGCACAGAGGACAGCGTAATGAAAAGCTCAGCAGGTATAATTTTGCCGGCAAAGGGACGCATTAACCCAAGGGCGCGCTTTATAACGCCGATCTTGTTATAACAGAAAACACAAACTGTCAGTTCTCCCACAAAATGCCTGCCGCATTTCTCGCAAACCGGCTTTTCCTTTTTTTCGGGAGCAGCATATTCCCTGGTTTTGATATAATAATTAACTACCTTGCAGAATTCACCTGCTTCCTTCATGCATGACATGGTAAAACGGCAAAGCAGGACTTCACTGCCATCATTGAGTCTGGCACATATAAGACCACAGCCTACCCCCGGGATTACCAATACCTCGGCAACCTCGTCAGCAGTCAGTGTCAGAAAAGCTTTATCACCGATACAGGACTCAATGGTACCTGTTTCGTTAAATCTTAAAATGCCATTGGCAGGCTGCATGGTCAAGTCGAGATCATAAGAAAATTCATGTGATTTCAACATGGTAAGCTGCCTTTCTCCAGTTATTTTATTACCTGGTTTTTACTTAAAACAAATAGGGTTCAAGCCTCTTAAGGCTTTTCTTGTCCAGCTTATTCAAGGATTGTATAACATAACGGTTGCCGTCAACATCAAATATCGCCAGCCTGTCTTCATCCAGCATCCTGATGTTTTTATTGACATCCTTAACAGCGCAGTTCTTCACATGCCTTGCTCCGTCCCGCTCTATTACAAGCTCCATGTATACATAGCCAAGTTTATCTTTAACTGACTTTACTTCGCATACAACAGGACTGTAATACCTGCTGTCCAGCTCTGCCATGGCAATGCTGAACTGCTTTTCACTAAGCTCATATAAAGACCGGATCATTCCTATTTCCTTGTTTTCCTGATCCGCTACCGAAATATATTCCATAGGATGCTTAATGGGAAGAGCTCTCCTTAAGGTAACGCGCTTATAGTCATTTCCGGCATATCTCAAACCTGTGAATCCGCCCGGTGTTTTGTAAAATTCCACTTTTTTAGGATCCAGGAATCCAATGTCTATAGCATATGATAATGTGGACGCTGCTGCAGTTCTTGCAGTTTCCATTTTTAACCCCCCTTGAAAACCTATATCATATCCAGACGATGATATATTTCATACAGATTCATTCAACTGACATTCACTTTTGATTTATATTTATATGCATTCATTATTTTCATATAGCTTCCTTATTTTTATATGGCTGATTTATTTTTGTACGGCTGCGGCACGGCGGATCAGACCTCCATGTTAATAACCTTCAGGCCTTCCATCTGAATTTTATACAGCTTGAAGTATTCACCCTTTTTCTGCATCAATTCCTTATGGGTGCCGCTTTCCACTATCTTTCCGTCGCTTAGTACGGCAAGACTGTCTGCATCCCGCAAAGTGGACAGCCTGTGGGCAATGGCAATGGTTGTGCGGCCTTTTTGCAGTTCCGAAAGCGCTT
Source organism: Clostridiales bacterium (assembly GCA_012842605.1). Lineage (GTDB taxonomy): Bacteria > Bacillota > Clostridia > Caldicoprobacterales > DTU083 > DUSN01. The sequence continues at coordinate 3,970 of DUSN01000030.1, forward strand.
TTTGTATATTTGCCTCAGTCTCGGTATCCATTGCCGCTGTGGCTTCATCCAGAATCAGTATGTCAGGATCCTGAAGGATGGTACGGGCAATGGATAAACGCTGCTTTTCTCCTCCGGAAAGGTCCTGCCCTCCTGCGCCTACCCTTGTCTCATAAGCATCCGGGAGATTCATGATAAAGTCATGGGCAGAGGCTGCCTTGGCCGCACGGATAACATCCTCCATGCTTGCTTCCGGCCTTGCGTATCTGATATTGTCGGCTATGGTACCCATAAACAGATATATATCCTGTGAAACAATGCCTATGCTCCTTCGCAGCTGGGCCAGCGACAACTGTCTTACATCAATGCCGTCAATTTTAATAGAGCCTTCTGTCACATCGTAAAGCCGTGCTATCAGGTTGGCCATGGTGGACTTGCCTGCACCGGTCTTGCCCACAATGCCCAGCATTTCTCCAGCTTTTACCGACAAGTTCAGCCCTTTAAGCACCGGTGAAGCCGGTTCGTATTCAAATTTTACATTTTCCAGCTCTATATCTCCCCGGATACGGTCCAGTATCACCGGGTTTTCCGGTTCCTCAATATCGGGCTTGGCATCAATTATTTCAAAAACCCGCTGGGCTGAGTCGACACAGCGCGCCCACCAGTTGGAAACCCATGACATGAACTCAAGGGGACCATACAGCATGGCAAGGTAAGCAATAAAGGTCAGCAGGGTGCCCAGTGAGATTTCTCCTTTAAGTACCATATTGCCCCCTACTGCAGTAACTATTGCCTGACCTAAGAACATGAACAGGTAAATAAGGGGAAATGCAGTATAGCCGGTATTAAAGGTTTGTATATCAACAGCTGCCTGTTTGCTGCCTACTTCGGCAAATCGCTCTACTTCGGTGTCTTCCCTGTCAAATGCCTTGATCACGCGCTGCCCGTTAACAGCGTCACTCACCAGGGAGTTGAGCTGAGAGCTGTATACCCAGTTCTTATGATGGAATTGACGGAAAACTCCCCAGAGCATCCTGAATAAGCATATTGCAATTGGGATTATTGCAATGCATATAATTGCAAGCTTGAGGTTAAGCATGCACATCAGGATCATAACTCCAAGGAAGGTCAAAATATTGACAATAACATAAGGAACACCGTCAACAAAGAACCAGTAGATATTGTTGGCATCCCGGTTAATCCGATTCATCAATGAACCGGTGCGCTTGGAGGTATAAAATCCTACGGACAGCCTTTGCATTGCTTCGAATATTTTCATCTTAAGATCCTGTACAATCCAGGGAACGGTCCTGGCCAGAACATAGGTATACAGGATATTCAATGCCACCCCTACAGCCCTTACAAAGAACAGCAGCAGCACTGCTCCGAGTATTGCACCATAATAGCTGCCATCTTCTGCCAGGACTTCATCGAAGAAGAATTTTGTGCCTGCCAGTGGCGAGACTATAGAAAACAGTGATCCTGCCAGCATGGTCAGGAAAATGACTATTACCTTGCCTTTATAATCTTTAAAGAAGCCCATCAGACGACGGGCTATTGAGATCTTATCCATGCACTTCGGACAGAGCTTGCGCTCCGGTTCAGGATACCTGGTGCCGCATTTCTTGCAGAATAGCTCTTCATCTACGATAACATTTTCAAGCGGGGATACTCCCTGCCTAATATTATTAATTACTTTAATCAGCCGTTCCATTTGGGTCAAATACCCTACGGAAAATACCAGCAGAACCTTGCTGTCATCGTCCTTTGCACTGCAAAGACGGCATGTGGAAAGCATAATCTCACAGGACAGTTCACCAAGCTGTGAGAGCGGATATATTTCAAACTCCCTGGCCTCGTATGCTGCAACAATCCTGCGGGCTCCGGAGGTTTTGACTACTTTTTCCTCTCCATAGAGTATATACATGGTATCATTGCTGACAGCTATATAAACGTCCAATATACCGTCTTTATCTACCGAGTCGGTATGGACTGCATAAATCAGTTCTGCACTGTCAATTCCCTGCTGGGCAAAAGCTGACAGCATATATTCAGGAACGTAAGTTTTCATTAACCATAACCCCCTTGTCTGACCTGAGGCGGCTTCAATTGCTTGTAATATTATTAATCAAATTATGGCATAAAAAAACGACGGGGCATATCATCCTGCCAAACCGATACTTTCGCAGTTATCCTTAGTTTGGCGGTAAGTGCTGAAAGCCTCGACATATGTATACCGGTACCATAAATTTTAACAGGAATTACATTATCATCGTTGAAGATAAAAGTCAAGTGATATCACCCGGATTGATTAGTTATAGTAATTTTGTCCGGACAGCTGAACTGCCGGCACCGGTTACTAATCCGGTTGTCAATGAATCATATTATAAATTGAAATGAGCTGCTTTTTCATGGTGCAGACAATAAGTTGAGTTGAACTGAATTGCTTCTATATGATATATATATATCCAATTGAATTGAGTTGTTTTTTTATGGTATAATTGGTCTATTCTTATCAAGCAGGTGACATAGGAATGAAGATGGCAGAATTAGCAGATAATAAGCTTTCCATATTGTTTTATGCCCAGGCCTTGAATATTCCGTTGAGCAATGAACAGATTACAGAGTTCTTTATTAAAAAGTACTTCCTCAATTATTTCGATTTGCAGCAATTGCTTGCAGAGCTGGTGGAATCCCAGCATCTGAGCTATATGGAAGGCCGCCATTACCATTACTATACTCTCACAAACAAGGGCAGGGAAGCATTGAAATTTTTCAGTTCACGAATAGATGTTAATACCCGCCGGTCCATACTTGAATATGCTGACGAAAATCGGGACAGAATGCGTAAAGAAAGCCAGCTGACTGCTGACTATAAACGGCTGGATAACCAGGAGTATGAAGTTATGCTCAGGGTTATGGAGGGCGAGATGGTCCTGATGGAGATGAAACTAAATGTCATAAATTCTGAACAAGCCAAGATTATCTGCAGCAATTGGAGATCAAAAGCTCCTGAGGTATATAAAAAAGTAATGGAATCCTTGATATAGGATTCCATTTTTATTACTACTAGTTACGCCTGGGCATCAGGGTGCATACCCATATCAAGCAGAATTGTTCTGGCTGCCCCGACAAGGTAGAGTGAGCCGCTGATAATAAGTATCCACTTGCCGGATTCTTTGCCTTCGTTTTCAGCCTTTATCAAATTCAGGGCATCTTCTATAGCCTGCTTTACATCGGGGCATATGCTTACATCACTATGATAGCGCCTGGCTATCGCTGCCAGCTCATCCGGCGGGGCAGCTCTGGGACTGTCGGGTATGGTAATGGTCACCCTGGATGCAACAGAGCATAAGGTCTTGGTTACAGTATCTACATCCTTATCCTGCAAAACACCCAGTATTAAGTAAACCTTTTCATTGGGAAAGTATAGCCGCACTGCATCAGCCAATACCTGTGCACCTGAAGGATTGTGGGCACCATCCAGTATAATGACAGGGTCATCCCCCATCTTTTCCAGCCTGCCCGGCCACCGGGCTTTGTCCAGCCCTTTATAGACAGCTTCCTTGTTAATGGAAAGTCCCTGTTCCTTCAGAACCGAGACACAGGTAAGGGCACACGCTGCATTCAGCATCTGGTGCCTGCCGGGAAGGTGAATGACAAGATCTTCGTACTGCTCTTCCCTGCTTGTAAAATCAAATCGCTGAACCGCAAAGGAAGAATGCTTTTCCTTCACCTGATCCGGTGAAACAAGATGGCATTCGCAGCCTCGCTCCCTGGCTAGATCA
>DUSN01000119.1 GCA_012842605.1 Clostridiales bacterium
CGTTCACATTTTTAACACTATTGTCGATGGAAGTGTATTTACCTTTAATCGTAGACGCCAAGCCATAACCCGCTCCAGCCAATGTGAGCACAACAAGCGCGATCCAAAGACCGTTCTCGATAAACTGTGAACCGCGATCGTTCCGGATAAAGGTTCGGACGTCCATTTGCACCGCCCCTTTCGTCAGAAGACTTCCATAAGCCTCATGAGCGCCGGGTACATGAGCACGACCATCATCGGTCCCAAGATAAAGAAAAGCACTGGGAAAAGAAGCGCCACCTGGAGCCGTCCAGAAGCCTCCATAATCTCATACCGTCGGAGCATTCCCATCCGTTCGGCTGACTCCCGCATCATCTGTGCAAGGGGCGCACCGTATCGGTACGATTGAACGATCGTCCGCACGAGCACACGGAGCTCCTCAACCTCAAGTCGAAGAGTCATCTCCGTAAGAGCGTCTGTAAGTGGCACACCGGTCGCTTCTTCCGAAAGCGCCCGATCAATTTCTTCCCGGAGCGGCCCACCAGAAACGCGTGACGCTTCCCGGAGTGCTTTCCGAACATCCGCACCAGCTTCAAGTGCAACGGATAATAGAAGCGTAAACTCCCCCAGAGCAGCACGCGCCTGAGACTGCCGGGCTCTTATCTTCCGGGAAAGCCAGTAGGTCGGCGCAATGTACAGAGCCGGTGCAAGAAAGAGAGCGACGACGATGGCCACATCCACCCGAAACGGAAGAAGGATGAGAAACAGAGGAAGGATGGACCCTGTAAGAAGGACTCGGATACCCATAAACTGCTCCGGCGTCATCGCATACAGCCCAGCCTGCATAAGACGCATCCGCAGTGCATCCCGGTTTTCGTCATTCACAAAACGGACGCCGGTCCGCGTAAGGATCGTTTGAAGATCGCCACCGCTCCGGCGTTCTGATCGCGGAAACGTATAATAGACGGTGGGGACGAGAATTGCTAGGGCAGCAAGAATGGGAGCGATTGCCTGAGCCACATATAAACACCTCCAGTTATTTCAATTCCGGCGCGGCGGCCGAAAGAACGTGTATTTCCCAGTTCCGTTCCAAATTGGCTAGACGAGCCAGCGGACTTAGTTCAACAACACCGTAAAATTCCGCCATGACCCCAGTCTGTTCAAGTGTTACTACCTTGCCGTTTGACGCCATCATAGTTTTTGAAGCTACGGACGTCCCGCGCTTTTGGGCCTCTTCCTGATCAGAATTGACAATGTCGTATTGTTCAACGACGTAATCGATGAACAACCCATCATAGTGTTTCATGTTTTCGGAGAAAACACTTTGTAACACCGGAAGGACGGTTTCATTTCCCTTAAGTACAAGCTTCGGCGGGGTGACGGTCACGTTTCCGCCCGCATCCGTGACGACCGAACCGGCAGCGCATCTGTGTCAATTTCCATCGCCGCCGCCCGCGTGGCAAGGGCCGCACTTTGTTTGAGCGCGACTCGGGCGACGTACACCCGGGTGAGATCGAAGGATAGGACAAGAACCACGAGAAGTATCGGTAGGAAGTAGAGGAACCACAGCGTGGCCGAACCGCGCTCATCCTTGTGAATCATGGTTCGAAGTACACCTCGCTTTTCGCGGTCGCATGTGCCTTAAGGAAAATCGTGTCGCTCCCGAACGCTGCCTTCCCGAGAATCGATAGAAGCGGTGAGGGTACTTTAACCGGATAGACCACGCCAGCGGTGATCACGTCACCTCGGTTGAAACTATTCCCATTCGTCCATATCACAATCGAATTAGGATCGTTATATGGGGACGAACGTTCGCTAAATCTTGTCACGTCTTTGATTGGGACGTTTGTGAGCTTTACTTTCACCGCGTTTGTAATGTCACCTGTTTTTTGACCTTCTTTAGCAATGTCAAGAGCATACTGCATTGAAGCATAATTAACCGTAGACCATGTGTACATAAGCGATCCAAACCAGAACGTGAGCACAAAAAAAACAAGAAGAAGCGGGAAGATAAAAAGAACTTCAATCGTATAGCTTCCCCGGTCGTCTCGAATGAACATTTTTATACCTCCCCGCTCAATTCGTCGCGTCGATCTCATCCACCATCCTGCCCGCCATGTTCGATGTGGCGGTCTTAAGAAGCGTCGCCGCTCCCGCCACACCAAGGACGAAAAGTGCGATCCAAAGCATGTTCTCCAGCGTCGAACTCCCGCGTTCATCGTTCCAAAAGGCCCGTAACATATCTTATACCCCTTTCAAAACTGCATTTTTGTGATGATGTCCATGAACATCGGAAAAACGAGGATGATCAGGATGAGAAAACTTATGCCCACTGGAAGGAAGGATAGCCAGATCGGTTGCGTCCGGACGCTACGCTTTACGGTATTGACGTGTTCGGCGTATGTCTGTTCGGCGTTCGCTTCCAGTATTGGGACGACGTCTGCCCCTGTCGACATACTGTAGATGAGTGTCGATGCAAAACGGTCGGCCGGTTCAAACTTGAGCCGGCGGGCAAAATTCCGAAGCGCTGCCCGAATCGGAAGGTATTTCATCTCCTCGCGAAGGCGTTTCACCTCCTTTCCAAGCGGACCGTCCAGACCTGAAGCCGCGGCGTCGATCGCATGGTAGACGTCGGAAACCCGCATGAGTACCGCAAACTGACTCAGAAAGAGCGGAAATTCCCGGGCGATTTCCCGCCGCCTGGCTTCGGCGATTTTCCGTACCGTCCCGCGCGTCGTGCGAAACACGAAAAGTGCAAGGATAATGGCCACACCTGCAGGAAGCGGGCCATACAGTACCAAAAGGAGCACGAAAAGAAGCGCCGAGGCGACAAGCGCTGCAAAGCGGAGGAGAACCGCTTCGCCGACGTCAACTTCTTCCGGTGCGACCTCGGACGATTCCATAGCCTCCAAAATATCCCCGGCCAGCACTTGCTGGGTTCGGTCCCTCACCGCCTCATAAGGGAAAAGAGCAATAAAGACGGCAAAGGCGAGAAGAAGAATACCGACAAGTCCGAAGATCATACCACCACCTCCTTTTCCATGCTGTTAAAGAGCGCCCACGTACCGTATTCGACGAGGGGAATCGAGGCGACGATGATCTGCCCGAACAGGGTCCCGGAAAGAGTCTGAAGTGCGTTTGGAACGATGAAAAGGCTCATCCCGAGCATCCCGGGGAGCATGATAAGGAGCGTGACGACCGTCGCCTGCTGTGAGCGTATTTCGTTTTTGAGGTCGTTTTTGAGATCCGTCCGATCCCGAAGTGTTTTGATGATCGGTTGCACAACGGTTGATACATCCGCACCGTAGGCTTCGGCTTCCAAGACGCTGCGCACAAAGAAGCGTACGCTCCAGATAGGAAGGCGTTCTGAAAGACCTGTGAGTGCCTGCCGAAGGCGGTTTGTGGCCCGGTACTCTCGGACAGTCGTTCGAATTTCCGAGGCGAGCGGATCTTTCACGTTCTCCGCCGCCCGGTCCATGCTTCCGATAAGATCCCCCGTCGCCGAAAACAAGGCGGAAAGGTATTCGAGCCACTCAACGAATTGCGCTTCAACCATTTCCTGATGTCGGCGCTTTGAAATCTCCTTTCGTTTCCGATCGAAAAGCCATAGCGTAAGCGTAAGCGTCGCTAGAAGAAGTACACTCTTAAAAAGGACTGCAGCAGCAATGCCAACCGCCGCTAGCGCCGGGATGAGTGGGTCGAGACGTTCAGAAAGTCTCTGGTCTTCCCGTACACTATCACCTGAAAGACGCGGAAAGAGGAGAAGAAGAACGAAGAGAGCCAGAAAGACGACTCCGAAGATGAACCAGATCATGAGACACCTCCCCTACCAAAAGCCGGAACGTCCGGAAGACTCCCGTCTAGGTTTTCTAAAAGTTTTTCCTGAAGCCGACGGGAAATTGGCTGCACGAAGTGGTGTTTTCCGCCACGGAAGATGTAGATGTCCCGTTCCGCTTGTCCGTCCCGGGTACGTTCGATCTCTGAAACCCGCACGACGCGACGTGTCCCGTCCTGAAGGCGGCGAAGAAAGATAAATAGGTCGACCGTTTCCGTGACCATGTACTCAAGCTCCTCCGCTGTCATCCCGCCGATGCGGATCATCGCCCGCACCAACCGGTGCACGGCTTCTCGGGGCGTGTAGTTCGCGTGCACCGTCGTGAGGCTTCCCTCATGACCGGTACCCATCGCCTGCAGGAGTTCAAACGCCTCGGCACCGCGCACCTCACCGATGATGATGCGGTCCGGTCGCATGCGGAGGGCGTTCATCGTAAGACGATGGATATCCGCATTCGCGCTTCCTTCCAGCGATACGACGTGCGGGTGTTCGATGTTAAGCTCGCGCGTGTCTTCGATGATGACGATCCGTTCGTGGCTGGGGATGAAGGTCGTAAGCCACCTAAGGAACGTCGTCTTCCCGGAGCCGGTCGCTCCGGCGACGATGATGTTCGCCTTCCCCTGCAGGACGGCGCGGAAGAGCCAAATCATCTCTTCGGTAATGCTGCCGGTGGAGAGAAGATCTTGCGTTGAAAACGTCTTCTGGACGAACTTTCGGATAGTGAGAAGCGGGACCTCCGTTGCCGGAGGAATGACGGCGTTCACGCGGCTTCCGTCAGGAAGACGGGCGTCTTCCACAGGTCGGGAAAAGTTAATGCGCCTCCCGCTCATCTGCATGATCCGGTAGATAGCATTAGTGAGTTCTTCAACGTCGGTGAAATGGATCGGTGTGAGTTCCAGCCGCCCGCGCCGTTCGACGTACACTTGATTCGGACCGTTTACCATGATGTCGGAGATGTCCGGATCGACGAGCAAATCTTCAAGCGGCCCCAAGCCAAGCGTACGCCGGGCAATATCTTTAAACAGCGCCTCGTCGTCTTTTCCGGTAAGTTCCCGCAACCGTTCGCGAACAAACTCTTCGACTGAATAGCCAGTCGGGAGATTTTCTAGTCCCGAGCGGATGGCAAGTACCAAGTCACGGGTTTTCAAGCTGAGACCACCCCTTTCTATTTATTTTCCGATCTTTTCCGGGAAGAGATAAACCTGTTTGGTGGTCGACAACGCATACGCATACCGCGCTGCTTCATCCTGCGGGATGCTTAGAAGATACGTTACCTCATCACCACGCTGGACCGAATACACCTCCACAGTTCCGAGCGTCATCGGGCCTTCCTGAAGGATGACGACGACACTCACCTTCTGTCCGACTGAAAGGAGCGGGCTCACCGGGTTTTTAAGGACGATGAGCGTCTGGTCAGGGTCGATATCGATCGCTGTGAAGACGCGGGATACGATCTGCTGCCCGGCCAGAACCGGAAGACCCACCGTCTTTCCGATGATTGCATCAGCGCTTGTCACCGCCCCGGGAGACGCATCACCGATCGAAACGGTCTTCATCTGAACGCCGTCCGGGGTGATCTGGTCACCCGGCATGAAGTCTTTCGTCGCCACGACGATCTGAACTGGTTTGAAAGTGAAATAGTACGCGGCGACGAGTGATCCTGCCGAGAGCAAGGCGGCAAGAACAGCGAGAAGCAGGCGGGTTTTAGCTTTCAAAATTAGACTCCTCCTTTTGGAAAGATGATGGATTGCTACAAAAAAGGGAGCCTTTTGGCTCCCGATTAAAACTGAATCTGGCGGATGTAGAGTTTTTCTTTTGGATTTCCGGAGATGAGAAGTTCAACGCAGGCTGAAGCGCTAAACTGGCCCTTCCTGGCACTGAAATCAAGACGGTATTTCCCGTCCTTTGGATAACCGCTCGTCTGACCTTTTAGTTCCGAAATATCAAAACTGAACACGTAACGCCCGGTCACCGGATTGGCTGTTGGGGAAATAACGCGTCCATCCGGAAGGGTCAACTGAATCGAGTCCACCGGGACTGACAGGCAACCTGGATATGCCGTCATCACGGTAAGCGTCACCTTCTGACCCCGGGAAACTTCGATGAGCGTCGGCATGACCCGAATTTCCAGACCGCCCATTCCGTTAAAGATCAGGTTTTTAATGATCTGAAGATCCTGAGATGGATTTCCGGTAAAAGTATACACCGACCCGCTGCCGACTTCCGAGATGAGGTTTTGATAGAACGCCTGATTCCCCGGCGTCGTGATCACGAGCAGCGAGGAACCGGCGGCCCGAAGAGCGTCGACGAATTGCTGCCTGCCTGAAGGATTATCGATCGCTACGTCCGAGATCAAAACAACGAATCGTTTTGCTCCGGACCGCCAGCTATTTTGGACGAAAGCATCGGTCATTTCACCGTACGTCGGTGTGTAATTCGGCGTAATCGCAATCGTCCAGGTTCCGGTGTGGCAACCGTCGATGATGACCGAGGAGGAAGTTTTGTTAGCAATGTGTTTGGTTCCTGAACTCATGGAACCAATGTTGGTGCTCCCGCCGTAATCATTGCAAGTCTTCGGGTTCTGACTGGCCGAAACGACTTTTGTGTCAACATTATCCACAAACCAGGGTTGAAGTGAACGGTACGGACCATCAGAGTCCCACCAGTTAACATTGTAACTCACATGAATGATCCCGTTCTGGCCGATCGAAATCGTTCGACTAGACTTGTCATGACCACACGAAAAATTTGTTAAAACTGAACTTCCGGAAGGAGATCCACTCATGGAATATCCGTGACCGGAGGCATGAAGATCGATATCAACACCCCCGTATGTGCTCTGCGTACTCACAAGTGTTTTTCCGTCGCTGGCCCGATTGATCCGAAATCCGCCGCTTCCAGACTCAACAAAGACGGTGTAAAGAGGATTTCCGGGACTGCCGATCGTGTACTGATAACCACCGCTTACGCTGTACGGTCCCTGGGTTGTAATACCGACCGATTTGCTAAAAAAACGGGCGCTGATGCCGTAGGAAGCCAGTTCCCGTTCTGCTGCGGAAAAACCAGCGGAAAGGTTCTGAACGTAGTCAGTCGCGCTTCCCGGAACGTGCCCGACGATAAACTGAACGTCCGCCATCGGCGTCGTGCATGGCCCGGGTGCCGGACACGTCGATCCCGCCGCTTTTATATCATCTGTAAAAACACTTGAAAAAACAAATGCAATCATCGTTAAAACCGAAACGATGTGAAAAACTTGTTTCATTTGATCACCTTCTTTCGGTGCATTAGTTGTCGTCCCAGAAGAAAAAAGAAAAGCAAAAAGAAAACGGCAAAGATAGACCCCCAGATTAAAAACAGCCGATTCTCCTGAGTTTCCGGTCGAAGCCATATCTCGACTGAATTGTTTGATGTTCCACCGGGAATCGTCGTTGTCTGTTCCCCAACGGTTACTTCAAGAAGGATTCCTTCCGGTGGTCTTTTGATAACGATTCGATTCTCTTCAACCTTCCATATGGAAAGATCATCCTTAGGTTCAGATTTTTCACCCGTAGGAGGCAATAAACTTCTTTGAGAATCAGTTATTTTATCTAATCCCTTTGTATCGGGCAATTTAACCACCGGAATATCAGGGTCTGAAACATAAGACAACGAAGTGTCATTATCCAAAGAGTCGGAAGTTAAGATGTCAGATTCCGATGAATCAGGTGTGGTATTCCCCAGAGGCATTCCATAAAAGAGAATCTTATCTTTTTGGTGCTCCACTTTGCAATTTGGCATTGAAAGGCATTGGTTGATGGCATCGCCGATCCACCGGTCTGCTTCCGGCGTGAGTTTTTCCACTTGTATTTCAATCTTAAAATCTTCGTCTCTTTTTTCCGTCTCTGTGGTTGCCTGTACCGTAACTGATGAAAAGAGAGAAAAAAACAAAGAAAGAAAAAAGACTGTAGGTCGAAACATTTTTCAATCTCCTTCGGCAAAACGCTGAAATTCCGAATCGATTCGGTCAAGTTCTCTTTTAAGAAGGGCATCTTGTTCCCATGCTTCTTCAAATAAAAGAAGAAGGTTCGGATAGTCTTTTCCCTTGTATGAAATTGTCTCGGCGTTCATTGGATTAAAAAATCGCCGGACAAACGTCCGCGTATCGTCCGGTGCGTCTTGAAGAAAAAATTCACTCTGCATCGAAAGCCACTTCATCGCAGCGATCCAGTCCAGATACGTTGCAATCATTTTCTGTTCTATCTCCATTCGTTCGGATATTAGAGATGTTCGATCCGGCTTATACTTAAGTTGCAGATACTTTATGTTTTCAGGATCAGGAAAACCAGGGTTGAGCCGTGAAAAAAGAAGAGCAGAAAAAAGAACTGGATCTTTTTCTGCCTCGTCCGGAAAAAGATAAAAAAGATCGTTAAGTCGTTTCGAACGACCGAACCAGAACCCAGCCTTTGAACGTAAATCGTTCAGATCTTCTCCTTCTATCATATCATTTGGATCTTTTCCTTCTATCATGGCGTAATCACCCTTTGGAAGTGCAATAAGATCAGAAACACTTTCTGGTAGCTTGTATACTGGATATCCATCTTTCCATGTAATAGGAAGTCGATCCGGTTCCGAAGACGGATGTCTGAATCCAAAGAAAAAACCGAAACCGAGACCTAACAAAACCGATAAAACGGCAACCAGCGCGATTTTAGCTGATCCCTTCAATTCAATGTTCCCTCCCTCACCTCGGCACGCACGCCTCATCCGGCGGTTTAGACCAGTTACCACTTGTTGGATGAGCATAATGTGTACTGGCTTGAGCACACACACCTGTTTCTTGTGGTCCTAGATAAGCTCTAAAGTTATCCCATAGTTTTTCAATCGTCACTTTTGCTTTGACGATCACTGAAGGATAAAAACGGTCATTTCTCAAAGGCTTAGGATCTGGATAATAAACTTCAGTATTATTATCATAGTTCCATTTAGGCGGTACTAAATGTATATCTAAAGTTTCAATGTAACCATCTTTAGCAGAATTCGGTAGGTTCGCCTTAAAAAAAGTATTCGCAGCTGTTTCTTTTTCTCCTGGATTATATTCAACCCATCGGTCTTGAATAATAGGACCTCTAACATTCATTCCATAAGCATAGCAGGCATTTGGATAAACCGGCGATTTTCTAGAACCGTAGTATAAACATTGATTTCTCAAAACAAAATCTCTTCTATCTTTGAGTGGTTTGTAAACATATCCAGCTACTTTTCCAGGGGCATCTTTTTCTCGGTCATGGAATTTGGTAAGTAAATCAACACCTGGACGAAAAAGATAATGATCATAACAGATGTCACAACCATAAGACGTACAATCACAATAATATGGTACACTTTTCCACCAGTAACCATAATCAAATGTAACATCAAACTCAATCCAGCGCGTTGTCCCCGCTGCCGCCGCTGCTAAAGCCGCAGAGTCAGCCGCCGTCTGTGTTTTTTCACGGATGAGGAAATAACGTCCATACTCCGTGATCGCCGCTAAGATCAAAACGAGAACAAAAATAATAGCCGCGGTGATAAGCAAAATATTGGCTTCATCAGACTTTTTAAGTGTTGTCATGCCACGGATAAATGGCTTCTCCCCCAATGTCAACGCCCCCTCCGTTAAATAACCGTTTGGTGAAATCCCCAAAAAACACATGGCGCATCTTAACACGAACAACAACGACATTACCATCAATTTTTGTTGTGATATTAACGTTTTTGCCTTTAAAGTAAAGATCGCTAAGGTATCTACCCTTTGCTTCACCTGCGCTAATATCCGCTGTAATTGCTGCTTCACGTGCAGTCTCACGTGCAACACGATTAACATAAACGGCATCTCTTAGTAACAAAGCAATCTCAAAGATTGCAAAGAAAAGAACGAGCAAAACGATCATCGATAAAACCGCTTCTACAAAGATCTGTCCTTTGTCGTTCTTCACAATCAGCATCACTTCCACCACCAGTCAAAATCATTGGGTTCACGGAAGCGATATTCAAGGGGAATTTCAGATTTAACTTCAATCGTGGGGACAGTAAAGACCATGAAATGTTTAAATCGTGATTCTCCGCGCACCATTGCGATGGCTTTTTCACCATCATTAGATAAATTAAGACTGATTGAATTAGGATCAACAAAAAGATAACCCCAACGGTTCGCTGGATATTTAAAATATCCTTCAGCAGAAGACCGATCAAGTGCAACGGCATATTTACGGGCACTTTCAAACGAAGCGTCTTGCAAAAAAATGTTAGCAATAAACCACCAGCCGTATATGAAAAGCCCCGATAAAAACATCAAGAAAAGCGGGATGACAAGGGCAAACTCAACTATCGGTTGTCCATCTTCTTTTTTAATCAGTTTTCTCAAAAACGATGTGTTCACCTTCCCACACCTCCTCTGCTACCCCAGCATTCATCTCTAACACACTCACAACTCCCCAGACAGGCGGGATAATCCTCCACGGCGGTATATTTTTATATACTCGAATGATGTTTTGATCGCAATCTAGATACAAAATATCGATCGAAAATCGCATCCAGTGCGTGTGGATGCCGTTTGCTGGTTTAATCCAAAGACCGTATTCTTTAGGGATGTTCTTTTTGAACATAAGGCCTTTGAGTCTCACAAAAAAATTCTCTGCTACAGTGACTGAATTTAGAATAACAATATTATTGATTTTCGCGCGATACATGGTTCTACCTCCAAAAGATGAAAAAATATCTTAAAAACAAAAAAAAAGGGCGCTCTCAGAAAGCGCCCTTTCACAATGTCATTATCCTCTCAACTCAACGTGTAACCCGCTATCCGGCGATGGACGCGCTGGTTTTGGTATTTTGTTCACTTCAATTGTAATGCGAGCTTTGTTGTTTTCAGGTTTTGTCTCTAAATCTTTAGGAACCGGCCAGATCTCATATTCGATCCAGTACGTTCCTGCTTTGCTAAATGACATAGTGTAGTCAACGTATTTCATTTCAAAGTTTTTCAGACCAGGTCCACTGAATGTTTGATAACCACCTTGAGAATCACGAATCGTTATCATGTATGGAACAATTCCTTCGATGCTGTCCATACGTGTAAACGGTAGCGAAAACTTTTGATCTATTTTGTCCTTATCATAAGGAATACTCAATTTTATTGTATCCTTGTACGGGAGTGCGACATAATCAATACCTTTTGGTTTAACGATCGCTGTATCTTGATTGTTTTTAGGATCAATATCATATGGGATTTGAACCGGTAAAGGTGCTCCGTTTTTATCGAGCGGGATCACCTGCGCGATGAGTGTTGATGGTTTTTCTTGTGCTTTTACCCGAACGGTTCCAGAAATGTTCCCTTCAGGTTGGGTCACCATATTGCTCACGTAACTTACATCTTTACCTTTTGTTGCCGTCATACCACCAATGGTAAAGTCGACCGGTAGCTTACCATTTGGTGTCTGGTAAGCTAAGATCACGCGGAATCCTTGTTCTTTCGGATGTTCTTTCCAGGTGACGGTGAGATTGAAATCAACGTCTTCCCCTGGCTTTGCAGTCTTTTCTTTCGGCATAATCTGAATGGCATAGTCAGGGATAAACGATCTTACAATCGCCTTGTCGGTTTTGTAGAGATAATCACTGGTCGTCGCAAAGACAACAGGTTGGTTTTTATTATGAGGAGCAAGGAATGGATAAATCTCTGCGATGACCTCTGTTGGAGCACTTTGGACTTTAACCTTAAACGTTGTCCCAGTGTTGAAATCAGTCGGTAGATCACCAACCAAGTCTACATATGATTGTGTCGTAAGTTTGGACATACGTTTATCATACAGGCTAAAATCGATCGGATACGAACCGTTTTTCGTTTTGTGCGCAAGCGTTACGCGAAAACCAAGATCGTATCCAAAAGCATTGTAGAATTTCTTCATGAACTCAACTTTTTCCCATTTAACTTTAAGATCAAATTCAACTTCTTCTCCAACTTGAGCAACCCGTTCTTTCGGTGTTATTTCAATCATATCTTCGGGAATTTCAATTGGTCCCGTAAGGTCCATGAACCGTACCGAAACAATCGGCACGCTCATGTAGTAAAGTCGACCGTCCCGGCCCTTGTGGAACACAAGACCAGAGCCCATCGTGTCATCCGTCGGCGGAAGGACGATGTGGATGTACTTCTCCGGGTTCTGGTAGACTGGATGTCCCATAACTTTCGGATCAAACAGATCAAACGGATCATATCCGTTCATAAGCGCCGATATAAAGTAACCGAACTGAATCCGCATGAGCAGATCGGATTTTGGGTCGTAACCGTAGTTGATGAGAGCATTGTTGATGGGGTTCTGAGCTTGCACGAAAAATTGAGGGAAAGCATTTCGAACACTTTTATCACCCCACGGTCTTTCGATCAACGTTCCAAACGGATACGGCTTTTCCTGTCCTTTGGGCGGAAAGTCGGGAGGATAGAAAACGTTCCCGATCGCTTCACCGTACTTGCTATAACCGATGTACCGCGCGCGATTAATGCCATGAAAGTCCTTCTTGATGCCGCCTTCTCTACCATACGGACCCCAAACAACGTAGAAAAAAGAACCTTCGAATTCTTCAAAACCGGGAACGCCCAAAAGCAAATTCCCGCTTCGAAGAGGTTGACCTTTTTTGTTGGTCACGGCGTAAAAATCGGTGACATCGCCATGCGTTTTCTCCGCGATATCCTCGTTTAGGGATTTAAGGTACCCTTGAGTAATTTCATCGATGTTATCCAAACCTGGTCCTGCTAAAGCAACGCTAGGCAAGAAAAGAAGCACTGCCAGAAGCAGTGCCAGAAGACGTTTCATCCGGATACCCCCTTTTTAGTTGTGGTTGTTCAGAAATAAATGGTGACGCCGATGTCGTTCGATTCCACCCAGACGATGCGTCCGTCGGGAGCGGTAAATCTCGGTGCCAGTCCATCCGGATAAGGCGCGCCGCCCTGTTCGACGATGAGCCGGTCTTTCTCCGCCCGTTCGAGGAGCGTGTCGACGAACTTCGGATCGCCGAACTCTAAAAGAAGCACCTCCCGGCCGATCTGCCACGACTTCTCCCGCCGGTCCGGATTGCTGGCGATGAAGATCTGACTGGAGCCGGAAGCATCACCGGGCTTGACCTGCCCCTGACCGACGGCGATCTTAACGTGCGCATCGGGCTCTGAAAAAAGGTAGACTTTGTACCCGTTTGCCCCGCCGTTCGGCTTAAACTGCGGCGGGATCGCGACCGCGTATTTCCCGACCGGCACGTACTGGACGGCAAATTCCTGATCCAGCTTCGCAATCTCCACATCCGACGGGCGCTTGTCGCGGTAGGCGAGCACGATCCGCCGGGTCTCATCCCACTCGACAGTGTAGCCGAGCGCTTCGGCGACCCACTTCGCGGGAAGCATCGTCCGCCCCGGGGGCTTTACTACCGGTGCAACGTCCGTTGCCGTTGCCTTACCGTTGGAGAGAACTTTGTTCACGCCGACCGTCATCTCAACCTTCGGCATGCCCGGTTCAGATAGCGTTACTTTGCGCGCCTTGGCGTCCCAGGCGACGTTCTTGTCCGCCACACCCAGGGCGTTGGCCAGGTACCGCACCGGGACGTACGTACGGCTCTTTTCGATGAAGGAAAGTGCGTCGGTCGTGATGACGGTGACGTCCGGCGCGTCCATCGCCGGGCGCTTGGCAAGATTCGGATCGAACTTCGAAACGTTCGGGCCCTTCACGAAAATGCGCGGGTCACCGATTCGGAAGACGACGTAGCCCGTATCAGTCGTGATCTTCTCTTCCTCAGCATGAGCTAAAAGGGAGACAGGGACTCCTACGGCAACCATCGACAGCAAGGCGAGTACCGCCAAAATGGCGGGCTTTTTGATACGCGAAAACATTCATATCACTCCTTTGATTATTTGTTTGCATGGACATAAACAATGAATACTCTTTACATCTATTATCGGAATTTTTTACGCTTTAATCAACCCCCTTTCTCTTCAATGGCCCGACCTATGGCGTCCGGATCGAACGGATCGACCTCTTCTCCGTCCACGAAAAGCGTCGGAACGCCGTTCACGCCCCAAGCTTGAGCAAGTCGAAAGGCACCTTCGATGCGATCGTCGGCCTTCGGAAGGGAAGCCTGATCGATCTCCGGATCGACCTTCCGGATGAGTTCCTGAAGCCTTGCGGACGTGAGTGGATCATTTTCGCCGTACAATGCTTCGGTGAAGGGGAAAAAAGCGTCCGGGTTCCGGTCGTAGACGAAAAGCGCTGCCTGAGCGGCGTCCATCGCTTCGGGACCCAAGATGGGGAGAGGAACGTAGACGAGCCGCGCTCGTCCGGTGTCGATCCATTCCCTCTTCAACTCTGGAAGGACGGTCCGGTCGAATTCCCGGCAGTGCGGGCACTTGAAATCGGCGAAGAGGACGAGTTCGACCGGATGATCCGACGTCCCATCCGGCGGCTCCAGGGCCGGAAAGGCTGCAAGGAGGCGCTTTGTCTCATCCGGTGAAAGCGGCTCGAACGATGACGGGGGCGGTCCGGTATCATCGACTGGCGGGGCAGGGACTGCAGGAGCTCCTCCACAACTGGAAAGAATTGCGACGAAAAGCACGGGGATAATGGCGAAAAGCGCGCGACGAATGAACATAGTTTTTCTATCACTCCTTTTTCGATTGTTATGTTTCATGCTCCGGATTCGAACATCGGGCTGAAAAAAGAAAGAGCCCCCGCTTTGTAGATTTCCTTTGCGACGGCGATCCACGCTTTCCATTCGGCGACGTCGGCCTCCAGCGACCGGACTGATTTTTCCCCGTTCTTTTTCCGGTCGCGGACGGCCTTTTCGGCCAGTTCGACGATTGCTTCATCCGGGGTGAGCCAGGGCGTGAAGTATTCCTCGAGGTATACTTCTGCGATTCTGGCCAGATGGGCCTCCGTCAACAAACCCTGAGGTATAAAATCCTTAACCCTCTCCGGTAGGCGATGGAGTTTCAGCCTTAAACTCACTGTCTTCTGGCTAACGCTTTTCACCTCTGCAATCTTCTCCTGCGTCCACCCTTCCTCTTCGTAGAGCCGGGCATATTCCGCCCACACGTCGGTCACTGGCACCGGCTTGTGGTATTCGTCGTTTTCGTTGTCCAGATCCGCAAGAAAAGAAATCTCTTCGTCCGTGTAGCCGTAGTGAACGAGAACGGGAATTTCATGAAGCCCGGCCCGTTTCGCCGCCTCCAGCCGGCTTCCCCCGGCGAAGACTTCGTAGCCGTCCCCAGCAGGCACCGCCCAGACGGCCCGCGTTTCCTCATAGCCGATCCGTTTGATTCGCTCGGCCAGTTTTTCGACGTCCCCGGGATCGCGGGACTTTCGAGCATTGAACCGGCTGTGAGTAAGAAGCCCGGGCGGAAGTCGTAGAAGTTCGCGCCGTTTTTCCAAAAAGATCACCAACCTCTCTCCGTGATTGACGTTTTCCGCACAAAAAAAAGAACCGACCGGATCGTATGATCCGGCCGGTCCTTTTCCTTCGATGCTTCTTTTTGTCAATTATTTTTCCTAGGTTAATCAATAAGAATATATTCATCAGCGGTCTAAATATACGATCGCGTGACCTTGTTTAAAGTAACCAGTTTTGATAATAAACTCTAACCCCTTAGCTTCTTCAGCCATTTCAAAAAGAACGTCTCCACGAAGTTTCTTTCCTGGAGCTAACTCACCTTCGGGAGAAGCTTTACTATCGCTTATATAATATTGTTCATATCGGTTACCTTCGGAGTCCCGCAAATCAAACATCATAAAAGGTGATACTTCTAATACATCTTCTCCGACGTTTTCAACCGTAACGTCTACAACGAAATATATTTTCCCTGGATCTGGTTTCAAGACATCATGTTTAAATTCGTGTGTACCATTCACAACAAATACAAAGTCCTCCATCTTAATTTTGTCACCTATGTTGAATTCGCCATATGCGGGTTTACTACTTTCCGTCTCACCTTCCGAATCTTTTTCGGTCGTTTCTCCGTCAAACTTTTCTGGTACAACAGATTCTTTTTTCGATTCAATAGTTATTTCCATACAGCCTGTTGTGAAAATGCTTATAGAAAAAACAAGTAAAACCAAAAAAATAGGCTTTTTAATAAACCTTAACATTTTTACTCACTCCTTTTTACATCAATTATTTTTGACTACTAAAAAAAATCGCCATATTAATTTTCGAGATTATCTGGTGTCTTCTTCCGATCTCGACTCGCAAGAAAACCGGCAACACCTAAGATAAGCAATCCTACAATGAGCATCCCGATGGCGACGCGAACGATGATCGACAGAAACGACATCGGCTTTTGATACGAAAATTCGAATGTTTGCTCCCCTTTCGCGTTAAAGTCGATCGGCCAAGTGATCGTCTGATC
>DUSN01000122.1 GCA_012842605.1 Clostridiales bacterium
ATGAAAAATATATTCCTGGTGTACCAAAATCTTAAGCTAAAACACAAATTAATATTTTTGTTTTCCATTGTTTGCCTTATCATATTGGCTGTTTTTTCTTCAATTAGTTTAACCATATACAAAAGCCTTATCATTAAAAATGAAAGCCGTGCAATGCTGGAAAATTTAGATTTTTTTAAAGCGAATCTGGATAATTACCTTGAGAATATAGATACATTTACTACTGCAGCTATCTACAGCAGAAACATTCAGAATAATATCAGAGTAGATTTGGATACATTGGAATCCGAAGCGAGAATACAAGCTTTTAATGAAATATATGGTAAATTATATGAGATAAGTAATATTACCTTTGGAATCAGATCTATATTCCTGATTGACAAGCATAATAACACTTTTAGCATAGACATTGATATGGATACTATATATAGGTTAATGAAAAATGGAAACCTTAATGAACATTACTGGTATAAGCAAGTTGTTGAATTAAGTGGTTTACCTTATTGGGTAATCCTGGACAAAAGCAATGGAGAAAAATATGTCGGAATGTTCAGAGTGATAAAAGACATGAACAATATATACGGTAACTCAGAACTTGGAATTTTTATGCTTACTATTTCGCCCAAGATACTGGAGAACTTTTTCTCAAGAAACAGGATAAGTGAAGGGGTTTATTGCATTCTTGATTCCAATAATACAATTTATTCAAACAGCAAAACCAGTGATGTTGGAAATATAATTAACACAGACTTTATGGAAAAAAGAGAAGGGTATTACATAGAAAATGTGAAAGACAAAAGTTATGTGGTTACATATTCATACCATCCGATGACAAAATGGACTCTTATACATATTATTGACAGGAATTATTTATTAAGGGATGTTAAATATATCAATAATGTCTGGGTCTTTACCATGGTTTTATCATTTATCCTGGTAATATTTATATCATTGTTTATATCGAATTCAGTTTCCAAGCCGTTAAACAGATTGGTTATACTTCATAAAGAGGTGGAAAAAGGAAACCTAAATGTCAGGTTCAATAATTTATATACAGACGAGATTGGAATACTTGGATCCAGTTTTAATAATATGGTAGATAAAATCAGGGAGGGAATCCCATTAAAGAGAGAAAAGTTTTTAAGATCCCTTCTTGTAGGCAATCTAACAGAGAAAGAATATGCTGAAGCGGAAAGAGATATTGGTATTTCCTTTAGAAATATTAACTATCAGGTGGTTATAATATGTGTTGAAGGCATGATATCCAATGAAATGAACAAAGATATTGAAAATATAATGGCAAAATATGAAAACAAGGAAAGCAATATTATATCCATGACATTAAAAAACGGTGAATACTGTGTTATATCCAATCAAAGTGAAGAACAAACATATGCTGTTATTAAGGAGATTGTTAAGGAAATAAAAGAGAGTTTCAACATCAATGTAGATGCATTCAGTGGAAATAATTATGACAGTTTGCACTTTGTTAAAAATTCCTTTGAAGAGGCAAGAGAGTTAATAAAGTATAAGCTATTTAAAAATCCGGAATTGGATTGTATTAATCATGAATTTGTTATTAGTAATTCGTGGGAATTTGCATATCCGGATAACTTTGAGAACCGCTTATTTTATTATATTGAGCAGGATGATTTCGATGGATGCAAGAAAGTTATTAAAGAATCGATTGAATTCTTTAAAAATAATAATACTGACCCATTAATTATTTACACATTTATTCAAAACATTTACATTCACCTATATAAAATGACTATTAAAAACGGAATACCGGCTCATGAAATATTTGGTAAGGAGCTCTATAATTTAAATAGCCTGCAATACACGTCTCAGCCTGTTGAAAACATTTTAGACAGTTTAATAGATACTATTAGAGTTTGTATTGATATTACAAAAGATTCCATAAAAGAGAATATAAGTTTGAGTATAAAAAAGGCTATTGAGATTATAAAAAATGAGTTTAGCAATCCCCAACTTGGTGTCGAATATGTTGCAGGTAAAGTGCATTTAAACGAAAATTATTTCTGCCGTTTGTTCAAAAAAGAGATTGGAATTAGTTTTGTTGATTATGTAAGCAAGTTACGTTTGGAGAAAGCGCAAGAATTATTGAAAGAGAGTACAATAAAAATAAAGGATATCAGTGAAAGAGTTGGATTTTCAAACCCACATTATTTTGGTATCTGGTTTAAAGAAAACACAGGAGTAACGCCTTCACAATATAGAAAATATAAGAATTAAAAGTTTTATGCACAAAAAATCAGTTTATTACGGTGGCGAGTATAGAATCGAATATAGGATTCAGTAATAATTAATATGAACTTCTCAGATATTTAAACTTGTTTGTCCTGGAAGAAAGTAGATATACTGTAGCTGTCACCCTAAGGTGATCTTCATATATAGTGGTGGACGGGTTGGACAACCTGGTAAACTGTTTACATTTTTCTTATGATAAAATATCATTTATTCTCAGTCCACTTTTTCCTTTCATTGGCAGTAATATTAAGACATCCTTCCAATTCCGCAGGCAACAAGGCCAAGGTACTTTTGAAATCATTGTATATTTTCTTAAACATCACTTCCTTGTCTGAAATCAGCTGAACCAGCAAATTAACAAGCCTATCCTTATTCATTTTTTAAGGATGCAGCATAATACCGTGCATATCTCATCTTTTGTTAATAAAGCCAGGTCGATTTTAATACGCTTTCTTCAAT
>DUSN01000031.1 GCA_012842605.1 Clostridiales bacterium
AGATCTATACTTCTCTATTTTTTCACTTATTTTGGCAATATGCTCTTTGAATCTATTTTTATCATTGCCATAGAAACACTGTATGTTATTTTCATATGCAACATGAAGAAACGCAGGATAAAGATATGGATGGATACTCAAAGTTTTTCCGTCTAACTTCGACCATTCCTGAAGTTTTATAACAGCCAATGTTACAATTTGTCTTGAGGCATCATCATCTGCAGCACGTGACATATCTTTAGCTAAAACTGCAGCTCTTTGTCTGCTATCAGAGAATAACAACACCTTCTTTCCGCCATTCGGGAATTGTTTAAGTTTTTTCGGATCATGTATTAATTCAGGCTGGACAATCAATTGTTCTTTAACAATATTATAAAAAGGTTCATTTCCCTTGGTCCTGAAATCAGACAAACTATAATATCTTAATCCTCTTTCGCATTTCGGGCATTCAATGAATGTCTGTTGATTAGGTTTACTTTCCATGTGTTTAAAGCTATGTGCAACTTTAATAAATCCTTCTTTGCCGGCATATATGTCATTATCGTAGTACACAAAACCTGTTTGTGAATCCAACCAACCTATTTTTATATTCTTCGATGCTCTAATATGCTGATCCTTTGGTACGATATACAAATGAACTTCTTTCAGTTCTTCTTTATAAACATTACCAGGATTATTCCATGCATATTTTTTACAATTCCCATCAGCCTTCATAAAAACTTTAAAAAACAAGGCACCGCAACGTCTGTCATTTACAAGCTCATATATCTGTCCACCGCATTCACATTCTTTAATCATGTCATTACAATATATTTTACCGAGCGTTATCCCGTCTCCGCTAATTTTATATTTACATAAAGGATTACTGCAAGCATACAACCCTGTTAAACCTCTAAAAAACATATGAAGTCGAGCAGGGAATAAAACTCTTCCCTCCTTGTTCCTTGCCAAAGGAGCTATAGCAAGCATTATTTGAGCAGCTTCTATGGCTTTTTCCATGGGTGCATCAGGGAAACACTCTGCAGCGATTTCTTGCAATTCAACCGGCTTATCACGGCATAGATTTATCATCGATATAAATTGCGTATATTTAGTTAGATTATTATATAGCCATTCTTCTGCCTCAGACAAAGACTTAAGTACTACAATTTCTCCGCATACCTTATCTGCAAAATTGCATATTGCTCTAATTTTTGTTTCATCATCTGATAAAAAGGCATCTGCATCAAGTGTCATCAGTTTCTCTAAAGGAATATTTCTGAGACAATCTTTTTTTATATTTTCAGTGTAGCCGGATATTATCTTAAAATTACCTTTTGGAGAATTTTGGGCAGTGAAATCACAAACAAATTTATAAATGTTATTTTCATCTTTTTCAGTATTATGTGGTATGCTTGCGCTTGTTAATATAAATCTAATCCTTTCTATGCCTATACCAAGATGGTACATTAACCTTCTTAGCAACAAAGCTACTTCACCACCTGAAGCTCCTTTATACATATGCGCTTCGTCAATTATTATAAGCAGCTTGTTGGTTACATTACTGTCAAGCCAGTCTCTTGTACTCTTCCAAATTCCTTGCTCTATTGGCCTTAGCAACATATACTCGAGCATGGAATAATTTGTTATCAATATATCAGGGCATGTTTCCTGCATTTCAAAACGTGTCAGTAATTCAGCATCATTTTCATCTGTTATATGATTTCCAGTCTTTAAAGATTCAATATACGAGCTAAGTTTAGCTTTTGCAGGGTATCTACCTATTTTCTTTAGCTTGTCTATTTCTTCTGATTCTCTGTTTGCTATAGCTTTTTCAAGTGTATTGGCTAAACTTCTATCCTGTTTTTTATTTATATCCTTTTGTCCAGGATACGGCGTTCTACCAGTATACATGCCAAATTGCGGAATACGAGAAGCATTATTCTTTGAGTTTTTGCGGAATATTTCTCTAAATTTTCCCTCCTGATATCCCATTATTTTTCTTAGTCTTCCAATTTGGTCAGAAACAAGTGCATTCATCGGATATAATAGCAGCGCTCTTACGCCTCTCATCTTCCAAGACTCAGGATGCATCAGAGACTCTTCAAAAAGACTCGATATCATAGGCCACATGAAACACTCTGTTTTACCTGACCCAGTACCTGTCGTAACAAATAAGTTTTTTCCTTTATAGAAATGCTCGAGTGCCTCTATTTGATGTTTATATGGATTGCGATATACTCCGAGGTTATTTGCTGCCATATCAATTAAAAATTCTTTAATATGCTGTGGAATATCTGATTTCTCAATACCATTTTCCTCTGTTATATATGCAGGATTAGCCTCAATATATGGTGTTCTAAATAAATTACCTTCTTCTGTTAATAACTGTTCACAAGCTTTCAATAATAAATCATTCTCTCCTAAATATTGTGCCCTTATGTATTCAATTAATCTATTCCTCAGCGCTGTATGTATACTTTCCACTCCAAATCTGTTCATTTAAACCTCCTCCACTTCAATACACAAATTTCCCAATATTTTCTTAATCACGTTAATTACTTCAAGTGGAATATAGTAATTATATACATCTTCAATAAAGTTTACAGGCCATGAGAGTACCCTTAAAAGCATCATCTCTCTTTCAGGAAGCTTGCTGAATAATCTTAAGACAGCTACATCCGAATGCATCTTAAGTTTAGCTTTCATATTTGACCCGTTGTTACCTTTAAGCCCATACATGAACCGTCTAACTTCCTTTTCATTCACAATATGATCTGGAAATTTGGAAGTATATAACTGACCTTCTTCGAATTTTACCAATCCATAATCTAAGAGACTATTCTTGTAAATAGTTATTGTATCTTGAGTCCATGTATTTATCCAACTTTCGGAAAGAGAATTTTTACTTTTATATTCAAAAAATTGAGTATTCTCTGAAACACCCCCGGCACCCCATTTTATTTTTTTTATATAATCCTGAACAAATTTATCTGCCCTTTTATTTGGAACAAGGAACATATCAAAAAGAAGCGCAATATCTTCTTTCCTCACCTCTTTCATATATTTGTACGTCCCTAAACCTATCATTGGAGATACTTTTGAAACTCCCCTATATAATGCAAGACCATCTTCTACTATAACCTTACGACATATCGGCAATATCAATGATGAATCAAGTCCTGCTGATACAAGATAACCCAAGAATTCATATATTTCCCTTATATACCTTATTACATCTGTGTAATCTGCAATATTATCAGTGAAAAACCAGTCTTGTGCTTGTGGATATATTTCCAGGAAGTTATTAAGAATTTTTGAACATCGCCTATTTATATAGTTTTTGCTTACACCATATCTCGAAATATCTTCCTCAATGTTCTTATCACCAGTACAATATAATATCCAGCATCCGATAGCGGAGTATATCAAACGCGAATAATATGAACTTTCAGACTCACAGGAATATCTTCTGATTGCTAAATCCAATGACAATTGGTTAAAAAATTCCTGCACCATATTCATTCAAACCACTTCCAAAGCATCATATTCTCTATTAATTTCAGTTCATTATTAGGTAGTTGCTGCACTCTAATAAACTCTTGCAGTTCTTCATGCTTGCCCCGTGCGATAAAGAATGGTATGAGTTCACATATAAGTAAAGTTGCTAAAGCCTTTCCGTTTAAGGCATCCCACATGGATAGGTATTCTGCACGTTGTTGTATATATATGGATGATAGAAGATCGACTTTCGAAAAATCTTTTAACACTTTCCTATAACGTAACAATTTTTCATCTGGGACTCTTATCAAAGACAATTCGTTGTTAACTTGTCCAAATTTATAATTCTCCCCCTTTACATCTTCACATATCAGATCCAGATCTATCAAATTCATAAAGTGCAATATA
Organism: Clostridiales bacterium; assembly: GCA_012842605.1. Classification (GTDB taxonomy): domain Bacteria; phylum Bacillota; class Clostridia; order Caldicoprobacterales; family DTU083; genus DUSN01. The sequence goes on from DUSN01000031.1 coordinate 3,889, forward strand.
CTCTTTGGAAGTAATGCGATATTTTCTTCAAAATCTACAGAAAACAGCAACAGTTTTTTATTCTTTTCTTTAATCAAAGGCAAATATACGTTCTCATCACAACCAAGCACTGCGTTTTCTATAAGGACAACTTCGCTTTTACTTTTATCAATAGCAAGTTTTAGTTCACCTGCATTTTTAAACGAAACAGGTAATGTGAGAATATCTGCCGGCAAAGCACAAACAACGGCTGATATAGCATTTGCAAAAGCTCTTGCATTAAAGCCAATAATCAGCAAAGGTCTGCCTGAAAGAATACTGCATGCGACAAACTGTGCTGCAAACTCTTTATATTGTGCCATTACCCCAACCTGCTTGAAATTTTCTTCTATCAGATAAAGCAAGTCATTTATGTCTTCAACCATTTCATAACCTTGATCGTTATTCAACTTTGAAACAAATCGATATATAGAAGGATCAGAATAATTGGTTAATCCAACAGAGCCCTGATACACCGTGATTTCAGCAAGAAAGTCTGCTACTTCTTCACGAGCACTGATTATCTTTCTTTCAAAAGATTTCTGGAACGCGGATATTTGCTTTTCAAGTTCATTTTTTGTGATATGAAGATTGGTAACAGTCTTTTCGATTAATTGTTTTTCCTTACATATCCTTTTATACTCACTCAATGTATTTTCCAATTCCTGTGCTTTATTCTTCAAGTCAATTTCAATCCTGATACATTCTTCATACTTTTCAGATAGCCATTCTTTCCGAATATGTTGGGTATACTTTTCCCTGAGAGTAGGAATATTCTCAACCATCGCAGTTAGAATCTGATTAGCACGATTATTGTCAGTAAGAAATGAATTAATTATAGTTTCTAATTCTACTATCATTTCATTTATATTACCATCATAATATCCAAGTTTCGTAAAAAAAGCATTGATTTCATCCTTGTTTTTAATAAAATCCAACAAATACTCTTTAGCAATATTGCGGTCCTTCCTTGATGCATTATGAAATTTAACGTAAGTATTAAAAAATAATATTAGTTGTTCCTCAAAAGTTTTTAACGATAAAACTTCAAAATCCTTCGGTAATTCGGTAAATTTATAAAAAGCAGTGCTTGTCTGGTATTTTTGTAAAATTGCATTTATCCTTCTATCATCAACAAAAATAAAATCATTTTTTAAAATTTCAAAGCATTTTACTGTATCTACATTCTCGGGCAGCTTTGCTTTATTCTCTAAAATTATTAAATCTTTTTTCAATAGGTAAATAACACGGAAAGTATGTTTACCTTCCCATACTTTGAGCAAAAAACTATCCGGCAAATTTAACGGTACAGTAAAGCCATTTCTTAAAAGCTTTACAACATCACTTTTATCCCATACTTCCAAACTGGTTTCTGGTGATTGAACCAAACACCAAAAAGGTATTGTTGTTTTATATGATATCTGTTTGCTAGGTTCATTTTCTCTTGGTTTCCATCTCCAAATACATAATTCTCCTGCTTTTATTTTACTAGGCGCTACACTGATTGTAGGTGCAGCGCAAATCGAATGCCTAATATTATTAGGAATATCGGTCTTGTCAATCGGAAAAGGCACTAATGAACTATTAACATAATCTGCAATCCTAAGCAAATATGCGCTTTTAGAATTTTCTACTGTTAAGCATAAAGAGTTATTCTCTTCCATCACTTCAACCACGCTCCCTAGTCCCTTTGAAATATATTTCTCAAAATTCTATACATGGCTGTTTTATTTATGTAACCTGTCTTAATAGCTTTTTTAACATAATCATAAAGGATAGGACTGTCAATTAACCTTGGAAGTATGTATTTGAAGCTAATGGGAGTCAAAACTTCGTTTCCAATATAATATGGCAGCTCTTTAGTCAAACTTTTTTCTAACTCTTTATTTTCATCTTTAGTAATTCTTTTAAATTTTAATTCAAAAACCAGATCTAATCCGTGAAAAACCTTAATTATATTTCCATACTTGATGTTATCCAACCAAATACTACCATTGACATATCTTAAATACTCCAAATCATCAATGTAATAAACATATATAGTGCATTTAAATTTGCTTTTAACTCTGATTCTATTCTTATATGGCAACTCTGTATATTCACCGGTTGTGTATGTCTTAAATTTATCGTCCTCAGCAATTACTTCACTATTATATATCATTTCTTCACTTTCTCTTGCTACTATTGCAAAAGTAAATATATTGTTCAACCTGCCTATAGAAACAAGCCTCTCTATTTCATCAATTTGTAAAGAAGCAATAGCTCTTTTTTCATCTAAATTTTCAATCATTGCTGGTTTTTCAGGATAAATAAACAAATTTTTCTCTGATTGTTGTGACGTTTTGAGAAGAAACCTTGCTGTTTGATTATATTCATAAATATATAATTGCTCTTTCCTATTGCAAGGAGGCCATAAGGGGATCAGATCCGGGGTATCATATGCTAAAAGAACACCATAATGGTCCAAGCAAAAACTTCTGTTTCGTTGTGTTATTACTGTAAATCCTATTACATATACACTAAAAGTCGACTTTTCCCAAATATCATTTATCAAATTGATTTCTCCAACTTTGTAGCTTACTACTCCATCAATAAACTCAGCTGGGTCATATTTACATACAAAATAATAATTTGATCCCACAGTAATTGTTTCCGATCTTCGTACTTTCATGCCGCCATATTCATTGTACTTAAAAAATGACCCTTTACTTTCAATACCTTCTATTTCACCAGCCCATTTTTTTAAGATTTCAGTCGGGGGTTTTTTGCCACTAAATTCTAATTGATATTTATTACTTACTTTATCTATTTGAACAAAAGAAGTAGTATCACTTGAAAATGATTCTTCGTTTATATATTTGGTAGTAATCTTCATTCCTTTACCAGTACAAATTGTCAAGAACAACTTATTAACAACAGCAGCATCAATTGTTTGCTTACTTATTGGGTAGAATCCAATGCTAATACAAAAGCTACCGTCTATTTTTAGTAAATATAGAGGTAAACCTGCTCTTTCATATGGTGTATAAGTCTGGCTACTGTTTACTCTTTTTACATATATTTCGCATTTTCTTGTTCCATCAGATTTTTCGTGCATAAAATAAGAATTTTTTTTTTTACAATAAACAAAAGCTACATATTCACAGCAGTCGGGACAAAGAAACATCTTCTTCTTGACAGATACAGTATGCTTAAGTTTTTTTTCTAATTCATCAACTGAAACCAGTTGTACTTGCCCAAGCTCATCTATTTTTCTTGCTTCGCGAAACATTAACCCCACCCAACAAAGATTTTTAGCATTTCATTAAAATATTAATGATATCAAATGTTCTCATCTTTTCTTTTTAAATTTAATCCATCTCCCAACCAGCAATACTCCTGTAACGCTTACCACAGCCATCAACATTAGTATCCATATAAATATATCATCCTACCCAGTATATGGCAACGCTACCTACTGTATAGCCACAGTCAAGCTATGCGTTACGCCATTTACCGTAAAGGTTATGATAGGCGTTCCTGGCTTGATCACAGTAAATATTTTCCTTATTTTTAATATTCTACACAACTATAAAAAAACCTTTATTATTCAACAAAAATCAATAATCCAACCATACTATTTAATAATACTTATTCTTTCATTGACAAAATTCATTAAGCTATATCATGTTTCTTAGAAAAGCCTGCATTCCTCAGAGCTTAACTGTGCGATTTTGTTTCGTCAGTCAATGCAACAGCATTTCTTGCTATCATTTTTTGCTAAACTTGTGCTAAATTGATCTGACCATCCCTAATAATATCATCAATAGTAAATATTGCTACATGGGGAATATTTCTATCAGCAAGATAAATAAAACCATCATCAAAGAATAAGGTACCAAAGGACCTTGCCTCTATAACCAGCTTTAAATTATTAATATCCCAAATTTTAATTAAGTTATTAGCCACACAAACAAGATATTCATCGGTCATGATCGCACGTCCCAAAGAACATCCGGCATTCTTAACCTGATGCAATATTGCTCCGTTGCTTTTATCCCATATAATAATGGAATTATCAGCAGATACCGAAACAATATATTCCTTAAAAGAATATATGTAATGAATATTTCCTTTTTGGCCTGAAAAAACGGTGGCTGCCGAAAGAGTTGATTTGTCAAAAGCGTAGATGTTTTTATCAACAACTCCGAAATATATCATGCTTTCATCCTGGTCCAATGCCCATATACTTCCTTTATCTTTATTTAAATACCTGACATTTTCATAGTCATGTTTATCTATAACAACGAGCCCGCTATTCCGCATGGGAAAATAAATATGATTCTCATCAACTAGAATTGTTCCAAGGTCAAAATCTGAACTGTTGTCTGATCCAAATTGTTTTTGATATATTACCTCAGTCCCTTTTTTATCCATCACGTGGAAGAAGTATATACTGCTGAAATAGATATTTCTCTCATCTACGCATAACAGCGCACCCTTGTTCAAATTATCATTTGGAGGAACAGTAAAACAAGAGAGGAGTTCTTTTGTTTTTTTATCCCATCTATAAATACTTTTGGCTAATGATGTATAAATAGAATCCTGGTCAAAACACATTCTATGTACCCGGGCATTAAATAAATTGCTTTGCTTCTCCATTATTTAACAGCCTCCTTGCCTCCAGCCATTCATCCATGGCATTGTTTTCGCTGTCATATCCACGGGCAACGTAACTTATGGAATTAAGATGTCCTTGATTTATAGTGCTTCCCTATCCAGGCCAATCGCTGTTTAGTCCACTCGTCACGTTCCTTTAAGGCTTCATTGTCAAGAAGTAGAGCAATCTTCGATTCATCCTCAAGGTAACTGAAACTTTCACAGAAAAATAGCTAAGAATTGTTTCAGTACCAGAAAGGAAATCGTCGTTATATATTTCATTCTAAACTTGTAATAATACCGTGTTTTATAGCTTTTTCAAAAATCTCACGTAAAAATGACTTTGCACCTTCACCAAATCCTATGTTCATAGAGCTTATAAAAGTATCGTAGACAATCTTCCCTTTAAATGGAAGCAAAACGGTTTCAATTTGAGCCGGCAAACTCCTTTGCAGAGTGTTTGCTACTGAATTGCTTATCCCTTTGATCCCATATACCCTATCTTCACCTTGTTCATTCTGACCGATTACAACGGCATATTCCGGCTGATACTCTAAAACAATGAACATTCCTTTTCTATGTTTTATTCTCCAAAGCTTCAGAATGTCAATTTGCTCTTGCGGAAGCTCTGTTTCATTGATATATTCATCTATCAGCTCCGGCTTCTTCCACAATACTTCTCTGACTTTGTGTATCAATATATCACTGACGGCGTTAGGGTATTCCGGTTTGATTTTAGCTTTAATTACACTCATTCGTTTATTGACAAAACCCATTAAGCCATACCATGTTTCATAGAAAAGTCTGCATTCATCAGAGCTTAACTGTGCTGATTTTGTTTCGTTATTAATGTAACAGCATTTCTTGTATTTTTTACCGCTTCCGCATGGACATGGGTCATTACGTCCGATTTGCTGTCTTTGTACTGATGGGAACTTGACAATATTTTCATTACGTTTGCTGAGAATCCTATGCATTTCAGCTGGCGTATGTCCTTTGTTTTCCCATATGCGTGTGTTGTTCTTTGCGTTCATTATAAGAGTTAAAAATTCCTGCAGCTGTTTTTCACTGTCAAATATGAAATTATGACTGTCCAGAATGAAACTCAATTCACTTATCCCGTCACCGTAAGTTATATAACTCCTGATTTCCTCATAGCCTACCAAGGTATTTTTACTATACCCAAAAACATCAAACATAAAACGGCGCACATTCCACCAGTAATCGTTATCCTCATAATTTTCATTGATATATTTAAGAAATTCCTCTTTTTCAGGGATATATCTCGGCTTGTCTGTTTGTTGTTTTAGTAAATAATCTGCGTGATTAAAGCTATCAAAAAACAGATAATGTACAATATATTCTTTATAAAAACAGTACCATCTATCTTTCAACACAAGCGGCAGAAGCAGAATATATATTTCTTCCTCAGTCGTTTTATAGCTGTTGTGTTTGTTGAAGATATCAACAAAGTCTTTACGGCTAATAACGCCGTATAGATTCACTGCTGCCCTCGCATAAGAATCAAGCAGTTTGCGGACAACCGCTCTTCCGTTTGGACAGCGGACTACGTCTGATTTGCGGTTATATTGTTCAAATATTTTCTTTTCATTCTCTTCGATCATAAATTCTCATTCCAATCTAATTTTTTATTACTACCTATTGATTCTTCGCTATTGCCTTGAAACCTTTCATCATCAATATAAATATTCTTTCTCCAGTATCTTCAATCCTTCACGAATATCCTGCCCCAGCATCTCCTGAGTTTGGGCAAAATCAAACCTCTCATGAAGCTTATCATGCACCTCAAGAACAGGTGTTATACTCCGTCCTGCAGGATCCGCACCATTCACCTAAGAAGCAGTGATTACATGAAAGGCCACAGTATCCCACAGGATCCACACCTTAATTATACCTTTACCCCCTCACTTGCGTGTTTTATTTCTCTTTAATGCCTGAATAATGCAGTATCAACAGTGCCCTAAAGGTAACATCTCAAGCCTATCCTAAATCTATCACCCGTGCATCCTGTATATAATCCTGAATAATTTTTCTTGATAAATTGAACCAGCTTTTGCATACATCAAGAATTATTGAATCCCCGGTTACCACTCTTTCTTTGTCTGCTAATATGACATCCACATTGTGAGCCAGTTCGACTTCAACCGGTACCCCCCATTGCTCAGATAATTCCAGTATCTTGCTTTTCAGTCTGCTTGAATTTGATACAGGAGAATCCAGATAAAACTTGACCATTGGTACATTTAATTCTCTCAGTATCTTTCCTATAAGGTTTAAAGCAATATATGTCTTATCTATCAGTCTGTAAGTACCTTTAAGCCCTGCCAAATCTCTTAAGACTCCGTCTTTACCAAGAAATATAGGACTTCCTGACAATGCAACTTCCAAAGTTATTATCAGATTGAATCCATCTATATTCAAACAGCCATCCTTAGCACATTCCAAAGGGAGCATTGTTGACTTTCTTTTTTCATAATCAGCTGAAGAAGATGTTGTTCTCTGAAGTGCTGTCCGTGCTCTTGAAGAAAGCAGATAATGGTTGCCTGTGAATTCTATTACTTGCTTCATTTTGTATCCTCTGTCAAGCAGCCATTGTATTTCTTCCTGTATAATTTTTAATTTTGCTATATTTTCAACAGAAAATATCTTTTCATCATCCGGGTCATAACCTCTTTTGACATTTTTAGTAGTCATTTTTTACTTACTTCCTTTATATGATCTTTCCTTTATCTGTATATTTATATCTGCGTGATATATTTACCACACTCTCTTGTCAAATCCTGCTCATTTGTTACTTATCATTGATATTAACTTCGTTCTATATACTTTTTCGTTTTCATCAAATTCTTACCAAGTCAAACCAAAAAGAATATGATCGTGGAATGCCGACATTGCTTTGTATAAGGCAAATGAATCGGGTAGGAATTGTTATATCCTTCATTCGCCGGATTCCCGTATCCAGCCATACTTCCCTTTAAATTCTACAAATCTGACCATTCCAACTGTTTTTATGTCTATATCACCGTCATCTGTCTTTGTAATAAGTTTAAGCTCCTGCAAACTTGAAGGGCCTATTGGAATAACCATCCTGCCGTTCACTGCCAATTGATTAACTAATTCGTCCGGCAAAACACTTGCTGCTGCTGTTACCATAATCCTGTCAAAAGGTGCATATTCCCGCCATCCCATGCTTCCGTCTCCGACTTTATAATAAATATTCGAGAATTTTAATGCTTCCAGCCTCTTTTTGGCCTTTTCCATTAATTTTTCAATTCTCTCTACTGTATAAACTTTCCCTGACATTTTTGCAAGAATGGCTGTCTGAAAGCCTGAACCCGTTCCGATCTCCAGGACCCTGCTGTCCTTTTCCGGTGCCAGAAGCCGTGTCATTTCCAGCACAAGACTGGGCTGCGAAATTGTCTGCCCGAAGCCTATGGGCAGAGGCCCGTCCAGATGTGCATATTTTTTCATGTCATCTTCGACAAAAAATGAACGGTCCAATGAATGAAAATATGTTTCAAGTTCCTGCAAATCCATACCTTTCACCCCAATTCCCGGCAAACATTATTATAGGAAATGTAGTAAAGAAAAGCTTCAGGGACCAATTATAATCTAACACATTAAACCAAAAAATCAAGATTATTCCTATATCTTATAAACTTGAAAGTTTGTATATTTTATATAATAATATAAATAATATTATAATTTACTTACATTTCTGCCGGATGGAGGTTCCTGAAAGTTGCCAGCAAGAATTGTAGAATTTATTAAAAGTTTTCTTATAACGCCTATGTCAGACAGTGATAAAGCCGAATTTACTATAAGTATCAATAGGATTAATGTTGTGAGGGCAAAAATTACAGCAATAACATTCATTATTTTAGAAGTTATGGTGCTACTGATGCATTATAGAATGAACAGAGAAAACCTTTTTAATTCTCCTTACATATATTATGGATCCATGTATATATTAAATCTGGCAGCAATGATAGCATTTTTTGCAATTTTTACCAGATTAGAAGTCGATGTACCTAAACATATATCCAGTATTCGCTATACGGGGATTTTTTTTATCGTTTTTATATTGATGTGGTGTGCAGGAATATCTTTGCTGGATCAATTAACAAATGGGCAAGTTATTGTATATACTGTAGCAGTATTATCAGTAGCTATCACTCCAATTTATGAACCGGGTATATTATTCCTTGTATATTTAACCATTCATTTATTCTTTCTTATAGCACTGCCGTATTTCCAGGAATCCAAACAACTGATATTTGGAAACTCACTAAACTCAACAACATTCGTAATAATGTCATGGGCAATTTCCTTTATGAGGTATAAAAAACAGGCAGAGGAGTTTAATAATAAAAAGATCATATTGAAGAAAAACGATGAATTAAGATTGATTAACATGCAATTGCAGGAAGCTAATCAAAAGCTAAAAATAATGTCCATGACTGACAGTTTAACAGGAGTTATTAATCGATTAAATTTCGAAACTATAATTAATGATGAGTGGAGCAGGTGTAAACGGCATTCAATACCTTTATCACTAATAATGGTGGATATTGATTTCTTCAAGCAGTTTAATGATAATTACGGCCACCAGGCCGGTGATAACTGTATAAAACTAATTGCAGATGTCCTAAAAGCTTATGCAAAACGTTCTTCAGATAAAGTGGCAAGGTATGGTGGAGATGAATTTGTGGTATTACTTCCGCACACTGACAAAGAAAGTGCCTTAAATCTCGCTGAACAAATGAGAAAAGGAGTTGAAGAAAAGTCTGTACCACATTTGTATTCTAATGTTTCAGATCATGTGACAATCAGTTTAGGGATTAATACAATAATACCATCAGATGAATCATCTATTCATGAATTTATAAGCAGCACTGATAAAGCTTTATATAAGGCAAAAGAAAGACGTAATTGCATTTATGTGTTTTAATGAATACATGCATTTTTCATTTACTATCTGATGACCTTTAACGATGTCCAGTGTTATGCGTATTGGTTTAACTGGAGCAGCCGAAGGCAAAAAAAACCCAAAACATCTTGTTTTCAGGGTTTTTTTATTTTAATGGCAGAATTCAAGGCTTATTGGCAAACCTTGCCCGGATTCAGTATATTCTTCGGATCAAATGCCTTCTTTATTCCACGCATTATCTCAAGTATTTCGGGTGCCAGAGACTGATTGAGATATGGCTTCTTGGCATAACCGATACCATGTTCTCCGGATACCTGACCGTTCAATTCCCTGGCCTTTTTGTACATCTCTCCCATAGCGAGATCAAGGCGCTTCTCCCACTCCTCATCGCTCAGGTCATCCTTAAGAATGTATGCATGGAGATTTCCGTCACCGGCATGGCCAAAGCTCTTTATGCGGATTCCAAACTTATCCTGGAGCTTGTGGCTGAACTCAACCATCTCACTGACCTTGTTTCTTGGAACAACAACATCCACTTCATCCATAAGGGTTGTAGATGCTTTAATTGCTTCAAGGAAGGCACCTCTGGCTTTCCAAATAGAGTCATTTCTTTCATCGGTATCGGCAACCAGAATATCCAATGCCCCCTGCTCAAGGCAGATATCAGCTACCTTATCAAAGCTTGCCTGAATTTCCTCAACGGAGTTGCCGTCAAATTTCAGAAGAAGGTAGGCATCGGACTGATTATCCGGGAACTTTTTGCCCAGGAACTCCTCCGCATCTATGATTGTTTCCCTTTGCATGAACTCAATAGCAGTCGGTATGGTCTTGGACTTGATAATCAGCGGTACTGTACGGATTGCATGCTCAAGAGTAGGGAATGGTATCAGAAGGCTGATTGCCTTTTTAGGCAGAGGCAGGAGCCTTAGTATCGCCTTTGTTACTATACCCAGTGTTCCTTCAGAACCCACAATAAGATCCTTCATGGAGTAGCCTGAGCTGTTCTTAACTACTTTACCGCCAAATTCTACTATGCTTCCGTTTGGCAATACCACCTCAAGACCTCTGACAAAGTCACGGGTAACACCGTATTTAACGGCACGCATACCTCCTGCATTGGTATTGATATTACCGCCGATTGTAGCTGTCTTTTCGCCCGGATCGGGGGGATAGAACAGGTCATGCTCTTCAACGTACTTGGAGAGCTCCATCAAAAGAACTCCGGGTTCAACTGTGACGGTAAGGTTTTCCTCATCCAGCTCCAAAATACGGTTCATTTTGCTCATGTCGATTACAATACCCTTATAAATGGGAACTGCTGCTCCTACAAGACCGGTACCTGACCCTCTCGGTGTTACGGGGATGTTGTTCTCATAGGCATATTTCATTACTTTCGAGACTTCTTCAGCTGACAGAACCTGGACAACGACATCGGGATAACACTTGATATCGCCAAGCTCATCGTGGCTGTAATCTTCATTTATTCTTTCCCTGTATAAAACACGTTCATCATCGCTTATTATCTCTCTGATATTAAGGTAGTCTTTCTCGTCAAACGCCTTATAGTTCATTGTTAAGCCCCCTTCTCCGCTTTGATTTTTGCTATCAGCCTGGGAAGAATTTCATAAAGGTCTCCCACTATACCATAATGGGCAATTTTGAATATGGGTGCCTTATCATCCTTGTTGATGGCTACAATCATTTCTGAATTGTTCATACCTGCTGCAAACTGTACCGAGCCGGAAACACCGCAGGTAATAATGAGCTTCGGCCTTACGGTTCTTCCACTTAATCCAATCTGCTTTTTGGCATCAAACCATCCCAGCTCAATCAAAGGCCTTGTGCAGGCAACCTCACCGCCTAAAAGATCAGCCAGTTCCCTGATCATATTAAGATCATCCTGTGACTTAACGCCCCTGCCGGCAACAACCAATACATCCGCATTCTCAATGAATTTCTCCCTGGCCTTTTCAACATTGTCTATTACATCAATATCAGACTCAAGAACAACATTTGACAGATCACAAACCGTAACCTTACCTCTTGCCTTACTGTTTCTTTCAGGTGCATTCATCACCTTGTATCTGACAGTTGCAAGCTGAGGCCTTGCATTGGGAGTATGGATTTCTGCCATGATGTTTCCACCAAAAGCCGGTCTTATCTGAACCAGATCTGTGTTATCCCTGATATCCAGCACCGTACAGTCTGCAGTCAGGCCTGTTCTGAAGCGTGCGGCTACTCGGGGTGCCAGCTGTCGTCCTACATTGGTAGCACCGACAAGAATTGCCGTCGGCATTATATTTTTTATAAAATCCTCAAAAGCAGAAGTGTAAACATCTATTCTGAAATGCTTAAAAGCTTCATGATCATAAATATAAATATTGTCCACGCCGTAGTGAAGAAGTTCACGGGCTTTATCACCGATTCCGGCACCAACAAAAATGCAGTAAACAGGATGATTAATCTTGTCGGCCAGTTCTCTTGCCTTTCCAATTAACTCAAGAGTTACAGGATGAATTTCCCCGTCTTCATGGTCAACATAGACCGCTATGCCCTTCCAGGCGGATTTATCAATGGTCTTAACCTGTCCCTCAATAACTTCTGCAGCTCCTTCAGGACCCTTTCTGACACAGAGCCTGCACATTTTGCATGCATCGTTAACATCGACTGTTCCGTCCTTAATTTCCAGCGCACCAAAGGGACAGATCTTTATAAAGGCTTCTTTGTCGCATATCTTCTCATTATTAATAACTAATTTCGCCATCTTAGTTCCCCCCTTAAATGAACTTCTCTTCTTTTAGCTTTTTAAACAGCTTGTCAGCCAGCACTTCTTCAGAATCACTCCAGAGCTCACGCTTGCTGTTGGATTCAGGAGGGAAAATCCTTTTAACCTGAGTAGGCGAACCATTAAGACCGTATTTTTTCTCATCCTGATCCTTGAGGTTTGAAAATCCTATGACCTTTATTTCCTTGTCCTTTGTTTCCCTCATCTTTACATAGGAAGGGAGTCGTGGCATAAAGATATCTTTTTCAACAGCCAGGAGACATGGGAATTTTACTTTTGCAATTTCTACCGTGTGCGTCATATCCATTTCAACTGTTATGGCTTCTTCACCAACACTTACAATTCTCTTGACATTTGAAACGCTTGGAATATCCAGATATTCTGCCATTTCGGGGCCAACCTGGGCAGTATCTCCGTCGGTGGTCTGTTTCCCGCAGAGGATCAGATCAAACTCACCGGCTTCCCTGACCCCCTGGGACAGTGTGTAGCTGGTTGCCAGAACATCGGCACCTGCAAACTTTCTGTCTGACAGAAGAATTCCCTCATCAGCTCCCATTGCGTATGCTTCTCTTATAATCTGCATAGCCTGAGGAGGACCCATGCTGATTACTTTGACCGTGCCTCCATAAGTCTCCTTCAGTCTCAATGCGGTTTCAAGTGCATAAAGATCGTAAGGGTTCATTTTGGATTCGATGCCGTCTCTCTTTAGTACACCTGTTACAGGGTCAACCTCAACCTTGTTGGATCCCGGAACCTGCTTAATGCATACAATAATGTTCATGTTCATTCCCCTTTCCTACTAAAAGCTGAAAACGGGCCGCAGAAATAACTGATTATTCCAAGAATGATTACATAGACAATGCAAAAACTTTATTATTCCGTTTACCGTTTCTTTAGGTTTTTATTGTAAGGATATATTTTAAATAATTGGTATGACCAATTTTGCGCACAAAAATAAAATGTTTTGATTAACATTTTAATTTAAACAATTGGTCATACCAATATCCTAATATTATATTACAATATTCCAACAGATATGTCTATAATCGTTATTTCTTTAACTATCAGGTTATTTATTAACAAAATCAGTTATTGCTTTAATAATCCTGGTTGGTTCTTAGGTATTCTGCTATCAAATCGAAATGCTTGGTAAAAGCGGCATAGGTCGCCTGTAAATCCCGCTGCTTCAAGCCGTATACCATTTCTTCATGAATTTTCTGAAGACGCTTTATATTGTCAGGGTCACTTAATATCTCTGAACGCCTTTGTTTAATATCCTTGCTAATGACCTCGGAAAGTATATCCAGTATTTGTATAATCATTGAATTATTGGAGGCAGCTGCTATGGTATCGTGAAGCTGTTTATCCAAAGCCGAACGGTCAGCTTCATCCTCCGATTGAGCCATTTCCGACACAAGCTCCTCAAGCTTCATAATCTTTTCATCATCAATATTTTGGACTGCCAGCATTGCTGCCTTCAATTCAAGCGCTTCACGGAACTGATAAAATTCGAGACTGTCTATCTGCTGCAGTAAAAACATCATGGACATGGATTCAATCAGGCTTTTCTCTACATCACCTGTTATATAGTTTCCGGAGCCCTGAACACTTTTAATTACACCCAGTATTTCCAGTGTGCGCAATGCTTCTCGGATTGATGTACGGCTTACATTGAATTTTTTGGCAAGCTCGCGTTCCGGCGGAAGTTTCTGCCCCGGCTTTATTTTACCGTTCATTATATCAATTTTAATTAAATCTATAATAGCCTCATATGTCTTTTTTGAGTTATCGAATTTTCCCACGTTCTTTTCCATGAAATTTTACACCTTGTTAAGCATCAGCAAGTACTTTTCTCTTGTGGTTCTTTGTAAATTATAGCTGTTTTATGAGTAGTTTTCAATCATTTGCAGGTATCCTCATCTTTATTGATTTGTCATATTACTAATTGGGAACATGTCAAGGAATTACTAGAAAGCTCGACTATGATTTAGAAACCTTAAAACCATGATAGTACTGTCGATAACCCGGTTTTTCCGATTTCTCCATGAATTTGACAATGGAAAATTAAACAGAACCGGTTTTCCTGGTAATTCCCAAAAGCCTTCCCCATTCCTTTGTGTTAAAATCCATTCTATATATTTATCTTTGTATTTCTTCCAACCATTAAACTGAGAAATAAGGGATAAAGCTCGCAACCAATGACAAAAGTCCCTGCTGTCTCTTCTCCTGATGCCGATAGGTACCATATCTGATAATCTACAGTTGTAAACATAATAAATTTGCTCCGCACAGTTCATACAGTATTCTACTAAAGACAAATCAGTTTTATCGCTCAGGTAACATTCTTTATCTGTAGGAGCCAGTAATATTAAGCTATAATAGCCAAAAGACGGTATGATACGTTTTGTTTTAAACCCGAAATATTCATGCTGAGCTCTGGTTTCTGACTCTTTGTCATAATAACCTCGCGAGAAGGCTGTTTCAGCAAAATAAGCCCAGCGTTTCCTGTGTGAATCAAGTAAATTGCTGTTTGGTTCTATCAGTGAAAGCATAGCAGCACTGATAAGCGGTACAAACATTTCCGGCCACCAGCGGATATTGTCCTGTTTTTCGAATTGATCCCAGCTTTCTTCATTATCAAGCACTTTTTTAATATAATCAGATACCCTTTTCAGGCATTGATGATCCTTGTCCAGCCCAATCGAAAGACACCTACGGATTATGTTCTCGGTATAGCCATGAAAAGGCGGCCAGAACCCTCTGTCATTTTGTTCATTTTCAATTTTTTTGACAAAAGAGTGATTGCATACTCTGTCGTATGCATTCTGATATTCACGACTGCTTGGACTAAGTCCCTTAAATTCTTTTAAGAGGATAAATTCCGGTATTGGGTCAGGTTTCATATCCAAAAGTTTATCGATAATAATATTCAGTTCAATCATCCATTATTGCCTCCATCTTGATATGCTCATTTTGTGGTTTACAGCTGCGCTACAGTTGTCAGTCATCTTAACTCCACATGGCTCGAGTTGATGATCTCTGACTGATTTTATCATATGCAGTTAACTCATGTATAGAGAGAATCGCATATTATTCATGCTAATCAGCTCCATCAAATAGCTAAAGGCTACTGCAATTATTTTGACGCTAACACAGTGGTCAGGCAGTACAATAAAATTGACTTCATGCATCTGGATAAAGAAGGCTATGAAACCCTGGCTGGCTATGGCATTGTAATGGCTTAAGTCTGCATAAAAAACGGCAGATACTCAAATCCGATTATCTGCCGGTATACATATGCTATTTCATTTACTCAGTTTTCCCTCATCATTCGGCGCAGAACCGGGCTTTCATGGACGATTCATTGTCCTGCCAACAAGTCCTATTTTAATTTATCAGACTACACCAAACAGCAAATCGCCGTAGGTGGGTATCGGCCACAGGCTTGCATCCACCATGGTTTCAAGTTTGTCAGCAACGGAACGTAATTCGTTCATAAGGGGTATGATGGCATCCTTATATGCACGGGCATGCGCCAGCGAATCCCCTTCATGCATATCAACTTCTTCTATCTTCGCACTTAGTTTATCGATAGATGCCTTCAGGCCGGAAGTCAGAGAAACAAGCTTATCAAGCTCTTCCTTTACGAAGGAGGAATCCGCGCCTGCTGCATTGAGAGAGGCGACAGTATCAGCAACCTTTCTGACATATGCCAGCGATGCCGGAAGGATCTGCCTGCTTGCCATTTCAACCATGGTCAGGGCTTCTATGCGGATTGTCTTGATATAGTTCTCCAGGCATATTTCATAACGGGAATATACTTCTGTGCGGCTCAAAACACCATGCTTTTCAAGCGCATTGACGTTCTTCTCCTTGATAAGCACCGGAATGGCATCGATAGTGGTCTTCAAATTGGGCAAGCCTCTTCTCTCGGCTTCAGCAACCCATTCCTCGGAATAGTTGTTGCCATTGAAAATAATGCGCTTATGATTCTTTATGATCTCCTTCACCACAGCATTCACTTCTGCCTTGAAGTCCTCGGCTTTTTCAAGGCGATCGGCAATCTGGCCCAGAGTTTCGGCTACAATGGTATTGATTATAAAGTTCGGTGTAGCGATGGACTGTGAGGAACCCACGGACCTGAACTCAAACTTATTGCCTGTAAATGCAAATGGAGAGGTTCTGTTTCTGTCTGTGGCATCCTTCGGAAGAACCGGAAGTGTAGAAACACCGATTTCAAGGGTCCTTCTGTTTCCGTTGTTTTTGACAACGCCGGTTTCTATCTGCTCGATTACACTGGTCAGCTCTTCACCAAGGAAAATAGACATGATTGCCGGAGGTGCCTCGTTTGCTCCAAGCCTGTGATCATTTCCGGCTGTGGCAACTGAGAAGCGCAGCAGATCAGCATATTCATCGACAGCCTTGATGACAGCAACCAGGAAGACAAGAAACTGCGCATTGTCCAGCGGTGTGGTGCCGGGGTCAAGGAGGTTCTTGCCATCGTTGGTTGAAATGGACCAGTTATTGTGTTTGCCCGATCCATTGACGCCTGCAAAGGGCTTCTCATGCAAGAGGCAGGCAAGTCCGTGCCTGTCGGCCACTTTTTTCATGATTTCCATTGTCAGCTGGTTATGGTCAGTTGCAATGTTGGTTGTGGCAAATACCGGAGCCAGCTCATGCTGTGCGGGCGCAACTTCATTATGCTTGGTTTTGGCGGATACTCCAAGCTTCCAGAGCTCGGCATCCAGATCATGCATGAAATTGGATATCTTTTCCTTCAGAATACCAAAATAATGATCTTCAAGCTCCTGTCCTTTAGGCGGCTTGGCACCAAACAGGGTTCTTCCGGTGTAGAGCAGATCCTTACGCTTCATGAAGTATTCCTTGTCCACAAGGAAGTATTCTTGCTCAGGCCCTAAGGTCGTAACAACCCGTTTGGTGGTGGTATCACCAAATAGTCTCAGAATACGGAGTGCTTGTTTGGAAAGAGCTTCCATTGAACGCAGGAGCGGGGTTTTCAGGTCCAGGGCTTCGCCTGTATATGAGCAGAATGCTGTCGGGATATACAGGGTACGATCCTTCACAAATGCAGGTGAGGTACAATCCCATGCGGTATAGCCCCTGGCTTCAAAGGTTGCACGAAGACCTCCGGAGGGGAAGGATGAAGCATCCGGCTCACCCTTTATAAGCTCCTTGCCTGAGAATTCCATAATGGCTTTACCGTCCCCTGTAGGTGTCAGGAAAGAGTCATGCTTTTCGGCAGTAATGCCGGTTAATGGCTGGAACCAGTGGGTAAAGTGGGTTGCCCCTTTTTCAACCGCCCAATCCTTCATCACACAGGCTACTACCTCAGCTACATCCGGATCGAGCGGAAGGCCTTCCATAATTGTTTTCTTCAGCTTCTTATAAATAGGTTTTGGCAGACGCTCCTGCATTACCGTGTCACTAAACACAGCTGAACCAAACATACAGGTACCGAACTCACTAATACATTTTTCCATGATCTATTCCCCTTTCAATAAACTGTTAAACTTGAACTAAATTTTATTAACTCCGGCTTATATCACCGGGTATAACCCAATAAAAGCACATAAAAAAAGCGCTTCACTCACTTGGTGAAACGCCTTTGTTTCCGATAAAACACTATTCAATTGGCTTTAGATTCGATGATCAGAAATCTAATGGATTTTTCATATAATACTTCATTTTTCTGACTAATCCATCAAACAATTCAAATTTATTTTAGCAGACTTCTCAGCATTTTGCAAGATGTAAATTTAAAAATTTCATTTTTATTGTCTGATCAGTTTTCGCAGCAAGACTTCAGCCTTGCGAATATCTGCCTTGCCGCCTGTTTTCTTCATAATGTAGCCGAACATAACGTTGATGGCCTTGTCCTTACCGTTTCTGACATTGGCTGCTGCCTCGGGGTTGGCATCGATGGCTTCCTTGCATAAACTTTCAAGTGCTTCATCGGAGATACCCACAAGATCCTCCGGTTTAATAAACTCCTCTACCGGTTTGCCGCTTTCAAGCATCTTCTGCAAGGTACTCTGGGCGACTCCGATGTTAATTTTTTTCTCATCGGCCAGCTTTACAAGGGCAGCAAACTGGGCAGCAGATATCCTGATGGCGAATAATTCCTTTTCCTCCTCGGTGTCCATATTAGAAAATATGGTGACAACAATCAGGTTAGCCGTATTTTTAACGCTTGCACCCTCGGCCAGTGTGTCTTCGAAAAATTCAGCTACCATTCTGTACCTGAAAATCTGTTTGGCTGTGGCTTCAGAAAGCCCCAGGACATTCATGTATCGCTTGAGCTTGTCAAAGGGAAGCTCAGGTAAGGACTCGCGAATTTCTTCTACCTTCTTATCATCTACGCAAAATCGCAGAATATCGGGATCAGGGAAATAGCGGTAATCATCGGAGTTTTCCTTATCACGCATGGGGGTAACGCTATTGGTTCCCTCATCATATCGCATGGTCTGCTGAACAACGGTTCCTCCCGCATCCAGAATATCAGCCTGCCTTTCTGCTTCGGCCATGACGGCCTTTTGAATGAAACTCAGGGAGTTAATATTCTTGATTTCGGTTCTCACACCGAAACGGGGATCGCCGGGCTTTCGCAGCGAAAGATTTACATCGCAGCGCATGGATCCTTCCTGCATCTTGCAGTCCGATATGCCGATATAGCGCATGATCAGCTGCAGTTTTTCGGCATACTCTTTTGCCTCTTCAGCAGAAGAAATATCGGGTTCGGAAACAATCTCAATCAGTGGAACTCCGCTGCGGTTATAATCAATATAGGTTAAACCGCTCTCATGGATGAGCTTTCCGGCATCCTCCTCGATATGAATGCGGGTGATACCGATACGCTTTCCGCTGTCCAGCTCGATATAGCCCTTTTCACAGAGGGGCTCATCATATTGGGAGATCTGGTATGCTTTTGGCAAGTCGGGGTATACGTAATTTTTCCGGTCCATATGGGATTTGGTATTGATTTTGCAGTTCAGTGCCAGGCCGGCTTTAATGGCATACTCCACCACTTTTTGGTTGAGAATTGGAAGGGATCCCGGCTGACCGGTGCAGACAGGGCAGCAATGGGTGTTGGGCTCTCCCCCGAACTCAGTGGTACAGCCACAAAAAATCTTGGTTTTGGTTGCCAGTTCAATATGGGTCTCAATGCCGCAGACAATTTCATAGTTCATATCCCGGCACCTCCTTCATAATCACCAATCACTTTCCCAGCGCTTTGTTCATAAAAATGAGCTGCCTGAAGAACCGTTGCCTCACCAAACCTTCTGCCGATTATCTGCATGCCGATGGGAAGCCCTCTGGAGTCCTCCCCGCAGGGAACTGAGATAGCCGGAACACCTGCGATATTGACGGGCACAGTGCAGATATCCGACAAGTACATTTCAACCGGGCTATCGCCCTTGTGGTTCAGCGGGAATGCTGTATTGGGCGCTGTAGGAGCAACTAGCACGTCACAATTTTCAAAGACGGCATCAAATTCCCGGTTTATCTCTTCACGAATCAGGCAGGCTTTTTTGTAGTAAGCATCATAATAACCGCTGGACAACACATATGTCCCCAGCATAATGCGGCGTTTAACCTCGTCGCCGAATCCTTCGCTCCTGGTCCTGACAATCATGTCCTCAATGCCGGTATAGGATGATGTGCGATAGCCATAACGGATGCCGTCATATCGTCCAAGATTGGAGGATGCTTCGGCACAGGCGATAATGTAATATACCGGAAGTGCCAGTTTCAGTGCCGGAAGCCTGATGTTTTCTATTACAGCACCGTTGTTTTCAAACAGCTTTATGGCCTTCTCAATCTTTGACTTGATCTCAGTATTTATTCCTTCAAAAAATTCTTCGGCAACACCAATGCGCATGCCCTTGATATCCCGATCCAGGCATTCAGCCAGAGAGGAACCATAATCATAGTCCACACTGGTCTGATCGCGCTTGTCGCCGCCTTTGATAGCATCAAAGACAATGGCAGCGTCCTTCACGCTGTTTGCCAGGGGGCCGATCTGGTCCAGCGAACTTCCGTAAGCGATGAGCCCATAGCGGGATACTGCACCATAGGTGGGTTTTAGACCCACCACTCCGCAGAAGGAGGCCGGCTGACGGATGGAGCCGCCCGTATCTGAGCCCAGGCTGTATACTGCAAGATTTGCGCAAACTGCCGCAGCCGAGCCGCCCGAAGAACCGCCGGTAACATAATTCGTGTTTCTGGGATTCAGCGGTGCTCCATAGCAGCTGGTTTCCGAGGTGCTTCCCATGGCAAACTCAT
This sequence comes from Clostridiales bacterium, assembly GCA_012842605.1. GTDB lineage: Bacteria > Bacillota > Clostridia > Caldicoprobacterales > DTU083 > DUSN01. The sequence continues at coordinate 24,585 of DUSN01000031.1, forward strand.
CCATATTGGTCTTGCCCAGAAGCACCGCACCCTGAGCTTTAAGCTTCTCCCAGACTGCAGCATCATAGTAAGGCTTAAAGTCCTTCAGGATTTTGGAGCAGCATGTGGTGGCAATCCCGTCAGTGCAGATATTATCCTTCAGGGCCATGGGAATGCCGCAGAGCAGCGGCGCATCGCCCTCTTTAAGCATCTGGTCGGCCTGCTCCGCTGCCTTCAGGGCGGTATCAAAGGTCAAATACACATAGGCATTGATGGCAGGGTTCAATTTTTCAATTGCATCTATATATGCCTTTGTCAGCTCCACCGCCGAAATTTCGCGGTTACGAAGCCTTATGGCCAGTTCATATATTCCCGCTCTCATTTTTTACTCCTTTCCACTTTGAAAAATCCGTTATACCCTTCGACATTGGAAAGGATTTTGTCATTGGGCAGGGACGGCACCACTTCATCAGGGCGCAAGTCATCAAATGAGACCATCCTGGCATCCACGCTTCTTATCTGTTCGGTCCCGCCTTCGATGGACTGGTTGACGGTATCTGCAAATGCTATAATTTCATCAAATTCAGCTGTAAATCGCTCAAGCTCTTCATCCGTAAAGCTTAGCTTTGCAAGTTTTGCGAGCTTTTCTATCTCGGTTTTTGATATTGCCATAATCCTCACTCCTTTCCTGACAGCAGCCGCTGTCAAGTCACCGGATGATACAAACATAATTAATTCCTGATTTTAATATGCACCTCACGCAGCTGCTGTTCGGTCACTTCGCTGGGCGCACCGCACATCAGATCCTGCGCATTGCTGTTCATGGGAAAGGCCAGAACCTCGCGAATGTTTTCCTCATTCCTGAGGAGCATGATCATCCGGTCAACCCCGGGAGCCATGCCGGCATGGGGCGGCGCTCCGTACTGGAATGCATTGTAGAGCGCTCCGAACTTCTTCTTAAGGGTCTCCTCATCGTAACCAGCAATCTCAAAGGCTTTAACCATTATGTCCAGGTTGTGGTTCCGGACTGCGCCCGAGGAAAGTTCAACACCGTTGCAGACAATATCATACTGGTAAGCCAGAATGTCCAGGGGATCCTTTGTGTTAAGTGCTTCCAAACCACCCTGTGGCATGGAAAAGGGGTTATGGGTAAATTGTATCTTTCCGGTCGCCTCATCGATTTCATACATTGGAAAATCATTGACATAACAGAAGCGGTAGGCTTTCTTCTCACAGAGGTCAAGCCGCTTGCCCAGCTCATTGCGTATCAGCCCTGCGTATTTGCAGGCATTTCTTTCCTTGTCTGCAATGAAGAATATGACATCGCCTGAAACAAGGTTGGCAATTTTAGCCAGCTCCCCTTTTAACTCATCGGGGATGTATTTATCGATGGGGCCTTTATAAGTCATATCCTCCTGAACCTCAAGATAGCCGAGCCCTCCCATGCCAATAGACAGCGCATATTCCAGCAGCTTTTCATGGAAGCCCTTTGACATTTCGGCATGAACCTTGATGGCTCTGACCGTCTTGTGAAGGAAGGGTTTAAAGGCGCATCTCTGGAAGAAATCTGTCACATCGATGATGCGCAGAGGGTTGCGCAGGTCAGGCTTGTCGGTACCAAACTCCAGCATGGCCTGCTTGTAGCTGAAAACGGGGAACGGTGCTCCGGTGACTTCATACCCTTCAGGTGCGAATTTTTTAAAGGCAGCAGTCAGAACCTCCTCACCAACACGGAATACATCTTCCTGGGTGGCAAAGCTCATTTCAAAATCAAGCTGATAGAACTCACCCGGAGAGCGATCAGCCCGCGCATCCTCGTCACGGAAGCAGGGAGCAATCTGAAAATACTTGTCAAAGCCCGAGACCATCAACAGCTGTTTATATATCTGTGGTGCCTGGGGCAGTGCATAGAATTTTCCTTTATACTTTCTGGATGGAACGATATAATCCCTTGCTCCTTCCGGAGAGGATGACGACAGGATCGGCGTTTGTATTTCGACAAAGCCCAGCTCGGCCATCTTCTGTCTTAAAAAGCTTATGACCTGGGACCGGAACAAAATATTGTCCTTTACCTTCCGGTTTCTTAAATCAAGGTAACGGTACTTTAAGCGCACTTCCTCACGAATTTCCTTGGAGGCTGCAATTTCAAACGGCAGATCCTTGTAGACCCGGCCTAAAACTGTGACCTTTTGTGCCGCAAGCTCAATTGTACCGGTGGGAATCTTGGGGTTGTAGGTTTCTTCATCCCGTTTTTCCACCACACCTTCAATTGATAAGCATTCTTCCTTTCTGATACCCTTTGGAAGCTCGATGTCTCTGAATACCACCTGCATGACACCATACATGTCCCTCAGATCGATAAAGGACACACCGCCATGGTCCCTTATGTTTTCAACCCAACCGGCAATTTTTAGGACGGTGCCGATATCTTCTTCTGTGATTTGATTCATTGTCTTGGTACGATAAATCCCTGACATAAAATCTCCCTTCTCATCTTTTTTAAATTAACTGTGTCGGGAGAGCGCCCATAAATATAAAAAGCTGCTCGCCCGAAATAGAAATTTCAGGGCGAACAGCACTATTATCGTCCGCGGTACCACCTGAATTACTGTACTCCATTGTACAGTCACTCCTTAGTGTCTGCCGTTGTAACGTACGGCTTACGTCGCACCTACTCATCATATGCAATATGACTTTCAGATTGAAGCTGGTGAAGTGTTATTCACATGAATTCACTTTACAGGGTTCTCACCATTCCCCGCTCTCTGTAAACGATAATTCATGCTACTTCTCTTCGTCATTGCTTTGCCGAATATTTTAATATATCCCAGCTTGCTCTGTCAAGAGAAAACTTCTCTTGTGAAGTCCACATTCTTGCATTCGTCTTATAAATAATATGCCCATTATCTTAACTGTCAACACAATCCTGCCAGTTTTACAGCATAAACTTAACTTCAAAATGTACTTCCGGCATGAAAAAACCAAAATTATAAACTGCATCCACACGCATTCTTAACAATTTTAAGCTCATCAGGATAAATGCAGTTCCTTATTTGGTTATTCTCGACCGCTGTAATGCACTCATTAAGATCCATCCAAAGCACACTATCAATTTCTTCTTTTTGAAGTTTAAATTTTTCTTCATCTATGTCCCGCCACAAAATGAATATTCGTGAATACTGCCTGTCATAAAAAGGTTTGCCACAAAAACATCCATCCCAGATTACAGTTCTGTCTCCACAGAAAATAAGTTCATCATCAGAAGCCGAAACACCGAGTTCTTCTTGCAACTCTCTTATGGCTGATTCGACAAAATCCATTCCTGCAGGAATGTGACCGGCACTTGAAATGTCATAACAGCCGGGATAAGATTCTTTGGTTTCACTTCTTTTTTGAAGCAATATCTGAGCCTTACCATGTCTTTTTCTAAGAAGCCAGACATGTGCTGTTCTGTGCATAATACCTTCCATATGTGCTTTTTCCCGTTCCACTGTATGTCCCGTAGGATTGCCCTTCTCATCTACGACATCCAATAACTCCATTACTTCGAACTCCCCTCAAGCAAATGTGGAATGAATGCTTGAAATATCTAATATCATTTATCAGCTTAACTCCATTTGAGAATCTAATTTTCTGAAATTTATAGTTATCATTGAAAGAGACAGAATGCAGGCCATGAAATCTGCTACAGGGCCGGCATAAAGAACACCCGTCAGTCCGAAAAATCGCGGCAGGATTAAGAGCAATGGAATGAGCAAGAAACCTTGTCTGGATAATGACAGTATAATTCCCTGTTTTACATTACCCGTTCCTGTGAAGTAATTTATAGTCAGAGGCTGTATACCATAAATACACACCATGAACATATAAGTTCTCAGATATTTCTCTGCAAACTGAAAATATAAATCATCCCCGCTTCCGAAAATTCCGGTAATTTGTCTTGGAAAGCTTTGAAACAAAGTAAAAGCTATAACACTAATTACCATAACTACGGAAACAGCCTTTTTATAAGTTTCCTTTACCCGGGCAAAATTTTTAGCCCCCATATTAAATCCTAAAATCGGCTGACAGCCCTGGGCAAGACCAACGGAAAAGGCAATGAGAAGGCTGTTTAATTTTGCAATAACACCGGAAACAGCTAAAGGAATATCACTTCCATAAATGGACATAGCGCCATAAGTTTTAAGACTATTGTTTAATACGATATTTACAAGCATCATAATTGTATGATTAATAAAATTAGATGTTCCCAGCTGTATAATCTTTTTTACATAATGCCATTTCAGGCTTAACATATTTCTGGTTATCTGAAAGGTTTTAAATCTAAAATAGTATATTGCACAGAGGAGAAATGATACAACTTGTCCTATTACTGTTGCGATCGCAGCTCCTTGTATTCCCCAGCCAAAAACAAACATAAATAACCAGTCTAAGAGTACATTCAATAAAGCACCTGTTATACTGGATATCATAGAATAGGCCGGGCTGCCGTCAGCCCGAATCAAACTACTGCTGGCAGTAGTGAAGAGATGGAAAGGCAGTCCTAAAGTTGTAATGCTAAGATAACTCATTGCCAGAGGAAGAACATTCTCGGTAGCACCACAAAGAAGAAGTATTGGTCTTTTCAGCACAAACACGATACAGAAGATAAATAGTCCGATAATGGACATCAAGCTAATACCTGTTCCGATATAATGTTTAGCTTCTATCTCTCTTTTCGCACCCATATTAATGTTGAAATTTGCGGCAGTTCCTACGCCTACCAGCTGCGCAAAGGCTGTCGTAAAGGTTACAACAGGAAAGGCTACATTAGTAGCACCATTGCCAAGCATACCAACCATATGACCAATGAAAATCTGATCAGTAATATTATAGGCTGCTGCAATCAGCATGCTGATAATAGACGGAATGGCGAACTTGCCAATTAAACTAAATATAGGTTCATAACCAAGTGGATTGCTGCTTGAATTTGAGGCTGAAGTTATGTCTTTCATTCCTATGCTCCATTTCTTTGATGTACACTATCGTTTAAGATTTTATTTATATTTTCCTCTATTTTTCATAAATGTTATCTTCCTCCGTTAAACCGTGCATGCCTGTTTTCCACGCAACATATTTATTCAATACTTCTGATAAAATCTCGTATCATTACAGCAAACACATTATTGTTATTTACATCAAATGCATTTGTGTATTCAACATGCTGATATCCTTTCATTAACTTAAAAATAAGTTTCTTCTCGTCATAGCCAAAGATTTTTAACGTGGAACAAAGTAAATATGTTTGCTCCAGTCGATTTGGTATATCATGCTCGGCAACCAGTATCATCATAGGTGATTGAATCTGATTTTCACCTATATGGTAAATTGGTGCAGCCTCATCTATAATAACTCTGCGCGTATCCAAACCCCGCTCTTTAAGTATATTAAAATGCGTAGCAGGCTGCCCTGCATCAAAGATATACCCCGCTATATCATTAGGATTAATCCCATACTTTCCCAGATACTTTTTATCAAAGCATAGCATCATGGATAGATACGCACCTGCAGATGAGCCTGCAATAAAGATGTTGTTACAGTGCCCATAGTTTTCTATATTCCTAAATACCCAGTTAACCGCCGATGCTGCATCTTCAATAAATTCCGGATACTTTGCATCAGGATACATTCTGTAATTTGCTGCCGCAACTGCAATACCACTACTTATCAAATATTTGTATACATTTATGTCAAAGCTTTTATCTCCGATCTCCAGACCGCCCCCGTGAAAATACACTAATAAGGAAAAATCATTGCTTTTCGGCAAGTACAGATCAAGCTTACACGCGTCAAAATAATCATAAGTAATGTCTTTTATTATTTTCATGTAAATATCCCCCAATTGTTTGCCAAAAGTGAATCTGTAGTTTAGTTACCGTTTACATAATTCCACCAAACTTTTTACAGTATTGGAGTTCCTGATAGTAATTTTATCATAAACAGATTTTTCAGTGATTTTAGACCAGCGTGTCCTTGAGAATGTCTTTAGTGGAGCAGACCAAAATATCACTTTGCCAAAGCTGCTGACTTTTTCATATTCAGCTTTAGCTTCTCCTACTTCATTGAATACTTCATCTATAGTAGCTGGAGGTATAACAAATATCGCATTATGTTTTGATTCTTTATCAGCACCCCACCAGTCCGGTGCATTTTCAAGTGCCTCTGTCAGTTCATCGGCAGATATGACCATCAATGAAATATGCAGCTTGAACTTCTCATAAATCAAAGCCTCAAAGTTCCTTTTCAAGAACTCAACGTCAGAATTATCACTCGAAAAGATAATATTGCCACTGTTGATGTACGTAACCACATCCTGAAAACCGTTTTCTTCCAGCAATTTCTTTAATTCTTTCATTGATACTTTGTTTTTTCCTCCAACATTAATGCCGCGAAGCAAAGCAATATATTTTGTCACGTGTTCAACCTGCCTTTCTGATATCATTAGTTCCTTCATTCTCAAGGTTTGCTGTAAATTTACTTAATTCAAAACTCATTGCCTGTAAACAGCTAATATGTTCATATTATCATCAAGTTCTACAGCAAAATTTCCATTCAAGAACTTTTGCTGTTCTCCATCCATATAAGCAACAAAACAGTTTGATGTTGCATATTTTCCGTTCCATCGCGCATCCCATATATTAAGACTGACCAGTGGGTAATTACCCTTAAGACATATTTCACCTTTATTAAGTGCTGTATTGATTATTCTTTCTGTTTCCTGGTAATAGGCGGTCAAGTCATTGCTTTTCCAAAGAACACTCATTAGGTATGCAATCAAATACACAAGGAGTTTATATGTCCATTTGCAATTTACTGATTATTTCATTATAGAATCTTACTGCACCATTAATCTCATCTTCAGTAGGATTCTCTTTGTTAATTCCTCCAATAAGCTTAAAGGGTCCATATGTGTCATAGCCCTTACAGCAATAAGTGCCAAGTACATTGCATTTTTTCAAAGAGAGAGTGCTCTTTATGCTTTTTGCATAATCCTTCACTGGCATTCCGCAGGTATAGATAAGAAACACATTTTTACCTTCCGGCATTTTTTCTTTGGTTATATGTTCTATTTCTTTATAGAATTTGCTGAAAGCAACACCGGAGGCAATTCCAATAAGATCATATTCTTCCAGTGTAATATCATCTTCCTTTACGTTAAGAAGTATAACATCATATTCTTTTTTTATTGCATCACATATTTTTCTTGTATTTCCATGATGCCAGGATTCATATAATATTGCTGTTTTCATTTTATTCTCCTTGTATAAAATAGCCCAACTTAACTAAGCCAGGCTATAATCCCAATCTCGCGTAATCTCAGCATATATCTTTGATATTTCTTATTCGCCCAACAGATCTGATTTATACTCCAATACCCTCAAAGCTGCAGTACATGCAGGGCAGTCACACCATTTTGCACCTTTTGCCTTGATTTCAATAGCATGGGTGCGGATATTATTTGCCATTTCTTCGCCGAATTTTTCTTTAATCTTATCACTTCCGAATACTTTGATGACTGTATCAATATCCGGAATTGCATCTTCCAGTTCCGAAACATAGTTCCTGGAAGCTTCTGCTTCTCTTTCTGTGCCGACTGCATCCAGCCACTTCTCTGCTGCTACTTTTAAACCTTCATAGCAGCGCACAGATAATAACTCCTTGGTTCTTTCAATAATGATGTCCTGATTTTTCATGGTATCATTCCTTTCTTTATTGTAAGATAGTATCTATGACATAATTACATCTCGACACTAAACATATAGGCGGTACTGTAATTATCGTACCCATCAATAAATACTTCCGCTGTCCAATATTTATCCGGATAAGGAATATTTTTGCTTCCATAATTAAACCTCCCTGTGCGGCAATTTTTCCCAACAGTATTTTTCATATACCGTAGGGATTTCTTGATAATGATCTTTGCTTAATGCGCTGGCCTTTTGATATAAAAGCCAGGGAAGATTACAGTAATCTCTTTGGAAGTAAAATCTCACTTTATAAGCATTTATAGCTTATTTATAATTGTAAAATAACAGAGAGATGAATGCAACCGTATCGCCTCTGTTAAGCTTTTTAGGTATAATCAGGTCTTTCATATCAATACGTCCTCCTGTAGTTTTTTACTACCATAAGTTTCACATTTTCTATAATAGATTTGATAATATCCTCATCAATCTCAATTGCGCGGCTCCAAATCCGAACACCCCTATATGCAAAAAGAAAACTATGCATCACGGGCTCATAATCGATATCATTGAATTCACCTGTTTTTATTCCATAGTCAATCAGGCTCTTCCAAGTCAAAGAATCTTTATCATCTTTTGCAAGAAGTGCGTTTTCTTTTTCCACTGTCGCATACTCAAACAAAGCATAGGCCAACGACTTGTCACTCATGAGCATATTCTGATAAAACTCGTCAAGGTATTCATTAAGAATCTGTACCGCAGGCTCCTTATTCGCTATCTTCGCAAGAACATCAATCTTTCTCTCTTCACCAGTTAGTGACAAAAGAATCTCCGCCTTAGATCCAAAGTGCCTGTAAAGGCCGCCCTTACTAAGACCGGCTGCGTTACAGATATCCTGCATAGAAACGTCCTTGTAGCCTCTCTCAACAAATAACTTCAAAGATTCATTCTTAATTCTTTCTATTGTTTTCTTTCCTTTTTCACCCATGTGTCCCTCTATGCGACTACCGCGTCGCTTTTTATGATATCATGCCATAACGTTAAAGTCGCATAAAAAATAAAGGGTTTCCAGACATTGATCATTTCTTTAGGCTGTTCTGCCTGAAATGATAATGTCAGGAGCCCCTTATTATAATTGTTGGTATGCCTTATTAGTACAAGCGTCATTTACTCGCTGATTTAATCCTGTGAAAGCTCTGCCTTCTTGATTTCATCTCAGCAAAACGGGTTTTCATCCTTATATAGCATATTGGCTGGCTGATTAAAAGACACATCCTCTATCCCCAGCATTTTCATGGCTGCAAACAGTATCTTCCCAACATGCTTAAACGCAACAGCAGTATGGTGCGGATATCGCTTGCCGATTAGTACATGCCTGTAGAACCTGCCCATCTCTTTCACGGCATATACACCAATACCTCCAAAGGATTTGGGATCAACGTCAATAACCCCGCCCTGGGCCATATAGCTTCTTAGCTTACAGTCAGCCGTACCCTGCAGCCTGAATAAAGTAATGTCTCCGGGGTTTATTGTTCCTTCAAGAGTTCCCCTGGTTATGTCAGGTTCCTTATCAGGCTCCAGCAATCTATGCATTATAAGCTGATATTTCAAGGTTCCATTTTTAAGGTAGCAGTTGGGCGTATTGCCACAGTGAAATCCCATAAACAGATCGGTTAACTTGTAATCTCCAAACTTGTCACGATTATTTTCATACATGTCCCTTGGTACCGTGTTGTTTATATCAAGAAGTGTTGCAGGCATGCCAGTGGCACATGTGATGATATACTCGCTTAAAGCCCCATATATGTCCACTTCACAGGACACCGGGATACCTCTTGATGCCAGCCTTGAATTCACATAACACGGCACAAAGCCAAACTGTGTCTGGAAGGCAGGCCAGCACTTATTAGCAAACACGGCATATTCCGATGCTCCTATGTACTTCTCCATCCAATCAAGCAAGGTAAGTTCATACTGGGCCAGTTTAGGAAGGATTCCCGGAAGCTTGTTGCCTTCAGCTAATTCTGCTTCCATGTCTTTTACAACCGATGCTATTCTGGGGTCATTTGCGTGCAGGTTGAAGGATTCAAACAAGTCAAGCTCCGAATTTTCCATAATCTCGACACCTAGATCAAACAGTGGCTTAATAGGAGCATTGCATGCCAGGAAGTCCTGGGGTCTTGGTCCAAACCCGAAGATCTTGAGCTTTGACAAGCCAAGTATTACCCTTGCAATATCCTTAAAATCAACAAACATATCTGCAACTTCATCGGCTGTACCGACAGGATATTCTGGAATATACGGACTCAGTTTTCGAAGACCCAAATTATATGACGCATTGAGCATTCCACAGTACGCATCACCCCGTCCGTTGATAAGGTTGTTTTCACTCTCCTCAGCTGCTGCAACAAACATGGCAGGTCCGCCGAATTTCTGCGCCAGCAGGGTTTCTGGTCCTTCAGGACCAAAATTGCCCAGGTACACTACCAAAGCATTTACCCCTGCAGCTTGTACCTCCTGCAACGCTTTGAGAGCATCCTTCTCATTTTCAACGGTGGTCTGTATTTCAGCAATATCAATGCCCTTTTCACGGCAAGCTTCAACCACTGCTTTTCTCCTGGATTCGCTCAATTGTAACGGGAAGCAATCCCTGCTCACAGCAACAATTCCTAATCTTACTTCCGGAATATTTTTCATTAATATCTACCTCCCTATTAATACTTTATTTGTTGTATTGAATATAACTTGTACACTGTACCTTAAGAGTAAAGCAAAAATACCTTAGTATGAGTCATGCTTCTATTTTTAATTAAATATATACATGTTCTAAATGTACATTGCTGATGGCTTAGGATAGATTAAGTCTATATAATGGTGTAAAAAGAAGTTGAGCCAAAGCTCACACCTCGGTTAAAATATAAGTTGCCCAACAAATACCAAACCGAGGAGGATGAACCATGGCTCAGTTTAATATTACAATAA
>DUSN01000032.1 GCA_012842605.1 Clostridiales bacterium
ACCGGAAGTTTGCCTCCAGCTTCCTTCAGATTCCTCGTCACCGAGGACACCCTTGCTCTTGGCTATGTACTTGGCACTATCAACCCGTACTCGGGACTTTCACCCGTTAGATTGCGCCCATGCTGGACGCACTAAAAGGGCCCCGATAATAATCGGGGCTTGTGCATAGGGGAACTTATTTTAAGGAGGCATATGAAAGAGCATTACTTTTAATCCTACGACTTCATATTAATAGTCAATTATGAACCATGTATTATCAAAATGTAAACAATTTGTAAACGATACTGTCTCTGAAAGGCAGCTTTGCTGAGACAGCATTGTTTTCATTCGGCTTGATCTTCATAATACTTTATAAGAGCTTGCGTACCTAAGTCACCAAGGCTGCGGTTATCGGCAAGGTCCCGGTACATATCCAGTACGCTGTTCAATATCTTCAAATTCAAACCCATGCTTTCCGCTTCTTCTGCTGCTATCATCATATCCTTAATAAAATGCTTGATATAAAACCCAGGGGCAAAATCTTCCCTTAATATTTTAAGCGCATTATTGGTCATCTGCCAGCTGCCTGCTGCACCTGCAGAAATACTGTCCAGCATGGTCTGCAAATTTAGCCCCATTTTCCTGCCATAGCAGATGGCTTCGCAAACACTGGCAATAGTTCCTGTTATGGCTATCTGGTTAGCCATCTTTGTGTGCTGTCCGTAGCCTGCCGGACCTTCATAAATAATATTGGAGCCCAGCACTTGGAATATCGGATAACACTTATCGAAAGCTTCTCGGTCCCCTCCAACCATTATGGACAGGGTCCCATTCCTGGCACCGGTATCCCCGCCTGAAACAGGAGCGTCCAATGCATGCATTCCTCTCTCTCTGGCACTCTCATAAATTCGTTTGCTCAGCTTAGGACTGGTAGTGGTCATATCTATCAAATAACAACCGCGGGGTGCATTTTCTAAAATTCCGTTTGCACCAAAGTATACTTCTTCCACATCATTCGGATACCCCACAATTGTAACTACCGCTTCTGAATCACAGACACATTGAGCTATATCCTCACACCAGACAGCGCCTTCATCAATTACGTCTAAAGCCTTATTTCTGGTTCTGGTGTAAATTTTGACCTGATAGCCTGCTTTCATCAGATTTCGCACCATGGACTTTCCCATTACGCCTACGCCTATAAAACCAATTCTTCTCACTTAATATCACCTCTTTAGTAAATTAAAGTATAAAGGGAATTTTGCTGTTACACTGCGGACATACCGGTTCCTCTATAAATGATTTTGCAGAAAATCCCATTCTTTGCACCAGCAGCTTGCCGCACTGGTGACAGTAGGATGAGCAGTCCGCATTGGGTATGTTGCCTAAATAAACATAGTTCAGGTGCTTCTTTGCTGCCTCCTTTGCTCTAATCATGACCTCAATATCTGTGGCCGGAAGACTCATCTTATATGCCGGATAGTACCTGGAAAAATGAAGAGGTATGTTTCTGTCCAGACTGGACAAGTATAGTGCAATTTTTTCTGCTTCTGCCTCAGAATCGTTCAAACCGCTGACAAGAAGAGTGGTTACCTCCACATGGCATCTGCCGAAAGAGGCTTCTATAGTATTCAGTACATTTTGGAGCTGACCACCGCATACTTTATGGTAAAAATCCTTTTTCATGGATTTTAAATCGATATTCATTGCATCTACATATGGAAGAAGCTTCTCTAAAGCTTCAAGCTCAATATATCCATTTGTAACAAGAACAATTTTCATACGGGGATACATTTCTTTAAGTTTCACAGAGGTATCATACACATATTCATACCATATGGATGGTTCATTGTACGTAAAGGCAATGCCGATATTGTTGCTCGGAGCACTGCTGCTGGCAGCCAGCTGTTCCGGCGGCAGGAATTCGCTTTTGCTGTGAAATCTTGAAATATGGTAGTTCTGGCAATAACCGCAGAAAAAATTGCATCCGAAACTGCCAACCGATAAAATCCTTGTCCCGGGTTTAAAGTGATATAATGGCTTCTTTTCTATGGGATCCACTGCCATTGCAGTAATCATTCCATAATTCTCTGTTTTAAGTGTACCATTTTTATTGACGCGAACCGAACAAAGCCCAGCCTTGCCTTCAGCGATAAGACAGTTATGCGGACACAATCGGCACCTTATTCGCTCGTTTTCTTTACTCCAGAATAATGCATCATGAATCATGGCTGTTCACCTTTATGCCGGATAACCTGAAACTTCTCAATGGTATAAGGTTCCCATGGTGAAATCCCGGCTTTGCGCAACGCGATTTTCAACTGGTCTTCCACTGTGTCCACTCCTTCCAGATCCGGAAGCAGTAATCCGGATTTATAACCGCTGCGAACTATAACACCATACTTTTTGGGATCAAGCTCTTCCCTGACAGCCGGTTGAGGATGAGTCAGCACATCTACTGAGAAATCCAGGTCATTCCATTCTTCAATACGCACAGGCGAAAAACGAGGGTCATACATCCCTGCTTCTACGGCATTGCGTATTATTTCCTGCGCAATACTGCCCGTTGTTGGCTTGATAGTGCCAATGCAGCCACGCAATTCACCATTCTTTTTAATGGAGACAAATACACCGCTCCTGGTATTAGTCATTTCTTCAGTTGCATATGAAGGGACCGGCATATATTTGCCATGTGTGATATAATATATCAAGCTTTCCTTGGCAAGGTTCACATATGGATCTTCATTGTATTTTTCATTCTTAAATTTTCCAACTTCCTGCTCTATAATTTTTGCTAAAATATCCTCGTTTTTCTCAATCTCATCATTAACTTCAAAGCTCATAATCAGATAACCGACCCCAAATACACCTTCATACGAGTAGGTTTTCCCTTTCCATTCATATCCGTTCATTACTCCTAAAAGGATATAATACGAATTAAGAGCACATTCCCCTGCTTCTTTAATTATCCTGGGGTCCATGCTGAATACGCCTGCTGTGTCCCCCATTTCAAGCAATGCTTTAATATCCCTGTCAAAAACAGCACCATACGGACTGTATTCATAAGGCCCATCTTTTTTGAGTCTGTGAGATAAATCGCCGCTGGCAATAAAAACAACATTGTCAGTACTATCCTCAACTGCCTTTTGTATGCACATGCCAAACCGGTAAAGCTGAACTTTGTTTAACAGCCCATATGTAATATGAACCAGCCGGTAATCAGCATATCTTTTATTTATGAAATACAGGGGAACCATGGTTCCATGATCCAGTTCGCATGCTGCACCGTAAGCTTTGGCAGATTTATGCGTGATCTGCACACACGGGACGCCTGCTTCTTCAGCTAAATCACAAATACGATCTGTTAAACTGCTGTTTATATTGTAGTGAAATGCAACCTTAGATGCACCGAACCTGCCCAGATTTCCTCTGATTTCTTTTTCTGACGTTAAAGCTATGGCGTCCTGAAACAGCGGTCCATGGGGAGTTACTATTATTATGGTGTCCGGTTTCAATCCGGCAATTTCCAAAGAGACACGATCAAATGCCTCCGAGGTATTCCGGATGGCATCCTCTTCCCCCCTGCCGATTTCAGGTATAACAATCGGCGGATGAGGCAGGGCATAAAACCCAAGAATTCTACCCATAATATCACCTGCTTTTTAATTATCAGCCATCAAGAGGATTGGCGCATTTTGGACAATACCGGTAGTCCTCTCTGGTCTCATATCCGCACCTGCTGCATCTTTTCAAGCCAAAGTCACAGCCTTTATTTACTAAATGCAAATCGCTTTCCTGAAGAATAACGTTTTCACCTCTGGCAATACGGTTACCCAGCTCCCGATCAATGGTGTACAGCGCACCGCAGCAAGTGCTTCTTACATAATAGGTTTTATTCCATTTAAATACAGGTATAAAAAATAAACTGAAATACATGTACTCCATAAACACCAGATATCTTCCATACTTCCCGCATATGGTGCATAATATTGACTGATGATAATCAAGCTCTTTGCGTCCGTTTGATATGCCAAAAATGAAGATCAAAATATCATCCCCGTTATTTCATATTTATGTAGCTATTCCATCTTCATGCAAATATTATACCATATTCCAGCAATTTATCGAATAGCCTGAGCTTATCCAAAAGGATTTTCCTAAAAAGTATTATTTTATGTATTGACAAAATCAAATTATTGGTCTAATATATATAAAAATTAAGCAAACTTAATAAAACCAATGACTGAGAATAGTAGCGTAAACCACTTTATCCGAAGAGAGCCGCAGGCGGTGGGATTGCGGTGATAAAGCTTATGGCGAATGGACTCATGAGGGCCTTGCTGAAATCTGTATAGAGAGTATGCAGGACGGGAACTTCCCCCGTTATCAATGAAGCATGCATGATGGTGCATGAAACGAGAGGCGTTTTTACGCAATTTAGGTGGTATCGCAGAGATTACGGTCTTTGTCCTATGTTTTGGACAAAGGCCTTTTTTAATACCTAAATATAAAAATTTAAAGAAAGGATGATGACCATGCAAAAAGTACCTTACAAAATTTATCTGTCCGAAAGTGAGATGCCAAAATACTGGTTCAACATGAAAGCGGTAATGAAGGAAAAGCCTGAACCTTTTTTAAATCCGGCAACCTTAAAGCCATGCACACCTGAAGAACTTCAACAGGTATTCTGCAAAGAATTAGTGGATCAGGAATTTAACGACACTGATAAATATATAGAAATTCCTGAAGGAATCCGTGAATTTTACAAAATGTACCGCCCTTCTCCCCTTGTTCGGGCATACTGCCTTGAAAAGACGCTGGATACACCTGCTGAAATATATTATAAATTTGAAGGAACTAATACTTCCGGATCCCATAAATTAAACTCAGCAGCGGCCCAGGTATATTATGCTAAGCAGCAAGGCATCACCTGCCTGACAACAGAAACAGGTGCGGGACAATGGGGCACTGCTTTAGCTATGGCCTGCGCGTATTACGGAATAGATCTGACTGTATATATGGTAAAGGTATCCGCTGAGCAAAAGCCTTATCGGAAAGCAGTAATTGAAACTTACGGCGGAAAAGTCATCCCCTCCCCATCAGACACAACAGAAGCAGGCCGCAGGATTCTGGCGGAAACACCAGATACCGGAGGTTCACTTGGCTGCGCTATTTCTGAAGCCATTGAAACTGCTATAAAAACTAAGAACTGCAAGTATGTTTTAGGAAGCGTGCTGGACCATGTATTGCTGCATCAAACAGTTATCGGTCTGGAAGCCAAGACAGCCTGTGATAAGTACGGAATACAGCCGGATATGATTATTGGCTGCATAGGAGGCGGTTCCAATTTCGGAGGGCTGATAGCACCATTCATTAGTGAGAAAATTGAAGGCAGGTCCAGTATCCGCATTATTGGAGTAGAGCCGGCTTCCTGTCCTTCCTTAACCAGGGGGAAATATGCTTATGATTTTGGTGACACAGGAAAGACTACTCCTCTTATGAAGATGTACACCCTGGGATCTGGCTTTATTCCTTCACCCAATCACGCAGGCGGACTCCGTTATCACGGAATGAGTCCTATTATTTCCAAGCTGTATCATGATGGTTATATTGAGGCACGTGCTGTAGAGCAAACCAGAGTTTTTGAAGCAGCAAAAGTCTTTGCCCGCTGTGAAGGCATCCTGCCGGCTCCCGAATCCTCTCACGCACTATGCGCAGCAATTGATGAGGCAATAATGTGCAGGGAAACAGGCGAAAAGAAAACTATTCTTTTCGGACTGTCCGGCACCGGATATTTTGATCTGACAGCTTATATGGCATACAATAGCGGCACCATGACAGACTATATCCCAACCGATGAAGACCTGGAAAAGGGGTTCGCCGGATTGCCCAATGTGCCTGAATGTGTATTGATGGAGGTATGATTTAAGCTGTCATTACTATTGCAAATTTGCAGCATGCTGAAGGAAGCCCCCTGTCACTGGAGTGACAGGGGGCTTTATTCATAATTTAAATTCAACATTATGTTGATATTCTGATATAGAACATTTTATATAAGATGGCTGCATTATCTGAACAAGATGCTGCATAAGCAGCAAATGCTGTAATTACAGATCATATATGGCAGAGAACTTCCCTACCAGGTAATCTATGTAATATGTCGGATCAAATGGCTCATTGCAGCACTTATACAGCAGTTCGTCCGGATCCATCAGGCTGCCATACTTGTAAATATTCTCTGTCAGCCAGTCTACTATAGGTTTTAAGTTCCCGGATTCTATTATATCCTCTACATTTATGTCTTGTTTCATTCTGTGCAGGATTTGTGCAGCATAAGCCGTGCCAATTGCATAAGAAGGGAAATATCCCATACTTCCTCCGCTCCAATGAGAATCCTGGAGCACTCCATGGGTATCATCCGGCACATCTACACCAAGGTAATCCTTCATCAATCCTGCCCATACCTCAGGAAGTTTATCTACATCTACACTGCCTTCCAACAGCATTTTCTCTATCTCATAGCGGACCATTATATGGAGACAATATGTCAGTTCATCCGCTTCTATGCGGATAAGTGACGGTACACTCTTGTTAACAGCCAGGTAAAATTGATGCGGGCTTATATTTTTCAACTGTTCAGGGAACAATTCCAGCAATTTAGGATAGATCATACTGATAAAAGGCTTGCTGCGGCCTATGAAGTTTTCAAACAAGCGGGACTGGCTTTCGTGAATTCCCATTGAAATGCCTCCGGCCAGGCAGGTAAATTGCAGCTCATCACCGGTATGCAATTCGTACAATGCATGCCCGCCTTCATGGATAACCGAGTACATTGAGTTTGTCATCTTATCCGTATGATATTTGGTAGTTATTCTGACATCTTTATTATTAAAATTTATTGTAAATGGATGTTCGGTTTCTCCAATTGCGCAGTACCTACGGTCTATGCACATAACCTCCATTAAATAATCTGAAAGAATACGCTGTTTATCCACCGGAAATTCCTGATTCAGAAAACTGTCATCTATAATACTGCCCTTGTCTTGAATTTTCTTAATCAAGGGAACTATTGCTTCCTTCAGCTTTCCAAAAAAAGAGTCAAGCTTATCCATATTAAGCCCTCTTTCGTACTGGTCCAGCCAGACATTATAGGGCTTTTCATCCGGGTTAAAATATGCTGCGAATTTTCTCAGTGCTGTAGAAATTTTCTCGATATAAGGAGCAAAGGATGGATAGTCATTATTCCTTTTTGCTTTATGCCATACATCCTGCGCTTCGTTTATCAATACTTGAAAAGCTACAAACTCATCCTGAGGTATTTTGCTTATTTTTTCATATTCACGGGTCAGTATTTCAGTTTCCCGGGCTTGCTGCGGACTTAGCTCTCCTTTATTCTCCTGCAGAAAATGCAGCAGTTTCTCTGTTTCAGGATTGATCAGCAGTTCGTATTCCATAGAACCCAACACTCCAAGAGTCTCGCCCCGGCCGGCTGCTGCTCCCTCCGGTGCTGTAGTAGCCCCATCATAAAAGATTAATCCCGATGCATGTCTTAACGCATGTATTTTCTTCTGCAGCATAGCTGATTGTTGAATGGCTTGATCAATTGTCATTTCTTAGTCTCCCCTCTTTTTTTGCTTGAAAATGACTCATTTAAACAATTAGCTGTCCAAATTAACATTCACAATTATATATATACCCTATTTTTTGCATTCACTATTCTGAAATGCTGCCAGTTTATTTTCTAACTGACAGCGGCTGAAAATATCAAGACATGGGTATTTATTATTGTATTGAATCAACTGGAGTAGTTACCATCTCAGTTTCATTTATATTCTTTTCCTGCTGCCCTTTGTATTGGGATATTATTACACCTGACAACATAAGCAGGCAGCCTGCATATCCTCTTAAACTCATTGACTCCTTAAGCAGCAGTATTCCGCCGATAACTGCAAAAACTGACTCTAAGCTCATAATTATTGCCGCATGGGATGCCTTTGCGTACTTTTGACCGTAAACCTGCAGCGTATATGCTATACCAACCGAAAAGATGCCGCCATACAGTATGGGTATGGCTGCCTTTATGATATTGGATATATTTAAATCCTCAAGCATCACGGCCAATATCAAGCTAAGCAGCGAGCAGACCAGGTATTGTACAAAGGACAGCTTAAGTGTATCCAGAAACTGGGTATATTTGTTGATAAGCAGGATATGAGCGGCAAAGAAAAATGAACACATAAAGGTCAGCAGATCCCCTTTTGCTATGTAAAAATTCTCATTTACACTGATAAAATACAGCCCTGTTATGGCAAGTACAGCGGCTATCCAGGTTGTCACGCTGGTTTTTTGCTTAAAAAATATACCTAAAGCAGGAACTAAAATAATATAGAATCCTGTTATAAAGGCAGATTTTCCTGCTGTGGTTTCCTCCAGGCCAAACTGCTGCAGTGCAGCTGCCACAAACAACACAGTTCCTGCTATAGCTCCTGCTTTTATTACTGACTTCTTGTTTTTATCATTGCCTAAACTGCTTTCATTGGTTTCTGCTGTATTATTTTTCTTGTTTGTATACCAAAAGAGCGGCAACAATGAGATAGCTCCCAGAGCAAAACGTATACCGGTGAAGGTAAAGCTTCCGATATATTGAACACCTACTCGCTGAGCAACAAATGCAAACCCCCATATCAATGCTGCTAAAATCAAAAGTATAGATGCCTTCAAATCAGATTTCTGCACTATATTCATCCCTTTATTAAATTACTTAAGTCATAGTTTTAATTATAAATCGATTGCATCCTCTTTTTCAAGAAAAACAACAGGAAATGCAGGTTTTTGCAGATATATTAATTTAAACCCGTTTTTAGAATTTTACTAAACAGTATGCCTATGGTAATATTGGAGTGCAACTGGAAAGAACCGTCACGGATTGTCTCTGTGAAAGGCTTTCGTTAATAATGACTGGAGGAACTATTAATGAAAGCTGCAAAAGTAACTCTGCAACGTGAGGTCTATCGTGATGATGCACAGAAGATTGCTGACTGGCTGGAGGATGAAGATATCAGAAGATATCTTAACGAGCATCAAAATGTTTCTCAAAGTATCAGGCATATATTAACCAGAGTACAAATGCCAATATTAACTCATTTATTCAATCAAAACGGAACCTTTTTTATCATTCATGAAGGCCAAAGAAGTCCAATAGGCTTTCTGCGCCTGGTGTTTAAAGATGATGAGGCAGAAATGGTTGTTGTTATAGGCGACAAAAAGAAATGGGGCTTCGGCTATGGAACGGATGCCGTTAAGCAAGCGCTTCACCATGCATTTTTTCAGTGGAGGGTGAAAAAAGTAGTTGCAAAAATTAATATGCTAAACCATCGCTCCATCCGCGCTTTCCAAAAGGCCGGTTTTAGGCATGAAAAGAATCTTATCAAAGAATATCAATACTCCATAACTATGAAAGAATTTATAAAAAAAGCAGCTTAGCCAAAAGGCTGGCTGCTTAATTACAGGTGCTCAGTTTTGATTCAGGCAAAGGCTTTGCTGGAATATCAGTGATATCTGTCTTCATATCATGGACTTATACCCAGTTTTCCTCCCCGACAATTTCCCTGGCAAACTCGCATATCTTTTCATGACAAGGAGTGTCTATCAGCCTGAATACTTCATAAATAGGCTTAGGTGTACCGGGTGCATTTGGAATTTCGCTGTTTTTATCCCTTCTCCACAACCCCAGGTTCAATCCAAACTCATCACGGTTGTCTACGTGGGCATGAAGGATGAAGGCATCAATACCCGGCGTCTTGGCTATTTTTCTATAAGCAAGGCAGTAGGCGGCAGCCTGCAGCTTTTCGCTCTCTTCATTCTCATCGGAATGGAATACCTGTTCCGACAGTATAATATGCCGTAGCCTGCCGTTAAACAGATACTCTTCCTGACTCAGGTACTGGGATAAAACTTCTATGTTTTTAAATGTAATCTTGCCTGTGTTAAAGTCATACCAGGCTGTTTTATCGTTCCAGAAATCCGCCCGGAAAATATTATCGGGATATGGATGATATGCCACTCCCCAGTCAAAATTGCCGTCTCTGTGACAATACTCATATATCCGCAAGCCCTGCCATAGCGTTGATCCGGACGAGTATAGCGCTCTGCTGCAAATTCCACAAATGCACGAAAACGCTTCAGTCCTCTTTCCGTAACTATAGGGAATGCACTGATAAAACCTTCGGGATCATAATCCGGGTGTATTAGCTCCTGTTCAAGTTCCTGGTGCACTAAAACACCATCCCATCTTTTGCTATTAAGGAGAATCAGAGTTACTGCCACTCCATTGTCAGAAAGCTCCTTAACCTTCTTGTCAAATGCCTCCACCCGCAGGCGGTGAAAGAAAAAAGTCTCCCCTTCCATTTGGTATTTAATAGCATCCCCGGTATCCTCGGGAATCATAATGCCTGGCAGATTCAGGTTCAGTGCAGCGTGCCCTATGCCGAGCTTTAGGGCATCATCCACCATATTGACCTGAAGGCCTTTAATTGTATGTGATCTTGGATAATCATAATCTGATAAGGAAATATTATCAAATTCCGTAACATAACACGGTCCTTCTGCAGTTTCTGCTGAACCATCTTGTGTCACAGCCTGCAGCCGAAATGCTGAGTAAATTCTGTCCCATTTGCTGTCATTGCGTTGAATGCAAAAGCAAAAGGATAACATATTATCATTCAAAAGAGCTATCTCTTTATATATATGCGTACCATCCAATTCCCTGTATTCTCCGGCAAAACCCCGCTTTTCCCAGACCGAAAAACTGCTGTCCTGCAACTCCAAAGGGCAAAAACAATATATACTAATATTCTCAATGCCGGCTGCTATCCTTTTAATATAAAATTTACTGGCAGCCACTGGATATCACCTCTTTTCCCTGTACACAGCAATCCATTTCCCCGCCTCATTTTCTGTAATGCTGAGATTCAGCGTGGAATCCATCCATTGCATTGGAATACTGCGGTCTGTATGATAGATTTCATTGCAGCAAACCTCAGCCTTCCATTCATCCGTACTGTCTACCGGCAGGGGAATATTAACTGCAGACGGGTGGTCAGCCTTTATCAGATATAATTCTCCTATATTGTCGCAAAGCCATTTGTCATCCATTTTGGTCCAGGCTAAATCACCAGGCTGGTCCATGAATATATACTCCCTGCCGTCAATCTTAACGCCCCTGGTATCTTTGCCGGCAAATCCCACAAGTCTGCCTTCTGTGTCGATATTATAAGTCAGCACGTCAGTTCCTGAATATGATATAACGTGACCAAACAGTTCTTGCTCAGACAGGTTTATTGCAACTGGCGGCAGCGTTCTGCCTTTGAGGAACTTCCTGTCCTGTTCTTCGTCCCTGAAGAATTGGCCGCTCCAGTCTTCATGGAATGTACGGTAATGATTGGCTATGGATACAGCACCATTTTGAAAGCGGTTGATGATATATCTGCTGCCTG
This sequence comes from Clostridiales bacterium, assembly GCA_012842605.1. GTDB lineage: Bacteria > Bacillota > Clostridia > Caldicoprobacterales > DTU083 > DUSN01. The sequence goes on from DUSN01000032.1 coordinate 11,475, forward strand.
CAGGCCTGGACATTGCCTCTGCACCGTTTTTCTCATATGCTCCTACAGACATCAGAACAGAAAAAAGGGTATCCACATCACTGCCCAGCGAACATGACTGATCATCCCTGGGTCTGAACCCTAAATACACAGCCAGGCCGCTATTATCGTATTCCTTGACTGTGCCAACTATATAATTGTCACAACGAGCTGCTACCCTGGCATCTGTTATTGATAAAATCGGATATATACGGTCTGGAAGCAAGTCGGTTATTATTTCCATGCTCTCTGTTTCTTTCAGCAAGCCTTCAAAATACACATGCTTGTTCATTGCATTTACCCCCCGCCAGGCGGGATACAGCTCATCTATGCCAAATAATTCCTTCCATTGATCAGTTATATTTGTCTGTTCTTCAGACAAAACAGGGTAAATAGAGGTCCAGACTACCTTGCCGCCCCTATTAACAAACTCTCTTAACAATCGCAGGGCTGCTTCAGAGATAAATGGCTCGAATAATACCAAAATGGTTCCGTATAACCTGTCCTTTATTTTTATTTTGCCGTCATTGGTTAATTCCGCATTTTCCAAAAGCTTTTCTTCGGTAATATAGTTGCAGTACCCATATTGTACCATCCAGCTGCCAAATCGTTCTTCAACATAGTTCAATTCCAGCGGGTATAAGGCAAGCACCTCAGTCAGCCGATGAGAAATACCCTGAACCAGGTTGTGACCCTGCTCAACTTCCCATTCTCCGTTGCCATAGGTAACACCTACATTCCTTATGCGCCTCAATACTTCTTTCGGGCTTCCCCAGCTTCCGCAATATGCATGAGGAAATTTATTGAGTACACCAAGACTGCATGCAAAAGCCTGTGCATAGTAATTCCGGTCTGCATTCCCGCCTTCCGGATGGTCAGTGCCGTTGCCTGTTAAAAAGTCATTCCACTTGAAATAGTCATAACATGCAGATATGTTTTCCCTTATTGATGAGGACCAGACATAATGAGGTGTATATTCATATCTTGAAATATTATTTTTATTTCTCCGTGAGAATTCCATTCCATCAAAGAATCTGTCACAGGTAGGTGATTCCTGCCAGGTAGCATGTGCACGTGTAATTATAGGGCCGCCAAAAAGCTCTTCTGCATAATCCTTTGCAGCTATGCACAGCTCAACCACCCTGCTTTGCAGCATCTCAAAATACCTCTTTCGGAACAGCCATGTCTCATATATTGCCTTTTCATCCCTGCCAAATACGTGCTGGCTTGCCTGCTTCCCTGCATTACCTTTCAAGAAATCATGCTGATGATAGGCAAAGTATACAAGATACTTCAAAAATTCCTTGTATTGCTTTCCGTAAAGATTCGCATATGAGTCAATTAAGTTGCTTGTTATATAACGGGTATTAATTTCTGTATGCCCGAAATGGGTGCTTAAATCCCAGTCAAACTGAATATGCATCTCATCGGAATAAAATCCCTGATATGTAATTCCGGCTTCCTTGTGCATGTCAATAACACTCTTAATATAATCCAGTGCATCAGGACTAAAATAATCCAGTTCCGGAGTCCGATAAATGCAAACTGCCAGGCACCTGTTGTATTCTTCCGGTTTGCATTCCCACCTGCCATATATACGGATGGAACTGTAACCATACCCGGCACCGGTAATTACAACATTTTCTTCATCTGCTTCATACCGGGCGGTATCAGAAATATCTAATATCTTATCCGGGTCAACATAAAAATAGTCGGAATCACCGATTTGCTCTTCTTTGAAGGCAAATACCATTACTTTTTCCAGCTTAAGCTGGATTGGTCCTTTATTATTGTACCACTGCTTCTGCAAAACCATCTTAATGTCGTAATAACCGGTATCAGGTTCAATAGCTCCTTCCTTATACTGACATGTAAATCCGGTGTTTTCATGTTTCTGAGCGTATCCCCCACCTATATCCAAAGGAGAAATAATGCTGGCTGAGAATCCCATGCCATGAGCTTTGGCTATATCATGAACCACCTTGAAAGCTTTAAGCGTTATTTCACTGTCAGGATAATTGATCCGCTTGCTCCCGCCAAAAAAGAAATCATAGGATAATTCCAGTCTTTTTGCTCCTTTTCTCTGCCCTTCCTTACATATATCCAATAGCGAAGTACTTTCCCTGTAAAGGCTTTTCTTTTCGCCTGAAAAGCCCCTTTCATCATTTTCAAATAAAGGCTGGGCAGGATCCTTTACTATAATCTCCAGCTGCTTTTCATCGGTTAAAATCAATGTAACATGCTTGTCATGCAAACGCCAAACTCCCTGGTTCTTAATTATTTGCATATTAACACCCCTTGTCTGCTGACGTTTTATTTTTACTGTCTATCTCCATGTTGTTGGCTATTATAAAGCGATTAATAAAATAGAAAGATAAGGGCAGATACAGGATTGCAAGTATTACCGGAGAAAATGAAAGCATTTTCCATAATATAACCATGATGCTTATTTGCACAATAGTATCCCATAGATGCCCCATGGCATAGGCACAGGACTTCAACATGATGCTGCGTATTTTGCTTTCGTTAAATCCTGCAAAGGGATAGTAAAAGAAGAAAAATGCAAACACCGTTAATAAAGATATGGCAGCATATGCAATACTTCTTTCCAATCCAGTCCTGTTTAGGGACAAAACATAAAGGCTGGACCAGAAGCTGGCCGACATTATTATAATTAATACTGAAAGAAATAAGCCTGGCAAAAAAAGCCGTCTGAATTCAGCAGCAAAAAATCGGACTGTAGATTTTTCATCCTCTGCCACCATTCTGGTACTGCTGGCCAAAGCCATCAAAGCAGGTCCTATGGTTATTATACCTGCCATACACACAGCCACAAGCAGGCCATATATAACAAGCTTGTGAAAATTCCAAAACAGGTTTAGGAAGCCTTCCTTTACAAATGACCAGCTCAGCCAGGCTTTTTGCTTCATAAAGCATACTCCTCATAGGTTAAATATTATAATTTCAATCCTGCTGCAAAATCACCGTTAATAAAGTATTTCAAGCCAAATGCAGTGGTAAATATAAGCGGTATTCCGCTCATTAAATACATGGCGTGTGTAATGCCCTGCTCTTCATATATCCCGGAGATTTGTGCTGTAAGAGATCTTAATACAGGCATCAGGGTTTGCTTTGACTGTTCATCTATTACCAGCATAGGCCACAGGTAATCATTATAATAAGCGCCAAAGGTACCTACTGCCTGAATAGCCAGCACAGGTACAGCAAGTGGTATGGCAATCCTGGCATACATGGTCAGTTCGCCTGCTCCGTCTATCTTTGCTGCTTCAAACAAATCTTTGGGCTGCTGCGACATAAATGTGCGGAAAAGAAAAATTGCGCCTACCTGCCCGCCTGAAATATACGGAAGAATCAATGCCCACCAGGTGTTTTTTATACCTAAATTCATCATTAGCAGGAAACTGGGAGTCAGGGTGAGTACACCCGGAATTATCATCAAAGCTATGATGCCATAGAACACCAATTCCTTGCCCGGAAAATTATGGCGGACAAGTACGTAAGCTACTATTGAACTTAAGAATACAACCCCTGCTGTAGATACAATGCATATAATAAGGCTGTTGACCATGTTTCCTGTAATGTTATGAAAACCGGTATTCCAGTTTTCCCATTTTGGCGTCATCGGCCAGGACCATACTCCCAAAGCTGCCTCGTAGTTTGTCTTTAATGAAGACAAAATTGTTATGAAAATAGGCATCATGACAATGAATACGGTACAAGCCATGATTAATCCAATGAAAAATTGAGCTACCGGTCCGTCTACTCCTTTTCCCTTATTAAATCCCTGAAACTTCTTAGCCTTGCCTTTATCTGTCATTCATTTGACCCTCCTTCCTACATATTGTCCTGGGCAGTTCGAATCCGCAGATTCATAAGAGTTGCTCCGAAGATTACAATGAACAGGAATACACCCATAGCTGCAGCAACACCATATTGCTGGAACTTTGTCATATTATAGTACAGTTCAAGAATAGGTGTGTATGTAGCATGGCCCGGACCTCCCATTGTGGTCAGATAAACCAGGCTGAAGTTTTGTACCGAACCTATGAAACTGACAACAAAAACATACTTGATTTGAGGACTGATCAGTGGAATGTCAATGGTTAATATTCTCTTCCACCAGCCGCAGCCGTCGATTTTGGCAGCGTCAAACAGAGAATCCGGTACACCTATGAGTGCACCATAGAATATTATATATGATCCTACAAACGGAAACCCAATTGCAATCAAAGCCCAAATGGCAGTCTGCTCCATTCCCAGCCAGGGTGAAGCCAAGTGACCAAGTCCAACCAGTCTCAGGAAGGAGTTAACCAGTCCATTATGTCCCAGAATACCATCCCTCCATACCAGAAGACCGGCTACCCCCGGAAGAATTCCCGGCAGATAGAGGGCTACCCGGGTCCAGTACTGGCCTGCCTTTGACCTCATGGCAACTATGAGTTCAGCAAACAGCACCGGAGGGATCAAGGCCTTTAAAATATCGGTGACAAGGAACAGAAGCATATTGCCTACTCCTGTCCAGAAGTAGGGATTTTCGATCATAGTAATAAAGTTTTTTAATCCTACCCAACGCATATATATACCTGGCTTGTAATCCGTGAAAGCTATAAACAAACCGGAAACAGCCGGGTAGTAGTTAAACAGCAAAAGAAGACATACAGTAGGAAGTATCAATATGTAAGATAACTTGTGCCTGTAAATTACCTTTAAAACATAAAGGATTCTGCCTGCTATCTTGTTTCTTAGTGCAGGAAACAGGTTAATAAAAGCAATTGCTGCTAAAATCACAAAAATCACATTCATGTAACGGAAGATTGACAACAGAGTCTGGTTGCGGGAGAAATTTGATAAAACGGAGCCATCATACCGAACCAGATCATTGTCTCCTCTGACAGTAATAATTGTACCATTTGCAGGGTTAACCGCTATGAACCGAATTTCTTTTGTCATGTTTATTCTGGTTATTTCCTGCCCTTCATAATCCATCAGGATGAAATCACCTTCATTAGTTACAATGGCAATTTGCTTATTGGAGGGATCAATGCCAACAGCATTAACTTTTTGATCCATCTTCAAATTCCACTTTTTATTTAAACCGGCATCATAGGAGAAAATATTATTTCCTTCATCGGATACAAGGAGTATGCCATCCGACTGGCTGAAATCTGAATCTACCGGGTAATATTCAATATTTGTTGAAGCAGCTTCATTCCCTTCGCTGTCCACAAGGACAACCCTGGCATTCCTTGATATATAAATGCCATTTTGGCTCTCATTTATATAAAACGCGTCAGTTATGGTACTCCGAGGATCCAGGCTGAATATCTGTTCACCGCTGCTGTTATATAATTGGAAACGATTCTTCATTGCAGACATGGTAGTGCCTGTTAATATGCGGGTCCCATCTATGCTGCCGGCAACTGTTGTCGGGCGATAGCTCACCTTTATACTGGTTACCAGGCTTCCGTTATGATCCAGAATATGTATATCTCGGTTATCATCGCTTACGTAAAGGTATTCTCCATTTGTTTTCATATCAAGAACAGGTCCGGCGGTTTCAAATTCCCATACTATCCTGCCATCGTCGCCCAGTGCTGTTACCTTGTTGTCGCGCTTGCCCAGGTAGGTGAGACTGCCATCATGCGAAAAAGCTACTGCGTTTACAGTGCCATCTACTGACAGAGCTGTACCTTTCATTGATTTGGTATAATTTTGAAGATAAACTGTATATGCAAAAGATGCAATTGATACAGCCAAAGCTAAAATAAATATGATTGCCCGCATTTCTGCTCTGCTAGACAAAACTGGCTTGTTTTTCATACGGATGCCCTCCTTTTATACAGATAGCTAATTTGAGGCTCCTCCACAGCGAGGAGCCTCTTTATGCTTTGCTATTGAGCTACCGGGTCTTTCGAGGGATCATCCAGGGCATCCGGTCTGTATCCTCTTGTTTCCAGCCATCTCGGGATGGCATCTTGCATTACCTTTTGCATTTTCTTGGAGAATTCGTCTACGCTAAGCTCACCGTTAAAGTATCTTTGAGCCAGATCTACCCACTCACGCACGCTTTGCTGTTCATCATTGAAACCGCGGGCAAAGGCACCAAATGGGTTATTGTCACACTCGCCCATGTATCCCATTCCACCGAATATACTGGACCATTTTTCAGGCATAGTTACATCATAAACAAGGGATGGTCCTGCCGGTGACTGGTTAAGTTCTTCCATCTTACTGTACCTGATGGACTGACCTTCCGGAGAAGCATAGAACATCATGAAGTCCATCGACAGATCATTTTGTTCCTTACTCTTGTTGATTACACCAATAAAACCATTAGGTCCGCCCAGGCTTCGGGCATAATTAACAGCTACATGGTTTCCCTTCATTGGCGGACTCCAGAAATATCCCAGCTCAAATTTCTCAGGTGCATCTTCCATGGTCTTGTCAAATCCTGCTGCAAACCATGCACCGTCTACCTTCATAGCAGCTTCACCCTGGATAAACAGATCACCCGCCTGGTTAACATTCATACCGAAAAATCCTTCCGGTACATATTCCGGTATAAGCTTGGCAAAATTTTCATACATTTCTCTGTATCGGTCGCTGTCAGGGCCGATTTCGCCGTCTCTAACCATTTTGGCTATAAGTATACCGTTAAATCTGATCTTTTCCGGGCTATCGTTGGAAATATCAGTAATATCAAATCCCCAGACTCCGTCCCTTTCCGGATCATAGTTGTAGTCGCCTTCTTTTACAACTACCTGGGGCTCCAGGTCACGCCAGTATTGGTCATGATAAATACGGAACAACCAACCGGTAGTCATTTCCCAGAAGCTTTGGGTGTCACCGGCAAGAGCCAGCGGTATATAACCGGCTTCCTTAAGCTTTGCACAGATTTCTATTAATTCATCCCAGTCCTTAGGAGGCTGAACACCTACTTCATTGAATATGTCCTTATTGTAGAACCAAAGAATCTGAACTGAGTCTATATTGAGAGCAAATATCTCCTGGTTGGGGCCATTGGAGCGATATGATGCCGGTTCCAGGCCATCCATCCATACTTTTCCCATGTAAGGGTTGAACTGTGTCAGATATTCTGCATAGTCAACAAACTTGCCTTCTGAGTAGTATTGGGCAACAGTGTTCACAAGAACAATGTCAGCAGCAGTTTCCCCGCCCGCCAGTTGATTGCCAAGCCAGTCAGTATAAGGTGAGCCGGCTTCTCTGTCGTCTAATACAATTTTAACACCTGGGTTCTTATCCATATACGCATTGGCAACCGCTTCCCATACAGGCAGACCTGCACCAAAAGGAATGCTAATTGTAATTGTTCCTTCTAGTTTTTTAACCGGCTGCTCTGTAGGTGCTTCTTCAGTAGGCTCTGGTGTGGGTGCTTCAGTCGGGGCTGATGTCGGCTGTTCAGTAGGTTGACTTACGGGCGGAGTTTTACTGCAGCCCTGCAAAACCAAACTCAGCAGCAAACTAATAATCATCACCAGACTTAAAGCACTTAATCTTTTTACCTTCATGATCTCCCTCCTTAATTATTTGCGCTTTTGACTAGTCGAAAGCATTTATGTGACATTTACTGCTTGTATTTCTGTCTGTTAATATGATATTAATATGATGATTTATATATGATTCATCTTTTAATTCTATATATTTTTTAAAATGCAAAAAATCTTCCCCCCCCTCGTACAGCGGGGAGTGCATCTGTAAGCAATCAGTAATTATGAGTTATTTTGATTGTGCAAATGTTAAATACTTTCAGACATAGAACATGAGAAACAAAGATTTGCATATGTAAATATCAAATGTATAATATAAGAAGCAAGTAAACCAGACAGATTTTATTATGATTGACATTAGGAAAAAGTGAGGAAATATGCAAAAACCGGACAGAAGCTTCTACAAGTGCTCAGCCCTGGAACTGGCAAAAAAATTGCTTGGGTATCACCTGGTACGCATTATAGACAATAAAGCTCTGATTGGAAAAATCGTGGAAACAGAGGCTTATATGGGTGAATTCGATAAGGCGGCCCATTCCTACAACAACAGAAGGACAAAAAGAACCGAAACCATGTTTGGACCACCGGGACATGCTTATGTTTATCTTATTTATGGTATGTATTACTGCATGAATATTGTAGCTGCGGAAACCGGAATCCCTCAGGCGGTACTCATCCGGGCCCTGGAACCTGTAGAAGGCATGAAAGAAATGGCTGAGCTTAGATATGGAAAATCATTGGACCAATGCAGCGAAAGAGAAATACTGGGCCTGACTAACGGGCCGGGCAAGCTTTGCAAGGCAATGCATATTACAGGAACCGATAATGGTGAGGACTTATGCGGGGATCGTCTATTTATACTGAAAGGACCTGTTCCGCCTGACTCCGATATAGTAAATACTACACGCATTAATATCGACTATGCTGAGGAAGCGATTCATTTTCCTTACCGCTTTTACATCAACAGCAGCCCTTATGTGTCTGTGAGAGATAAAAAATATAACACAAAATAAATAGTTATTAGCTTTATTGTATGGCTGCGTACTGCCCTGCCAGATAACCTGATGACCATGCCCATTGAAGGTTGAATCCTCCGCACATGCCGTCTACATCCATTATTTCGCCAGCAAAAAACAAACCTTCAACCAGCTTTGATTCCATTGTGTCAGGGTTGATTTCCCTGGTATCCACCCCGCCCGCTGTAACCTGTGCACTGGGCCAGCTCTTTGTTCCGCGTATGGTAAATCTCCAGTCGGTCAGAACATGGGCAATACTCTCCACTTCAGCCTGGGACAGGCTGGATGCAGGACGTGTAATATTTTCAATACCGGCTTCTGCCAGAATTACAGGAATCAAACGTTTGTTGATCAACCCTACAAAACTGAAATCTGCAGGCTTGCCCGGAGCAAACGATGCCCGCTTTTTTATTATCTTTATTACTTCATCTTTGCTTAAACCATCCATTACCTGGATCTTAAGCTGTGGTCTCTGATTCTGGTTAAGCAGTTCACCAGCTTTTCTGCTGATCTGCAGTATAGGGGGACCTGATATGCCATAATTGGTGAATAAAATATCACCTCTGTCCCGCGCAATGCTCTTTCTATTATTAATTATTTCTGCAGTACCCACGAATTTGACACCGTCTAATCTCTTGAACCAGGGTCCGTCCAGCATAAGCTGAACCAATGCCGGAAATATATCGGTTATGTGATGACCGAGCTTTGATGCAAGCTCCAGCCCATTGCCATCTGAACCGCTGGATGGCATAGCCTTGCCGCCGGCTGCTAATATAACCCTGTTTCCTTCATATGTATTTCCGTCTTCAGTTACTGCAAGAAACTTATTGCCCTTTTTCTTAATCGAGTTAACATAGGCATCACAGATAATGTTTACTTTCAGCCTATTCAGCTCATACAGCAAAACATCCAGCATGCTGGAGGCCTGACCCGACATAGGAAATACCTTTCCGCATTCCTCTACCTTATGCTCAATGCCTAATCTCTCAAAAAACAATACCGCATCCTGTGCTGAAAACGCTGCCAAAGCAGCATATACAAACTTGGGGTTGTTTCCATTATAATATTCTGCGCTCGCATTAATATTTGTATAATTACATCTCCCATTGCCCGTAGCCAACAGTTTCTTCCCTACTCTGGGGTTCCTCTCCAATATAGTTACATCCGCACCATGATTTTTAGCTGATATTGCCGCAATCATGCCGGCTGCTCCTCCGCCGACAACCAGAACATGATTTCTCATAATGTTTGCCTTCCTTTTATTCTTTAGTTATTTATGCTTCTCTTACAATACTCTACCATTGGATCAATAATATTTCAAATAATATTAGCAATACCTTATATTTTATGTACTAAATTCAGCCAAATACAACTATTGCAGGCACATCTTCAAAATGATAATATTGTTTGTGAGGTGTGTAAATATGGATGACTTTAGAAACAAGCTGGCACGATTCATGTATGGCAGGTATGGCACTGATCAGTTGAACACAGCCTTGCTGGTAATGTATTTTTTATTGCTGATAATTAATGTATTTACCCGCTTAATTATAATTGACATATTGATGTGGTCAGTTTTTATTTGGACTGTATTCCGAACCTTTTCAAGGAATATCTATAAAAGGCAGAAGGAAAACCGAATATTTTTAAATTACTGGAACCCTGTTAAATCTGAAATTTTGCTGTCTGCACGCAGGCTTCGGGAAATCCAAACCCATCGTTTCCGAAGGTGTCCGCAATGCAAGACAGTACTTCGCCTGCCTCGACGAACAGGAAAACATTTGGTCAGATGCCCCCGGTGTCAAAATCGTTTTCATGTCAGGATTATTATATAGGTCCTGTCCAAAACACAATTCATTCACTATAAAAGAAGCATATGGCAAAACTGCATATGCTTCTTTTCAATCTTTATAAATTACTGAAGTTAAGCTGACCATTATACAAGCAATAAATTTTCCAAATCAAGAATCTTGATCTTTCTTCCAGACATTTGCTTGATATAACCTTGCATCTCCAGCTCTGACAGTTTCCTGCTGATGGTTTCCGGTGTGGTTCCAAGGTAGGATGCTAAATCCTTGCGTGTCATAGGCAATGTAATTTCCATATTGCCATCCTGATTTTCTACACAGTCAGCAAGGTACAAAGCGATGCGGGTTTCTACACGCTCTGTAGCTACACGGGCTGCCTGCTTTTCGGATTCATCCAGCCTGCTGGCAAACTCAGACATAATTTTGAGTGCAATGGTAGGATACTTTAGCAGGAATTCCTGAAGATCTTCCCGTGTAATTAAACAGACGTCGGTATTAACCATTGCCTCCGCAAAGGATTCATGAACAGAATGCCGGAACAATGCCAGTTCCCCTGTAAAGTCTCCTGGCTGCAATATTCGGAGCAATTGTTCCTTTCCGGATTCCGATAAGCGGTAAATTCTAATCCTGCCGCGGCTGACTATATACATAGAATCAGACTGCTGGCCAGGTCTGTAGATTATCTCTCCTTTTTGATAGGATACCGATTTTACCCGCTTCATTATTTCATCAAGCTGTTCTTCATCCAGATGGTTAAAAATAGGAACCAGTGTTATACAAGCTTTATCATGATTATTTTCCTGCGAATGATGGCAACAGTTCTTTTCATGCAAAGGTTCATTGTGACGACAGCATCCCTTCTTCTGCCTGCCTTCCATATAGCTCACACTCCGTTCATACCCATTTTATATTGCCTGAAACTGTTCATTCAGGCTGATTTATAACCTATAAGCCTCATAGCATTGAGTATAACCAGCAATACGCTTGCTTCATGAATAAACATACCCGAAGCAAGATGGACATTGCCGGACAGCACTCCCATCAATAGAATAAAAACGACAGCCACCGCAAAATAAGTGTTTTGCTTCATATTTTTTATTGTTGCTTTGGATAAGACATATGCATGAGATAATTGTGAAAGTTTGTCTGCCATCAAAACAACATCCGCCGTTTCCATGGACACATCTGTTCCGCTTTTTCCCATGGCAAACCCAATGTCTGCTGCAGCAATTGACGGTGCATCATTTATACCGTCTCCTGCCATAGCAACGACATAACCTTCCTTTTTCAGTTTTTTAACCTGCCCTACCTTGTCCTGAGGCATTAATTCAGCATATACCTCATCTATATTAAGCTGGGAGGCTATTAACCTTGCTGTCTGAGAATTGTCTCCTGTCAGCATTACTATCTTTTTTATACCGTTTCTTCGCAAATTCTCCAAAGCTGATTTCGCATCTTCACGAATCTGGTCCATAATGGCAAACAAACCTGCTATCTTGCCGTCCACTGCTGCAAAAACCACGGTGTTTCCGTCCTTTTCTTTTTTATCAGCTGATTTCAGCACATCTTCAGGGATGGATATGCTATTGTCTTTAATTAATTTTCGATTTCCTAAAAGCAATTTGTGATTTCCTGCATAAACCGATATACCGCTGCCTTTTATAATTTCTCCATTGGAGACCGGGCTCAATTCTATCCCCCTGGCTTCCGCCTCTTTGATTATTGCCTGGCCAAGGTGATGTTCGGATATAGTTTCTGCTGAGGCAGCCAACCCCAGCAGCTCATTTTCATTCCAGCCGTTAAAAGCTGCAATACTGCTTACTTCCGGGCATCCTCTGGTTAAAGTACCTGTCTTGTCAAATACAGCGGCATTTACTTTAGAAAGCCTCTCCATAACCTCCCCTCCTTTGATAAGCACTCCGTGCTTTGCACCATTGCCTATCCCTGCAACATTGGATACGGGAGCACCAATTACCAGGGCACCGGGACAAGCTACAACCAGAAAGGTAATGGAAAGCCTTATATTGCGGGTTATTAAATATACAATTACGGATAAAATGATAACAGCAGGTGTATAGTACCTGGCAAACTTATTAAGAAACTTCTCAGCAGAAGTTTTGGATTCCTGAGCTTCTTCCACCAGTTCAATTATTTTGGCAAAGGTTGTATCATCTCCAATCCTTTCAGCTTCAAACTCTATATATCCGTTATCTACCAAGGTTCCGCTGTATACCCAGTCCCCTTCCGACTTAGAAGCCGGTACCGATTCCCCGGTTACTGCTGCTTCATTGATATACGCTTTACCGACAAGAATTTTACCGTCGACTGGTACTTTGCTGCCTGAACGGAGCACCACACGGTCACCAATTTCAACCTCTTCCACCGGTATGGTGACTGCTTTGCCTTCTCTCAATACTTCCGCTTCCAAAGGTGCCAGGTCCATCAGTTCCTTCAGTGAAGAGCGGGTCTTTTCCAGGGTACGGGCTTCCAGATAAGCTCCAAATAAAAACAAAAAAGCTACAACAGATGACTCGGTATATTCACCTATGAACAAGGCACCGGCAATTGCAATGATAACCAGAAGCTCTATACTGAATACCCTTAATCGAAGGGCTTGAAATGCCTTCAACATAATAGGAATGCCACCAGTGATTGATGCTGCAAGCAATAGCATGTTCTTTATTTCAACATTGCCAAATAGCCCTGATGCAAAACCGATAGCTGTCAATATTCCTGATGAGGCTGTAAACATATTCTTATTCTTGTTTATATATTCTATCATTTTTACCTCTCCCCTTCTACTCAGTCCTGATACAAACGACATTCAGAACAGTTATTCATTTCTGTTGATATATTACCGGATATTGCAGCAAAAATAATTGATTGAAATCAAGTAAAAAATCCGTCTTAAGCATTACCAGACGGATTTTTAAAAAGACTTATATTCTCTTGCTATTAATAACAGTCGGCATGTTTATGATACCTTTGAAGACAATACCGGATATCCAAGTTTTTTTATAGTGTTCTCGATTTTCTCTGCGTCAATTTTAGTATTGTCAAATTCTACCTTAACCTTGCTGGAATTGAATAACACCTTTACAGATTGCACACCTTCAAGGTTGCTTACAGCCGTGTCAATTTTACTGACACAAGCGGGGCAGGTCAAGGTTTCCAGGCGGAATTCAGCCTTGGTCACAGCAAACCACTCCTTTATCATTTCTTCAATGATAGTATATCTCTGGTATGAGAAATAAACCTTGACCTAAATCAATTTTGCATTAATGCGCAGTATTAGATAAAGAAAGTCAGCCTGCTATCAGGAAAAAAAATGTTACCAGGAGGCCCAGAACAATGCGATACCATCCAAAGACTTTGAAATCATTTCTTTTAATATATCCCAGCAGAAATTTAATGGCTGCTATGGAAACTATAAATGCAGTTATCATTCCTATTAACAGGATTGCAATTTCGCTGCCTGAGAAGTCAAATCCAAACTTAACGAGTTTCAGCGCACTTGCACCGAACATAACCGGTATTGACAGAAAAAATGAGAATTCCGCTGCAATTGACCGGGATGCGCCGAGTATAATGGCACCCAGAATAGTGGCACCTGAACGGGAAGTACCGGGTATCAGGGACAGCACCTGAAACAAGCCGATGAAAAACGCTGTCTGAAAACTTAAGTCCTGAAAAGATCTGATTCTTGCTCTTCTGGTTTTATTCCTGTTTTCCACAATAATAAACCATATACCGTATATGACAAGAGTTACAGCAACCGTAATATAGTTGTAGAGATGTTCATCCAGCCAATCATCAAGCAATAAGCCAAGCACCGCAGCAGGAAGCACTCCCACTATTACCTTAGCCCATAGGGATAAGGTTTGTCTCTTCTGCTCATTTGTCTTTTCTGATGAAAAAGGGTTGAGCTTCCTAAAATACAGCAGGACAACCGCCAAAATGGCACCTAATTGTATAACCACCAAAAACATTTCTTTGAAACTTTCACTGACATCCAATTTAATTAGTTCATCAAGAAGTATCATATGCCCGGTGCTGCTGATGGGGAGCCACTCGGTAATACCCTCTACAATGCCCCATAGAACTGATTTTAAGAATTCAATGAATCCCATATATACCTCCTAATTATTATTTGCCGGTTGATTTCTAATCTTAATTTAAACCTGTTTTATACAATTATTTTTATTTTTCGACCAGCAGCATATCTTCTAATACCTGACTAATATTTTGAACCCAATCCCCTTTATATAGCTCAATCTCTCCCTTGTCACAGGCCGCAGCTAAATCGGGATCTATGGGAAGTTTTGCCAGAGTCTCTATATTATGCTGCTGTGCAATATCGTCAATATGGCTGTCGCCGAATATCCTGTAATCCTTTCCATTGTCAGGGCAATGGAAATACGACATGTTCTCAACCAGCCCTATTATAGGAATACTCATCATTTCTGCCATACCAACAGCCTTGGACACAATCATGGAAACCAGTTCCTGGGGAGAGGTTACTATAACAATTCCATCCAGCGGTATGGATTGAAATACCGTAAGCGGCACATCTCCTGTTCCGGGAGGCATGTCTATAAAGAGATAATCCAGGCTGCCCCAAACCACGTCAGTCCAGAACTGTTTCACCATATTGCCTATTATGGGACCCCTCCAGATAACAGGATCCGTATCTTCTTTAAGCAAAAGGTTTACAGACATTATTGAAATTCCTGTCCTGCTTTCGACAGGATAAAGTCCGATCTCCGACCCATATGCTTTTTCATTTATGCCAAAGACTTTGGGAATGGACGGTCCGGTAATATCCCCGTCCAGAATTCCGATATTATAGCCTTTTCGTCTCATTGAAACCGCTAGCAGAGATGTTACAAGGGATTTACCCACCCCGCCTTTTCCGCTGATAATTCCAATTACTTTTTTTATATTGGTTAATTCATGGGGTTTTGCTGAAAAATCTTTCTTTCCTCTTTTATTACAATCGGTACTGCAGCTTTCACAATTATAATTGCAGCTTTTGCTCACGTATATGATCCTTCCTTTTTATCTGCACATTGTGTGCTTATCTTTTAACCCTGGCATTTCCTTCCCAAATGCTCCATACCTGCTCTTCATCAGTGGGCTGGGCATAATCGGTAAGGAATGTTACTGCCATTGCTCCTGTTGCCCATCCAAACTGTATCCATTTTTCCGGTTCCCAGCCTCGCAGTATCCCATAAAGCAAACCGCCTACGAATCCATCGCCGCCTCCGATCCTGTCCAGTACCTGTATTTCACGAGGCTGCACAATATGCCAATTATCTCCCTCATGCATAATTGCACCCCATAAGTGGGAGTTGGCACTGATTACCTGCCGTAAAGTGGTAGCAAATACCGAGGCATTTGGGAATGCCTGCTTGACCCGGCCAATCATTTCCTTAAAGCTTTCTATTTTAGAATCGATATCCCTGCCTCCTGCCTCGGGTCCCTCTATACCAAAGCACAGCTGAAAATCTTCTTCATTTCCAATAAGTATATCCGCAATTTCTGCAATTTCAGTAAATACCTTTCTTAATTCATCTTCCCTGTTCTTCCAGAAAGAAGCTCGGTAGTTCAGATCAAAGGATACTCTTGTACCGTATTTCCTGGCATAGCGGGCAAGCTCAAGGCAAAACATGCTGGTATCATGAGAAAGTGCAGCAATCAGACCTGATAAGTGCAGAATCTGGACGCCTTCCTTGTTAAACAGTTTGTCCAGGTCAAAATCCTTAGTGCTGAGAGTAAGACCAACCTCTCCGGCACGATCATTATGTACTCTCGGTCCCCTGGGACCATAACCGCTGTCAGCAATATTAAACTGATGCCGGTAACCCCACGGACCTCCCTGCGGTACTTCCGCGCCTTCATAAGCCATATTCCTGCTGGACAAATCTCTCTTTATAAAAGCAGCAATAGGACTGTCCTTGACAAATTTGGTCAGCACTTTAACCGGCAGCCCCAGATAGGACGAAATGCTGGCTACATTGGTCTCAGCACTGGTTGCATGCATTATAAATGTATTACCCGAGTAAACCGGTTGTCCGTACAAAGGGGTAATACGTACACCTATACTTGTAGGTACAACCAGGGAATAAGTAAAGTCTTTTCGTAGTTCCATATGTCCAACCTCCTTATCTTAGCCTTTTGATGGAATATCACATCTTTTATGCAGTTTGTGCTAATCTTCTGTTAATCCATTATTGCATATGATGATATATCTGTCAATAATGGCAGGAAACACCAGCATAGTCTATTAAACATTTAGCCTTTGTTTCTTTGCATATCAAAAATTTCAATAACCGCGCGAAACAACAGCCAGGATCATTGGCTGTCATACCAAAGGGACCCTGGCCACCGGTAAAGATGCTGATATTGCAATCTTTGACTATGATATTCTAATTGTGTGTATAATAATACGATGCAAGACAGTATAGAGTAAATATAAAACAGTAACCTGAATGCTTTATTGGCTAGCTGATAAAATCAGTGCGCAGAGACACTACCTAAATACTAAAAATTGCATGGTACATATTCAGGGAGTTTCTTTTCAACGAATTCCAGTCTCAATCTTGCAAAGCGCTGCAATCCTGCTTCCAGCTCTATTTCAGGCATTTGATCTCCAATGAGAGGTCTGGCATATTTAATGAAGTCATCCGTTACATCAATGCCTGACGGAGCTATCCACTCCCTGGGCAGGTATCTTACACTATTGGCTACAAGGGTTAAGGGAACATGCTTATATACAACAGCATATGGCTCATCACTTACACGCAATATGGTTGACATTTCTCCGTTTACACCTGACAGAGCAAACTCAACAGCTTTCCTCCCAAGGATATATGCCTCTTCCCTGTCAATTACAGATGCGTGCATGGAAACCCCTCTCTGAAGAACACCCGGTATTTGACCGGTAGCCTGCCCTCTGACAGGGAAGCCATGTTGATTAAGCGCATTTACCACGGACTGCATGGCGGTAGTTTTGCTTGCACCATATTCCACATGTCCGAAACCGTCCCTTAACTGACTGGCAGGGTCAGTCATGTAGCTTTCAGATACCACCACTATGCAGCGTCCGCTTTTTACCAGTTCATTATCTACATTATCCAGCAATTTTTCAATGGGAATAGCTGATTCAGGCAGATAAAGCTGAAGCGGCATTTCCCTGTGAGGGTCTGCCAGCCGGGAAGCGGCTGTTATGTAACCCGAATCCCTTCCCATAGCCTGCAATACACTGACGCATTCAGAAGTGCACATGCCTTTGTTTTCTTCATTTACATTCTGTATTATATTAGCCCAATAACGGGCACAACTTCCATAGCCCGGAGTATGATCGATTATGGTTCTCTCTTCATCACCCAGGTCATTGTCGATGGTTTTCGGCACACCCATGACAGTAAGGTCATAACCTTTTGTTTCAGCTAATCTTCTGACCTTATCAGCGGTATCCATGGAATCATTTCCTCCTATGTAGAAGAAGTATCCTATATCATGGGCCATGAAAACTTCTATTATTCGCTCAAAATCAGGAGTATTTTTTTCAGTAAGCTTATACCTGCATGATCCGATTGCTCCGGATGCAGGTGTGTTTTTCAGCCTTCGTATCTCGTCCAATGGCTGTTTTCTCATATCAATCAGGTTTTCCAGAAGCACTCCCTCAATACCGTGGTAAGCAGCATAAACATTGTTAATGTTCTTATCTTCAAAGCAAGCCTCAAGAACACCCTGCAGTGAAGCATTAATAACAGGTGAAGGGCCGCCTGATTGTGCTACCAGTACATTGCGTTTTTTCATGCTATATCCCCCCAACTAAAGTAAGATACCATGGTTTATTCTAATTTCATATCACATATACCTGAGAACAGCTATAATTTTAACTACTTCATACCATCCACTATTGCCTGATAAGTTATAGAAACTACTACATCATTTTCTGTAACAAAAGTCAAAGTAGAATCACCCAAGGTATATACATAGGAACCTTCTCCGCCTGTATAATCTTCTCCATATGCTTTTATAACGTCTTCTGCACTGGATCCGATACATATTCCTTCCGGTGTGCTTACAGAATCATCCTGAAAATAAATGGTGGAAATATAGTCAGTATCATCATCCTTCGGATAGGTAGTCAATTCAAATCCACTGTAGTAATAGGTTTTGTCCAATCCTTGAAATGCACAGCTTTCAGCCTCAAAATAATCCAGCGGTTCCCCAAGAGCTTCTATAACCGGAGCTGCATCTGTATTGACAGGTATCTCAACCCCGTTATATTCAAAGACAAATCTTGTATTCTGTATATCGCCTTGCACCGGCTTTCCGCTGCTGCAGCCAGCCAGCACTAAAACTATAATCAAAGCAGTTATGATCCTTTTCATATATTGAGTCCTCCATTTTGCTTTATCTTGTTTCAAGTTGTTATTAAATTAATTTAGTTATTTTCATACATATGCTGCAGAGCAATGCGATCAATTTTTCCGTTTGATGTCAGTGGCATTCTTTCCAATACTTTTATGGTATTAGGCACCATATACCTGGGCAGCCTGCTTTTCATAAAGTCAGCCATCTCGGCAGGAGTAACATCACCCACATAGAACAATACAATTCTGTTCTTTATTTTATCATATATACAGCAGGCACTTTTTATATTTGAATGAATATTGGCTGCTGCTTCTATTTCACCAAGTTCTATACGATGGCCCATGTGCTTGATCTGGTTGTCTTTCCTGGAAACAAACACCAATTCCCCTCTTTCATTATATCGTCCCAGATCACCTGTACGATAAATGATTTCGGGATAAGACTTGTTCAACGGGTTTTGCACAAAAACCTCATTTGTCTTTTCAAAATTGTTATAATAACCCAAGCCCAAACGGGTGCCGCGGATGCAGATTTCTCCAACCTCACCCAGCTTAGGCACCTTATTCTCCTCGTCCAATAATATAATCTCAGTATTGTCAAATGGTTTTCCTATAGGTATTGATTCATCTAAGGAAAAATCACGGTCTACCTCGTAGTAGCATGACATGCCAGTGGCTTCTGTAGGTCCATACAGATTTATAAACCTGGCATTGGGCAGATGCTTTCTCCAAATATTGAACTGCCTGATAGGAAATACTTCACTCCCAAATGCAATGGTATGAAGATATCTCGGCGGATCTTTTTCCATAACACCAAAAGCTGATAACATGGTTAATGCTGAAACCACCCAGCAAATGGTATTTATCTTATGCTCATTCAAAAAGGCAGCCAACTTCAAAGGAAACATGAAAAGATGCTTGGGAATAATGTATGCTGTTGCACCAAATTTTAAAGTTGGATACAATTCTTTCAGACAGGCATCAACATACAAAGGGGTTTGGTTGCCGAAAACTGTATTCTCATCTATTCTTAGAATTTCCGACAGGTTTTCTATATAGTCTATTACAGAACGGTGGCTTGCTGCTACTCCTTTGGGGATACCTGTCGAGCCGGAAGTAAACACAATATACACAGGGTCAATATCCAGCTGCTTGCTTCTTATCTCGTTCAGCATCTCATCACAAACTGCTGTATTTATTATTTCATCATACAGGTATACATTCCCGCTGTAATCATACTCTTCTACGGACTTTTTAGTTTCCTCATCGCAGATAACCGCTTTGGGATTTAGATTTTTGAATATGAGATCAATGCGATGTTTTGGCATTTCTTCATCTATCGGCACATAATAGCATCCACTGTAAACTACACCGTAAAAAGCAACAATTGTCCTTACATGCCTTCCCATAAAAACAACAACAGGTTCCTTATAATGCCCGTTCTTGTAAAGCAAAGTACCTATAGCTCTAGAATACTTGTATACTTCTTCAAAAGTTACCTGACTATGTTCGTCTGCATAAGCTGTTTTATTCGGAACTTTGTTTATGATATTTTCCAGATACTCCATTACATTTTTCTGCATCTTCACTCTAACCTTCCCTTGTGTTGTTAATAAAAATATACTGCACTCATAGTTTTGCCCTATTGAATTACGCTATAACCTTTTCTTTATTTATCCGGAGTGGCCGGATACTTGGATTTGTCGAACGTATAATAATTGCGTCCGACCTTATTAGTATAATCTTCTACTTCTTTATCCGTCATCATAAAGCCATTTTTTGGAGGAGGGTCACTATGAGGAGAAGCATCAAAATGATACCATCCATCGCCGCAATTGATCAAACTCCAATAGTGCCGGGTTTGGCCTCCTACCCTGGTAACCATCATGTTATCTATACCCGCTCTGGTTAAAAGTACTTCCCCCAATGAATAATAGGTAAAGCAATCACCTACGCCATACTTAACAGCTCTGTATGCTTCCTTTATTACACTGGACTTGTCGGAGGTGCCGGTATACTTTATATTTCTCCTTACATATTTAAAAATCTCATAAGCTTTTTCTCTCTTTGTCATATTGGACTTTGTTATTTTCGCCAGTATATTATCAGCCATCTCATATACCATTTCAGTTGTTACAACTAATTTTTTCACAATGACCTTTGCTTTTTGAATGGCCTCATTACCCGCTGCATCAACAGCAGTATAGGTAATCTCATATTCACCCGGCTTTCTAAGGTTTACCTTGCTGGAGTTTACCTTGAAATCTACTTCGCCATCCTTGTCATCTACTGCTGTAATACCATTTTTGTAAGATACCGATTCACCTTCGAATACTACTATATCCTTTATCCCAGAAAAAACAGGAGGCTGGGTGTCTTTCTTAACCGTAAGCTTTGCCTGGTATTGAGACTTATTGCCATAAGTATCTTCGAATACTATTGTAACGTCAGTGACTCCTTCTCTTGTTGTATCAGGTTCTTTGAGAAAAGAGCTTTTTACCTCTGAAACATCAGTGACCTCTTCAATAAATGCGCTGACATCTATGGTATCCCCCAGCCATACTTCCTGATCTGCGACTTTGGCAGACGGGGGTGTTGTATCCACAACTTCCAAGGTTGAAGTCACAATCCTGTTATTTATATTTAACTTAACTTCATATTCGGCAGGTTTACTAATGTCCAGGCTGTTCAGATCTGTTACAAAAGTAACAGGCCAATTCCCGTGTTCTACAAAATCCTGAGTAGTCAGAGACATCTGTGTACCGGCCTCAACCTGCACTGTGCTCTTAACCTCAAGAACGGTAAGATTGGCCGTTAATGTTGTTTTATTTCTGCTGGTATCAGTTAAAATGATATTCACCTTATAATTTCCCGGATTTTTTGTATTAGGCTTTTTAGAAAATGCAACAGTTACTTCGGTAGCATCAGATACATCTTTGACAAAGGACTCCGCCTGTATCTCATCACCTTTTAACACCATAACATCTACTGGCACACCAGCAGGGGGGGTACTATCAACAACTATTAGCTTAGAAGTATAGATTTTATTCCCTATAGCAATTTGCACTTCATATGTGCCTGGTTTACTCAAATCTATCTTCCGGATGTCTGTTGCATATTCTCCGTTTGCATTTTTATCAAACAGGAACTCCTTAACATCTGCCATAGGACTTCCAGCTTCAATAATAACCTCATTAACAACCTTAGGTCTGAAAGTCTCATATCCCAAATATCCAACTGCTAACAAAACTAAAGCCCCTAAGACAATTGTTAATTTCTTTAGGGACCGCTTCTTCAAATTGATTGCTAATATTTCTGTGACTACGCTCATGACTCCTCCGGTTTCCTGCAGGGTATTTTACCTTGAATTTCTTTTTAAGAATAGCAAATTAACAAATAACTTGTCAATACAAAGAAAAGCAAGTATAACCCTGCTGTATTTATAAATAGTGGTAACATATACTACTTTTCAATAATAAACCCTATTATATCGACTAATCTGCAGGTGATTTAGTTTCATAGTAAATATTAATATATTATTAATAATTATTGACACTATTTTTGTATTTCTATTCTTTAAACAAAAACGTTTATATGTAATATCCAACTATTATTAATATGTGGTATAATCACTTATTGTAGTTAATGTAATACTTGTATGAAAATCATATCAGGAGGAACATTATATGCTGCCATTATATAGTGTTAGAAAACCATATACCGTATATGTTGCAGTTATTCTGATAATAGTCTTAGGCATTATATCTTTTAATGGAATGACTACAGACCTGCTGCCGTCAATTGAACTGCCTTACATAATTGTAATGACTACATATCCCGGAGCCAGCCCCGAAAAGGTCGAGCAAACTGTTACAAGACCTTTGGAAGCAGCTTTAGGAACAGTCAGCGGACTTAACAATATCAGTTCGATATCCAATGAAAATACCAGCATTATAATTCTTGAGTATGTACAGGGATCCAACATGGACAGCGCTGTAATTGAGCTTTCAAGCAGGATTGATCTGGTAGAAGGACAATTTGATGACGCTGTCAGCAAACCTATGGTTCTCAGAATAAGCCCTGACATGCTCCCTGTAGTAGTCGCAAGCGTGGACATTGAGGGAATGAACATCCAGGAAATTTCCGATTTCACAAAAGATGTTGTGATTCCGTCATTTGAAAGGCTGGATGGCGTTGCCGCAGTCAGTGCCAGCGGCTTGTTGCAGAAGCAAATTGAAATTGTTCTTAATGATGAGAAGATAAAGGAATTAAGCAATAGGGTTAAAGCAGATCTTGAAGATACCTTTGACGAAAACAGACAATCTCTTGAAGATGCCCTGGCTGAAATTAACGATGGTTTGTCTAAACTTAAAAACGAATCCTCCAGCCAAAAATCCCAGTTGGCCAAGGGCAGCGTTCAACTAAACAACGCCATTGCAAACCTGAATGCACTCATATCGGAAGAAGCCTCACTGGAAGCGCAAAAGGCTGCATTTGAACAGGAAAAAAAGTCCATGCAGCAGCTGGCTGAGCTTGATACCCTGTTCAAACAGCTCTTCCCCACAGGAATAGCAGATCTCAGCCCGGAAATGTTTAATGCTATAATGCAGCAGTTGCAAGGGCATCTGCCTGATGAAATAGCCGCTCTTTCCCAGGAAGAGATGGCAAAACTTGCTGAACAGGCTTCAGCAGCCCCAGCCCGGGTTGCAGCTATTGATATAGAACTGCAGAACATTGCAGTACGACAGATGACTCTGTCTGCTATGAAACCCCAGCTGGAAAAATCCCTGAAAGAAACACAAGCAGCTTATGAGAAGCTTGAATCCGGCAAAGTTACTATGGCCATAGAAATGGCAAAAGCTCAGGTTCAGCTGGAAAACGGAAAGGCTGAAATTGAAAAAAGCCTGGAAGAGTTTGACAAGGCTAAGAGTGAAGCTCTTGAAAAAGCAGATTTGTCCGGAATATTAACCCAGGAGATGATATCCGGTCATTTAATGGCTCAGAATTTCAGCATGCCTGCCGGATATATCATTAATGGCAGCAGCCAGCACCTGGTAAAGGTTGGGGATGCTTTTGCTTCACTGGAGGAAATGGAAAATGCGGTTCTGCTTAATATTGAACCTGTTGGAGATATACGGCTTAAAGATATTGCAGATATATCTGCAGCCGATCATTCGGACGAGTTTTATACAAAAGTCAACGGCAATAATGCTGTTATACTGACCTTCCAAAAGCAAAGCACAGCCTCCACCGCTGCCGTAGCAGAAGCCATCAATAAAGAAATAGAAGCATTGCAGAAACAGCATGAAGGATTAAGTATTCGCCCTTTAGTGGACCAGGGAGATTATATACACATGGTCACAGACAACGTAGTAGATAATCTTTTATTGGGCGGTGCCCTGGCTGTTATACTGCTTCTGCTGTTTCTGATGGATGTAAGACCGACTATGATAATAGCATTCAGTATTCCAATCAGCCTGATGACTGCCGTTACGTTAATGTATTTTACCGGTATTACTTTAAACGTAATTTCACTGGCCGGTTTAGCCTTAGGAGTAGGTATGCTGGTAGACAACAGTATTGTGGTAATAGAAAATATATACCGCTTAAGGCAGGAAGGTGTATCGGCTGCCAAGGCATCAGTAGAAGGTGCTAAGCAGGTCTCAGGAGCAATCTTTGCTTCCACTCTCACAACTGTATGCGTGTTTTTGCCCATTGTATTTACACAAGGATTGTCGCGCCAGCTGTTTGCGGACATGGGTCTTACTATTGGATACAGCCTGGCGGCCAGTCTGGTGGTTGCACTGACCTTGGTACCTGCCATGGGTTCTACTGTTCTAAAATCAGTTGCAGAAAGAAAGAATAGCAATTTTAAAAAATTTGCAGAACTTTATGGAAAAATGCTTAAGGCAGCATTGAATAAAAAAGCATTGGTTTTAATTCCAGTCTTAATACTGTTTATTGTCAGCATTTATGGCATAACTGTTATGGGAACAGCTTTCCTGGGGGAAATGGATTCGCCACAGATGAGCGTATCCATGAAAATGCCTAAAGAAAGTTCACGTGAAGAAATTTATAAAATGAATGACGAGGTTATGAACAGAATTCTGGAAATAGAAGCCGTAGAGACAGTCGGCGCAATGAGCGGACAGCAATCCGGCCTTGGAATAATGGGCAGGAGTACAAGTTCAGACAATGAAACCACATTTTACATTCTTCTGAAAGAAGAACGTTCGCTTACAAATAAGGATGTGGAACGGCTGATATATGAAAAAACGGCGGATCTTGATGCAGAAATATCTGTATCCTCAACTAATATGGATATATCCATGCTGGGCGGAAGCGGCATTCAGGTTAATATTAAGGGACAGGATTTGGATACTCTGGCTCAGATTTCCCGGGACATAGCCGGACTGCTGAAAGAAACCAGGGGTACTGCCAATGTCAGGACAGGTATGGAAGATGCCGAAAAAGAAACCCGCATACTGGTTGATAAGGCTAAAGCCATGAGAGAAGGCCTTACTATAGCACAAATATACAGCGAGATCAGCAAAGCACTGAAAACCGAGACTCAGGCCACTGTCTTAACAGAAGAAAGCGAGAATTACCCGGTATTATTGATCAGCCAGGACCAGAAAGGCATTACCCGTGAGAATCTTGCGGAATATACATTTACCGTAACGCAAAAGGACGGAACTGAGAAAGAAGTGATGCTGGGCGACATTGCAGAAATAACAGAATCGGACAGCCTCAGAGCTATTAGGAGAGAAAACCAGTCAAGGTACATGACAGTATCTGCAGAAATTGCTGATGGATTCAATATTGGTTTGGTAAGCCGTGAATTTGAAGAAAAATTGGCAGACTATAAACTGCCTTCCGGTTACAAGATTGATATAGCAGGTGAAAATGAAACAATAAATGAAGCAATGCGGGATCTGGTAATGATGATTATACTGTCTGTCATATTCATATACCTGATTATGGTAGCACAATTCCAAAGCCTGTTCTCTCCATTTATCGTCATGTTTACTCTGCCACTGGCCTTTACCGGGGGCCTTCTGCTGCTTTGGGCTTCCGGCCTGGAACTGTCGGTTATTGCTGTGCTTGGTTTCTTGCTGCTGGCAGGGGTTGTTGTTAATAACGGCATTGTTCTGATAGACTATATCAACCAATTGTGTGAAGAAGGCATGGATAAGCGAGAGGCCCTGGTAAAAGCAGGAGTAATACGCTTACGTCCCATCCTGCTGACAGCTCTTACCACCATTTTAGCTATGAGTACCATGGCACTGGGCTATGGCAGCGGTGCGGAAATGGTTCAGCCTATGGCTGTAGTTTCTATCGGCGGCTTAACATATGCAACTTTGCTGACCCTGTTTGTTGTCCCGATACTATATGATATATTCCAACGTAAACCAAGGCGTAAAGTTGAAATAGAAAACTAACTAAATCAAGCCGGATTAATTATCCGGCTTGATTACTATTTACTTTTTCATCAAACTGCATGAGCTCGTATAGATTATTGAAAACCTTTGTAGGCTGGATGCTGCTCTCCTTCAGCATATCCCTTGTAGTAACACCGGTTAATACCAGGAAAGATTTTATATTCTGCTTAACTCCGAAATATACGTCTGTATCCAGTCTGTCACCCACTATACAGCATTGTTCTCTGCTGCAGCCAAACCTGCTGACAACTGTGCTGAGCAAATGAGATTCAGGTTTGCCTATTATAACCGGTTCTACCCCGGTGGCTGCTTTAATGCCTTCTGCAATTGCACCTGTATGCGGAACAACCTTTTCTCCTTCAGGTATGGTGGCGTCATAATTAGTACACACAAATGCCGCTCCATCCAATATAAACTGAACTGCATTTTTCATTTTCTCATAGTCAAACTCCCTGTCATAACCTACCACTACACAATCAGGCTTTTCACTTACCAACTCCAGCCCTCTCTCAGCAAGTTTATCCTGCAGAGCTTTGCTCCCTATGCAATAAATCTTCCTATATGAAGTGCTTTTTATTAGGTACTCAGCAGCGGCATCTCCCGAGGACAGAATACTGCCTTTATCCAGTTCAATTCCCATGCCTGACAATTTTTTAATCAAAGATTCCGTTGAACTGCCAGGGCAGTTTGTTACCAGCAGAAATTTCCGCCCTGCTTGTTTTAAATACTCGATAAATTCCTTTGCGCAGGGAATTGGTGCCGAGCCACGGTAAATTGTTCCATCCATGTCTATCAGATATATTAAGTCCCTAAAGCCATTCATTAATTTTTTCCTCATTTCAAACGGGTAATTTGCCTAAGGTCTTATGAAACGATCCTGATCATATATTGGCTGTGTCCAGAGCATGGCACCATG
>DUSN01000033.1 GCA_012842605.1 Clostridiales bacterium
CCTTAACGGTTCCTCTCTCTACTCTGCCGGTAGCAACGGTTCCGCGGCCGGTAATGGAGAATACGTCCTCAACAGGCATCAGGAAGGGCTTGTCGGTATCGCGCTCGGGTGTGGGTACATAGCTGTCGATTGCTTCCATAAGCTCGAATATGGATTTGCACCACGGATCGGTGGTAACATCTGCACCGCTCTGTGCAGCTTCCAGAGCTTTGAGGGCTGATCCCTTTACAATCGGAATGTCGTCTCCCGGGAACTCATACTCATTGAGCAGTTCTCTTACTTCCAGCTCTACCAGCTCAAGCAGTTCTTCATCGTCTACCATGTCGGTTTTGTTCATGTAAACTACGATGTAGGGAACGCCTACCTGACGAGCCAGCAGGATGTGCTCACGGGTCTGAGGCATGGGACCGTCAGCTGCTGATACTACCAGGATAGCACCGTCCATCTGGGCAGCACCGGTGATCATGTTCTTTACGTAGTCAGCGTGTCCGGGGCAGTCAACGTGTGCGTAGTGACGGGTCTCAGACTCATACTCAACGTGGGCGGTATTGATTGTAATACCTCTTTCTTTCTCTTCGGGAGCCTTGTCAATTTCATCATACTTTGTTGCCTGTGCTCTTCCGAACTTTGCCATTACTGTGGTTATAGCTGCTGTCAAAGTGGTTTTGCCATGGTCAACGTGTCCTATGGTTCCTACGTTGACATGGGGCTTTGTTCTCTCAAATTTTGCCTTTGCCATGATTTATAATCCTCCTCAATAAGCAATTCTTTATCAAAATATTCAATAAGACACCTTGCCTTATTTTGCTAAAATCTTCTCCATTATATTCTTCGGAACTTCTTCATAATGAGATAACTGCATTACATAGACACCGCGCCCTTGTGTTCGGGAACGCAGGTCAGTAGCGTATCCAAACATCTCTGCCAGCGGGACGTAAGCCCGGATTACCTGAGCTCCGGCCTGTGCTTCCATGCCTTCTATCCTGCCTCTGCGGGAATTGATGTCTCCAATAACATCTCCCATATATTCTTCGGGAACTGTTACCTCGACTTTCATAATAGGCTCAAGCAGTACCGAATCGGCTTTTCTTAAGGCTTCCTTCAAAGCCATGGAACCGGCAATCTTAAATGCCATTTCTGACGAGTCTACCTCATGATAAGAACCGTCCACGATGGTAACGCGAATATCAACTACAGGGTATCCTCCCAAGATGCCGCTCTCCATTGCCTCGCGCACACCATTGTCAACAGGCTGAATGTATTCTTTCGGTACTACGCCGCCAACAATCTTGTTAACAAACTCGTAACCCGAACCTGGCTCCAGCGGCTCAACTTCCAGCCATACATGACCGTATTGGCCGCGGCCGCCTGACTGTCTGACAAATCTACCTTCAGCCTTAACTGCCTTGCGGATGGTTTCACGGTATGCAACCTGGGGTTTGCCGACATTGGCCTCTACCTTAAACTCACGCAGCATGCGATCCACTATAATCTCCAGGTGGAGTTCACCCATTCCGGCTATTATTGTCTGTCCTGTTTCCTGGTCCGTATAGGTACGGAAGGTAGGATCCTCTTCTGACAGCTTCGCCAAAGCTATGCTCATCTTTTCCTGTCCGGCTTTGGTCTTTGGTTCAATGGCTACTTGTATAACCGGTTCAGGGAATTCCATTGACTCAAGAATAACCGGATTGTTTTCATCACACAGGGTATCACCGGTGGTGGTATCCTTCAAGCCTACAGCCGCTGCTATATCGCCGGCATAAACCTCCTGTACTTCCTCTCTGTGGTTAGCATGCATCAGCAGGATTCTGCCGATTCTTTCACGTCTGCCCTTGGCAGAATTGTATACATATGAACCTGTTTTTAATACACCGGAATAAACCCGGAAAAATGCCAATTTTCCAACGTATGGATCTGACATAATTTTAAATGCCAGTGCGCTGAAGGGCTCATCATCCGAGGCATGTCTTTCGATCTCCTCGTCTGAACCCGGTTTTTTACCTTTAATTGCTGGTATATCCAATGGTGACGGCAAATATGCCACTATTGCGTCCAATAACAGCTGGACACCTTTGTTTCTATAGGATGAACCGCAAACAACCGGTACCATTTCAAGAGCAATCGTAGCCTTACGGATACCCCGATGGATTTCATCTTCGGTCAATTCTTCACCGCTTAAATACTTCTCCATCAGTTCTTCATCACTTTCGGCTATGCTCTCCAGCATCCTGAGGCGATATTCTTCGGCCTGTTCTCTCATATCCTCCGGGATCTCTTTTTCTTCACTCCGGGTTCCCAGATCGTCTTCATAATAATAGGCCTTCATTTTGATCAGATCCACAATGCCCCTAAAGGTATCTTCCCTGCCTATGGGCAGCTGAATAGGTACAGGGTTGGCTGAAAGCCGATCCCGTATCATGCCGACCACCCTTTCAAAGTCGGCACCTACAATATCCATTTTGTTTACATATGCAATTTTCGGAACACCATATTTGTCTGCCTGTCTCCAAACAGTCTCAGACTGAGGCTCAACGCCTCCCTTGGCACAAAACACGGCTACTGAACCATCGAGGACGCGGAGAGAGCGTTCAACTTCAACGGTAAAGTCAACGTGCCCTGGCGTATCTATGATGTTGATACGATGTCCCTTCCACTGCGCAGTTGTAGCAGCCGAGGTAATTGTAATACCACGTTCCTGCTCCTGTTCCATCCAGTCCATGGTAGCATTTCCTTCGTGGGTCTCGCCCAGCTTATGCACCCTGCCGGTATAGAACAATATGCGCTCTGTTGTAGTTGTCTTACCGGCATCAATATGAGCCATAATGCCGATATTTCTTGTCATTTCCAGCGTAAATTGCCTAGGCACAGATTTGCCTCCTTTCCTGTTGTATGTTAAACCTGATTACCGTTCCCCAAATTCAGTTTTAGCCCGTTTCCTTTAATTTCCGATTACCACCTGTAATGAGCAAAAGCCTTATTGGCCTCAGCCATCCTGTGTGTATCTTCCTTCTTCTTAACTGCATTGCCCGTATTATTTGATGCGTCTATCATCTCTGCTGCCAGGCGCTGCATCATGGTCTTTTCACCGCGTGTTCTGGCATAGTTAACCAGCCAGCGCAGTCCCAGAGTCTGACGTCTTTCAGGCCGAACTTCCACCGGTACCTGATAAGTGGCACCGCCTACTCTTCGAGCCTTTACCTCTAAAACAGGCATTATGTTATTCAAGGCCTGTTCAAATACTTC
This sequence comes from Clostridiales bacterium, assembly GCA_012842605.1. Classification (GTDB taxonomy): domain Bacteria; phylum Bacillota; class Clostridia; order Caldicoprobacterales; family DTU083; genus DUSN01. The sequence goes on from DUSN01000033.1 coordinate 3,244, forward strand.
CATGGGATCCTTGCCGGTTTTCTCCCTAATTAAATCAAAAGCACCATAGCATATTTTCTGAGCTACACCGCGCTTTCCATCCAGCATAACCTGGTTGATCAGCTTGGTTACGATTTTATCACCATATATTGGATCGGGCAGCACTTCCCGCTTGGATACATATCCCTTTCTTGGCATCCATTTCCCTCCTTTTCCTGCTAAAATGCATAATTAAGATCGGATCTTACTTCTTGGGTCTCTTAGCTCCATACTTTGATCTGGCCTGCATTCTCTTAGCCACACCCGCAGTATCCAATGCACCACGGATAATATGATAACGCACACCGGGCAAATCTTTTACCCTGCCTCCTCTGATAAGAACAACAGAGTGTTCCTGAAGGTTATGACCGATGCCCGGTATATAAGCGGTTACTTCAATACCGTTTACCAGACGAACCCTGGCAATTTTTCTCAAGGCAGAGTTGGGTTTCTTCGGAGTGGTTGTTTTAACTGCAGTGCAAACGCCGCGCTTCTGAGGGGATTCATTAAGAGCCGGAGCGGTTGACTTGTATTCCGCCTGCTTTCTCCCTTTACGGACCAATTGACTGATTGTAGGCATTCCTCCACCTCCTTTCAAAAATTTTCATTGCTTTATTTTTAATCCGGATTGATTGAATGGGTACGGTCTCATATTATTCTGTGCTTTCTTTCAATATAGCTGCTGCGGCTGCTCCTACCTGAATGCCGCAAGCCTCTCCCAATTCCTTCATGGAATCAACCATAATCACTGGAACCTGAAAGCTATTGCAAAGGTCAGCTACCTTGCAGGAAAGATGGCCGTCCACGTCCCTTGCCAGGTAAACTTCCCTGGCACGACCTGAGCGAACGGCCTTCATGGTTTGCTTCAGACCTACTGTCTTTGCTGAAATTTTTTTCAGGTTAGGCAGCATGACTTTTCAAACCCCCCGCACATTTACAATGCTCAGCTATAAGCACACTTTGTTATTTTAACACTCTGGCTATTCACTGTCAATAAAAATCATACTTGTGCGCTTATACCTCTATCAAATCACTCTCAGACGGGAGTTCCAGCTCAATGGACTCTTCCTGTTCCTGCAAAGCATCATCACTCTGGCCTTCAACCTTAATCTCTATGTCTCTGTAACGGCTCATGCCGGTACCTGCCGGAATAAGCTTACCGATGATAACATTTTCCTTCAGGCCAACCAGCGGATCACTCTTGCCCTTTATGGCTGCTTCGGTCAGAACCCTTGTTGTCTCCTGGAAGGATGCGGCTGACAGGAATGAGTCAGTTGCCAGGGATGCCTTGGTTATACCAAGCAATATACGTTTCGCCTGAGCCGGCATTCCGCCTTCTGCAATTACCCGCTCATTTTCTCTTTCAAATTCGAAGATATCAACCAAACCGCCGGGCAGCAGATCGGTATCTCCTGCATCTTCAACGCGTACTTTGCGGAGCATCTGCCTTACTATAACCTCTATATGCTTGTCGTTGATATCAACGCCCTGCATAC
>DUSN01000034.1 GCA_012842605.1 Clostridiales bacterium
TGCTTGGCTTTGGCATTGTGCAGATCGGTCTTTCTCTGAAATCTCACGACCCTTCCCAGAGAGCTAACGGATTTCTTACTCTTGCAGGCGGAGTAATTATTACCTTTGCGAAAGAAATCCTATCTCTCATTACAGGCTGATGAAGCACCTCAGATTTAAGGGGAACAGGCTGCCAACAGTCTGTTCCCCGATACTTTTCAAGGAGGTGAATATATTGTGTCCAGTGGAAATTGGGTAATTGATAATTTAAATAACGCACTTCAAACATGGAATGATAAGATGTCTGAAATCTGGCTGCTTGTAACTCAATCTCCTATAGAATTTAAAGGTGGCGGTATCTGGAATGTTATTGTGAATATCCACGGAGCACTGCAGGCTACCGGCTTTGCCTTACTGGTACTGTTTTTTGTGATTGGTGTGGTTAAGACATGCGGCAGCTTTGCGGAGGTAAAAAAGCCGGAACATGCATTAAAGCTGTTTATACGATTTGCCCTGGCCAAAGGAGTTGTAACCTACGGACTGGAACTGATGATGGCGCTGTTCAACATTGTGCAGGGAATTATCTCTACCATAATAAACAGCTCAGGATTGGGTTCAGCCACACAAACTGTTCTGCCAAATACAATCGTTCAGGCTATTGAAGATTGTGGTTTTTTCGCAAGCATACCACTGTGGGCAGTGACACTCATCGGTGGATTGTTCATAACAGTGCTCTCCTTCATTATGATCCTGTCGGTGTACGGCAGGTTCTTTAAACTGTATTTATACACTGCTATTGCTCCTGTTCCTCTGGCCTCTTTTGCAGGAGAGCCAAGCCAGAGTATAGGTAAAGCCTTCCTGAAAGGATATGCTGCTGTATGTCTGGAAGGAGCTATCATTATCCTTGCATGTGTCATATTTTCTGTTTTCGCATCATCTCCGCCGGTGGTGGATACAAGTGTCAGCGCTGTAACGATGGTATGGTCTTATATAGGAGAACTTATTTTTAATATGCTGGTACTAGTGGGAGCTGTAAAAATGGCAGACCGTGTTGTGCGGGAGATGATGGGATTGTAAGGAATACCGGGTATTACAGTCAGGTAACCTTATAAATCCTTGAATTGAACACCATCCCCATAAACAATAGGCTGACCTGTTCTTGGATCCAGCAAATCCCCATGCTCGTTAAACTGAATTTTGTCAAGAGGTACACCCATCTCTCTTGCCCTTTGGATTTGCCATGCAACATCATCTTCAAAGTATTTTTCGTCACGTCTGCGCTGTATCGCCTTTATAAGCGATACGATCCAACTAATAACTGTCAGACCAAGCAACGAAAAAAGAATGATGAATGCTAAAGTTTCATTTTCTCCAGCCCACTTGTTCAGCACGGTACTGAACAGCAGCAAGCAAAGAAAGGGAACTGCCAGCCGGGTTTTTCCGGCTACTTTAAATATAAAAGAAAGAATGAGCAATCCTGCCGTAAGGCAAAGGGAAATAACCGCCGCGATTGGCATAATGAAATCTCCTTTCCATGCAATCTGTATATTTAAATTATCACATATGGAAGAAATAAATGGAAGGATGCGAAAAATTTTAGGTTATTTTACCTCTTGTTCCAAATTAGTAAACAGATCGCTGTCAAAAAAATCCCTTATACTTATACCAAGCCCGTCACACAATTTTTTTATAGTGGCAATTCCCGCATTATATGTCGTACCCTTTACAATATCATTTACAGTAGATTGTGTAACACCTGAAATATTGCTAAGAGCGTTAATGGTTAAATTCCTTTCCATGCACAACTCTTCAATTCGTTTAA
>DUSN01000035.1 GCA_012842605.1 Clostridiales bacterium
CGGGGAGGCAAAAAGCCAGATTATTCTTTATGATTATCAGCCTGACAGGCGATACACCCGCCCGGCAGAGTTTTTGAGGGGATTCCGTGGTTTTATACATACTGATGGATACGAGGCGTACCATAGGCTGCCTGACAACATAAAAGTTGTAGGCTGTCTTGCACATCTCCGGCGCAAATTCTTTGACGGGCTGAAGATTCTGCCTAAGGAGAAGCAGAAGGATTCAGACCTTTTGAAAGGTGTGGAATATTGCGACCGATTGTTCCGCTATGAAAGGGAGTTTGCTTCGCTGACCCCGGAAGAGCGTTTGGATAAAAGACAAAGCTTATCAACACCTCTGTTTAATGAATTTTACAATTGGATGGAAGGCTTAGGAGCACTGCCCGGCAGCATGCTGGGTAAGGCGGTATCCTATGCCCGTTCACAGAGAAAATATATTGAGAGATATTTAACCGACGGGCGGCTGGAGATCAGCAACAATCGGGCTGAACGCAGCATTAAGCCTTTTGTAATAGGGAGGAAAAACTGGTTATTCTCGAACACACCTGCAGGTGCAAGATCCAGCGCCATATATTACAGTCTTATTGTAACTGCAATAGAAAACAGACTAAATCCTTTTGAGTACTTGACATGGGTTCTAACCCAAATGCCGAATCTTGGCAAGCCTGGGTATGCTGCGTCTGTTGAAGAACTACTGCCAGACAGCACCGTTTTACCTGAAAAGGTTTTTGTGCCAATGTCCAAAAAAGAACCTGAGCAGTATGCCTGGGAGGAAGAACAATGAAAACAGGAAAACATACATCGTTTTTGATAAACTTTATTAAGGATTTCATAGATGGTGAGATAGATTGTTACTTTTTTAAAATGGATTACTCTGCCTACGTAATTGAACATTTTCCTCATATGGAATATGAAAATCCCAGGCTTGCGGACCGATTCGCAGATACAATAGATTATGCATTTGAACATGGAACTAATCTAAGATTAACAGATGAAGAATTCAGGGCTGAAATATCTGCTGCATTTGATGAATGGTTAGGAAAAACGAAACGGGACATAATTTAGTTTATGTCCCATTCTTTTTGACGCTTACAGGTTTTTGGTAGCATAAAGGAACTATTTTATACCGGAATAAGATAAGTTTTTAATAGAAAAAATATATCACCCAGTTAATGTCTCCATAGCTTATATTAATTTTTAGTACCTACTAAACTTATTGCTCTTTTCATAGGCAAGAAAACTAAGCCCCAGCTCAGCTGTGGCTTTTTCTTTACCCTTGTATAACAGATAATGCGCTCCATGATGCCATTTTACTTTTCCAAAGGGATGTGTTTTGGGGCTCTTACCGCCAGTACACCTGTTAGGACACTGGCGGCATGCATCCTTATTTCCATAGATAGCCTATTTGTACAGCTCATCCGCTGTTATCTGTTCTTTTACCCAAACCTTCATAGCACAAGCTTCCCGGTTGTTCCACAAGCAATATGGTATCGCAGTAGCAAGTTTTTTATTGCCATTATATATTTCGATTGTATACGTGCCACCCAATAACGCCGGAGCTTCGTTTATTATGAAAATTGCATTATCTGGTATGATGAGTTTATCAACAGCTATAGGATTATCCTTTTGTTCAAAACAATATACCAACGGGCCTCTAGATAAAGCTACAAAGCCTCTATTTTCTGTAACATATTCAATAGCATGATTACTTTTGACAGGCATTTCAAACTCAATTTCTACTGTCATCCCGCTGCAAACACCATTTATAACCGCATAGCCTTTTTCTATATTAAAGTTATATCCTTTTATTTTTGTGCCTTTGCACCATCCAGGTATTCTAAGCTTTAATATGCCGTTAGTAGGGGCTTTTTCCAGCATAAGAGTTACTTTGCCATCATAAGGATAGTCTGTCTTTACACTAATACCATAATCACCATATTCCACATGGCTATTCACATATAAATTCACAATAAGTGCATCATTATCCACTGCATATATATAGCCCCCTATAGAAGGTATAAATCTGGCTAATTGTGTGGGGCAGCAAGAGCATTCAAACCACGGAGAGCGGTGATGTGTTCCATCCGATTCCAATGGATTGTCATAAAAGAACTTGTCACCCGACAACGAAACACCTGACAGTGCATTATTGTACATACTTCGCTCTACCACATCCATATATTTTGCATCATTATACAACCAGCACATACGGGCATTCCAGTATACCATTGCGATTGCTGCACAGGTTTCGCAATAGCTCAAATTGGGTAAATCATAATCAGCAGTAAAGCCTTCATTGTGAGCTGACTGACCGATTCCACCAGTGATGTAATAGTTTCTTGTCACCATGCTTTTCCATAACCTCTGCAGGGCCTTTTCATACAGTTCATGTCCTTTAAGTCTTATAACATCGGCTATGGCAGAATACATATACACACCGCGAACAGCATGGCCCATAACATTATCCGAAAACTCTATAGGACACGTATCCTGGTAGTACTCCTTATTCCATTTCTTAGGATCACCTTCTTTAATTCCATATCCATGCCCGCGTTCGCCCAGTAGAAACATAGCCAAATCCAAATACTTCTCATATCCAGTATGAAGATACAACTTAATCAGGGCTAATTCTATCTCCTGATGGCCTGGTACCCAATGGCGCTTTCCCGGTCCGAATATACTGCAAATATGATTGGCAAATCGAATACCTACATTCAGCAGCTTGTCTTTGCCAGTTGCCTGCTGGTATGCGATGCCAGCTTCTATTAGATGGCCACCGCAATACATCTCATGAAGATTCATGTCTGTCCACTTATCCCAGGGACGGACAAGCTGAAAATAGGTATTAATATATCCGTCTTCTTCTTGTGCAGCTGCTATCAAATCAATGATTTCGTCAGCACGCTTCTCGAGTTCTGCATCAAAGTTTGTATGTAAAGTGTATGCAATTCCTTCCAGTAGTTTATAGACATCTGAATCATTATAAAATCTTCCCTCATGTGGTGTAGAATCCAGCTCGGCAGCTCGGGCAAAATTGGCTATCCTGCCTGTCTCATAACACTTCTGAATGCAAGTGTTAATAGTGACATCCCGGCTGGTCTTTAGCCTAGCTGACCAAAACTTGTCTGTAATATTTACTGATGTGAATGGAATAGGACTGCTCATACAAGAAAACTCCTTTCATCTGTGTAATATATTATACTTACTTAAGACTTCATCCCGGTCAAAGCAATACCCTCAATAAAATATCTCTGACCTATTACAAAAATAGCTAATGCTGGAAGAAGAACCACTGTAGAAGCAGCCATCATTAAATGCCATTGAGCATTATACATTCCCTTAAATAGTTGTAATCCCAGAGCTAACGTGTAATTTCTTTCGTTGTCAAGGTATATTAACGGAGCCATAAAATCATTCCAATTGTTTAAGAACGTGAATAAACCAACTACAATAAGAGCTGGTCTGGATAGCGGGAGAATGATCTGTGACCAAATTCTAAAATACCCTCCACCATCTACTATTGTAGCTTCGTCCAGATCTTTAGGTATTGACATGAAAAATTGCCTTAGTAAGAATATGTTGAATGCTCCACCTCCAAACCAAGCAGGTACCATAAGTGGTAAATATGTTCCATATGCACCAAGTTTTTGCCAACCTATAAAGGTTGGTATTAGTGTTACTGCATATGGAAGCATCATGCTCGAAATGACACATGTAAATAGTACATTTCTACCTTTCCAATTTATTCTTGAAAAACCAAATGCACATAACGAACTAGTTATAAGTGTTCCTATAACATTAAAGGTAGTAATAAAAATTGTGTTTAAGAAGTATTTGTGAAATGGCAATATCGTTAATGCATCTTTATAGTTGCCCCAACATACTGGATTAGGAATCCATATTGGAGGCATGGTGAAAATTTGCCCCATATCCATTAGAGACGAACGGATCAGCCAGTACAATGGCAATAAGCATATAAGTGAGCCGATTAATAATACTATGTACCAAAACAAGTTAAGTATTTTTCTGCGTTGCTTAATTGTCATAGTCAGCTCTACCTCTCTCCCTCATAATAAACCCAGGAACGTGAAGTTCTAAAAACTAACATTGTTAAAGCAAATATGATTATAAATAATACCCATGCTATAGCACAAGCTTTTCCCATCTCCTGTAATTCAAACGCTTCTCTGTATAAATAATATACAAAGAACAAAGATCCATTGTTAGGTCCACCTTGAGTCATAATGAAACTCTGAGTAAAAGTCTGAAGTCCGTTTATAATGCCCATAACAAGGTTAAAGAAAATTGTCGAAGACATCATCGGTAATGTAATATAAATCAATTTATGAAACCAATTACTTCCATCAATTTCTGCAGCCTCATACATAACACGTGGTACATCCTGTAAACCTGCAAGAAAAATAACCATTGTACCTCCACATGTCCAAAGATTCATTAATGCCAAAGATGGTAATACAGTAGATTCTTGATAGATAAACTTACTGGTTGGCAAATTTAGTTGCCTTAAAATAGTATTAATTAAGCCTAAATCCGGATCCAACAACCAAGTCCAAATAAGTGATGTGGCTACAACAGGTACTATTGTTGGCAGATAATATATTGAGCGAAAAATTGCTTTGCCTTTAAAATCTCTATTCATCAACATTGCCAACCCAAATGCAAAGGTGAGATTTAACGGAACACTCATCAAAGCATAAGTAAATGTAACTCTCAATGATTTATAGAACAAAGGATCCTTTCCGGAGAAAAGCCTTATGTAATTTTCTAATCCAACAAAACTATTATGAGCTGCAGCAACTCTATAATTAGTTAAGCTAAATACAAAACTTGCTAACATAGGACCTAAAGTAAATATCATAAACCCTAGTGATACAGGTAGAGTAAAAATAACTCCCCAAATTTGCTGTCTTTTTTCTATTTGATATCTGTGAATCTTGTAGTCTTTCTTCGTTGTTACTGCTGTAGCCACCAATTTTCCTCCCTTAAATTTCAGATTTCAAACAATCCCCCCGCTTGAGCAACGGGGGGATGAGAGACTGTTCAATATTAGTAATCTCTATTTGAGTTATAAAAACCATCCACTAACTCATTAATTTGTGATTCTACTTCCTTTAATGCTTCTTCGGCTGTTTTTTCCCCAAGCCACACCTGGTCTAGAGCAGGTGTAACAATTGCAGATATTTTACCGTAATTTTTAACATTATAAGCCGGGCCAGACATACCATACTCTAAAGTCGCCCTCATGACAGCATCCTTATAGCTTGCAGGATGTGCAGGGTTATTTTCTGCCCATTTTGAAACTAATTCAGGATCTGTATACCAATTCTTAAGTAGCGGCATCCAAAGGCCTCCTGCATGTAACTCCAGAGAAGATTCAGGGTTATTAAGCCACTTATAAAGCAACCAGGCTTCATCTTTATGTTTGGATGATTCAAATATAGCTGTAGCACCACCAAGAATTACCGTTTTATATTCTTTTAATACAGGCATAACACCAATATCAAAGTTCAAAGACTTATTTGCTGCGAGATCCAGTAATACCCACTGTCCTGTTATAACCATGGCAACTTTTTTGGTCATTAATGCTGTAGAAATCTCAGGAATATTTTTAGCAGCTACAGGCGATGGACAAACATAATGTACATTCATTAAGTCTGCTATCTTTTGTATAGCTTCGATAGCTTCAGGTTCTGTAAGTGCTGTAGAAGAACCATCCGGTTTAATAAAACGTCCTCCATTTGAATAAACAGCATTCATCCAACTGTTAATGCCTGTTCCATACTGAACACCATATTGAACAATATTGTTTTTATCAAAACCGTCCTCGCCTGGATGCTTACCAGAACCATCTTTTGTAAGCATTTTTGCAACTTCTACAAACTCATCCCATGACCAAGCATCTTCAGGCTTGGTTGGTGGTAACGGTGCACCTGCTTCTTCAAACATATCCTTATTATAGAATAACGCATAAGCTTCAACTGCTGTGTTTGTACCAAGCGCTTTATCAGGTGCCCACCTATACCACACACTCTCCAAGTGATCTTCTTCTTTTAGTTCAGGATCGTTTTTCATATATTCCAGAACATTCACAAGTTTTCCCTCTTGCGCCCATTCAAGGCAGAGAGTATCACTAAGATATGCGACGTCAGGAGCTTCATTTCCAGCTAGCATAGCTGTTATTTTTGCTTGATAATCAGTCGGTATATGTAATGCATCAACTTTAATATATTTGTATTTGTCTTCAAATTTTTTTATAGCGTTTTCTACTGCTTGTTTCTCTACAGGGCTGCCCCAAAATGTAAACTTAAGAGTAACCTGCTGCTGTCCCGAAGAGTCACCATTGGTTCCGCTAGTAGAAGGTCCTTTGCAAGCTGCAGCAGATAAACATACAATTACTATTAATAAACCTGCTATTAAACATCGTAAGCTTCTCATTGTGATCCCCCTTTTTAAATATTTTCTATATAAAGCTTAACATTTCATATAAATGATACAACCCGATTATTTTCAGAAAAGTGGAATTTTTTAAGGTTTTTTTACGCAATGCTTATTGTCACCTTTGTACATCCTGGTTTGCTTTCTATAGTAACTCCGTATATTTCTCCATATATTAGCTTGATACGCATATCAACATTACGTACTCCGATTTTCATGGGTGTTTTATTCCATATATTTGCAATTTCATCGGCTGACATACCCTTACCATTATCTTGAACTGTAAAAACACGTACACCATTGTGCCATTTACCAGTTATTCTAACTATTCCGTTTTTTACGTAGCCATTTATTCCATGTACAATTGCATTTTCTATAAATGGCTGCAACATCATAACAGGTACTGTTGTATCAAGCAAGTTTTCATCAATATCAAATATAAATTTAATATCATCTCCAAATCTTAATTTGATTAACCGTATATATGAGTTCAGCCATTCCAGCTCCTTTTGAAGCTTTGCAACTTCATTTTCTTGAGATAATATGTAACGTAGCATACCAGCAAGAGTGGTCAGCATTTCACTAATATCTTCCTCTTCCCTATCCACTGCAAGCCAATTAATAGCATTCAAAGTGTTGAATAAAAAATGCGGCTCCATTTCCAGTTGTAAACTTAAAAGCTTGGTTTTTGTTTCACTAAGCCTGGTCCTGTAGATTTCATCCAATAAATTGTTGATTTTAACATTCATATTGTTATATGAGTTTACTAAAGACATAATTTCCTCAGGCCCTTTTTGTTCAAGAAGTAATGTAAAATTACCTTCACCACTTTGAACTATAGCATTAGAAATAACCTTAAGTGGAGAAAGCATCCTTTTGACTATTGCCAGTACAATAGCAGAGAAAAGAATAGCCAGTAAAATTGTCAATATAACAGTAAATTTTATTACCTCATAGGTTTCCTCAACCATCTCTGTAATAGATTTGACGGTAATTAAATTCCAGCCCGTGACTTTAGATTTTGAGTAGACAACAAGCATCTTTTTATCTTTAGTAGGAAACATTCCTGATTTATCTGATATATTGCTTAATTCCGCACTACTTAAAGGTATTACATCACCACTGGAACTATATATAGTAATTTGTCCATCTATAATCCATGTGCATGAGAAAGAATCATCAATAGGTGTAAAAAATTTGTCAAAAAAATTGTCTTTAAAATAGAGCAAGAGAATTGGTAATTCATATTCTTCGGGCTCAGTTTTAATATTATGAATAGAAACAAAACGTACTTTTTTACCTAATACAAATAATTTGAGATCCTCTGCTGTACTTATAAAATTGGACGATTCTAAGAACATATCTTTATATTGGAAAGTAGGTATCCATACACATTCACCGTTACTCATACTTACTTTTTTGTATATATCAGATTTTTGTATCATCGGAACTGTTTGAAAAACCTGCATATGCCCATATATAAAATTATTAGTTATCAAGTAAGCAGCATACACATCTGTCTGGTTGGTAAAATGCTGTAATAATGATCGAGTTATAATTTTATCTGTATTGAAAAAAAAAGACTGATTTGGATATTCTGGCATATTCCTAAATATTTCATATAACTCTTCATTTAATGAAAATTTACTGGTATTATCACAAATATTATTTAGATAATTATCAATAATCGCTACTTTATTATTTAGATTCTCCAATAACTCCTGTCCTATTTTTTCAATTAAAATGTTATTAATAAAAACAGAATAAATAATAGTTGAAAGTAAAAACGACGCAATAATACTTATTATGGATATAAGCATTATACGACCGCACATTGTTCTGCAAGTAAAGGTATTTTTTATATATGTGTCAAGTTTTATCCTGTTAAGTATATTTTTACTCATCCAACACCCTCCTATTTCTCCGATATGCTAATGGAGGTATATTATATGTTGCTTTAAACACTTTGCAAAAATACTTATCATCATTAAAACCAACTAGCTTTGCTATGTCACATACTCTTAGATTTGTATTTTCTAATAATTCACATGCCTTTTCCATGCGTAATTTCTGAACATAAGAAACAAAAGATGTATTTGTCTTGCTGCTCCATAAAGTAGAAAAATAGTTAGGATGATATGAGAATCTCAACGCAACTTCCTCAAGTGATAGCTTTTCATCGATATGTTCAAGCAGATATGTACGTACCTGCTCTATTAAAATATTACTATGCGCATTATTTGTTTCTTCGTATGTTGTTTTATGATTACCGATTATACGCCTAAGCACACGTGAAATCCCATGTATGTCTAAAGGCTTTAGCAAATAATCTAATGCACCATATCTCATTGCAAGTTGTGCATAGCTAAACTCATCAAACCCACTAAATATAATGAAATATGGCGGTTTGTCATAATTATTACCCTTTGAACGCCATATTTTTAGCATTTCTATTCCATCCATTACAGGCATTTTTATATCAGTGAACACTATATTTATATTAGTATTATCTAAGATGGATATTGCATCTCTACCATTAAAAGCAGATAATACTTCAACTTCCGGGTATAACTTGTGAATTATTTTATTCATCCCTTCAACTTGAATTACTTCGTCATCTACTATCAAAACTTTCATGTAACATCACCCTTTTCCCATATTACATGTAATGTCTATTGGAAACCAATTAATTTTGCTTGTATTTAAAAGTCCAGAGAACGAAATGTGAAAACATCACTTCCTCCCAATTGGGCGGTGTATTTTCAGTGAACAGGGTACGCTTCTCTAACATCGGCCTTGACTGATCGGGAACTTCTCTGTATAGTACAGCAAAGTTATCGTGGAGGTAAATGGCACACCAATGGCTGAAATCCCTGGGTTTTTCCTCTTGATACTGATAGTGATAGAAAAGTCAAATGGGCTCGCATCATTTGTGGTTTCATATGTAATCCCCCAAATTTACTTTTGTTTTTTAACCGTATTCTTCGCCTATCCGTAAAAGAGTTTTGACATTTTCATTATAATGCTAAAGCAGGTGCAAAAAAAGATACGATTCTGAACAACTATGTGAAAATGTGTCTCAAAAAAGAAAATCCCATTGGAATGCTGAATATAGTATATAACAACAAACACCCAATGGGACCTTTTGAATAATTATGTTCTACCCTACACAGATTAAATCCGCATAGACTTTTACTTCGACAAGGTTAAGTGGAACCCTGTGATTGCCTTACTGAGAAGCCTTTACCTCATCCCAAATTCGGTTATAAAGACCTATGATGTCGCTGAGATCTTCGAATACCTCGCAATTATCAAGAGATTCCAGGTCAGGGTAAGCTGCCTCATCATTGCGAATCTCTTCATCCAGCATTTCCATTGCTGCTGTATTGGGAGTTGAATAGCCGATATATTCTGCATTGCGTAAAGCAATTTCAGGATCTGTCATAAAATTGATGAACAGCTCGGCAGCTTCTTTGTTTTTGCTTGACTTGGGAATACACATGGCATCAAACCATTTATTGCTGCCTTCCTTAGGAATGGCATAAGCCAGATCCTCATTTTCCCACATGCAGTATATGGCATCACCGGACCATACTACAGCCAAAGCAGCTTCGCCGGCTATCATCTTATCCTTTACTTCATCTCCCACATAGGACAATACCAGCGGCCTCTGTTTTATCAGTTCCTGCTTTGCTTCCTCCAGCTGGGCTTCATCTCTTGTATTCAGGGAATAACCCAACTTTTTAAGAGCTACTGCAATGGAATCTCTCTGGCTGTCCAGCATAAAAATGTCCTTTTCATACTTGGGATTCCATAGAATATCCCAGCTGTCCACAGGATCATCCACCATGGTTGTATTGTAAAGAATGCCTACCGTTCCCCACATGTAGGGTACGGAATACTCATTATTGGGATCATATCCAAGGTTCTTAAATTGCTCGCCAATATGCTTGTAATTGGTAATCTTGCTCATGTCAATCTTATGAAGCATATCTTCCTTAATCAGCCGGGCGATCATATAGTCCGACGGAAAAATCACATCATAATTGCTTCCGCCGGAGCTGAGTTTTACATACATTTCTTCGTTGGTGGCAAATGTCTCATAGGTAACATTAATGCCATATTCTTTTTCGAAATCATCAATAACCGTAGGGTCTATATAATCTCCCCAGTTATAGACAGTGATGGCCGCAGTTGTGTTCTGGTTTGAATCCCCATCATTGCTTCCGCATGCTGTCAGACTAAATATCATGGCCAATACTAGAAATATAGCGGCCGTTTTCTTTACTTGCTCCACTTTTCAATCTCCTTTCCGGGTCCTTTGACATTCTTAGATTTACTATAATCAGAAGCATTAATACACAAAGAAACATCAGTGTGGACAATGCATTGATTTTCGGGCTTATTCCCCTTCTGGCCATGCCGTAGATGACTATGGACAGGTTGGCTACGCCGGATCCTGTAGTGAAAAAGCTGATGACAAAGTCATCCAGCGACAAGGTAAATGCCAGCAGAAAACCGGTAATGATTCCCGGCATGATCTCCGGCAGAATTACCTTAAAAAAGGCTACCATAGGTGTCGCTCCCAAGTCCAGGGCTGCCTCGTACAAATGCTTGTTCATCTGCTTCAGCTTGGGCAGAATGGACAGGATGACATAAGGGATATTGAAGGTAATATGAGATAAAAGCAGGGTCACAAACCCTAAGCGCATTTTCATAAATATAAACAGCACCATGAGGGAAATACCCGTAACAATATCGGGATTCAAAATTGGAATATAGTTCACATTAAGTATTATGCTCTGAGGCAGCTTTTTCATGTTAAATATTCCAATAGAAGCAATTATACCTATCAAAGTGGCAATTACAGAGGATAAGACGGCAACCAGCAGGGTATAGTAGAGAGCCGACATAATCTGCTTGTCATGAAGCAGCTCCATGTACCATTTCAAGGTAAAGCCGCCCCAATTGCCCCTTGACTTGGACTCATTAAAAGAAAAAATCATAAGCACCAGGATGGGGGCATATAAGAATGCAAATATTAAAAACACATAGCTTTTCTTAAGAAAACGCATTACCACAGCGCACCACCCCCGCTCTCCTGCTCATACCTGGACATAATTCCCATACTCAGAAGTATCAGCAGCATCATTATCACTGATAAGGCTGAACCAAAGCCCCAGTCACCCGAGGACAGAAACTGCTGCTCGATCAGGTTGCCTATGAGCATGAACTGTCCCCCGCCCAGGAGCTTGGATATTACAAACGTGGTTACGGCAGGCATGAATACCATTGTAATCCCTGAAAGCACTCCCGGAAGGCTTAAGGGAAAAACAACACGCCTGAACACCGTAAAATTGTTGCCTCCTAAATCCTGTGCCGCCTCTATTATGTTCTGGTCAATCTTGGACAGAACAGAATAAATGGGGAGTATCATAAAAGGCAGAAAGTTATATACCATGCCCAGTACAACCGCCTGATTGGTATATAATATATCCAGGGAAGGCAGGTTCAGCATGGATAGAACATAGTTAATTACGCCCTTTCGCTCCAGGAGAGTCATCCAGGCATAGGTTCTCAGCAGAAAATTCATCCACATGGGAAGCACAATCAGCATATACATTATCTTTTTCCTGCTGTACTCCCTGCTTGCCAGAATCATGGCCATGGGATAGCCTGCCAGAAGGCATATGATGGTGCTGATGACAGCCAGCACCACCGAACGTATCAATACATTGATATAGATCGGATCAACAAACCTGTGAAAGTGTTCAGCTGTCAGACGATAACCATCTTCAGTCCGCTCCACCACACTGTAAAACAAAACCAGGAACATGGGGACAACAATGAAGAGCACCATCCATACAATATACGGTGTGGCCAACCAGTGTCTTTTCATGATATCCCCCTCGCTTTTTCGTCTTTAATGCCAGGGTCCGGGCTTGCCTGTGTCGTGCTCTTTTTCATGATGTGGATATCATTCGGGAGGATATTCATGCCAACCTCACTGTCAACCGGTGCCAATACAGTACTGTGCACCATCCAGATATATCCGGCGCCTTCTATCATCATTTCATAATGAACACCTTTAAAGGTAGCTGAACGTACAATACCTTCCAGCATGCCTTCACCTGCCGGCACTACCTTTATATCCTCCGGCCGGATAACCACATCCACATTCTCCATCTCTTTAAAGCCCTTATCAACACACGTAAAGGCTTTTCCCGCAAAGCTGACCTGATAGTCTCTTACCATAATTCCGTCTATAATGTTGCTTTCGCCGATGAAGTCTGCCACAAAGGCATTCTTAGGTTCATTGTATATGTCTTCGGGCGTTCCGATCTGCTGAATTACGCCATTGTTCATAACCACAATGGTGTCCGACATGCTTAAGGCTTCCTCCTGGTCGTGGGTAACATATATAAAGGTAATGCCAAGTGTCTGCTGCATTTTCTTCAGTTCCACCTGCATTTCCTTTCTCAGCTTAAGATCCAGTGCACCCAATGGTTCATCCAGCAGCAGCACTTCCGGCTCATTTACCAGTGCCCTGGCTATAGCCACTCTTTGCTGCTGGCCGCCGCTCAGGGAGTTGACAGAGCGCTTGCCGTAGCCCTCCAGATTCACTAGCTTCAGCATGCGCTCCACCTTTTCCTTGATTGTCTGTTTGTCCATCTTTTTTATCTTCAGCCCGAAGGCTATATTGTCAAAAACATTCATATGGGGAAATAACGCATACTTCTGAAATACGGTATTAACCTTCCTCTTATATGCAGGCAGGTAATTGATATTTTTCCCCTCAAAAAGCAAATCGCCGCTGTCTGCTTCCTCAAAACCACCTATTATACGCAATGTGGTGGTTTTCCCGCAGCCACTTGGCCCCAGCAGCGTAACGAATTCATTTCTTCGTATATATAAATTGATGTTCACCAGTGCAGGTGTATCATCATAACTCTTTGATATATTGCACAGCTCCAAAATTATATTGTCGGTCATGGCAGATCCCCCATTCAGATGATATTACTAAAAGCTAGGCGGTGTGGAAACCCATAACAGGGTAGATTTTCCACTGGAACCATTTGTAATATAGTGGGTCATTGCAGGCTTAAAGGAAAAGCTCTCCCCCTTGCGCACCCGATAACTTTTCTTACCTAAATGCAGCACTATGGAACCCGACAACACATATCCAAATTCTTCACCGTCATGGGGATCCTCCTCTTTGGAGCTGCCGCCGGGAGCAAGTTCCATTATTATGGGTTCCATGCGGTTTTTTTGGGCATTGGGGATTATCCAGTGAATAACATGATTCCATTCCTTATTTTCCAGACTGAAAATATCTTCCTTCTTGAACACAATTTTCTCGTCTATCTGTTCATTAAAAAAGTCCTTAATATTAGTTCCCAGACTCTCCAGGATATCCATTAAGGTAGCGATTGACGGAGAGGTCAGTTCCCTCTCAACCTGGGAGATGAATCCCTTGGAGAGTTCACACCTGTCTGCAAGTTCCTGCTGCGTTAAACCGTTGCGTATCCGCAGTTCCTTAATCTTTTCGCCAATCTTCATAATATCATTCCCGTCTCTTTCAACTAAACTTCGTGTTTATAATGGCTAAACAAAAACACTTATATATAAATACCACAATTAAAATTGGAAGTCAATAAAAATTATGATTTTCATTTTTTTTACAATAAAAATTCATCAGATTGAGCAATCTAATTGTATTGACTAAAAGTGGGTGAGTAAGTGAATGCTTCGTGTGGTAGGAATTTCAAAAAAATACGCTGTAGGAGAACTGTCTCAGACTGCGCTTGATGATGTTACCTTAAGTTTTCGGAAAAACGAGTTTGTTGCTATCCTGGGGCCAAGCGGTTCCGGCAAAACAACATTTTTGAATATAATAGGCGGACTGGATAGATATGACCAGGGGGATATGCTGATCAACGGGAAATCCACCAAGGATTTCAGGGACAGGGACTGGGATGCCTATCGAAACAACAGCATAGGGTTCGTTTTTCAAAGCTACAACCTTATCAGCCATTTAAGCATTGCCGACAATGTTATGCTGGGCATGGCCTTAAGCGGGGTACCTGCCGACAAAAGACGCAAAAAGGCTGCTGAGGTTCTTGACAGAACAGGCCTTAAGGATCATATGCATAAAAAACCCAATCAACTGTCGGGAGGTCAGATGCAGCGCGTTGCCATTGCTCGCGCCCTTGCCAATGACCCGGACATCATATTAGCAGATGAACCTACGGGAGCACTGGACACCAATACCAGCATGCAAGTGCTTGACCTTATTAAAGAAATTGCAAAGGACAAGCTTGTAATTATGGTTACTCACAACGCAGCCCTGGCTAAGAAATACGCAGACCGCATCATAGAATTTAAAGACGGCAGAGTGGTTTCAGATTCCAACCCCTACGAAATCGAGCAGGATGAGGCAGGCTACCAGCTAAAGAAAACAAGCATGAGTTTTTTCACTGCATTGAAGCTGTCAGGCAAAAATATACGTACCAAGCTGTTCCGCACTGCCCTTACCTCCTTTGCCGCCAGCATCGGGATAATCGGAATTTCTTTAATACTTGCCCTTGCCAACGGATTTGACAAGCAGATTGCAGAATTTGAATCCGGAACCCTGTCCGGATTCCCCATAATGATTACACAAAGAACTGAAGAAGTGGATATGAAATACATTATGGGCAAGGAAGATGATGAAGATGTCAAATACCCGGAAACCAATGAAGTCTACCCATATGATCCGGACAAGGACAAGAGAATACACACCAATGTTTTTACACAAGAGTATCTGAAGTACATAGAAGACATGAACCCTGAATGGCTTAACGGCATTTCATATACACGCCTGGTGTCGCTAAATCTGCTCAGGTCCGACGGCAAAACCGCTGCTCAGGTCAATACTGCAGCAGTTAATCTGTCAGCCTATCCTGAGAACCCGGACAAAAACCGGCCGGGTTATCTTGAGTCGGCCTATGACCTGCTTGCCGGGAAGTATCCTGAAGATATGTATGACCTGGTTCTGGTGACCGATAAGTACAACAAGGTTGACAAGGCTGTCTTAGAGGAGCTGGGGCTTAATTCAAATGCCCGAAGCATCCCTTTTGATGACATATTAGGTCTGAAGCTTAAAGCCATACCCAACGACATATATTACAAGCGGCAGGGAGAATTGTTCATCTTAAACAGCGATCCCAAGAACCCTCAAAAGCTATATGACAGCAAAGAAGCCATTGAGCTTAAGATAACCGGCATAGTCCGCCCTTCCAGAAAAACCGATATTCCGGTGCTTAAGCCCGGCATTGCCTTTTCCGATGAACTGTGCCGGCATTTTATGAAGGATGCTGAGAATTCTGAGATTGTAAAAGCTCAAAGAGAAGCTGACTACAACGTGCTGACTGGAGAGCCCTTCCGATCCTCAAGCATAGCAACTCCAACAGGTCATCACCTTGGGATGGGCGACCCCCTGGGGACACCCATGGGTACATCAGCATCCGGTTTTCAGCCTGCTGTTGATAAGGAGACTATGCTGTCCACCCTGGGAGCAGGCAAAATGCCGTATATGATTACTATTTACCCAGTTGATTTTCAGCACAAGGATCTGGTGCTGGATTATCTGGATGCCTGGAATGAGGGCAGAAAAACCGATGAAAAGGTTGTTTATACAGACCTGGCAGGAACCATCACCGATTTATCAGGAGGAATCATGCGTGCCATAACTCTTGTGCTGATAGCATTTTCAGCCACCTCACTGGTGGTTTCCCTGATTATGATTGGGATCATCACATATATTTCCGTGCTGGAAAGAACAAGAGAAATAGGCGTACTAAGGGCACTGGGTGCAAGAAAAAAGGATATCGCCCGGGTGTTCAATGCAGAGACCTTTCTCATTGGAGCTGTCTCGGGACTGATCGGCATAGTTATCGGAACTGTTCTTACCATACCGGTAAACAATACCCTGGAACGCCTGACAACCCTGGAGAATGTAGCCCAGCCCGATATACGCCATGCAATAATGCTTGCCTTAATCAGCATAACGCTAACCATGCTGGGCGGCCTGATTCCTGCAAGAATGGCTGCCAAAAAGGACCCGGTAGCTGCATTGCGGAGTGAATAGAAGAAGTGTACAAATGCATACCAAAGTACTTGACAGGCATATAGTATTAATTTATTGTAAATGTATGTATATGCTTGAAAGGATACTTGTGCAATGAAGCTGATTCTAAGATATTTAAAGCCTTTTGCCTTCGCAGTCATTCTATGTATCATACTTTTATACATACAGGCAATTACCGAGCTTTCCCTGCCTAATCTGATGTCCAATATCGTAAATACGGGAATACAGCAGGGCGGAATAGAAAGCGCTGCACCTGAGGCAATCAGCCGGGACGGTCTGCAGTTTGTTTCCTTGTTTATGACAGACGAAGACATATCACAGGTAAACAATCATTATAAGCTGATATCAACGGATTCGGCACAGGCAAAGAAGTTAGCAGATAAATATCCAATCTTAAAAGACAAACCCATATATTTACTTGACAAAGAACAGACAGATGCAGAGAGTTTAAGCAATCTGGAAAATATATTCGGCAGGGCATCTCTTACATTCATACGCTTAATGCAGTCAATAAATTATACGGAACTACACGGATACGATAACAGCAGCCAAAATGACGATTCAGCCATGCTCAGGGACATAGACCCCTCTATGCTTTACCGGCTTGTCCAACTGATTTCTCAAATGCCGCCCCAGGACTTTGAAGAGGCAAGAAAAAAGGCTGACTCCGCTGAACCGTCTATGGCAAGGCAGGTTGGCACTGCCATGAACCGTTTGTTTTATTCTGAACTGGGTATCGATTTAAGCACTCTGCAAAGAAATTATATACTTAAGGCAGGCTTATACATGCTGCTGGTTACCTTAATTGGGGCAGCTGCAGCAATTGGCGTCGGTTTCTTTGCATCCCGTATCGGTTCCGATGCTGCACGCATGATGCGCAGAGATATATTCAGGAAAGTGGAAAGCTTTTCTTTGGAGGAATTTGATCGCTATTCCACTGCTTCCCTGATCACTCGCACAACTAATGACGTGACTCAGGTTCAAATGGTCATCATAATGGGATTGCGAATGATGGTCCGGGCTCCCATCATGGGGATCGGCGGCATCATTATGGCCTTGCAGAAGAGTGTCTCCTTAAGCTGGATTATTGCCCTTGCAGTAATAATAATGATCGGTGTTATTGCCGTGATTTTCACCATAGCCATACCTAAGTTCAAGCTTATGCAAAAGCTGACCGACAGGCTGAATCTGGTAACCCGTGAAAGCCTTACCGGCATAATGGTAATCCGGGCTTTCAGCAACCAGGAACATGAAGAAAAGCGGTTTGAAGAAGCCTCACGGGAACTGCGGGACAACAACCGGTTTGTCAATCGTGTTATGACAGTTATGTGGCCCAGCATGATGCTGATTATGAATTTGTCTTCCCTGGTAATCATGTGGGCCGGTGCGCATGAAATTGAGCGCTCCGCCATGCAGGTGGGAGACATGATGGCCTTTATCCAGTATGCCATGCAAATAATCATGGCCTTCCTTATGATTGCCATGATGTTTGTCATGCTGCCGCGAGCCATGGTTTCTGCTACCCGCATCAACGAAGTGCTGGATGTGGAGCCTTCCATACAGGATAAGAAGAATCCTGCTGTTCTTGGCAGCAAAGTTAGGGGCGAGATTGTCTTTCGCAATGTCTCTTTCCGTTACAAGGGTGCTGAAACCGATGCCCTTCACAATATCTCCTTTACAGCCCGGCCAGGTGAGACTACAGCCATTATCGGCTCTACAGGCTCCGGCAAAACAACCCTGGTTAACCTCATTCCCAGGTTCTATGATGCAACCGAAGGTGAAATTACCATAGACGGCATACCTGTTCAGGAACTGTCTCAGGAAAAGCTGCGCAGCATTATCGGCTATGTACCCCAGAAGACAAATCTGTTCACAGGAACCATAGAGTCCAACATACGTTACGGCAAGGAAAATGCATCCCCTGACGAGGTGGCCCTTGCTGCCGAAGTTGCACAGGCGGCGGAATTCATAGAGAATATGGAAAATGGTTACCAGTCTCCCATAGCACAGGGCGGATCAAATGTATCAGGTGGCCAGAAGCAAAGGCTGTCCATAGCAAGAGCATTAATCAAAAAAGCACCCATCTATATATTTGACGACAGCTTTTCTGCCCTTGATTTTAAAACTGATGCCGCCCTCCGAAAAGCATTGAGCAAATATATAGGAGACTCCACCATTCTGATTGTAGCACAGCGTGTCAGCACAATTATGAACGCTGATCAGATTATTGTGCTGGATGAAGGCAGACTGGCAGGCATCGGCAGGCATGCTGAACTGCTGCAAACCTGCAGGGAGTACAGAGAAATTGCAGAATCTCAGCTGTCCGGGGAGGAATTGGCATGAGCATGGAGAATAGAAGGCAAAGAGGCTTCCGAGGCGGCCCCGGCCCTGTGGGCATGATGCCGGGTGAAAAAGCCAGGGACTTCAAAGGCAGCATGAAAAAGCTGATTTCGCACCTGTCACCATACAAAGTTAAAATAATTATAGTAATGATATTTGCAGTACTATCTGCGGTATTTACCATTGCCGGCCCAAAGATCCTTGCTCAGGCCACCAACGAATTGTTTGCAGGTATTATTAATATGGTAACCGGCGGCACAGAAGGCATCAACTTTGCCCGCATAGGAAGGATCCTGGCTCTGCTGCTAGGCCTCTACCTTGTCAGCGCCTTCTTCATGTATATTCAGGGGTTTATAATGGCCGACATATCCACCAGGATTTCCTACGATCTTCGCAATGCCATATCCAGGAAGATAAACCGTCTGCCCCTTAAATATTTTGATGCAACAACCCATGGAGAGGTATTGTCCCGGGTTACCAATGATGTTGATACTTTGAACCATTCTCTGAACCAGAGCATTACCCAGATCATCAGCTCTGTTACAACCATGATCGGTGTCCTGATAATGATGATTTCCATCAGCTGGTCCATGACCCTTGCGTCATTGGCAATCCTGCCCCTGTCAGTTATCCTGGTTACCTTTACAGTGAAAAAATCCCAGAAATACTTCAGGGCGCAGCAGGAATACTTAGGCCACCTGAACGGTCATGTTGAGGAAATGTACGGCGGCCATATAATTATAAAAGCCTTTAACATGGAACAAAAATCCATTGATAAATTTGACGAGTATAACAATGAACTGTACCGTTCCGGATGGAAATCCCAGTTTATCTCGGGGCTGATGATGCCCATGATGCATTTTGTGGGCAATTTAGGTTATGTGGTTATCTGCATATTGGGTGCATACCTTACTGCTAAAGGCACCATGACCGTAGGCGGCATTCAGGCCTTTATCCAGTATGTACGCTCTTTTACCCAGCCGGTAACCCAAATTGCCAATATATCCAATGTATTGCAGCAGGTTGCAGCCTCGTCGGAACGGATTTTTGAATTCCTTGGCGAAAAAGAGGAAGAACCGGACAGAGCTGTGGTTGCCGTCAACCGGAATGACCAGCCTGAAGAGGGCAAAGTTCAGGTAGAAGGCAATGTGGAGTTTTCACATGTCCGGTTTGGATATGACCCGGATAAGATTATTATAAAGGACTTCTCGGCAGTTATAAGAAAGGGGCAGAAGATAGCTCTTGTAGGCCCCACCGGTGCAGGCAAAACTACTATAGTTAAGCTGCTGATGCGTTTTTATGATGTGAATGAGGGTTCCATCCGGATCGAAGGACATGACATACGGGATTTTGCAAGGGATGACTTAAGATCCTTGTTTGGAATGGTACTTCAGGATACATGGCTGTTTAACGGCACTATTATGGAAAATATCCGCTATGGCAGGCTGGACGCTTCAGATGAGGAAGTTATAGCAGCAGCCAGGGCTGCCCAGGCTGACCATTTTATTCGCGCCCTCCCCGACTCCTATCAAATGGTATTGAATGAAGAGGTAACCAATGTTTCTCAAGGCCAAAAGCAGCTTCTTACCATAGCCCGGGCTATTCTTTCCAACCCGAAAATACTGATCCTTGACGAAGCTACCAGTTCCGTTGACACCAGGACTGAAATACTGATTCAAAAGGCCATGGACCACCTTATGGAAGGGCGCACCAGCTTTGTAATCGCCCACCGTTTATCTACAATAAAAAATGCAGACCTGATTCTGTGCATCGACAACGGTGACATTGTAGAACAGGGAACTCATGAAGAATTGCTCAAGAAAGGCGGCTTTTATGCCAACCTTTATTACAGCCAGTTTGAAAAGATCTCGGTATAGTGAGGTACATGACCGTGAAAGGGCAGCTTAGGCATAAAATTGTATATCGCACCCTGCAGATTATTATGAAGCCATTTTTAACATGGAAATTCAACTACCGGTTTGAAAGAATCCAGCCGTTAAAACATCCGTCATTCATTCTGCCCAATCATGTAACCAGCTGGGATCCCCTGCTGGTAGGATTGAGCTTTCCGCAGATGATGTATTATGTAGCCAGCGATCATCTGTTCAGGCTGGGATTGGTCAGCAGGCTGATTAAGTTTTTGGTATCTCCGATACCCAGAGTGAAATCTTCCACTGACCGTCAGACAGCCGCAGCAATCTTCAAACGGATAAAGGAAGGGCATAATATATGCATCTTCCCGGAAGGCAACATGACCTTTGGAGGAGAAACCGGCGAGCTGCACAGGACAACGGCAAAGCTGATCAAACATGCCAAAGCCGCTCTGGTTACCTTTCGCATACATGGCGGGTACCTGACCCAGCCCCGCTGGTCCAGGTTCCCCAGGCGGGGCCTTATGACCGGACAGCTTGTCCGGGTCTATACCCCCGAAGAAATTGCAGGCATGTCAGAAGAGGAATTAATGAAGTGCATAGAAAAGGATTTATACACCAATGCATATGAAGAACAAAAACGCAATCCCATACCCTTCAGGGGCAAACGAATCGCTGAATGCCTGGAGACTGCCCTTTACCTCTGCCCTGTCTGCAATAAAATGGGGAGTCTTAAAAGCAGCAACGACACATTATCCTGCAGCTGCGGCCTTAAACTGCGTTATACCGAATACGGCTTCCTGGAATCCCTGAATGACCAAAAGCCCCCATTTACAACAGTGCTGGATTGGACCAAATGGCAGACAAAACAGGTCCAGGAGCTGGCTGCACGGTATAATAGCTGCCCTGACGATGTTATTATTACATCAGATGAACAACAGTCTTTATGGAAAATTACAAAGGCCAGGATTTCCCGTCTCATTGGCAGGGGCAGGCTGCTTCTGTATCGGGACCGGCTGGTTTTCCAGAATGACAATGGAAAAAACCATGCTTTTCCTCTCTCAAATATATCAGACATAGCAATACACGGACGACAGACTCTTATCTTTACAACTACCGGCCGGGAGTATTATGAGCTTAGGTCCAGGCTGCCCCGCAGTGCCTTAAAATACTATGAATTATGCAAAGCCTTGACAGGGCAGCATTCTATTTACAACAGATAGAAAGGATGGAAGATATGAATTTTTCAGCCTCAAACACTATGCTTTGGGACGCCATGATCCAATTCGGCATTCTTTCAACAATACTGCTGGCTGCCAATGTACTGCGCAGGAAGGTAGCTATTGTCAGAAAGAGCCTTGCGCCTACAGCGGTAATAGGAGGATTCCTGGCATTGCTGCTGCGCATCTTCGGACTTATTAAACTTGATGGTACTTTTTTGGATATGATAACTTATCATACCATTGCAATTGGTTTTATTGCACTTTCACTGCGCATTCCGGAGAAAAGGCCTGAAACTGCTGCAAACTCCCTGGACGGTCCCAAAAGCGGTGCTTTGATTGTCAGCTGTTACCTTGTTCAGGGCATTCTTGGAATCCTGATAACAGCAGGCTTGGCATATACCTTTATGCCCGGTCTGTTTAAGGCGGCGGGGATACTGCTGCCCATGGGTTATGGTCAGGGACCGGGACAGGCCAATAATGTAGGGGCAACCTATGAACAATTGGGTTTTGCAGGCGGTCAATCCTTCGGTCTGTCGCTTGCTGCTGCAGGTTTTCTGTGTGCCTGCATGGTGGGTGTCATATATATCAATATCCTTCATAAACATAAAAGAATCAATATTCAAACCATCCAGGAGAAGGCCGAAGCCTTGAC
Organism: Clostridiales bacterium; assembly: GCA_012842605.1. Taxonomy (GTDB): domain Bacteria; phylum Bacillota; class Clostridia; order Caldicoprobacterales; family DTU083; genus DUSN01. The sequence continues at coordinate 22,672 of DUSN01000035.1, forward strand.
CATCGAGGATTTCCAAAGTGAAAATGAAATACCCGTATCCCAGTCTGTCGATCGTCTGTCCATACAGACAGCCATGGTATTTGTGGTCTATCTGGCTACATATCTTGTTTCACTGGGCATCACAAGCTTGCTTGAAAAAACTGCACCAGGCATTTCTGCAACCGTGTCACCGCTTATCTGGGGATTCAACTTCATTGTGGGTTCTCTTGCAGCCATGCTGTTCCGCCAATCCTTCAACTGGTTCACTAAAGCAAAGTGGATGAAACGGCAATACCCCAACAATTACCTGCTGAGCCGGCTATCCGGCTGCGCCTTTGATTATATGATAGTTGCAGGCATAGCTGCCATTGATATAAAGGATTTGTCCGGTCTCTGGATACCTTTTATTATATTGTCCATTCTGGGCGGCTGGGTGACACTTGTATACCTCAAATGGCTGTGCAAAAAATTATACCCCGCATATTACTATGAGGGGCTGCTTTCCATGTATGGAATGATGACAGGCACCATAAGCTCAGGCGTAATGCTGCTTAGAGAACTTGATCCCAACTACCGGACACCTGCTGCCAATAATCTGCTCACCGGCAGCAGTTATGGAATTTTGTTCGGTGCTCCCATGCTGATCCTGATAGGTATGGCACCTAAATCCGATTTGAGGTTATTAATTGTTTTACTGCTGCAGATCATCTACCTTATTTTCCTGCTTCTGTTCATGCTGAGGGTCAAGCCCGGCAGAAAAAGCTGATTGAGGAGAATAGGTGTTGTGTATCTTCCGGTAGATTCTCCATACAAGAACAGATCCGGCGGAAACCAGGACAGTCAGTATACATGAAAAAATAAATGCAGGGGATTGCGGGTTGGTTATGGTAATGCCAACCATAGTAGTAGCTATTAAGCCAGGCATCATGCCAACCACCGTTCCGCTGATATACTTCCAGAAGCCTACTTTCAAAGCACCCAGTATAGCGCTTACCGCATCACAGGGCAGAAAGCCTACAACCCGGACCATAAAGGAAAAAAACCATTGATTGTCATGCTGAAAAGTATCCAGGATTTGAATCTTCGGATACTTTTTTATCAGCTTTTGAAAAAAACCGGCACCCGAAAAGCGCCCGATCCAATACGGAACAGCTGTACAGACAATCATTCCAATAACATTAACAACAAAAGCGGCAGCCGGATCAAATATCAATCCTACGCTTATATATAGAAGCGGAATGGGTATGACAAATATAAGCGACTTTACCGCAAACAATAAGATAAAGAAAGCTGCCGCCAGCAATTGGTTTTTGGGTGCAAGCCCTGCAATCTCATCAGGTGTCAATTCAGCATCATAAGCAAAGGCAGTCTGCAGCTGTAAAAGCAGAATAAATAGCTGAATAAGCAAGACCGTCAATATTCTTCTTATATGCAGTTTTTTACATGGTCTTCTTTGTAAAAACACTTCACTATAAGCCTTTCTTTATTACTGTGAAACTACATTTGTTATGTAATATACGCTAAATCGGACAACTTACTCATTGGCATTATCGGGCCATTTACAAGCCGGACCACCATATTTGCCATCTGGTGCTATCATATGACGCACCCGGCCAGGCCAACTATTGCTTCTGCTCAGCGTGGTTAATTCCTTTTTTCTTCAGTCTTTCTCTTACTGCTTCCTTCAGCAGGGTATATATAACGGAGGCAACAGGTACAGCAAGGAGCATGCCCGGAATGCCGAGCGTGCCGCCGCCCAAAGTAACCGCCAGCACAACCCACATAGCAGGCAGACCTACTGTAGTGCCCATGACCCGCGGATATATTATATTGCCCTCAAATTGCTGCAGAAGAATAATAAATATAATAAACCATAATGCCTTTAAAGGATTTACCATAAGGATAATGAAAGCTGCCAGACCGGTACCGATCAGAGCACCAAATAAAGGGATAAAGGCGGTAATAAAAATAAGCACCGACGCAACCGGCGCAAAGGGTATCCTAAGCACCAGCATTCCTGCGAAGCAAAGCAGCCCCAGTATGGTTGCCTCAATTATCTGACCTGTAACAAATTTATAAAAGGTTTTTTGTGCCAATCTGCTTATCTCTATAATACGTTCTGCCCTTCTCTCAGGAAGATAAGCAAACAATAGCATTTTTGCCTGTTCCGCCAGTTTTTCCTTGTTAAGCAAAATATATATTGAAAACACAGATGCCACAATCAGGTTGAATGTTATGTTAAACACATAGGATATTGCTGAAATAGTAGAACCTAAGAGCCTGGAAGTGCTGTTCCTGATAAAATCCAGAATGCTGTTGCCTATGCGGTTCCAGTCTATACTGAGAGTCTCCAGCCATTGGTTGAAGTCCGGAAAACTCTGGGTAAAGCGGTCTGCCCACTCCGGTATGCTGCGAAAGAACAACGGTATTACATTAGTCAGTATCTGAACAGTCTCAGCTATCTGCGGAACCAGCATCACTATTACCACAAACAGCACTGCTGCCACCAGCAGCACAGATAACAGTATGGATAACGGGCGGCGGATGGCTTTTACCAGTTTCCTTTCGGAAGTAAAAATCTTCTGTTCAAAAAACTGAAGGGGCACATAAAGGAGAAAAGCCATAGCAGCACCAATGAAAAATGGTGTCAGCAGCCCCAAGACTACCCTGGCTGCCCGTATTACGGAACTGAGATTTTGCAGGACTAAAAAAAGGGTGATTGAAAAGGCAGCCAGGAACAGTAATTTCCGCATATTTTCTTTATTCAGTTCCATAACATAATCTCCTTATGCTTATTGGCATCTTATCCAAACCAGCATTTCTCCGATTCCCCGGTTTCCCCACATAAAATAAGGCACCGCTTTAATGGTAACCGGTGTTACATTTAGCTGCAATGGCCGGTAAAGCTCGTTTTCATCCCATAAAGAATCATTTATGCGCATTCCCTGTCCCCGTACGGCAACAGCATTACCCGGCAGTGCCGCATCACGATATGCGTCCAGGCGTATATCGTGGGATATGGATATGGCTGACAGATTTTTTCCGTTGTCAACTTCCTCAAGGCAATATACTACAGGACCACGCTGTATTGCTGCTCTGCCTGCATTTGCCCGAACCTGCGGATGGGCCTGGATAAGCTGCGGTTTCATTTCCATTTGAAATACGATGGTATCACCATTGGTCCAGGTTCTTTCAATATGGATGTAACCGTCCCTTAAACGATAACCAATGGAGCATTCCTCACCGTTTATCTTCAAAGAGGCTTGGTCGCACCAGCCAGGCATCCTCAGTGCCAGATCAAACTCCTTTTCAGTAATGCCCATTACCTGGATGGTTACCTCGCCGTCCCATGGATAATCGGTTTTTTGTGCTAAAATTACCTTTTCTCCGTCCAGCTCTGCCTCAAGCTCGCTTCCGATATACAGGTGGGTATATATAGTATTGCCATCCCTGCTGTATATGTAACCTCCGATTGAGGACAAAAGGCGCGCAATATTGGGCGGGCAGCAGGCACAGCCGTACCATTTCTGACGCTCCGGCTTTATATGGCGTCTGCAGGGGTTTTTTTCGCTGGCTTCAGGCCATACTTCCATAGGATTGCAATAAAAGAACCTATTACCGTCCAGGGCAATCCCGCTGAGTATGGAGTTGTACAAAGCTCTTTCCATAACATCCGCATATTTTCCATGCTTCTCCAGTTGCAGCATGCGGCGTGAGAAAAGCAGCAGCCCTATGGAAGCGCAGGTCTCCTGGTATACTGTATCATTGGGCAGGTCATAATCAAATGTGAAGGCTTCGCCTATATGAGTAGATCCTATACCACCGGTTATATACATTTGTCTGCCGGTAATATTGTTCCAGAGGGTGCGGCAGGCATCTCCAAGCTCTTCATCACCGGTTTCCAGGGCTGCATCAGCCATGCCTGAATACAGGTAAACTGCTCTTACTGCATGCCCCACGGCTTTTTTCTGTTCTCTTACCGGAAGGTGATACTGGTTATATTCTTTAGTCTGGGACGGACGCTGCCCCTTGTGTGCCCAATGATGAACCCAGCCTCTTTCCTCTGCTTCAACATCAAAGTAGTAAGGAGTCTTTCCTCTTTCATTTATAAAAAACAGCGCAAGATTAAGATACCGCTCTTCACCGGTTACCCTGTACAGTTTAAAAAGTGCCAGCTCAATTTCTTCATGACCGGGATACCCTCTCTTTTTGCCGGGTTCCGGGCCGAATACGCTGTCAATATGATCTGCAAAACGGCACATTATGTCCAAAAACTTTCTTTTGCCCGTGGCTTCATAGTGTGCTACTGCAGCCTCTATTAAATGCCCTGCACAATAGAGCTCATGGCATTCCCAGAGATTAGTCCATCTTCTGCCAGGCTCCTTGACAATGTAATATGTATTCATATACCCGTCAGGAAGCTGAGCCTTACCTATAAGATCTATTATTTCGTCCACCTGTGATTCCAGTGTCTCATCCGGCTGGACCGCCAGGCTGTAGGATGCTGCTTCCAGCCATTTAGCCATATCACTGTCCTGAAATACAAGACCTTGATATTCTCCTTCCTCTACCCCCGCGGCAATGCGAAGATTGCGAACTGCATAGCTGGGCGGGGCATCAGGTATCCGGTCGTTCAAAGCATTCCACTGGTACGGCAGAATGACTTCTCTTACAAGGTTTGTATACCTGTTCCAAAATTCATCCTTAATTCTCACATTTTTCAATGGAAATGTGCATTCCGTAAATTTATTCATTACAAATCCCTCCTATGCTGGATGCAGACTGCTTAGTACAGTATTTTTATGACTCTTATACTATTGTATACATTTTTCCATTTGCTGCAAATGAAATTTTTTCTCATACTAACTTGTCTTATAAAATGCGCCTGTTTTGCCTCTTAAGATCAGTCTCTTCAGGGGCAGTACAGCAGAAGGCAACCACAGCCAATCTAGTATGTAAGACATGCATTGGCTTTATGCTTTGCGTTATTTATGTTATCAGCTATAATAAAGGATATATAATAGTAAATCGGTTAGGGGGAATATTAAATGCCGAAATATTTATTCTTCTATGACACCCCGGTGGGCAGACTTGGAATCGTCGATGAAAACTCACAAATAACCCGGCTTTATTTTTCTGGCAGCAGCAAAACAAAAGATCCGGGCGCAGCGATAGCAGATGCAACCGTGGCAGAAACGGAGTTGCTTAAAAAAGCCGGAATACAGCTTCAGGAGTATTTCAACGGATGCCGCAGAACCTTTGATTTGCCCATAGTGCCGAAGGGCACTCCCTTTCAGATAAAAGTATGGAAGGCCCTGCTTGATATCCCCTATGGAGAAACACGAAGCTATAAGGATATAGCTTCAGCAGTAGGCAATGAAAGGGCTTGCAGGGCAGTCGGCATGGCCAATAATAAAAATCCGATCGCAATCATTATCCCCTGTCACCGGGTAATCGGCTCCAATGGAAAGCTGGTGGGATACGGCGGAGGGCTGGATATCAAGCAATACCTGTTGGAATTGGAACAAAGGTTTTTATAAAAATGGCGTACCTGTTCAGGTTGAAAGGATGGAAAACCCGCAAGATGAATTTTAGGTATACAGTACATGAAAAAGACAACGGACGTACGGTCAGAAGCATACTCAGGAATGAGTTTGGCTTCTCCAACAGCCTGATCAAGCGATTCAAGTATCATGGGCAGGTACTCTGCAACAGCAAACCTGTTTATATGAATCAAATTGTGACCTGCGGCGATATTGTAGAGGCAGATATTCATTTTGAGGAAAAATCCGAAACCGTGAAACCTGTGCCAATGGATTTAAAAATCTTGTATGAGGATGATACCGTAATTGCCCTTGACAAGCCTCCCGGAATAATTATTCATCCCCTTGGAAGGGATTCCGAAAACACCATGGCAAACGGACTCATGTACTATTTTCAGAGCAAAGGCTGCCAGACGAAGATCAGGCCTGTCAGCAGACTGGATCGGGATACCACAGGCGTAATAGTATTTGCCAAAAACCAGTTTGTGCATGAAAAACTGACACAGCAAATGAAAACCGGAGATTATCATAAGAAATATACAGGCATTGTACATGGCTGCCCTGCAGAGAAAAAAGGTATCATAAACCTTCCTATAAGCAGAGCACCGGGTTCCATCATCCTGAGGGAGGTGTCTCCGTCCGGCGATCCTGCTGTTACCCATTATGAGGTTGTTGAAGAACTAAAGGATGCTGCTGTACTGCATTTTACCCTTGAAACCGGCAGAACTCATCAGATCAGGGTGCACTGCAGGGAAATCGGTCATTCCCTTATTGGAGACACGCTATATTCAAATATACCAACCAGCCTGATCGGAAGGCAGGCGCTGCACTCCCATATGGTCCGGTTCATCCATCCCCTTACAGGCAAATGCATAGAAATAATATCTCCTCTGCCAAAAGATATGATGGACTTAAGGAATGCTCTGCTCTAATTAAGAACCACCACCTGTTTGAAGGTGATGGCCCTAAAAATGAAACATTATCAAAATTGTGCATATTGCTTCTTTGTACTTATCTCATTTTGTTACAATCACAACTTTGGAATCAATATTGTAATGGTAACAGTATTGAAGTCTGTTTTATTATGGTCACAGTCTAAAATTAATAATAATATCAGTTTTGCTCAATTTTAATTTTAAAATTCTATTATTAACCTATTGCTGCTTCATTTGTTCCTGGATACTGCTCCTCGAACTACCTTGGTCAGTTCGCCGAATATCAGCGGCAGAACAGCCATCAGCACAACAAAATCCCAATCCCCGAAATGGAAATATTCAATACGGAATATATCGCGGAACGCCGGGATAAACATTATAACCAGCAAAAGGCCAAAGGATACTATGGCAGCTAAGTTCATATTGCGGTTGCTGAATACCCCTAACTTCCACAATGGCAGTCTTTCGGAGCGGGCTGTATATGCCCGGAGCAGCTCACACAAAATCAATGTTACCAAAGCATAAGTACGCCCCATGTCCAGCCCGTGGTTTTTCCATCCATAATAGAAGGAAAACAGAACTGCTGCAGTCATTACAAGGCTCTGCACAATTATATTTATCAGCATGTCTTTGTTTATAATGGACTCATTAGGATCCCGGGGCGGAACTTCCATCAAGCCTGGTTCCTTCTTTTCAGTACCGAGGGCTAAAGCCGGGAAAGCATCCGTCAGCAGATTGATCCACAGAAGATGAATAGGAAGCAGCGGAATCTCCCAGTTAAACAGCATGGACAGGAATATAATCAATATCTCGCCTACATTGCAGGACATAAGGAAGAACACGAATTTGCGGATATTGCTGTAAATAACCCGTCCTTCTTCTACCGCTGCCACAATGCTGGAAAAATTATCATCAGTAATTATCATGTCTGCACTTTCCTTGGTTACATCGGTACCGGTTATGCCCATGGCTACACCGATATCTGCCCGTTTCAGCGCAGGGGCATCATTTACGCCATCGCCGGTCATGGCAGCAATTTCACCGTTGTTCTTCATGGCTTGCACAATTCTTACCTTATGTTCCGGAGAAACCCGTGCAAAAACACTTACCTTCCGCACTGCTTCATCCAGCTGCTGATCACTCATCTGATTAAGCTCTGCTCCGGTCAGCACTTCATCATCTGAAGATATAATGCCTAACTGACGGGCGATTGCAGCAGCAGTATCGCGATAATCGCCTGTAATCATCACAGCACGAATTCCTGCAGTTTTGCAGACCTTGATTGCCTCTATTGCCTCCGGCCGGGGCGGGTCAATCATTCCTACCAGACCGCAGAATACCAGCCCCTGCTCATCCTTGTCAGGCGTAGGATGTTCGGGAATCTCCGGCACCGGTTTGTATGCCATTGCCAGGACCCTGAAAGCCTGGCTGGCTAAATTCTTGTTTTCATTAATTATCTCATTTATATCTTCAGGCGTAATAGGAGCAATGGTGCCATCCTTTTTCATAACATAGGTGCAGCGTTCTACCAGGATATCCGGTGCTCCCTTGGTAAAGGCAGCAAGCTTACCGTCCCGGGTCTGGTGATAAGTGGTCATTAATTTACGCTGAGAATCGAACGGGATTTCCTGAAGCCTTGGCTGGGCTTTGTTGATTTCATCACGGTCAATACCTGCTTTGGCAGCGGCGACAATCATTGCTCCTTCAGTCGGATCGCCGATAATGCGCCATTCATCGCTGCCGCCTTCTGTAACATGCTCCAGCCGGGCATCATTGCATAATGCCTGAATCTCCAAAAGCCTTGCTGCAGCAGGCTGCTCTGAGAGATTAACTTCCTTGCCCTCTATGGTCAAGGACCCTGCAGGGTTGTAACCTTCCCCTGAGACATCTATCTCCTGTCCCAGAGTATACATTTTTACTATTGTCATCTGGTTTTGAGTCAAAGTTCCGGTTTTATCCGAACAGATAACCGTAGTACTGCCCAGCGTTTCAACAGCATGCAGCTTTTTCATAATTGAGTTATGCTGCACCATGCGCTGCATGCCCAGTGCAAGCACAATGGTAACAACAGCCGGCAGCCCCTCGGGAATAGCTGCTACTGCAAGGCTGACTGATGTCATGAACATGCCAAGGATGTCCTCCCCGCGAGTCAAACCAAGCACAAAAACGACTGCACATATGACCAGGCATGCGGTGCCAAGCAGTTTGCCCAACTGTGCCAGTTTGCGCTGCAATGGCGTATCCTCTTGAGAATCCTCCTGAATCATCCTGGCAATATTCCCGATTACTGTGTTCATGCCCGTAGCAGTTACAATACCGGTGCCGCGGCCATAGGTAACCAATGTGCTCATAAAGCCGCAATTGACCTGGTCTCCCAGTCCTACATCGCCTTCCAGCCTTTTGGATGCATCTTTTTCTACCGGTACAGATTCTCCCGTCAGCGCTGCTTCCTCCACCTTAAGATTGACAGATGAAGTCAGCCTGACATCTGCAGGTATATAATCCCCGGTTTCCAAAATCACCAAATCGCCGGGTACCAGCTCAGCAGCAGGTATGGCCGCTTCCTTGCCATCCCTTATAACCTTTGCATGGGGAGCGGACATCTTTTTTAGGGCTTCCAGGGCCTTGTTTGCCCTGTACTCCTGTACTACACCCAAAACTGCGTTAATGATAACAATGCCTATGATTACAATAGAATCGACAACTTCTTTTACAAGAATAGATACCAGGCTGGCTGCTATAAGGATTAACACCATATAATCCTTTAACTGTTCAATAAACATCTGAAATATACCAGTCCCTTCCTTATGCTCCAACTCATTAGGCCCGTATTTTTCCAAGCGCAATCGGGCTTCTTCCGATGTTAAGCCATTTGACGTATCGGTATTGAGATTTGCGCTTACCTCTTGTATGCTTTGTTCATGCCATGGAAGTTTATCCAATTGAACACCTGCTTTCCTATATTATTACAGTTTCTAAAAACCGCATTATTTGCTGATTTTATCATTATCTCCCTTGTTTTCAAAACGGTACTGATCTTCTCAGGCAGTTTGCATGCTGCCTGTTTATTTATCACCAAGACATATAGTCTCTTGCGCATTATTAAAATTTTCATTCCGGTATTGGTTCTATTCGAGTATGCCTATGCAGAAGCCTTTTTATACGGTTTACACTTGCTTCACCGCCTTCCCTGCAACTGACCTGTTCATGTCAGCTGATTAATGGCAGTTCATTGTATTGCTGGAAAAATACGCTCCAGGTACCATTATACCAAAAATATGCAGGAAAGTGGTGATAAAAGCTGCAACCGCATAAAAACCTTACCGGTTATATTTCGGGATTTGCTGTCCCTAAATTTGTAATTGACTCACCTCACGGCGGCGGGAAGATTCCAATAAATCCGGATTATGTAATTTCCACCGATGATAACGTATAGACAGCATAGCCTGCCGCGGAAAGAAAAAAACCGGCAAAGATAAGCTCTGCCGATTAAAGAGGAAAGTCTATATGATACATGAGTAAAATTATATAAGATATATTTATTTACAGTTTTTATCCGAACAATGCCATTAAGATGCCTGCTGCTACTGCCGAACCTATAACCCCTGCAACATTCGGTCCCATGGCATGCATGAGAAGGAAGTTGCCTGGATTGGCCTTCTGCCCTTCTATCTGCGATACCCTGGCAGCCATGGGAACAGCCGATACGCCTGCTGAACCAATCAGAGGATTAATCTTCCCTCCGGACAGCTTATACATCAGCTTGCCTAAGAGCAAGCCGCCGATGGTGCTGAACATGAAAGCCACCAGACCCAAACCGATTATGGCCAGTGTCTCAGGTCTTAAGAATCTCTCAGCATTTGCTGTGGCTCCGACAGTTACACCCAGGAAAATAGTTACTATGTTTATCAAAGCGTTCTGAGCTGTATCAGACAATCTTTCCACTACTCCTGATTCTCTGAACAGGTTGCCCAGCATCAGCATTCCAATCAAGGGTGCAACCGAGGGAAGCAGCAATACACAGAAGATGGTAACTACTATGGGGAAGCAGATTTTTTCCAGCTTGGAAACCTCTCTCAGCTGCTCCATCTTAACTTCTCTTTCCTTTTTGGTTGTGAGCAGCCTCATCAGCGGCGGCTGTATCATAGGAATCAAAGCCATATATGAATAAGCGGCGATGGCAATGGCCGGCAGCAGGTCCGGCGCCAGCCTGGTTGTGGTAAAAATGGCTGTGGGCCCATCAGCTCCGCCAATGATACCGATTGAAGCCGCCTCCTGAGGTGTAAAGCCAATCAGGTTGGCAATAGTAAATGCAATAAAAATGCCAAACTGGGCTGCTGCACCCAGGAACAAACTGGAAGGCCGGGCAATCAGCGGACCAAAATCAGTCATTGCACCGATACCCAGGAATATCAATGATGGGTATATGCCTTTCTTAACGCCTAAATATAAATAATGCAGCAGTCCTCCCTGTTCTGAACCTATTTCTTCCTTCATTAGGCCTGCCAAAGGCAGGTTAGCCAGAAGTACGCCAAAGGCAATGGTAAGAAGCAGCAATGGTTCAAACTTCTTGACAATGGCTAAATATATCAATACACAGGCTATTGCAATCATAACCAGCTGCTGCCATGTTATTGCAGCAAAACCGGATTCAGCCCATATGGTTTTAAGTGCATCTATAAACATTGTAAGTCACCCCGCTATTGAATGATGGCAAGGACATCACCGGTGGATACCGATGCCCCTTTTGAAGCTGCTACCTGTACTACACCGTCCCCGGGAGACATAATTTCATTCTCCATTTTCATGGCTTCCAGAATAAATAGAATGTCTCCCTTCTTAACGGTCTGTCCGCTGCTTACCTTCACATCCAATATGGTTCCCGGCATGGGTGCCTTAACAGGCTCGCCGCTGCCTAATGCAGCTGAAACAGGTGCCGCGGGTGCAGGCGCTGCAGGTGCCTGCTGAGGTGCTGCTGGAGCTGATGCAACTGTTGGGGCTGCCTGGGCTTGCGCTGCCTGAACAGCAGCCTGGACTGCAGCATCATCAATTTTTACAATGCTGGCCTGTCCACGTTCTACTTCTACTTCATAGCTTTTATTATTTATAGTAACAATATATCGCATTGGAAAACTCCTCCTTGCTAAAATCTATCAGGATTGTTCTATTGCTTTGATTGACTTGAACTGAAGCTCAGACAGGGGAATGCCTGATTCATGACTGATAATGGCCATAATCATGGCAGCAGTCTTTTCATCAACTCCCTTAAGCCTCAGCTCGCCGGCCGAAACTTCCGGGCCTTTTGCTCCCTCATCCAGGACTTCTGCCTGCTCTGCCGGAACATTAACGGGCAATGCAGCCTCATGCTTAAAAATGCCCACCAATTTTGCAAAGATCTGAATTAATGCATACAAGCTGGCCAGTACTAAGAAAACCAAGGCCATACTGAATATGGAAACTAAAATACTATCAAAAAATGACATGTACACCACCCTTTACTTTTTGACTATGGAGTAGCTCACCTTCAGAGACTCACGTTCTTCTCTTTCCTTAAAGAACTTTTCTGCAATCTGTGGGAAGGCAATGTATGAAAGCACATCCTCATCAGACCTTGCAATACCCTTAAGTTCTTCTTTCACCTTGTCAAACTGGGGTTCCAGGGTATCTGCGAATCTTGTGGTGATAGGCTGTTCATCTCCCAATACCTTCTTAACCAGTTCAGGATTGAGTTCTCCGGGAGCTTTTCCATACTCGCCCTTCAGATAAGCTTTGACTTCTTTAGACACACTCTTGTACCGTTCGCCCAGCAATACATTGGATACAGCCTGTACACCAACCATCTGGCTCATGGGAGTAACCAAAGGAGGATATCCCAGATCTTTCCGCACATGAGGAATTTCTTCCAATACTTCATCAAGACGGTCAATAGCATTTTGTGCCTTAAGCTGTGCTATCATGTTGGAAAGCATGCCTCCGGGTACCTGGTAAACAAGTGCATCTGTGTCTATTCCCATTACAAAGGCGTCCATCTGTCCTGATGTAATGTATTTTGCCTTTATGGGCTTGAAGTAATCATTAATTTCCTTTAAAACCTTGTCATCCAGTCCGGTATCGAAACCTGCCTGTTTCAATGCATAGTTCATAGTCTCTGTAGCAGGCTGTGAAGTTCCGTTGGAGAAAGAGGATATGGCACAGTCTATACCATCGCAGCCGGCCTCTACAGCCTTAAGCAAAGTCATAGGACCAAGGCCGGTAGTGGAATGAGTATGGAGATAAACAGGCAGTTTAATGGTTTCCTTCAATGCTTTAACCAGATCATAGGCTTCCTGTGGTCCCAAAATGCCTGCCATGTCCTTAATACACAGGGAATGAACCCCCATATCCTCCAGCTCTTTGCCCAGCTTGACATAGTTTTCCAGGTTGTGAATAGGGCTTATGGTATAGCAGATTGCTCCCTGAGCATGAGCTTTGCGCTTTAACACCTCATCCACTGCTACACGAATGTTCCGGAAATCATTAAGCGCATCGAAAATGCGGAAGATATCCATTCCATTATCTGCTGCATGAGCAACAAACTTTCTTACAACATCATCAGGATAGTGTTTATACCCTAAAATGTTCTGTCCTCTTAAGAGCATCTGCAAGGGTGTGTTCTTTACCTTGGACTTGATCTTTCTTAGCCTTTCCCATGGGTCCTCACTCAGATATCTGAGGCAGGAATCAAAGGTGGCTCCTCCCCAGCATTCCAGAGAATGATATCCGGCCTTGTCCAGGGTTTCCAGGATTCCTTCAAAATCGGAGAAAGGCATTCTGGTGGCAATCAAAGACTGATTTGCATCTCTTAGTACGGTTTCTGTAATTCTAACCTTCATGTATCTCAACTCCTTATATAATATTGTTATATTTTGTCGTATACCCTTATAAGATAACACATAAAAAGGGTGGCAAAACTCACATTTAAGTTTCCCACCCTGGAAACTACGTAAAATCTTGAACGCGACCCACTGATTGCCCAACCGTCAAAGAAGCAATCTAAATATGTATACAACATGTCAATAACCAAAATATTATCCCATATTAATTATAACACATTATATCACTATATTTAAAGATTGTAAATAATTTAACAATCAAAATTATAAACTATATTAGTTTATATATAGTGTTCAACCGCTTTTTCTTACCCAGATTCTATATTTGGAAATGACAGCTTTTTTATGACCTCCCTGACTCTGCTTATTCTCTCTGTAGTAATTCAGCACCATTACAAGCAGCAGCACCCCGCCCCAGAAAAGGGGAATGTAGAAACTGGATATTTCAGGAAACCTGTTAATCCCGGACGAAAGCATCTGAAGGACGCAAATTGCAAGCACCGTACCGCTGATGCGGCCTTTTCCTCCCATAGGGTTAACTCCTCCCAGAACCACTATGAGAACACACTGCAATGTATATACCGCTCCATAATCAGCACGTGCAGAATTATAGTTAGCAAGCATTATAAGGCCGCCCAGTGCTGCACATATACCTGAAAGTGCATAGGTTTGAATGAGCACTCGTTCTGTCCTGTGTCCGCTGAACATAGCCGCAGTTGCATTGGTGCCCAGCATATAAAGCTTAATGCCATATGTAGTGCGGTTAAGCAAATAGGACAGTATAAGCACAACGGCTGCGAAAAACAGCAATTGTACAGGGATCAGCCCAAACAATTTTCCTGCTATGGTTTCGGCATATTTTATTGGCAGGCCGCTTACAGCCTTACCCCCTGTTAAAATTATGGCAATCCCCCTGAAAAGCTCATAAGAGCCAAGAGTAGCCAAAATAGGAGGAATTTTAACCTTTGAAACCAGAATACCGTTGAAAAATCCGGCTGCTAAACCAATTGCCATGCCAAAGAGCATAACCAGCAATATTTCAAACCCATTCAATTCCCCTGCCCCGCCGGCTATAATTTTCAACAGCTGGCCGGAAGCTATGGCAACAAAATTTGCAACACCTACAACCGACAGGTCAATACCTCCTGAAATCATGCACAGCATAATACCCAGAGCCATCAGACCGAACTCCGGAAATTGCGCTGCCATGGTTTGAAAATTAATCAGTGTATAAAACTTGTCAAAGCGGAATATCCCCATGAAAATCATCCAAAGCACCATTATGACCAGCAGTCTTTTTATATGAATATCCTTAATGGCTGTAGATATATTTTTTATCTGAAGCTTCATTGCTGTACCCTCCTTGTCAAGGCACCCCTTGCCTTAATTGCCCGCGATACCTGCAGGGCACTGATTCCCATGCCCACAATTATAAACACGCCCAGGAAAAATCCCTGCCAGAAGGTGGGTACACCAAGAAGAATCAGAGAATTTTCGACCATTACCAATAATATGGTTCCCAGCATGCAGCCGGTAAGAGTGCCTGAACCGCCGGTAATGGCAGTTCCCCCCAGCACAACGCCTGCTATAACCATCATTTCCATACCCAGCATATTGGTAGGATGCGCCTGGGTCATCATGCATACACGAATTAATCCTGCAAGGCTTGAAATCATGCCCACTCCTACATACAGCAGGAACTTAATCAGCCACACATTGAAACCGGCACGGTAGGCACTGACTTCATTGCCGCCGATGGCATACAAGCCCCGTCCGTACATGGTATGCTGCAATACAAAATATACTATCAGCAACACAATAACCAGAGCCAGGAAAGCGACTGGCATGCGCGATGTCAGCCCCGACTGGGGATTTGTTGCAATAAAAAGTGCAGCTGTACCAAAAGAAGACATGCCCGGCGGGATTACCGTAATTTGAACAGCGTTCAGCACACCCTGCATTATGCCTTTGAATACACTGGATGTGCCCAGAGTGACAATGAGCGGAGGCAGCTTGAAGGTAGCAATCAGCACACCGTTTACGGCACCAAGAATCGCACCAAAACAGAGTGACATTACAATGGGCAGTAAAATGCCGCCCTGGTAATTGGTGTCAACCAGAATGCGCGTAGTTGCATACATGCTGAGGGAAGCAAGTGCAGGAAAAGATACGTCAACACCGCCCGAAACAATAACCATGAACGCACCAAGTGCGAACAGGCCCGGTACTATCAGAGCAGAAAGCAGATCTACAATATTGTTGGAAGTAAAGAATTGTCCGGATCGTAATTGTATTGCTATACTTAGTGCTACTATAGCAATTGAAATATAAAACTCATTCCGCTGCATCAGATTTTTCATGATTCTATTCATACTGCACCCCCTACATCATATACCGGGCAAGAACCTGTGTATCAGCCTCATCCGGCGTAAGTGCTGCGCTTATTCTTCCATTGCGCATGATGAGTATTTTTGAGCAATTTGTAAGAATCTCAGGTATATCGTCAGATATGATAATTATTCCGAGTCCCTGTTCTGCAAGGCGTCTTAAGATCTGGTGAATATCATGCTTGGAACCGATATCCACCCCCATGGTGGGACCATTAAGTACAAGCACCTTAAGATCACGTGACAGCCATTTGGCTAATACTACACGCTGTTGATTGCCCCCTGAAAGAGTACTGCAGGCATTATCAGGGTTGGGGGTCGCAATGGACAATTTATCCACCCACTGCCTGATTTCTTCCTTTTTCTTGTCCCTGTCTATAATTCCCAGCCTGCTTGATAATTTGTCAAGCTCTGACACTATTATATTGTCACCTATGCTTTGCGGCAGAAAAAGCCCTTCTGTAAGGCGGTCTTCCGGTACATATCCTATACCGTGATTAATGGCAGTTTCAGGTGAATCAAGCTTAACCGGCTCTCCGTCAATCTTTATGGTCCCGGTATCCGCCTGCATTATCCCGAAAAGAGAAAGCGCAAGTTCGGTGCGCCCTGAACCAAGCAAACCGGTAATACCCAGTATTTCCCCCCTATGCAGGGAAAAGTTCACGTTTTCATAAAAGCCGTTCATGCTTAAGTTCTCTACTGATAGTACAGGATCTTCCGAAACATTCGTCGGCACAAAGGGCTTATCCTCAAATTCTCTTCCTGTCATGTAATAAGTAAACTTTTTATTGTCCAGTTCCGATGTAAATCCTTCGGCAGCTTTTTCTCCGTTTCGTAAAATGGTGAACCTCTCAGATATCTCAAAAACCTCATCCAGCTTGTGACTGACAAATAATGTAGCTATGCCCTGCTTCTTTAAATCCAGGATAATATTAAACAAAGCATTGACCTCTTTGCGAGTCAGTGCTGTGGTCGGCTCATCCATGATAATGAGGCGGGCATTCAGCATCAATGCCCGGCAAATGGCAATAAGCTGTTTGCTTGCTACAGACAAGGAACCAACCTTGGCATTGAGATCTACATCAAAGTTAATTTTTGCCAATGCTTCCTGGGCAATTTTCTTCATTCGCTTCCGGTTAACCAGCTTCCTTTTGTTTGCAAGCTCTTCATTAAATGCCAGATTTTCCATCACAGAAAGGTTTGGAAATATGGAAAAGTCCTGATAAATTACCTGTATCCCGTTTCTGATAGCTTCTATAGGTGTAATTTTACTGTAAACCTTGTCCCCGAATATAATCTGGCCCTCATCCGGCGTATACACCCCAGAAATAATCTTAATAAGAGTGGACTTGCCGCTGCCATTCTCACCGGCCAGGCAATGAATTTCGCCTGCTTTAATTTCAAGAGATACTCCTTTAAGTGCTTGTACACCTGCGAAGGATTTCTTGATATCTACCACCTTAAGCACACTTTGGGCCATTCAACCTTCGCTCCTTTCCTGCAAATATCAGGAAAGGGCTGCGTCATCAGAAAGACGACAGCCCTCTCCCCAGAGAACTATACTAAAAGCCGAAGCTGTCAACATTTTCAGCTGTTATAACAATCCAGCCTTTGCCTTCCAGAACAGTTGTGCTTCCTTCCTTGAATGTCAGGTCTGTATATCCTTCCACGCTTAGGTCAAGGTGATCCTTGATTTCTTCGCCGCGCAGCACCTTAACTGCCAGTGCGCACATTGCCTTGCCTGCCAGTGCAGGATCCCACAGGGTAAGGGATTTAACAATGCCGCTCTTTAAAAGTTCTGCATTAGCAGCAGGCATGCCTGTACCTGAAGTAAATGCTTTGCCGACGAGGCCCAGTTCCTGAATGGCACGGGCAATACCGGGTGCATCATAAGAGGAGGTTCCCATTATTCCTTTAAGGTCAGGATATTTCTTGAAAAGCTCTTTTGCCTTTTGATATGCCACATCGCCATTGTCTTCGGATTCAACACGCGGCTCCTCTTCCAGAAGCTTCATGTTTGGATATTTTTCTTTCTGATGTTTGACTCCGCCGTCTGCCCATTCATTATGCGAAGCGTTTGTAACATGAGCAACCATTGTGGTGTAGAGTCCTTCTTCGCCCATTGCTTCTGCCAGGTTATCCATTATAAATGCACCATATTGCTCGTTATTGAATGCCTCAATATCATAGTCAACATTTTTAAGGGATGCACCTTCGTGAGCAATGACGACAATTCCGGCGTCCCGCGCCTGCTTGAGCACCGGCTCAAGTGAACCGGGATCAACCGGTACAACACAGATAGCGTCCACCTTAGCCGCAATTAAATCCTGAATAAGCTGGGACTGCAGTGTTGCATCAATTTCCGGAGTACCCTTCTGATAAACATTGAGGCCGGTTTCCTTGGCGAATTCCTTTACGCCTACTTCCATACGGATGAACCATGGATTGGAAGCATCCTTGGGCACAACCACAATCTCCCACTCGGATTCCGATTTCTTAGACTTGCCTGCGGGGCTTGAGCATGCCGCCATGCTGAATACCATCAAAAGTACCAGCACAAAAGCGAGTGTTCTTCTCATATATGTTCCTCCCTTTATTGTTTTTTTACCGTATTCCCGGTAAAATTGAAATCCAAAATTAATTGGAATCAGTTAGAGGCAAACATTTGATGAACTTCTGCGCCTGACAGCTGATGCCTGGTATTCTGTTTGTGCATATATAATACTGATTTTTCTTTGGCTTTTACTAATGTGCCTTAAGGAATTTGTTGTGATAAATATGTGGTGAATACTGCTGCATTTTTTGCTTTATACATCTAAACACAAAAATACAGTCTAAATAAGTATATATGTTAACACTATACATTATTCAAAACAGTTTATTACTTACCTTATTATATTGCAGAAATATTTTTGTGTCAATCTTTGCTAAATATGGCATAACAAGTAGAAATGATACAAATCGAGTAGGAGGTAGGTGATAAATTCACCTACCGACCTCTCACACCACCGTACAAACGGTTCACGTATACGGCGGTTCCTTAGTTTACGCAGACTTTACGATAATAATCAGAAAAGAATAGGTA
>DUSN01000112.1 GCA_012842605.1 Clostridiales bacterium
CTATACGCTTTGACGACATACTCTTTCGTATCTTTAACTATTGCACCATTGGTTAATTCTGCTTTTACTGTAACCTTGAATGTACCACCGCTCTGCGCCACGCCTTCCAGAACGACACTTGTAGGCGTACCACTATTGGGCTCCCAGTATTCGTCAATCTTTTCAGGCTTTGCACATACACGGAAGGGAGTGGAATAAACCTCAGTTGCAGTAAAGTTCTGAGGCTCCAAGCCGCCCTTAAGCACTTCATCAGGATCATCCACCTCAATCCATAGCTTGCTTATGCCACCAGCAGTAGAGTAAACCCCGATGGTTATACTCCCAGTTTGGTGTATGGTTGCAGTAGATGGAGTGGGTACAATACTGTCAGCCAAAACCAATCCAGCACCATATGATATGGTAAACGTTGTATAGCCGTCCACTGCTAACGAATTGCCAACTACAGTTGAAACAGTACCGGTGTAAGCACCATAATAGATTGGCGCAGGGAAGATGATATGTAGTTTTCCATCTGCTCCAGTTGTAAGTGACATAGCCGGCACATCAACACCGTTTACACCTTTATAGCCAAGCTCTACCTTGACAAGAGTATTGGAAAGTGCTCTTCCGTATTGATCATACAAGTAAATATCTTGCTCAGTGGGAGGCAGTGTGATGTTGCTCGGACTCATACCGAGTTTGGACTGATCAATGCTGATCGTTTTGTAGGCAAACTTGTCAATGTTAAACGTAGCAGTATAAGTACTAGTAGTAAAAGATTGACGAATACTACCAGTTAAAACCACTTTTCCGTCAGCAGTTAAACCATCTGCAATATGACCTGGAACCAAATAAACCTTCCCAGCAGGAGCAATGAACCTAAATGCCTTTTCAGCAACAGAAAAAGTTGCTGTACTAGCAGTTTCGGCAGTAGCAGTTATCACACTTGGAAGCGTTGCACTGTGAGTGTTCCCATTGGCGTCTTTCCACACAGCGACTAATGCAAAAGTGGCAGTAGCTCCCGCTCCTGTCATAAAACTTGATTCCTGGTCGAATGCCGTAATGGTACCTGTAACGGCGTTCACCGGCTCTCCACTAACGTACTTGTCTTTAAAGGTTGATGCCACATCAAGAAACTTCACAGGGATGAAATACTCTGCTGTGCTGGCAGATAGCTTCAAGAAGCTGTCAACATATGTAGCAGTAAATGAGTTGACTACAGTAGCAGCAGGTATCCTTATTGAACCCGAAGCCTCCAGAACCATGTTATCAGATGTACTTATTATAGGATTCCCGTCTGCTGATTCAAGAGCTATGAGAGGGCCTGCCTGATAGTTAGCTGCAGTGTATTTTATTGCGAAGTACCAATTACCTTGGTCGTCCTTTTCCCACCCGCTTTCAACTGATGTGAACACGGGCTGAAGTGCAGCACTGGTCTTTAACACAGGTGTTAATGTCAAAACCAATGCGACCAGTGCAACGAGCGCAAATAACTTCTTCGTCCCTTTCATTCTTTTCCCTCCTTTTTCTTAAGGTGTTTTGAACATTCTCTTAGATGTTCGAAACCCTTAGCAGGTGATCAAGAATGTTTCATGTTTCCATTCAGGCTCAGTTAGTCAACCAACGTGCCTTAGGTGGTCAGCATTGGCTTAGCTCGTCTTTTCTCAGGTCTTCCCAGGCTTCGTTGATCTAACTTTCTTAGGTATTCTGCCCCGCTGGAGGTGATCATGATAATAAATATATATACCCCACCTCGGGGTGTTCTATTAGCTGTTATGTGCAACAAACGTGCCAAAAGCACGTGCACTATCTTTTTCTCCGCGCTGGCACCAAACCAGAAAAAGGGGTGCCCACCCTCATCCCGCTCTTTCGTGTGGGCACCCCCAAGGCAAAGAAGGAGGTTGAATCAGTTAATCACACAATTACAAGCAATGAATGTTGTTTGTCTCTTTTTTGTATTTGCACTGATGCTTCTTTTTCTTCCTCCCACGTCATCAGCTTTAGGGTTGCTGCTGCTTCAACGTCACCACGCCGTCTGCCCACTGCACCTCAAAGCCCAATGTTTCCGCAACGAAGCGCACAGGCACCATGGTCCTGCCATTTACCAGCTCAGGCACTGCATCCAGCTCCACTTCCTCGGTGCCCACCAGCGCCTTGTTACTGCCAATGGTAAGCACAATGTCCTCCACAGCATGCACGGTTATTGTTTTGTTGGTTGGGTCGGAAAAGTCGTAATCCACGGTATAGCCCAGCGCTTCAGCCAGGAATCTTATGGGCACCATGACACGTCCGTTTTTAACGAAGGGTGCCACGTCCATCTCCACGGTTTTGTTGTTCACGGTGAACGTGTTTGAACCCACGGTGAACTCCAGCACCACGGCAGTGGGTTCTTCAGGCTCTGTGGGCTCCTCAGGTGGCTGTGGCTTCTCCTTCTCAGGCAGGTCTGTTATGGTCAGTTTAAATGTGGCTTTCTCGTAGTTTGGCAGACTCACTGCTCCCTCAAAAGTGCCTCCACCCAGCTCTTCCATGGCAGACGCGGGCAAGGTGAACGTGACTTTACTGTTCTTGCCCACAGGTGCTGTGGCGCTCAGGGTTTCCACGGTCAGGGTGGCAACCAGCTGTTCATCACCAATACTGAAAGGCACATCGTTCCCTTCAGCGTCAGTTAATGTGGCTGTGAACACCACGTCCTCAGTGCCTTTAACAGTTAGCTCAGCAGGATCCACCTTCAAAGCACCCGTATTCACCTTCAAAGGCAGTGCTAAATCCTCATACCCTTCCACTTTCAACACGAGTTCCATGTCTTCTCCCACTTTGAGAGCATCCGCCCCCACGGTAATCGTGGCACTGCCTTCCTTGCCCACGGTCACCGTGTCGGTGTAGTCGTTCAGAGCAACTAGCAGCACGGTGCCTTCTGGCAGTGGAGTGCTTTCCTCATTTTCTTCCTCGGTGGCTGCTTCCTCAGCCACTTTCAGAACCAGCGTGGCTGTCTTTGTAAAGCTGATTTCAAAGGAGCCCGGCGACACAAGGAGCTTACCTGGTTCCACCTTCAGCTCCAGCTGGGCATCAGCGTAACCTTCCACGCTTATGAAGGCTGTGAACGTGCCCACACCCAAAAGTTCGGGTCCACTTGCAGTGAAGAGCACCTTCCCATCTTCGCCCACAGTTGCTGTGACAGTACCCTTGGGAAGTGAGAGCACAGCCATGGCGCCCTTCTCCACGGGCTTTTCTTCCTCGGCATCGGACAGCACAGCTTCAATGGTCACCTGCTGCGCAAACACCACACTGACTGATGCGGGCTCCACATTGAGCTTCTTACCAGCCACTTCCAGTGTGAAAGTGCCTTCTTCATACCCTTCCACCAGCACCTTGCCCGTGAATGTGCCTTCCATGAGCTTGCCAGCTGGCAGGGTCACAGCCACGGTGCCCTCTGCACCGGTGGTGCCCGTGGAGGCAAAGCCCAAGGCATCAATGTTTATGATGACTTTTATACCTTCTTTCAAAGGTTGCCCTGCCTTGTCACTTAATGAAAGCGTCACAGTGGCATCCTCCCCCACATAAACGGAGGAGGGCGTGGCGGTTACCACTAAGGCAGGTAGCCCTTCCTCGGCTCTGGCTGGAACCAAGGGTGCCCCCATGATGAGCACCATGAGTGCCAGAACCGCAACCAGTGAACACAGCTTTTTGGTTGTTCCCCTATTTGCCATCTCGGTGATCCTCCTTTTTGTTTCTCATAAAAAGCACCCCTTTTTGCATCCATTGGGGC
>DUSN01000036.1 GCA_012842605.1 Clostridiales bacterium
CCTATTCTTTTCTGATTATTATCGTAAAGTCTGCGTAAACTAAGGAACCGCCGTATACGTGAACCGTTTGTACGGTGGTGTGAGAGGTCGGTAGGTGAATTTATCACCTACCTCCTACTCGATTAATAACAAAAGAGGAGAGGAGATGTAAACAATGAATCGGTTCAAAAAAGTAAAGGCCATTTTACTTTCAGTATTATTGTTGGTTATGACTGTGCAGTTGGCTGTATTTGCCCAAACGGATATATATAGGTATACAGGCAGCGGTGATAAGGGCAGTGATGTTGTTGTTTTACCGAATAATAAAATGTCTACTATGCTGTTCAATGTAAGGAAATATGAGAACGGTAAGTTTTCAGGAAATACAATCAAGGCATATTGTATTGACACTGATGTTTACATTAAAACAGACGTAAATTACCGTTTGGACTTGCTGGAGAATGTAGATTATTTCAGTGATACTGCTGCAAAGAAAGTAAGAGCTATCATTTATAACAGCTATCCTTATATCTCCCTGAATGAACTGGCAAGAGCTGCCAATGCAGACAACCTGACAGCAGCCCAGGCTATAGCAGGCACGCAGCTTGCTATCTGGCATTATACCAATGGCTCTAGTCCTAGAACTTCAGGTAATAGTAATAATCAAAATGTACTTAAAGTATATCAATACCTTATAAACTTGCCTGGCATGAGCGTGTCAGATTTAGCCGTAATAAATGCCTCAGGGCCAGTCATAACCGTGGAAGGCGACCAGCTGGTAGTGGAGTTTAGCTATAATATCAGTGACAGCAAGAGTATAGACAACAGCCCTGTCTATTTCAATCATTCTCATAATGGACCTGCTGGAGTATTCACTGAAACAGTAACCGAAGCAGGCAACAGAAGAACAGTTGTATTGCGGGCTAAACTTTCAGACTTAGTTGGACTGGAAAGCTTTACAGTAACAATTCAAGGCAATCAAACCATAGCAGATGCCTGGATCTTTACTCCGATTCCTAATCGCAATGCCAGCCAGACCCTGGTTTCTGTCGGCTTTGTGACAACCTATACGATAAGCGATACTTTAAACATTCAAATACCAGAACCGACACCAGAGCCAACACCAGAGCCAACACCGGAACCGACTGCAACACCCACACCGGAACCGACAGAGACTCCGGAGCCAACCGCAACACCTACACCGGAACCGACAGAGACTCCGGAACCGACTGCAACACCCACACCAGAGCCGACAGAGACTCCGGAACCGACCGCAACACCTACACCAGAGCCGACAGAGACTCCGGAACCGACTGCAACACCCACACCGGAACCGACAGAGACTCCGGAACCGACTGCAACACCCACACCAGAGCCGACAGAGACTCCGGAACCGACCGCAACACCGACACCGGAACCGACAGAGACTCCGGAGCCAACCGCAACACCGACACCGGAACCAACAGAGACACCGGAACCGACCGCAACACCTACACCAGTTCCGACACCAACTGTTGATCCATCTGTAACACCTACACCACAGCCGACGTCGACTCCGGAACCGACTGCAACGCCAACACCAGTTCCGACCACTACACCTGAACCGAGCACTACTCCGGAAATAGAGCTGCCGGACGAAGAAGTGCCCGGAGGTCCCGGCGAATTACCTAAGACAGGCGAATATCCTCCAATATTCTTCTATACTGCCGGAGCTTTGCTGGTAGGGCTTGGCTGTTACCTGAAAGTAAGATACAGAAAACGAGTACACGGATAATGATATAAGAAAAGGGTATGCTTCATCTTGAAGCTGCCCTTTTCCTTACTGTATAAATACATTGAAAGAGCGGAATACCATTTGCTTTAAGTATTTATAGTTTATGGCAGTTAAGAGATGTTGCTTAAGAAAGAGGAATCCTTCAATGAAGATAGTGTCCATAGTTATAATTATTATTGGGCTTGTCATAGGTGCATATCCACTTGTCGATGAGATATATACCAGGTATCTGGAGTCTCAGCTGACTGATGAATGGGACGTACAATTGTCACAAGATATTGATCCTGTGGAAGTCTCAAGTGATTACGATAAATTGCAGTTGATCTTTGAAGAAGAGTTTAGTGAGAATCCTGATGAAGACATCAATGATACAGGGGAAACAGAATTAACTGATGAACCTGAAGTACTTCAACCGGGTGAAACTGAGGCACCAACTGAACAGGCAAGCCCTGCTCCAACCAATGCACCTGCAAAGAATAAATCTTCAAAATTGAAGGCCATAGGAAAACTGGAAATTCCAAAAATAAAACTCAGTATTCCTATATTGGAAGGTGCAAGCAAAACCAACCTTAAGGTTGGTGCCGGGCATATAACGGGTACCTCTGAAATTGGCAGTATAGGAAATGCTGCTGTAGCTGCCCATAGGAGTCATAAATACGGCAGAATGTTCAACCGCCTTGATGAGCTGGAAATAGGGGACAAAATTAAAGTAACTACTAAAGATGGTACTTTTGAATATACAGTATACAAGAAACATGTAGTTGAGCCTGATGATACCTCAGTACTGAATCGGAGCAAAGAGGACCGTGTGCTTACTTTGATAACTTGCACTCCGCTGTATACAGCTACTCATCGATTGGTGGTTCACGCAGTAATGCGCTGATAAGCCAAAAATATATCGATTATTCTGAAAAATACGCAAAAAATGTTTGACATTGGAACAAAATGTATATATAATATATACACCGAATAGTAGATATATGTATAGATAATTAAATATATGATAATTCGTTGAAACTTTTCAACGATAAAGGCAAACCATTGGAAACAATGGGGCGCAAAGCCACAGGGCCTAAGTCCTTCGGGATATGGCAGCCGAGCCGCCGAAAGGAGAGTTTCTTTTTATGCTCAGAACCATTATTTCATATGTTTTTTCATTCCTTTTAGTAATCAGTCCCATTGTTGGACAGTTTATATACCAGAATTCAGAATTGCCTGAACAGCACCCAGCTGTAGCAGTTGAATCCACTCTTTTTGATAATAGTTATTTAAATGCAGATCAAATTAAGAATAGTCCCACCCCAGTGGCTGAAGGTTATCTTTCAGCAATTGGCAGCAATCCGGCTGTCAGTGGATATGAACCGGTTATGCCGCAGGAGTTAGGTGATAGAACAGAAGAACCTTTACAAAATGCACAAGACAACAATAAGAGTCCGATTCTGCAATCTGGTCCAGCTAATAATCCTGCTGCAGCATCCAGCCAGACATCGGCTGGCAAGCCGGATGAGCTGCAAACAACACAGAAACCCCAGAATAATGATAAGGTTCAGCCAACAAAAGCTCCGGAAACAGTCAGCACTCCAAAGCCAAGCACAACTTTGAAACCAACTGTACCTGAAAAACCGGCAGAAACGGCAAAGCCTGCTGAAACTCCGAAACCGACAGTAAGACCAACTGAACCTCCAAAACCGACGGGAACACCCAAGCCGACTGTATCTCCAAAGCCGGCGGAAACAGTAAAGCCAACCGAGTCGCCAAAGGCAACGGCGAAGCCGACTGAATCTCCAAAACCTACAGAAAAACCAAAGGAGACTCCTCAGCCGGCAAGTTCGCCAAAGCCTGCTGAAGAAAGCAATCCGAAACCCCAGAATCCTGCACCGTCCAGTGAGGAGGTTTTCGATACAAGCAAGGTGAGTTCAGGGACACTCGGTGTTCGTTACCTTAATACCAGCGGTAAAAGAGTTAAGCTGATGATAGAAAAAGGTGAAACCCGTTATACATATAATCTGGCTGGAGACGGTTCATTGGAAACTTTCCCTCTGCAATCAGGGGATGGAGAATATACAGTCAGCATAATGCAAAATACCGAAGGAAATAAGTATGTGTATGTTTTAACGAAAAAAATCAATGTTAAAATCGGCAACTCCAACTCAACCTATCTGGGCTCCATCCAGATGATTAACTGGAATAAGAACATGGCCGCTATAAAAAAGGCTGCAGAACTAACTTCCGGGGTTTCCGGCGATGAGGAGAAGGTTAAAAAAATATATAATTATGTGGTAAAAAATATCCGATATGACTATGACAAGCTTAACAACCTTCCCTCAACCTATATACCGGTAATAGACAACACCTACAACAGTAAATCCGGCATATGCTATGATTTTGCTTCTCTTTTTGCAGCTATGCTGCGAAGTGTAGGCATACCCGCAAAGCTGGTCATGGGATATGCAGACGGTGTAAATGGATATCATGCATGGAATGAAGTTTATTATGACGGCAAATGGAGAGTAATTGATACCTCATATGATTCACAAATGAGGGAAAACGGGTTCAGCTATTCAATGGTAAAGAGCAAAAGCAAGTACCAGGCTAAAAAAGTGTACTAGTAAACACCCATAAAAAAGGATATCATAAAAAAGGGGAGTATATGGTAAATATACTCCTTTTTCTTCTGCGGAATCTTATATTCAAAATACTTTCGTTCTGCGAAGGTCTAAGGCGTTTTACAACTGATGCGGAGAAGTGATGAAAAATGGCTTTCAAATACACTGTGGAGCATGAAATTTATGAAGACCTTGCCAGTGGAAGGGTCCTGTACAATCAAAGAGGTGCTGCTGCCTTTCCCGTTCGCCTGGCCAGTGAAATTTTTCTCAGGTGCCTTGCTTTGCTTAATGATAACGATATGGCGGATACCTGCACGCTGTTTGATCCTTTGTGCGGAGGAGGCTATCTGCTGACATCACTTGGGTTTTTACATGCCAATAAGATAAAAATGATATATGCTTCTGATATTGATGATAATGCTGTATCTCTGGCATCCAAAAATCTTTCCCTGCTGCAGCGGGAAGGTTTGGATGAACGCATTGAGCAAAT
The DNA here is from genome assembly GCA_012842605.1 of Clostridiales bacterium. Classification (GTDB taxonomy): domain Bacteria; phylum Bacillota; class Clostridia; order Caldicoprobacterales; family DTU083; genus DUSN01. The sequence continues at coordinate 4,850 of DUSN01000036.1, forward strand.
CCAAAAATTGCTGGATCTTTATGGCAAGCCTGCTCACAGAGAGGCTCTCGAAAGCGCATTTAAATTAAAAAAGCATATGGAGCAGTTCAAAGCCAGAATAACAGTTTCATGCTTTGTTGCTGATGCAACCGGTATAAACCCTTTTATGACGGTTGACCAGCCTGTAGATATAGTAATTACTGATCTGCCCTATGGTAATCTGGCACAGTGGTCGGGCAGCCAAAAACTTCAGGAAGGACCGGACAATTCCCAGGACACAGCAGTCAGTACTCTGTTTGATAATTTGGTAAATATTCTTGCAAAGGAATCGGTTGCAGCCATTGTATCGCAGGAAAAGCTTAAATTTGAGCATAAGGAATTTGAGAGGAAAAGCCATTTTAAACATGGCAAGCGCCATATTGCAATTTACAAGCGGCGGCATGGCTGATAGCTTTTCAGGTGTTGGCTATAGTTTATCAGGTGCTGCGGCTATACTTAACAGGAATATTTGCAGTAATTGTTAATGGATATATAATGTTGGTAATCTTTTCTTTATGTGTTATACTGTATTGGGGACAGCCTGATTGTTCATTGTCTAAGTTTGAATTCTTCCCGGAATGGAGGACTGGAAATGAGTTCCATAGTATGTTCCATTGTAATTCCCATGTATAATGAAGAGGAAGTTATAGAAGAAACCTATCATCGACTTAAGAAGGTGATGGATCAAACCGGGGAAAGCTATGAGCTGTTGTTTGTTAATGACGGCAGCAGGGATAGGTCAGCTTCAATTATAGCTGAGCTGGCCAAACACGATGACAACATCCGCTTGATTGACTTTTCCAGGAATTTCGGGCATCAGATTGCAGTTACTGCAGGTCTGGATTATGCACAGGGACAAGCTATTGTCATAATTGATGCGGACCTTCAGGACCCGCCCGAAGTTATACCACAGATGCTGGCAAAATGGCGGGAAGGATATGAGGTTGTCTACGGCAAGCGATTAAAACGGCAAGGGGAAACAGCTTTCAAAAAATTAACTGCATATCTTTTCTACCGTATTTTGAATATTTTAACCAACGAAAACATTCCCAAGGATACGGGCGACTTCCGCTTAATTGACCGCAAGGTTTGTGATGCTATGAAGCACCTGCATGAGAAAAATCGTTTTCTGCGCGGCATGATAAGCTGGGTGGGGTTCAATCAGACAGCAGTGGAGTATGTAAGAGATGAACGATGGGCCGGGGAAACAAAGTATCCCCTTAAAAAAATGTTGAAATTTGCAGCAGACGGTATTTTTTCTTTTACCTATAAACCGCTGAAACTGGCTACATATATTGGTTTTCTGCTCTCTACCACAGGTTTTCTTTACCTTCTTTATGTTCTTTACCAAAGGTTGTTTACAACCAATACCCAGTCAGGCTGGGCTTCAATAATTGCCGTTAACCTGGTTTTTAACGGCATCACATTGATCATATTGGGTATTATAGGGGAATATGTTGGAAGAATATATGAAGAGGTAAAGGGACGCCCGTTATATATAGTTAAGGAAGTCGTAGGATTTAAGAAAAATGAAGAAAAAAATTGAGTTTCAGCTGATTAAGTTTGGATTAATCGGCTTACTGAATACTGCAGTGGATTTCGGGGTATTCACCCTGCTTACTATGACTTTTAGAATGGACTCAACCGTCAGCCATATCATCTCCTACTCCTGCGGTGTAATAAACAGTTATTTTTTTAATCGTTCCTGGACGTTTAAACTGAAAGGGAAAAGCCATCCTGTGGAATTTATAAAATTTGTGCTAGTTAATTTGGTTTCACTGGGCTTGTCCTCTTTGACACTGCAGTATCTCGAAACAAAGGCCGGTTTTTCAGTTTATCTTGCCAAGCTGGGAGCAATTTTCTGTTCGCTGGCAATTAACTTTGCAGGCAGCAAGCTTATTGTTTTCAAAGAGTAAACTACTTTGAAATTCTACAGTAAAGGAAGGGTTCCTTTTGAAAGTTATAGCTGTCATTTCATATCTGATTTTCACATTATTTATCCTTGGTTTCTACAACCTGATAAAGAAAAACTCGATAGCCGGAATTAAGCCTGGTTCTGCCGGCATACGATGGGTATTGTCGCTTGGGCTGCTGATGCGCATTATTATAGCTGTTTCCATATTAGGCTTTTCATCTGATATGGGCCTGTTTCGTTTTTGGGCTCAAAAAGCAGCTGAGGACTTGTTTCACATTTATCAGGGAGATTTCTACCTGGACTATCCTCCATTTTACCTGTATGTTTTATTTTTCATAGGCAAAACAGCGGGTTTGCTGGGTTTAACTGGCGGAGAGTCTCTGTACAACCTGCTTTTAAAAATGCCTTCAATTGCTGCTGATTTGATAACCGCATACCTGCTCTACCGTTTGGCAAGGAAAAGGCTGCCCGGTGTCTGGCCTCTGGCGGTCGCAGGCATATATGTATTTAACCCTGCTGTATTTATAAACTCCGCTGCATGGGGCCAGATAGATTCTTTTTTGGCCTTGTTCCTTGCTTTGGGCTTCTTAATTTTGGATTCCGAAAAACCGGAGATGGCCGGAATTCCTTTAGCGATCGCAGCTTTGATAAAGCCTCAGGGTTTAATTCTGCTGCCGGTTGCATTTTTTGTGCTTCTAAAGCGGAGAGACTGGATGCTTATTGTTAAAACAGCTTTATTCGGGCTTTTAACAGGTGTTATTTTGGTTCTGCCCTTTGCGGTAAACCAGGAGCCTTTATGGATTTATAAGCTTTATATAAATACGGCAGAAGGCTATAAATATGTTTCGCTCAATGCATTTAACTTTTTCAGCTTAATAGGTGATAACCTTAAGCCCGATTCTGAAAAATTTATTATTTTCAGCTATCAAACCTGGGGATATATCTTTATATTTGCTATGCTGATCTTTACGGCAGTTCTTTATTGGAAAGGAAAAGGCAGTCACCTCCAGTATGTCGGTGCTCTGGTCTTATCCATGGGTGTATTCATGCTTTCTGTTAGAATGCACGAAAGATATATGTTTCCGGTTCTGTTTTTCCTGGCTGTTATTTTTATTCTGACTCGGGACAAGTGGAGCCTGCTTTTTTACGGAATTGCCTCATTTACCATATTTGTCAACACCTATGTTGTTCTTGACCGTATGATAAAGGATGATTATCCCCATGTTCCTCCGGATGATCCTGTATTGCTTTTGATTTCATTTATAAATGTTATATTGTTTGCGGCAGTACTAATATGGGCCTGGCGGTCAGTTGTCAAAGGAAAGACAGATGCATTGGAGATGAAAGATTCCTCTTCACCGCAGCAACACAGCAGTTCCCTTTGGTTTAGCTTCAGCAAGAAAAGAGACGCCTCACAAGAGCACTATGAGCCTCTGCGCATTACCAGGAAAGATATAGTTGTTATGACAGCTATGACAATAGTTTATCTTGCAATTGCCTTGATTAATTTAGGCAGCTCTGATGTGCCGCAGACGGAATGGGCCGGGCGCAGCACAAGCGATGGCTTTATTATTGACCTGGGTTCTGAGCAGAACGTATCAAGACTGACTTTTTACAGCGGCCTGGGAGAGGGTACCTATAATGTCTGGTATCAGGACTCTTCAGGTACATACTACAGCCTGGAGAATATGGAGGTTGATGATTTCTATAAGTGGCATATATTGGAGATATCCCATACTACTTCCCGTATTATGGTAAAAGTAAACAAGCCCGGTGGTATGATAAAGGAAATTGGGGTATTTGGTGAAGATCCGAACAAACCGCTGCCCATAGAAATTAAAAACCTTGACTTGTCTCCCGCTCAGGGGGAATTGCTCCATCTGGCTGATGAGCAGCATCTGGCGCGGTACCGTGATGATTATATGACCAGTACATATTTTGACGAAATATATCATGCCAGGACTGCATATGAGCATTTAAATCGGATCAAACCGTATGAGTGGACACATCCTCCGTTTGGCAAGATATTGATTTCCATTGGTATTGCCATATTTGGAATGAATACCTTTGGATGGCGGATAGTTGGGACATTAACCGGAGTTATTATGATTCCTTTGATGTACCTGTTTGGTAAAAAGCTGTTTCAAAAAAGCTTTTATGGATTCTGTGCGGCATTTTTAATGATGTTTGATTTAATGCATTTTGCACAGACCAGGATTGCAACGATAGACAGTTACACCACTTTGTTTGTAATTTTGATGTATTATTATATGGCGGATTATTATCTGCAGAAGTCTTATGAAAAAGGGTTTTATAAGTCTTTGAAGCCTCTGCTGCTTAGCGGGCTGTTCTTTGGCCTTGGAGCAGCTACAAAATGGTCAGCGCTTTATGGTGCGCCCGGACTGGCCTTAATATTTTTCATGGCTAAATATAATGAGTATAAAGATTATAAGAAAGCAAAGGAGCAATACTCCGGCAAGGCTGCAGGAACATTGCCGGAATGGGTAGAGAAGTTTATTCCGGTATACATGTGGAAAACCATATTGTACTGTGTTCTGTTCTTTATTGTCATTCCCGGCACAATATACATATTATCCTACATTCCATACCTGATGGTGCCGGGCATGAAATTCTCGGATATCCTTGAATATCAAAAATCCATGTACCGGTATCACAGCCAGCTGAAATCCACCCATAGCTTCCAATCCGAGTGGTGGACCTGGCCGTTGATGATTCGTCCCATCTGGTATTATCAGGGCAAAGATCTGCCTGCCGGGATGGCCTCAACTATTGCATCATTCGGCAATCCTGCTGTCTGGTGGGCAGGGGTTTTGGCCTTTATTGCAGCAATTAAAGCCGCCTGGGACAAAAATAAGGCCATGATACTGGTTGTGGTTGCTGTAATATCCCAGTATATTCCCTGGATGCTTATTACCAGGTCAGCATTTATATATCACTTTTTCCCCATGGTGCCTTTTATGATGCTGTCTGTAGTATATGTTATAAAGAAACAGAAGGAAAAAGGCATTAACATGAAGTATATATATGGATATCTTGGGCTTGTAATGCTCTTGTTTATTATGTTCTATCCGGCTGTATCAGGTTTGGTCGTTCCTAAAGATTACATCCATTTCCTCAGATGGTTCCCCTCCTGGGTGTTTTAGACGGCAATACAGCATAACAATTCCCTTTATGACTGAATAGAATGTTACTGAGCGGTCAATGATTGGAGTAGAAACTGATTGGGAGTGTTATGCAATGGTAGAATTAATGGAGTGCAGCATTTGCTGCAAACCTAAGAAAGAAAACCTGATACTGCTTGGAAAAAATATTTGCAGCGAATGTGAAGAAAGAATAGTACAAAGCAATGCCGGTGATTTATCCTATTCCGTCTTTTTGGAAAAGATAAAGGATATTTTGAGAACGGCAGGAAGCAAGGAGCCAAGTATATGGTGATAATCCTATGAACATGCCGCTTGTCAATGCATTGACCGAATATATTTCAAGGAATCCGGTTCCGTTTCATATGCCGGGGCATAAGGGAGGAAGGCTGCTGCCTTCATTCCTGCTTCAAATGGATATGACTGAGGTTCCGGGTCTGGATAACCTGCAGGCACCAGAAGGAGTGATCAGGGAAGCACAGGAATTGGCTGCCCGGGTCTTTCAGTCAGATGCCTGTTTTTTTCTTGTGAATGGTTCTACTTCCGGAATTCATATAATGATGATGTCTGCCTTTCATCCAGGTGATAAGGTTATTATTCCCCGCAATTGCCACAAATCGGTATGGTCAGGGCTTATACTAAGCGGGGCTGAGCCGGTTTACATACAGCCTGAATATGATCCGGACAGGTGCCTGGTTACCCACGTGTCGAAGGAAGAGGTAAAACGAACGGTAGAGGAAAATCCGCATGCTGCAGGCATAGTATTGGTTAACCCGGATTACTATGGACTATGTCCGCACCTCTTAGAGATAAACAGGATACTTAAACCATATGGTATGAAAATGCTGGTAGATGAGGCTCATGGCTCTCACTTTATTTTTCATTCCGGTCTGCCCCCGTCTGCTGCCCAGTGCAATGCGGACATGTGGGTGCAAAGTGCTCACAAGACCTTGCCTGCACTGACCCAGTCCGCATATTTGCATGTCAGGCTGGATGACGATAAAATTGATATTGGCAGAATTGCAATGGTTCATCGTATGATGCAAAGCACCAGCCCATCCTATCTGCTGATGGCTTCACTGGACTGGGCAAGAGCATTCATGGCAGAGAACGGCAAGAGTGAACTGGACAGGCTGCTGGAGCATCTGTCCTGGACAAGAAGGATGCTGGATTCCCTTGGCTTGGATACCATGGAGGGTTACCAAAGGCCGGAAATAAATTGTATAGATCCTGCCAGACTGGTGCTGGATGTATCCGATCTTGGACTGACCGGATATGAAGCAGGGGAGATGCTGCGGCAGGCCGGAGTCCAGGTGGAAATGGCTGATTTGTACAGGTTGGTTTTCATTTGCACTGTAGCAGACCAAAAACAGGATTTTGAGTCGCTTGTATCTGCCTGCAGATTTTTGACACAGGGCAATGGGAAAAGAGTAAAAAATAAAAGGAAATTGACAATTTCCCGGGAAATACCGAAACAAATGCTGTCGCCAAAAGAAGCTTTTAAAAGAAGTAAGGAATATGTTAAACTTAAGGAATCAAAAGGTCGAATTTGCGGTGATCTTGTAGGAACCTATCCTCCAGGCATTCCTCGCTTCTGCCCGGGGGAACTTATAGACGGCCAGGGCATTGAAGAACTGCTGGAGAACAAGGCACAAGGGGCGCAATTGTTTGGATTGCTTGAAGATGATTTTATACCTGTAATAGCTGAATAGCCCTGGGAAATATACAGGAGCAATAATAATAGTTACAGGAAGGAAGACGGATATGGGAAAATTGATATGCATAGAAGCAGGGGACGGCAGCGGAAAGGAGACACAAGCCAGGAGGCTTTTCCAGCGGCTGAAGGACAGTAATTATAAAGTTCACAAGGTTGAATATCCCAATTATGCCAGTGAATCTTCGTCACTGATAAAAATGTATCTGCGCGGTGATTTCGGGAGCAGACCGGGAGATGTAAGCCCGTATATTGCCTCCACATTTTATGCGGTGGATAGGTATGCCTCCTATAAAACGGAATGGGAGCAATTTTATCTTGATGGCGGAATTATTTTAGCTGACAGATATACTACTTCCAATATGGTTCATCAGGCAGTAAAAATCCAGGACCCAAAGCAAAGAGAAGAATATCTTAACTGGCTGTGGGATTTTGAGTTTAATCTGTTTGGCTTGCCCCAGCCGGATTGTGTTGTTTTTTTGGATATGCCGCCGGAATACTCAGTCAAACTAATACAGAACAGAAATAATAAAATAACAGGGAAAATTGAAAAGGACATTCATGAGAGAGATGCTGCATATCTGAAACAGTCCTACCAGGCTGCATTATGGCTTTCTGAAAAGTATGGATGGCATAGGGTTAGATGTGTTGAAGAGGAGCATATCCGTTCTGTTGAAGATATACATAATGAGATATTCAGCATCGTTAGCAGATATATATAAACTTGGGTGCAGGCAAGTAAAAATATTTTAAGAAAAGGCTCATAGCTTGTCCAATATATGTTTAAATGCAGCGTTGTTGTTTACATATAGTTTGAAGGAGGTTTTGATATATATGCCCATGATTAATTTTCAATGCAAGGATTGCGGGACCAAGTTCAGCGAATTAGTAACCAGCCGAAATAAAGACCAGGTAAGGTGTCCCCTTTGCAGAGGAGAGGTTAATCAGATTTATGAAGGTAAATGCAATTCTCTGCAAAGTATCAGGAAAAGCAATGCCGGAGAAGCTTGCCATACCTGTCCTATGGGGTGCAAGCATTAAGCCATGCTAAGTGCATAAGCACATAATAATGGGCGAAATGTAAATATTAAGTCAAAAGGAGGTTTGCCATGAGCGAGTTCATCAATAACAGGGAATACAGGCAAAAGGTGCTCAAGGAGTTGATTATGGAACTCCATGACGGCAAGACTGTAGATGAGGTTAAAGACAGATTTGACAAGCTGATTCAAGGGATTTCTGCATCCGAGATATCCCAAATGGAGCAGAATCTCATCATGGAGGGCCTTCCTGTTGAGGAAGTTCAGAGACTGTGTGATGTTCATGCTGCAGTCTTCAAGGGCTCAATTGAGGATATTCACAAACCTCAGGAAGCCCATGAAATGCCAGGGCATCCAATACATACCTTCCGTCTGGAAAACAGAGCTCTTGAGCGGCTGATGGAGTACAGCATCCTGCCTGCTCTGGAAAATTTCGAAAAGGATGACAGCAATGAAAATGTTCAAATGCTGCTTCAGCATATACAAAAGCTGATGGAAATAGACAAGCACTTCAGCAGGAAGGAAAACATCCTGTTCCCATACCTTGAGAAATATGACATCACAGGACCTCCAAAGGTTATGTGGGGTGTTGATGATGAAATCAGGGCAGACATAAAGGAATGCATATATAAAATTACCGGTTACAACGGCAATCGGGAAGAAGTAGCAGAGGCAGTACGCAATGTGGTGCATCGTGTAAAGGAAATGATATTCAAAGAGGAGAACATCCTGTTCCCTATGTCATTGGAAACCTTAACTGAAGATGAATGGAAGAAAATAGAACGTGACAGTGAGGAAATAGGATACTGCCTGGTGCATCCTGCAGGCGAATGGAAACCATCCAGAAAACCTGTCAATGAGCCTGAGCCTGACCAGTCTTCTGTTGAAAAGGGTGTTGTTAAATTTGATTCAGGTGTGATGAGCGTAACTGAACTGGAAGCTATGCTCAATACCATGCCTGTAGATATAACCTTTATAGACAAGGATGATGTTGTCAGGTATTTCACCCAGGGGAAGGAACGAATTTTCCACAGGCCAAAATCTGTTATCGGCCGTACCGTGCAGAACTGCCACCCGCCTGCAAGCGTCCATATTGTTAATAAAATGGTGGAAGACTTCCGTTCGGGGAAAAAGGACAGCGAAGACTTCTGGATACAAAAAGGAGACATGTTCGTATATATCCGTTATTTTGCGGTAAGGGACAAAAACGGAGAATATCTTGGAACCATGGAATTTACGCAAAATATAAAGCCATTACAGGCATTAACCGGTGAAAAAAGACTGGCCGATGATTAAAGTGTATATAATAAAAAAGAATGATTTGGGGCTGCCCAGTCATTCTTTTTTGTTTTACGGGTTAAAATTTTGTATTTGTTACATATAATTTACATTGTCATGTATTGAAAACTTAAAAATATAGGAGTAGAATATATAACATTATTTATAGGAGGCAGATCAAATGCAGGATATTATCAGGAAAATTATATCCATTGATCAAAATGCCAGGGATATTATCCTCAGAAGCGAATCAGAGATTAAGTTAAGAGAAGATGATTCCCGACGACGTTTGGAACTGATCCGTGCGGAAATAATGGAAAAAGCTAAAAGCGAGAGTCAGGCACGCTACGATGAAATAATTAAATCTGCGCAGGCAGAAGCCGATAGCATACTAAGCCGGAATGATGATAAAATACGGCAGATGGAGCAATACTTTGCATCTATAAAAGATAACCTGGAAAAAAGCTTGTTTGAAAGGATTTTCCTCAGCGAAGAAGGGAAAATCAATCTATGAACAATGTTGTAAGGTACGCGGCCGTTAACACCAAGATAAGAGCATTGGAAGGCCAATTTCTGAGCCGGGAGGATTGCCTGGCTCTGCTGGAAAAGGATTCAGTCCAGGGTATAGTGCAATATCTGAGACAAACCCATTACCGGGACGCATTTGAGGGCATGGATGCGGCTAACCTCCACAGGGGTCAGATTGAGGTTTGCTTAAAACGGTATGCGGTAGATAAACTGGTTCGGCTGAAACATTATTTCAGAGGAACTCATGCCAGGTTTTTGAAAGTACTTTTTATGAGGTACGAGATAGAAGACCTTAAGTTATTGATCCGGGCTATTGAAACCGATCCAGGCTATATCTATACTTCCAACCCTTTTGTATACATCGGGCGTTATGGGGACTTAGATTATGACAAGCTTATAGCTTCCAAAAGCTTCGTAGAACTGGTAGATAATTTACGGGCTTCTCCCTATTATTCCAGCCTGGTTCCTTTCGCAGAAAGCGGGAAGCAATCCAATCATTTTCTGGTGGAAATGGCTTTGGACTTATTCTATATAAACATGTTCATAAGCCATCTGGAGCTGCTGACAGAAGGAGAAAGGCAGAAAATACAGGATATTTACGGCATGAAGGCTGACCTGTTGAATATACAATGGATTTACAGGGGAAAGAAGTTTTACAATTTGTCTCCCGAAGTGCTGCTGAACTATTCCATTAATTTCGGAAAAAGGCTTAATAAAGCTTTTATTAAGGATTTATGCTATAGCGCAAGTGTGAATGAAATAGAGGATAAGCTAAAGGATGGCGTATACGGATTTCTGTTTGATCATGAAAAAACAAAGGATATTTTCATGGAGCGCAGGATATTCCGATATCTTTACTACAGGCTTAGGGACTACAAGGGAAAAAGCTCTATGGACATGGTACAGACCATAGTATTTTTTGATTTGCTGGAGTTTGAGATAAGAGATATCATAACTATTATTGAAAACATCCGTTATCATAATGAGGATCTGGAGCAGATAAAACGCTGCCTGATCCGAGGGCTTTAACAGGGGTGATAAACATTGGCTATTGAACGCATGGAAATGCTTAATATCATAGGTCATCTGTCGGACATGAATTTTATTACAAGGGAGTTGGTGCTGCTGGGATGCATGCACCCGGTCAATGCACTGCGTGAGATTAACTCCAACAATTTTACCATTTCCACTACCATAAAGAATATGGATGCCCTGGTTGATGTAAATTTCATCAGGCCTTACCGTGCAAATCAGCAGGAGGCTGAATTGATTCAGAAAACTGAAAGCTTGATGGATCTGTTTGAACTGGATCGCAATGAGGTTGAATGGAATCCCCGGTGGCAAAGGGAATTTAATGAGTGGGCTGAGGATATTTGGGATATATACGGCAAGATCGAAGCCTGCCAAAAAGAGATGGAGGAACTGAAAGCCAGGCAGAAAAGAATTGATGAATTGATACAGTATTTTGAATACATCAGGAGCCTGGATATTCCCTGGCATGAGCTAAAAGGAATGGAAAACTTTGATTTCAGGATAGGCTTGTTCTCCAAGGAGAATATGGCTAAACTCCGTACAAATTATGATAACACTCCTGCTATAGTTTATCCTGTTTGCACACTGCCGGAAGGGGTTGTGGAAATATCCATCGTTCCAAAATCTCTTGTACCAGAATTGGATAGAATATATCAGTCCCTGGGGTACCAGCCTATCAATATACCTGAAAATTTTCAGGGAACACCGAGAGAGATCATAGAAGAGCTTAATAAGGAAAGAACTGAAATTAATGATAAACTGCAATCCTGCCATACCAGCATAGTCAAGGTGAAATCGGAGTATGCGGATATAATAAAGCAGGCATATGCTGAGAGCAAGATTTTAGAAAAGATGCAGGTGCTTAAGAATGAAGCAGCCTGCAGCAACGAGTTTTTCTATATGGCAGGCTGGGTACCGGTCAAAGCAAAAAAAATGATAGAAGAAAAGCTCAAATCTGTTGAAGACCGGACTATGATTTCATATAAACAGCCTGAGCAGGTAGGGCAGCAGTTGACTCCCCCTACTTTGTTAAGGAATTCTCTGTTGTTAAGACCATTTGAAGCATTGGTCAACATGTATGGGACTCCGTCCTACAATGAACTGGATCCAACCTCCTTTGTCGGATTGAGCTATATGCTCCTGTTTGGTGCCATGTTCGGCGATCTGGGTCAGGGATTTCTATTCCTCCTGGCCGGAGTATTTTTAGCTAAATTCAAGTACAGAACGAATCTGGGAGGAGTATTGGCAAGATTGGGAATCAGCTCTATGATATTTGGTGCTTTATATGGCAGTGTATTTGGGTTTGAGCATATAATACCTGCCTTGCTGGTCCGGCCTATGGAAAATATCAACACAATGCTGATTGCTGCAGTTGGCCTTGGCGTAATGCTGCTTAGCGTTTCGTTTGTATACAGCCTTATCAATGCTGTCAAGCGCAGGGATATAGAGGAAGGGCTGCTGGGCAAAAACGGGGCATCAGGCTTGTTGTTCTTCTGGACACTGCTCATTATAGTTTTGCTGTATCTCCAAAAAGGCTCCTTGCCCCTTCCCTTGCCTGCAATTATTGCCATATTGGGTGCTTTGCTGCTGTTGATGGTAGTTAAGCAGCCGGTTGCCAGCTTGATGATGAAAAAAAGGCCGCTGCATCACCAGCAGGTGAGGGACTATTACGTAGAAGAGGGATTCGGCATACTGGAGACCATACTAAGCATGCTGAGCAATACCATATCTTTTGTCCGGGTAGGAGCATTTGCATTGAATCATGTGGGCCTTTTTGTTGCATTTGAAACCATGTCCGAAATGATTCAAAATGCCGGAGGAAAGATTCTGATACTGATATTGGGCAATGCTGTAATTATAGGCCTTGAAGGTTTGATAGTATTTATCCAGGGATTAAGGCTGGAGTACTATGAGCTGTTCGGCAAGTATTATAATGGTTCCGGAATACCATATCGTCCGGTTGAATGGAAGCTCCCGCGCAAAAAAAGACGGAGAGCTTCGGCAGAAGCTTAAAAAAACAAGAATTATATTAAAATTTGGAGGTATTGATATATGTATTTCTTTTTAATCGCTGCTGTTTGCATAGTCATTCTCACTGTTACTGCTGGTTTTGTAATTAAGTGCAAAAAGAGTATGGGGCGAGTAACCACCAAGAAGGCTCTGGGTTTTAACCTGCTGTCCTTTATACCAGTTATGGCTGGTGCATTGATTTTCTTGCTTCCGGACATGGCAAGGGCTGCTGCAGAAACAGCTGCAGGTACCGGCGGCAATGGGCTGGGATTTATAGCAGCTGCGCTGTCCACTGGGCTGGCTACCATAGGTGCAGGATATGCCGTAGGAGCTGTTGCATCCTCAGCCCTGGGTGCGGTTTCAGAAGATCCGTCGCTATTGGGCAGAACCCTGATATTTGTGGGCTTGGCAGAAGGTATAGCCATTTACGGCCTTATTATCTCCATTATGATACTGGGAGCTATGTAGGAAAGCGGTGAATCCATGAGGATGTTCTTAATCAGCGACAATGTTGACACCCAGGTAGGCTTGCGTTTAGCAGGCATAAAGGGTGTAGTAGTCCATGAGCGGGAAGAGGTACTGGATGCTTTAAAAACCGCACTTTCTGATCCCGATATCGGTATTATAATAATGACGGAAAAATTAACCCGGCTGGTCCACCATGAATTGCGTAAAATGAAGCTCCAGTCCCGCCTTCCTCTGATTGTTGAAATACCCGACAGGCATGGCTCCACTGAGGACAGTGAGCGAATTACACGCAATATCCGTGAAGCTATAGGCCTTAAGATTTGAGGTGTTTTATATGGCCACGATAGATGACAAAATAAATCTTTTTGCAACCATTGTAATAGACAAGGCTGAAAAACAGGTAAAGGACAACATGAACAGAGCTTATCAGTTAATCGATGAACAGTTTCTGGAGGAGAAGGAAAGAATTGTTCAGCAAGCTGTACAAATAATGGAAGAGCGTGCAAGAAAAGCAGAATTGCGAAAGGTCCAAATTTTATCGAAGGCTCGCATGAATGCACGCCAGAAACTGCTGCTGAAAAAAGAGCAGCTTGTGTATCAGACTATAGACAACTTGAAAAAGAGTGCATTGGAATTTGTTCATACTCCTGAGTATGAGGGCTTTTTGCGCAGTTCCATCAGACAGGCATTGTCCGCCATGAATGAGGAAAGGCATCTGACTTTTTACTTCATAGATGATGACTTATCTGCCAGGGAGAGTTTGATCCGGGAAACTATCATGCAAAACATTCAGCCAAACGCTGTGTACACTCTTCAAAGGGCGGAAAGGAATATAATAGGAGGATGCATATGCAGCAATGAAGAGAGGACAAAAAGAGCGGACTGTTCTCTGGCTGCCCGCCTTGAGGAAAGCCGTGAGCTTATAGGCAGTATCATATCTGAAAGTCTGCAGCAGGTGGTGTCAGAATGAATATAAAAAAGGGAAGAATTTCTATGGTTAACGGTCCTGTCATTAAGGGGACAGGAATGAAGGGGTTTCAGATGCGGGAAATGGTTCTGGCAGGTCCCCGGCGCTTGATAGGAGAGGTTGTTTCCATAGAAGGTGAGTCAGCTACAATACAAGTATATGAAGAAAGTGAAGGCCTGAAGGCCGGGCAGGACATACTGTCCACCGGAAAACCACTGTCCCTTAAGCTTGGCCCTGGCATCATCGGCAATATATTTGATGGTATCCAGAGACCTTTGAAATCTATTCATGAAATGTCTCCGGGATTTCTTCCTGCCGGTATAGGACTGATTTCCCTTGATGAAGAAAGGGAATGGGAGACTAAATTAACTGTTTCAGAAGGTCAATACCTTACTCAAGGCCAGGTTTTCGGAGAGGTGCAGGAGACTGCTTCTATTCTGCATAAGCTTATGGTTCCCCCGGGAATAGAAGGAAAGGTGGAATATACGGCTCCAGACGGCAGTTACAATATAAGCCAGGTATTGGTCAGGCTGAGGAAACCTGATGGGGAACTGCATGAACTTAAAATGGTCCAGGAATGGCCGGTTCGCATTCCAAGGCCTGTTAAAGAGCGGCAGCCATTGCAGAAACCATTAATTACAGGCCAGCGTATTCTGGATATGTTTTTCCCTATAGCCAAGGGAGGTACTGCTGCTATCCCGGGAGGATTTGGAACAGGAAAAACCATGCTGCAGCATCAATTGGCTAAGTGGTCGGATGCAGACATAATTATATATGTAGGGTGCGGCGAACGGGGAAATGAAATGACCGAGGTGCTGGAGGATTTTCCGAAGCTTATAGACCCCAGAACCAAACGCTCGCTGATGGAACGTACCGTGCTGATAGCAAATACATCAAACATGCCGGTGGCAGCCAGGGAAGCAAGTATATATACGGGAATTACCCTGGCGGAGTATTACCGCGACATGGGCTATCATGTGGCGATTATGGCGGATTCCACCTCCCGTTGGGCGGAGGCACTGCGTGAGATCTCAGGAAGGCTGGAAGAAATGCCGGCCGAAGAAGGCTATCCGGCTTATCTTCCTTCACGGTTGGCAGGGTTTTATGAGCGCGCCGGAGCAGTCGAGACATTGAGCGGCCAGGAAGGCTCCATTACCATTATAGGAGCGGTTTCACCCCCGGGAGGGGATTTTTCTGAGCCTGTAACACAAAATACCAAGCGCTTTGTCGGCGCATTTCTCGCTCTCGACAGGAGCTTAGCCTACGCCAGACATTTTCCGGCTGTAAGCTGGCTGTCCAGTTATACCGGGTATATAGATCATCTTGCAGACTGGTATTCGGACAATGTAGCTCACGATGCCTTTGCTATCCGGACAAGGATGCTTAAGTTGCTTCATGAAGAAACCAAGCTGATGGAGATAGTCAAGCTTGTTGGCGAAGATGTTCTGCCCGACGATCAGAGATGGATACTGGAAGTTGCCAGGCTGATCAAGAACGGATTCATGAGCCAGAATGCCTATCACAATGAAGATGCTTACGTACCATTGAGCAAGCAATATCGTATGATCAGCATTATAGATTATTTATACCATCGGGGAATGCAAGCTGTTAAAAAAGGAATTCCTGTTTCCGTGGTCAGGAATGGGGAGCTGTTTGAAAAACTGTTTCGTATGAAATACAACATACCCAACGACCGGCTGGAATTGTTCGATGGACTGGAAAGAGATATTGACAGCTTTTACGATAATTTGGAGAATAAATATTCAGATGATTTTGAGAAGGTGAAACAGTGATTAAGGAGTATCTCCTTCTGGACAAGATAGAGGGACCGCTGATTTTTCTGTCCGGTGTCAGGGATGCAGCCTATGATGAGATGGTTAACATCCGCATTAAAGGTGAAGAGAGCGTTAAAAAGGGAAGAGTTGTCCTGATTGATGAGGACAGGGTAGTTATACAGGTGTTTGGCAGTACTACCGGGTTCTCAGTCAATAATGTCAGTATAAGATTTACCGGCCAGCCCATGACAATTTCCTTGTCCCCCAATATGCTGGGGCGCACCTTTGACGGTACCGGCCGGGTAATTGACGGGGCAGGCGAAATATACGGGGGCAAAAAAGCGGATATTAACAGCCGTCCAATAAACCCGGTAGACAGGATATACCCCCGCAACTTTATACAAACCGGAATATCTTCTATTGATTTGCTTATGACCTTGATAAGAGGACAAAAGCTGCCCATTTTTTCGGGCAGTGGTTTGCCGCATAATGAACTGGCAGTACAGATAATCAACCAGGCTAAGATTGCCTCTGATAACGGCAGAGAATTTGCCATGGTTTTTGCTGCCATGGGAGTAAAGCATGATGATGCAGATTACTTCAGGAGAAGTTTTATGCAATCCGGTGTCATGGAAAGGGTTGTCATGTTTATAAACACTGCTGATGATCCCATAGTAGAACGTATCACCACTCCCAGGTGCGCGTTAACAGCGGCCGAGTACCTTGCTTTTGAACTGGGAATGCATATTCTGGTGATTATGACTGATATGACAAGCTATTGTGAGGCCCTCCGGGAAATATCATCCTCAAGGGAAGAGATTCCCAGCCGAAAGGGCTACCCTGGTTATCTGTATTCCGACCTGGCCAGCCTGTATGAACGAGCGGGCATGATGAAAGGCAAAAAGGGTTCAATAACGCAAATACCCATATTAACAATGCCCAATGATGATATTACCCATCCGGTACCGGACCTTACAGGCTTTATAACCGAAGGTCAGATAGTATTGAGCAGGGATTTGTATCAAAGCGGCATTTATCCGCCAATAAACATTCTTCCGTCACTGTCCCGCCTTATGAAGGACGGAATAGGAGAAGAATATACAAGAGGGGATCATCCAGAAGTGGCTGATCAGATTTTTTCTGCATACTCAAAGGTTCGGGAAGTTGTTGACCTTGCACAGGTTATAGGGGAGGATGAGCTGTCGGAAACAGACCGCAAATATTTGGAGTTTGGCAAAAGGTTTGAGGAAACATTTATCCGGCAGAGGCCGGATGAAAACCGGGAAATCTATGATACACTGAATCTGGCATGGGAACTCCTGTCCATCCTGCCTGCCGGAGAGCTTAATCGAATCAAGCCTGAAACGCTTGAGAAATATTACAGGAAGTGATTGCAATGACCGAAAGGACGCCAACCAAATCCAATCTTATGAGAGCCCAGCTTTCACTGCAATTATCTCAGAAGGCATATGAGCTGCTGGACCGCAAGAGGAATGTTCTTATTCGTGAAATGATGAACATGATAAGCCGGGCACGGGATATCCAGGATAGGATTGATGAAACCTTCTCTGTAGCCTACCGGGCATTGCAAATGGCTAATATTACAATGGGCATACGGGCGGTGGAGGATATTGCTCTTTCCATACCTGAGGAGACAAATTTTGAAATATTGATGAAAAGCGTCATGGGTGTGGAAATTCCCGGCGTCAGGTTTAAGCAGGAGGGGTTAGCGCCTCACTATAGTTTCTTTCATACCAATAATGCCCTTGATGTGGCATTGCTGAGTTTCCAGAAAGTAAAATATCTGATATTTGAGCTTGGTGAAATTGAAAATTCCATATACAGACTGGCCGGTGAGATTAAAAAGACTCAGAAACGCACCAATGCGCTCCAAAATATACAAATTCCCAAATACCGTGAACTGGTGAAAATAATACAGGAAGCCCTGGATGAAAAGGACAGGGAAGAGTTCTTCAGGCTGAAAATGGTAAAAAAGAAAAAAGTTGCAAATTTGCAGGAAATTATTCATATATAAGGCAAACTCCTTCATATATCATTTGCATATAGGCTGGATGTAGGATATAATTAAAGTACCAATAAATCTCAAAAACAGCCTGATAGTTTGTTTGAACTATTTTGAAGGAGGTTCTGCTGTATGAAGTTGATAATAGCCATTGTGCAGGATGAGGATGCTCAGAAACTAACAACAACCTTGATGAATGACGGATACAGTGTGACCAAACTTGCTACAACCGGCGGCTTTCTAAGGGCGGGAAACACTACATTCCTCATAGGTGTTGATCAGGAAAGACTGGACCATGCCCTGGAGCTTATAGAAAAGGCTTGCAAGAGCAGAAAGCAGGTTGCTACTTCCCCATCGCCGATTGCAGGTGCAGCAGGCGTATATGTACCCTATCCCGTTGAGGTAACAGTAGGCGGAGCTAC
Source organism: Clostridiales bacterium (assembly GCA_012842605.1). Lineage (GTDB taxonomy): Bacteria > Bacillota > Clostridia > Caldicoprobacterales > DTU083 > DUSN01. Next base: position 23,198 of record DUSN01000036.1, read on the forward strand.
AGTATTTGTGGTGGATGTAGAGGCGTTTATAAAATTCTGACATATTATCAGGTTGAAAAGTGTATATGGAGAGGGCATTTAAATGAATGCAAATAATATACTTGGACAATCATCGCTTATTTCCAAGATGGAGAGGATTCTGGCAGGCGGGCGGATTGTCCATGCTTATTTATTTACGGGTCCGGCTGGGATTGGCAAAAAGACTATGAGCAATCTGCTGGCACAAGCGCTGATTTGTAATGAACCGGGAGACAAGCCCTGCAACAGATGCAGTACATGCCGTCAGTTTTTGAGCGGGAATCACCCTGATGTAATATGGATACGACGTCCGGAGGATAAGACGGGCATAATAGTAGATCAGATACGCAGCATGCAGGCTATTATCAAGGTAAAACCTTATCAAGCCGGAAAACGAATTTGTTTTATTGAAAATGCACATCTTATGACAGAACAGGCTCAAAATGCTTTATTGAAGACACTGGAGGAACCTCCTTCATATACTGTGTTTTTTTTGCTCTCTGACAATACAAGCACCCTTCTGCCCACAATAGTATCACGGTGCCAGGTTTTCAGGGTAGGGAGCTTGTCAAGGGAAACTATAAAAGATATCCTTAATCAGCGCCTGGGAATTTCATTTGAGGAAGCCGGAACCTACGCTGCCTTGTCTCAGGGCAACCCGGGAAAGGCTATCTCCCTGGCTGGGGACGAAGTATTCCGCAGCTGCCGCGAAAAGCTGATAAATAGTTTGTCACAGGCAGGATCATTGAAGATATTAGATATATATGGACTGTTTGATGAAAATAAAGAGCATATAGATGAGCTTCTGGATATTTTAGAGGCTTGGTTCCGTGATTTGTTGATTTATCGTGAAACCAAAGATGCAAGCTTAGTTGTTAATTTGGATAAGATGCCGCAGATTGTCCGGCAGAGTTCAAACTTTACAAGCTGGGAACTAAAGAAAATGCTGGAAAATGTGGCCTTTAGCAGGAAAGTACTGAAGAGTAACTGCAATTATCAGCTAACCATAGAGAATATGCTTTTGAGTTTTTAAGGAGGAGCATAATGCAGCTCGTAGTTGGAATCAGATTCAAAAAAGTAGGTAAGATATATTATTTTGGCCCAAACGGATTAGACTTAAATGAAGGGGATCACGTAATCGTGGAAACAGCCCGGGGCATAGAATATGGTGAGGTAGTAGTAAAACCGAAGCTTGTTCCTGAAGAGGAAATAGTGTCACCTCTTAAATCTGTCATCAGAAAGGCAACTGCAGAAGATGAAAAGCAGGTTATTAAGAATAGGCAAAAAGAGGAGGAAGCCTTTAAGACAGGAGAAGAAAAGATTGCTGCCCATAATTTACCTATGAATCTGGTAGATGTGGAGCTTACTTTTGACAACAGCAAGCTGATATTCTACTTTACTGCAGAAGGGCGCATAGACTTCCGTGAACTGGTCAGGGATTTGGCAGCTGTATTTAAAACACGGATAGAACTGCGGCAGATTGGTGTCCGGGATGAAGCCAAGATGCTGGGAGGTCTGGGGCCTTGCGGCCTGACCCTATGCTGCAGCACTTTTATGGGAGATTTTCATCCTGTTTCCATAAAAATGGCTAAAGAACAGAATCTATCTTTGAATCCTTCAAAGATATCGGGGCTATGCGGTAGATTGATGTGCTGCCTGAAGTATGAGCAGGATTATTATGAGTATGTTCGAAAAAATATGCCTAAAGTCGGGCAGGAAGTATCAACGCCGGAAGGACCGGCTATTGTGCTTGAGACCAATCTTCTGACTCAGAAAGTAAAGGTTAAAATTATCTCGGAAGACAGCGTGGTTGACCTCAAGGAATATCATTCAAATGAAATCCAATTCGTAAGTCAGCAAACTGATCAGGATTCGATAGAGGAAGAAGATGAAAAACTGCTGATAAATGAAGAGTTTCAATCTCTTTTGGATGATTAACTTAATAAGTTAAAATTTTGCTTTTATTATTATGCATTTAATGATAAAATATTGGCGAATTAACAAGGGGTTTGTGAGGAGGTGACTTCAATGGCCTATGTAATCAGCGAGGATTGCATTGCATGCGGTGTCTGCCAGTCTGAATGCCCTGTCGATGCTATTTCTGAGGGTGACATTTATGTCATTAACCCGGATCTGTGCACAGAATGCGGCGCATGTGCAGATGCTTGTCCGGTAGGTGCACCTCAGCCCGAATAATAGAATTTCAAAAGAAAGACTTGATCATTAAGACCAGGTCTTTTTTTTGTATGCATTTTTATAAATTGTCTTTTATCTGTCAATATTTTTAAGAAATAATGCAGGAATTCGACAAAGAACGGCGAATAGCTTTATCAGAATAAATGTAGGGTGGTGAAGTGAATGCGCCGGTTTTTGGCATTCATTATTAGTTTCTTGGTAGCTCTGAATTTTACATTGGTAAAGCCGGCATATGCAGCGGTAGATTACAATATAATAAAAGTCAAATTATCTTCCATGGGTACACCAACGAGCATTGAAGTAACCGTTGAAGGTGACTATTCAATAAAAGAGAACTCTTCTATTGCTTTAGAGCAGAAGAAAACATATACCATAAAATTAAATAATGGCAGTCTTGTTTTAACAGACGGCACCAATAGCTGGACTCTCGGCACCAAGTTTACCTTTATCCGCAATTATGGCAGCCTGAAAGTTAAAAACGCTTCTTATGGTTTGGTTAACTATCTTGGGGATATGGAGGTCCGGATAGAAAGCAATTACATAACCTTAGTCAATCATGTCCATCTTGAGCTGTATTTGTATGGAGTAGTACCCTATGAGATGTCTAACAGCTGGCCGATGGAAGCGTTGAAAGCACAAGCCATTTCAGCCCGCACTTTTGCGGTGGACAAAATTAAGACAAGATCCAGCCAGTACTACCATCTTGTTGATACCCAAAGCAGCCAGGTATATGAGGGTTACAATAAGGCTATGGCTAATTGCATAGAGGCAGTAAATCAAACCATGGGCCAGGTTTTGATGTATGAAAGCAGTTTTGCTCAAACTTTCTATTCTGCCAGCAATGGAGGAATGACTGAAAGGGCAGGAAACATATTTTCCCAGGACTTTCCGTACCTTGTTGTAAAACCAGATTCCTACGATATAGAAAATCCTTCTAATAATAAGGCAAGATGGGAGGTCAAATATTACAAGACGCCGGTCAACACCGAACTCAGCAACAAGATAGTGGCAAATATTAAAACTTCTCTTGGCAATAAAGGATACAGCACTGCAGATTCTGATATTAAAGTCAAAAGCTTAAAGGAATTTGTAATTAACTATAATGACAGCGGCCGTCTTGATAACGGCAAGCTGACAGTTGTTGTGGATGCTAAGAGAAAGTCGGACGGAAAGACAGTAACTGTAGAAGAGGCAGTTTCCCTGACAAAGAATAATACCAGGTCAATTTTAAGCCTTTACAGTTTATTATTCCAGGTTGAGGATGCCGGGGATCACTTCTTGTTTAAAGGTGGCGGATATGGCCATGGAGTAGGAATGAGCCAGTATGGTGCTCAGTATATGGCCAAACAGGGGATGAACAGTGATCAAATTCTCCAGTTCTACTATCCCGGTACAGTAATTGGCGAACTAGATATTCAGCCTCCTCCGAATCCTGACAGTACTCCTGCTCCGACATCTACGCCGGAACCTACTGTAAGTCCTTCTCAGACCCCTGCTCCTACAGCAACACCAACACCTAATACGACACCTACACCAACGCCTCAGCCGACGGCAACACCTACACCCAAGCCGACGGCGACACCTGCGCCTACAGCTTCTCCTGCACCATCCTATGGTACAGTGAAGGTTAATACTTCATTAAACGTCAGGAAGGGGCCGGGTACCAGTTATCAGGTGATTGGGTCCTTAACAAATAACACTAAGGTAGAAATTTTAGAAAAGTCAGGTGAGTGGTATAAGGTTAAAAAGGGCAGTCTGACAGGTTATGTAAGTGCAAAATACATTGTACTGGATCCGCCTAAGCAGCCTGATCCTCCCAGCGATCCCGGACAACCGGGGACACCGCCAGTTGATCCGGCGCTTCCTCCAGATAAGGATAAGATAGGTATAGTTACGGCCAGTTCACTGAACATTCGAAGCGGGCCAGGCACCAATAATCATAAGGTGGGCATGGTAATCAAAGGGCAAAAGGTAACAGTGCATGAAAAGGTCGGTGACTGGTACAAAATAACTTATAACGGAATACAAGGGTATGTACATAGTTCCTACATAAAACTGCAGGAAAGTAATGAAACCCCAGCCGCTGGGAAGACCGGTACAGTAACTGCCAGCAGCCTGAACGTCCGCTCCGGGCCTGGTACCGGTTATTCCAAAGTTGGCAGCCTGTCTAAAGGAACAACGGTAACGATATTGTCATCCAGCAATGGATGGTACAAGATACAAAAAGGCAGTCTTGTAGGATATGTAAGCGGGGATTATCTGGATGTAAAGCAGTCTCAACAGCCAGAGGAAACTGAAAAACCAACAACTGTTACGGCAACAGTAACAGCCAGCAGCCTGAACGTCCGCTCCGGGCCTGGTACCGGTTATTCCAAAGTTGGCAGCCTGTCTAAAGGAACAACAGTAACGATATTGTCATCCAGCAATGGGTGGTACAAGATACAAAAAGGCAGTCTTGTAGGATATGTAAGCGGGGATTATCTTAAAATAAGCCAATCACAGCCAAGTGATCGGGGAGGCTCAACGAAGACAGGTGTCGTAACAGCCAGCAGCCTGAATGTACGTTCCGGTGCGGGTACCAGTTATAAAATAATAGGCGGGCTGAAGCGTGACACGAAGATTGAAATTTTAGGCACCAGCGGCAGTTGGTACAAGATACGATACAATAGTCTTACCGGATATGTGCATAAAGACTATGTAAAGCTTAATTAAATTAAAGCAAAAACAGCCGGTTTAGTGCCGGCTGTTTTTTTATTGCTGAAAGTATCTCAAATGATGTATATTGTATTGTGACTTTATCACCGAATACGTTTACTTTTTTGAAATTAAGGTTAATTATAAACATATACTGTATAACTGGAGGTGTGACAGCTGAAGGACAGTCTTTTTTTTATATCTGTTTTTCTGGAAGGATTGGCATCTTTTTTGTCGCCTTGTGTGCTGCCGCTGATTCCTGCATATATGACATACATGACGGGACAATCGGTGGAGCTTGCTGCAAGTAATGAAAAGCACCATAAAAGACTGATAATAAATGCACTGGCATTCATTTTAGGGTTTACCATTGTTTTTGTATTACTTGGTGCGGCAGCCACTAAACTTGGTTCTTACCTGCTCAGGCACCAGAATGTGATCAGGAAGATCAGTGGTGTGCTCATTATTCTGTTTGGTTTCTTTCATGCAGGATGGCTCCCAATACGATTTCTGAATTATGAAAGACGGCTGCAGGTGCGTACGAAGAGGCCGGGATTGATAACATCACTGCTTATTGGCATGGCCTTCAGTATTGGGTGGACCCCTTGCATAGGCCCTGTCTTGACATCCGTGCTGATTTTAGCAGCCAATACCCAGACATTATCAAAAGGAATGCTGCTTCTTGCAGTGTATTCACTTGGTCTGGGTTTGCCTTTTCTTATTTTGGCTGCGGGTTTGCGTTACTTATGGAAATATCTGAAGATAATGAATCGATATATGGGAATTATTAAAAGGCTGAGTGGAATTATACTAATCATTATAGGCATTATGATATACTTTAATTTGTTTGCCATACTGGCTTATTAAAGCTTGGGAGGATACAGGATATGACAGGAAAGAAGTTTATAAACGGATTGAATTTTGCAATTATAACAATTCTATTAGTGATTGCCCTCTCAGCCTGCTCAGTGTCAAAGCAGGAGGAGCAGCCTGATAATACGAACAATGCCCCTTCAGAGGAAACTTCGGGTACAGAAGCTAAAAACCCTGATGAAATATTAAAAGGCTACTACTATGCTAAAATTGATGAGCCTATTGTAGATTTTGAGCTTGAGGACTTGCAGGGGAACAAGGTCAGGCTTTCAGATTTTAAAGGCAAGATAGTCTTTTTGAACTTTTGGGCCACATGGTGTCCCCCTTGCCGGGAAGAAATGCCATTCATGCAGGAATTATATGAAAAATATAAAGATAAAGATATTGTTGTACTTGCTGTCAACCCTAATCAGGTGGAAAACAGGGGAGTCGACGACAGTGAAAAAGCTGAGCAAAAGGTCAGAGAATTTATTAAGGAGAATGGATATACTTTTCCAATCCTATTGGATCGGGATGATTCGGCATGGGCTGTTTACCAGCAAAGAGGCATTCCGGCAAATTATGTAATTGATAAGGAAGGAGTCATTAAATATTTAAAGCCGGGAGCTTTTACAGGTCTTGAAGAAATGGAGGCTTTTGCAGAGGCAATAAGAGCAGGTGCATAAAACCTGGATGTATGATATCATATCAATGCAGATTCTATAAGGAGCATTGAGATATGGAGGTTAGGCTCGGAGAGTTTGAAAGGATAGATGATCTTCAGTGGAAAGGATTGCGGATCATACAAAATACACAAAAATTCTGCTTTGGAACGGATGCCATTTTGCTGTCACATTTCGCAGGTATCCGAAACAATGATCGTGTAGTGGACCTGGGGACAGGGACAGGCATCATACCTATTTTGCTGGCAGGAAGAGCGGAGAACGCAAAAATTTACGGTGTGGAAATTCAGGCGGATATGGCGGAAATGGCAGACAGAAGCATTAAGCTAAACCGATTGGAATCCCGCGTGGAAATTATCAGGTGTGATCTGAAAGAAGCGCCTGATATTCTGGGAAAGGGAAAATTCTCCCTTGTTGTTTCGAACCCTCCATATAAAAAGGCAGGAAGCGGGATACATAATCCGGAAGATTCCAAGGCTATTGCCCGTCATGAGATTCTTTGCACTCTGGAAGACATTCTGTCATCAGCTTCCAGGCTGCTGGCAATTGGTGGGCGCTTTGCCATGGTGCACCGGCCGGACAGGATGATTGATGTATTGGTGGGCATGCGGCAATTTCACCTGGAGCCGAAACGGATTCGCATGGTTCATCCCCAGGTGAATAAGCCGCCTAACCTGGTATTGATAGAAGCGGCTTTCCACGGCCGGCCTTTTTTGAACTGGCTGCCGCCGCTGTTTATATATGATGATAAGCTTAATTATACTGATGAACTGAAAGAAATCTATCATATGACTGACAGGTAGATATTCAGAAAAAATCAAAATAATGGCAGCAACGGAGGATTATTATGCAAACTAAGGATGCGGGCTGTTTATACCTTTGTGCAACGCCCATCGGCAATCTGGAGGATATCACCCTTCGTGCCCTTAGAATATTAAAAGAAGCAGATTATATTGCTGCGGAAGATACCCGGCATACATTGAAGCTGCTGAACCATTTCGATATTTCAAAACCTTTGATTAGTTATCATGAGCATAATAAAAATGAAAAAGGACCGGAGATCATTGAGATGATAAAAAAGGGATACCAGGTTGCATTGGTCTCTGATGCAGGAATGCCGGGAATTTCGGATCCTGGTGCGGATCTGGTGGTTTTGGCGCGCCAGGCTGATGTTAAGGTTACTATTATACCTGGCCCATCGGCGGCTTTATCTGCTTTGGTCTTGTCCTGCCTGCCTGCACAGCGTTTTGTGTTTGAAGGCTTTTTGCCTCGTGAAAAAAAACAGCGGAGGGAAAGAATTCAAAGGCTTAAAAGTGAAGAACGAACAGTAATAATTTATGAAGCACCCCATCGATTAATCTCCCTGCTGCAGGAGTTATTGGAAATACTGGGAGACCGGAGAATATCCATAGTCAGAGAGCTGACTAAAATTCATGAAGAAGCTTTATTAATGACAATTGAGCAGGCATTAAGTTATTTCCGGGATAAACAGCCAAAAGGTGAATTTGTCCTTGTAGTGGAAGGAGCAGATCAAACGTCGCCTCACAGAAACTTTGATGAAATAAGCATTGAAGAGCATTTAATGGAATATGTTAAGTCCGGCTTGAGTAAAAAAGAAGCAATCAAGCAGGTAGCTAAGGATAGAGATATTCCAAAATCTCAGGTGTATCCATACAGCATTGGACTGGATCAGGAGTAGTATGAATATTTGATAACCATATTTAAGGACGAAAAAAACAGCCTTCTGGCTGTTCTTATAAACGGGCTTCATGACCGGGTTAATTTTATCATACATTATTGTAAGATATAATGTATGAACATAGACGATTATCATCTGTTTATTTATTGCACATTTCCTCCAAACAGTTTCTGCAGATGTTTTTGCCTTTGTATTGAATAACATTTCGAGCATCATCACAGAAAATGCAGGCTGGGGCATATTTCTTAAGTATGATGTGTTCACCGTCTACGTAGATCTCCAGAGCATCTTTTTCTTCAATGTCAAGAGTTCTGCGAAGTTCGATGGGAATAACTACTCTGCCCAATTCATCAACTTTTCTTACAATACCTGTAGATTTCATGTTTCCCCCTCCTTATTGCAAATTTCGACACTATTTAACAACAAACATTTTACCAATAATTGAAATAAAAGTCAACCTACAACTTTCAAAAAATTACATAATTCTACAATTTTGTCCTGTGAATGAAATAAAGTCCTATAAACATGTACTATTGGACAAAGGCATGCACATATTCATTTAATCAGGACAATGTGTGAAGGATGATTATATGATTAACATTGTTTGGTTGATTTTAATTCTGGGGGGGTTCCTGGCAGCTGTTTTCACCGGGAAGGTGGAAGAAACCACCCAGGCTGCATTTGACAGTGCAAAATATGCTGTTGAACTCGGTTTCAGCTTAATGGGAATTTATATTCTTTGGCTGGGCTTAATGAGAGTTGCGCAAAAGTCAGGCCTGGTAAAGGCCTTTTCTGCCAGGATAGCGCCCATACTGAAAATGCTTTTCCCGGATGTTCCGGCTTCCAGTTCTGCAATGGGAGCTATGTGTATGAATATTGTCGCAAATATGCTCGGTCTGGGCAATGCAGCGACTCCCCTGGGAATTAATGCAATGAAGGAACTGAATAAGCTTAACCGCGACAATACTGCTCCGTCAGACGCCATGTGCCTGTTCCTGGTTATAAACACTGCTTCAATACAGCTCATACCTACAACGGTTATAGCACTAAGAAGTGCTGCAGGCTCTGCCAACCCTGCAGAAATTGTAGGCACAACCCTGGCGGCAACGCTGTGTTCTGCCTTAACAGGCATAACAGCATCGAAAATATTGAAGCGGTTTTACTGACAAGGGGGTATTATAATGATTAATATTCTTCAAGGCATATCTGCTTTTGCCATACCTGTTTTCATTGTTTTTGTCCTGGGATATGGATTTTACAAGGGTGTGCCTGTATATGAAGAGTTCATAGAAGGTGCTAAAGAAGGATTCACTACGGTAGTTAGAATTTTACCATATTTAACAGCTATGCTTGTTGCTATCGGGGTATTTCGCACATCTGGCGCCATGGAACTGCTTATCAGTGTTCTTGCTCCGGTTACCGGCTGGCTGGGCATATCACCGGAGTTGCTGCCACTGGCTTTATTGCGGCCAATGTCAGGTTCAGCTTCTGCCGGTCTTCTGGCTGAATTGCTTAAGACAAACGGGCCTGATTCAATTATAGGAAGAACAGCGTCTACTATGATGGGGTCAACTGAGACTACTTTTTATACCATCAGTGTTTATCTGGGCTCTGTTGGCATAAAGAAAACCCGCTATATCCTGGCAGCCGGCCTGATGGCTGATTTAGCAGCCTTTGCAGCTTCAATAGCAATCTGCAAATTAGTGTTTGGAAGCTGACAAGAAAACGTATAAGAATTATAAAATCGCCTAATTGTATGCAATATGTCGACTGATAACTTGTTATGTGTTATAATTTAATAAATAAACGGATGGAGGCTGATTAATGAAGCTGAGTGTATATGCTGTTCCTGACAGCGTAGCAGATAAGGCGTTAAAGGATAAGATAGCAGTAGTAATTGATGTGCTTCGGGCAACAAGCACCATACTTGCTGCCTTGGTTAACGGCTGCAAAGAGGTAATACCGGCAGTTGAAATTGAAGAAGTTATAAATATGTCTAAAAACTATGAAAAGGACTCATATCTGCTTTGCGGGGAAAGAAATATACAAGCAATAGACGGATTTCATCTTTCCAATTCGCCTTTGGAATACACAGCTGAACGAGTTTCAGGCAAAACCCTGTTAATGACTACAACAAATGGCACCAGTGCCATTAAAAAAGCGGTTGATGCAAGAGAGGTAATTATATGCAGCCTGACCAATGTTGATGCAACAGCCGATTACCTTGCTTCTCAGGATAATGATGTTGTTTTCATTTGTGCGGGTACAGACAACAAGTTTTCAATGGACGATGTTATAGCTGCTGGGGCTGTAATAAGCAGACTAAGTGACAAAGTGGAAAATCTGGATCTTGATGATCTGGCTGTGGTTGCTATGTCTATGTACCGGTCATCTTCTGATGATTTACACAATTTACTGAAGCATAGCTTGCACTATAAACGAATGATGGAAGCCGGACTGGAAGAGGATATTCGTTACTGCCTGACTTTGAATTCCGCTCCGATAGTAGCTGTATACAAGGATGGAGTTATTAAAACTATACATAAAGTCCTGAAGTAAAAATCATTTGCAGGGGGTATGCGTATGCTAAAGGTGGTTGAGGTTAAAACCAAAAGGCAATTGAAAAAATTTATTGAATTTCCGTATAAGCTTTATGCCAACAATCCCTACTGGATTCCTCCGCTTCGCATAGATGAAATGAATACCCTAAGGTGGGATAAAAATCCGGCTTTTTCATATTGCAAGGCCAGGTACTGGCTGGTGTACAAGAATAATAAAATAGCAGGCCGGATAGCTGGTATCATTAATTATCGTGCCATTGAAAAATGGGGTCATAAATATGCCAGGTTTGGGTGGTTTGATTTTATTGACGATATAGAAGTTGCCAAATGTCTTCTGAAACTGGTGGAGGATTGGGCCAGGGAAGAGGGGATGTCGGGCATACAAGGTCCCATGGGCTTCTGTGATCTGGACAGAGAAGGCATGCTTGTTGAAGGTTTTGATGAAATGGGTACTTTCACCACAATATATAATTACCCATATTATCCTAAATATATGGAGATGATTGGGTACTCCAAGGATGTGGATTGGTTTGAGTATATTCTTGAGGTGCCGGACAAGCTGAATGATAATATCGTAAAAGTCGCTGAAATGGTGGAAAAACGCAATAACCTCAGGACAATATCCTTTAAAAAATCCAAGGATATCCTGCCCTATGCCCGTGCAATATTTGAGATGATCAATGAGGCATATAAGGATTTATACAATGTTGTTCCTTTAAGTGATGAACAGGTGGATTTTTATGTTAAACAATATTTCAGCATAGTTAATCCTGATTATATAAAGATCGTACTGGATAAGGATGACCGCCTGGCTGCATTTGGCATAGGATTCCCTTCTTTGGCTGAAGCGTTGAAGAGGACTAAGGGAAAGCTGTTCCCTCTGGGTTTTGTAAGACTTCTTAAGGCCATGAAGGTAAATAACAGCGTTGACCTGCTGCTGGTAGCGGTTCGGCCGGACCTGCAGGGTAAAGGCGTTAATGCCCTGCTGATGAAGGCTATGGCAGAGGCTTGCTGGAAAAATGGAATAAAGATAGCCCATTGCAATCCGCAATTGGAGAATAACTTAAAGGTTCGGTCCCAGTGGAAGCATTTTACAGGTCAGCAAAACAAAAAACGGCGGTGTTATTATAAAGATTTTAAGGCACAATAAAATTAGATTTTTTAGCTATCGTTGACAAATGCAATTATAACTGTTTATAATATTAAATAATATAAATACTGGAAACACGAGGATGGGAAGAGTAGGCAAAAAGTACTGCCTGACAGAGAGCCGGGCCAGGTGAAAGCCGGCGGCGGAAGGTTTTGCTGAAGATGGCCCCGGAGTGAAGCAGCTGAAAAGTCATAGTAGGCTGCTGCGGAAGATTCCGTTAAAGAATCAGGTGATGACATGTCACTGCAATGAGGTTTCAGCATCCAGCTGGAACGAATTAGGGTGGTACCGCGTGCCCCTCGCCCCTATATGGTGCGAGGGGTTTTTTAATATGATTCTAAAAAAGAAATTAAAGAGAGACAGTTACGGGAAAAATATAGCAAGGAAAGGAAGAAGCAAGAAATGTCCGAAAAGAAAACCTTTTATATTACCACTCCAATTTATTACCCGAGTGACAAGCTTCATATAGGCCACTCGTATACAACAGTGGCGGCTGATGCCATGGCCAGATTCAAAAGGCTGACTGGATATGATGTCATGTTCCTGACAGGTACCGACGAGCATGGCCAGAAAATTGAAAAGATCGCAAAAGAGCATAATGTAACTCCAAAAGAATATGTGGACAGAATAGTTGCAGGCATAAAGGAGTTATGGAAATTAATGGACATATCCTATGATGATTTTATACGCACCACAGACAAACGTCATGAAGAGGTTGTCCAGAAGATTTTTAAAAGGCTCTATGATCAGGGGGATATTTACAAGGGTGAATATGAAGGCTGGTATTGCACGCCATGTGAAGCTTTCTGGACAGAGCATCAGTTGAAGGAAGGCAATTGTCCGGATTGCGGGCGCAGCGTGGAACTGGTCAAGGAAGAAAGCTATTTCTTCCGGCTCTCAAAATATCAGGACCGGCTTATTAAATATATTGAGGAGCACCCGGAGTTTATACAGCCTCAGTCCCGTCAGAATGAGATGCTGAATAATTTCCTGCGCCCGGGCCTTGAGGATCTGTGCGTATCAAGAACATCATTTAAATGGGGTATCCCTGTTTCTTTTGACGATAAGCATGTTATTTACGTATGGATTGATGCATTGTCTAACTATATTACAGCGCTGGGATATATGACCGATAACCCGGAGAAGTTCGGCAAATACTGGCCTGCTGATGTTCATTTGGTAGGCAAGGAAATTGTACGCTTCCACACTATCATATGGCCTGCAATGCTTATGGCTTTAGGCGAGCCGCTTCCCAGGCAGGTTTTTGGTCATGGCTGGCTGATCCTTGAAGGCGGGAAAATGTCCAAGTCAAAGGGGAATGTAGTGGATCCGGCGGTACTGGTTGAACGCTATGGATTGGATGCGGTACGCTACTTCCTTTTAAGAGAGGTTCCTTTTGGTTCAGATGGAGTGTTTTCCAATGAATCTCTCATAAACCGCATTAATTCAGACCTGGCCAATGACCTTGGCAACCTTTTGAGCAGGACTACAGCTATGATTGAGAAATATTTCGATGGCGTAATACCGGCTTGTGCTGATATTACGGAACAGGACAAAGCACTGCAGAACGCCGCCCTTGATGTCCCGGGCAAGGTAGAATCGCTCATGAACGATTTGCAGTTCAGCAATGCACTGGCAGAAATATGGAAACTGATTGCCAGGACAAATAAGTATATAGATGAAACTACACCCTGGATTCTGGCAAAATCAGACGCGGATAAACCCAGGCTGGGAACAGTTATGTATCACCTGGCAGAGAGCCTGCGCTTTATTTCAGTATTGATATCTCCCTTTATGACCCGCACTCCCGGCGAGATACAAAAGCAGCTGGGCATAAGCGAAAATGAGGATATTACTTGGGAAAGCCTCAGTGAATTTGGCCGGCTTAAACCGGGCACCCGGGTATCCAGGGGAGATGTGATCTTTCCCAGGCTGGATTTGGCTAAGGAACTGGAAGAACTGGAAGGCTTGAAGCCAGGTTCTGCAAAAGGTAAACAAGACGAACCTGCTGAAGTAAAAAATCATGAGGACAAAAAAGCGCCTGAACAGCATGATGGGGTATTGCCTGAAATAACAATAGATGATTTTGCCAAATTGGACCTGAGAGTTGCAAAGGTTGTTTCTGCTGAGAGAGTAGAAAAGGCTGATAAGCTTCTTAAGCTTAATTTGGATGTAGGCGGGCAGCCTCGCCAGGTAGTATCCGGAATAGCAAAATACTACAGTCCTGAAGAGATAGCAGGGAAAAGCGTTCTAATTGTTGCAAACTTAAAGCCGGTTAAGCTGAGAGGCATACTGTCCGAAGGCATGATACTGGCTGCATCTGATGAAAGCGGAAAGCTTGTGCTGGCGACAGTTTCTGAAGATATTGCCAGCGGGGCTAAAGTGCGTTAGAGGTGCGGGAAATGTTGTTTGACAGTCATGCGCATTTGGATGATGAAGCATTTGACCCGGACCGGCAGGCATTGATTGAAAGCCTGCCGGCCCAGGGAATTTCATATGTTGTGAATGCAGGTGCCGATATGGAATCATCAAGGCGTTCCATTAAGCTGGCAGAGGAATTTTATTTTATATATGCATCTGTCGGGATTCACCCCCATGATGCTGCAGGGATGACGGATCAGGATTTGGATGAACTTGCAGAAATGGCAGGGCATGACAAGGTTGTTGCTATTGGTGAAATTGGCTTGGATTATTACTATGACAATTCGCCCAGGCAGGTTCAAAGGGAAAGGTTTGCACAGCAGCTTCAGCTCTCTTCAAGAGTCGGTCTTCCTGTTATAATTCACAGCAGGGACGCCCATGCTGATACCCTGGATATCCTGAAAGCTCACAGACCGTATATTAAAGGCTGTGTGCTGCATTGCTATTCCGGAAGCTGGGAAATGGCTAAGATATATCTTGACATGGGTTTCTATATTTCCCTCGGCGGACCGGTTACCTTTAAGAATTCAGCAAAGGCGGTAGAGGTTGCTAAGAATATAGATATTAATTATTTATTGATTGAGACCGACAGCCCTTATTTATCTCCCCATCCATACAGGGGCAGGCGAAATGATCCCGGAAAGGTAAGGCTTATAGCAGAGCGGATTTCAGAAATTCGCCAAATGGATGTAAATACACTGGCTGAGGCTACGCTGCAAAATTCCTGCCGCTTGTTTGGAATCACTGTTTGAATTATCAGCTATGTATGAGAAGGCTTTAATTGTGTAAAATTTACAGCAGATGCCGTCTTGATGGTTTGTTTCTCAGAGACGGCTTTATTTTTGCATAGCGAATAGTACACCCGTCGGCATAGGAGACGGAATCCTTTTGCTGCTATATGTTAAATTTTTAAAAAATTGTATAGAAGACGTTTTTAAATGGAATAATATACATGCGTTTTGTTACAAGCCTAAATATTAAAAAGATTTGACAAATTGTTAATAATGTATTACAATTGCTACATCCCGCTCCCTGTTTTTCAAAACTAAAAAGGAGGCTGAATATGAACTCAAACAAGTGGGGCTTCTGGAGTAAGTTTTTTATAGTGCTCCTGATAGTCCTGGTAATTGCCGGAGCGGCAACTACCAAATTAACACGTTATGTTCATGAGCTTGCTAAAAATGTTGTCTTGGACGATGACGGATATCGTGTAGAGATTACTACATATGACAATAGTGTAGGAGAATTACTTAACAGGTATGATATCACCCTTGGACCAGGAGATGAAATTTCGCCTGGCTTGGAAGAGTTGCTGCAGGATAACACGGAAATAAAGATTACCCGTGCCATGCCTGTAACAGTGGAAGCAGACGGGAAAGAAGAAGTAACCTATGTAACCAGGGGGAGAGTTCAGGACATACTTAAAAAAGTGAATATAGTTCTGCGGGAAAAGGATTTGATAAACTATCCACTATCCCAGCAGGTCAGGCCATACGACAGGATAAAGGTAACACGCATGGATGAGGAGGTTATAATTGAAACCGAAGCAATCCCATATCAGGTGATTACCAGAAAAAACAATCAAATGGATGAGGGAGTCAGCAAGGTAATTCAGGAAGGAAAGCAGGGAGAGCTGGAAAGAAGGATACTGGTTACTTACCAGGACGGAGTGGAAATTGAAAGAAAACTTATAAGCGAAGAAGTTACGGAAAAACCGGTTGATCGTATTGTAGAAAAAGGAACAGTGAAGCGGATAGTAACAGCCCGCGGCGACACCATCCGTTACTCAAAGTCACGTAAAATGATAGCTACTGCATATACGGCGGGCCCTGAATCCACCGGGAAATATCCTGGTGACAGATATTATGGGGTCACGTCCAGCGGCAGGAAGGTTAAGCCTCATCACACCATAGCCGCACCTCCCGATATTCCCATCGGCACCAAGGTATACATTCCTGAACTGGTGGAATTCTGGGCCAAACGCGGTGTATCCATAAGCGGTATATTCACAGTGGAAGACCGGGGAGGCGCTATAAAAGGCAATAAGATTGACATATACATGGAAGACGTCAATATGACCAGAATCTGGGGACGACGGAAAGTTACCGTTTACTTTATCAGAAAATAAAGATTAATTATCAGGACAGATGACAGTCTGTCCTTTTTTTATTTGCATGCATTGATTATAATAATATAAGGTCAATATTTTCAGGCAAATGTAAAGGAGTTGCATAGATGCATCTGCTAACCTCCCCCAGGTTTTTGAAGGATTTGCTGTCCAGGCACGGCTTTAATTTCAGTAAAAGCCTGGGTCAGAATTTTCTTATTGATGAGAATATATTAAACAAGATTATCAAAGGGGCAGAAATAACCAAAGAGGACAATGTATTGGAAATCGGCCCGGGTGTAGGCACCCTCACTGCAGCACTGGCCCGGCATGCTGCACAGGTAGTTGCAGTGGAAATTGACAGTGCCCTTCTGCCAATACTGGATGAGACATTACAGGGGTTAACCAATGTCCGTGTGGTACACGGAGACATTTTAAAATTGGATTTGGATGATTTGGTGCGAAACTCATTTGATAATAAGCCGTTCAAAGTTGTAGCCAACCTACCCTATTACATAACTACACCCATAATAATGCGGTTTCTGGAAGAAGACCTTCCCTATATGTCAATTACGGTAATGATACAAAGGGAAGTGGCGGAAAGAATGGCTGCAAAACCAGGCAGCAAGGATTACGGAGCTCTCAGCGTGGCAGTTCAGTTTTATACACGGCCTAAAATTATATGCAAAGTACCGGCCGGCGTATTCATGCCGCCGCCTAAGGTGGATTCGATAGTTATAAACTTAGAGAAGAGGAGCAGTCCGGCAGTTGACGTTGCTGATACCACCCGCTTTTTTAAAGTAGTGAAGGCGGTATTTGCCCAGCGCCGGAAAACGCTGCTAAATACCCTGAATGCAGCGAATATCACTGATCTTGAAAAGGAAGGCCTGAGCAGGCTGCTGATTAGCCTTGGCATTGACCCTCAGAGAAGAGGAGAAACCTTAAGTCTTGAGGAACTGGCTGCAATCAGCAACAATATCTGACTAACAAAGCCCATCGGCAAAAGCCGATGGGCTTTTTGTACAACCATCTGCAATATATAAGGATACTTTTGCCAGGTTGATACATATATTAGTATGGATAAGTCTTAAGGATGCAATAGTGAGCTTTTCCTGTACAGAAAAGCAGGTATTAAGAAAAAGGAGGGTATTGTTGATGAGCTATCGCCAGTTTCATCGTTCATTTATCATTTTAAAGGTTAAAGACAGTGGATATGAACTGCATGAGGGCAAGGAACCCGCTGGTTATTGCAAGCTTGAAATTAAGAATAACCATGGAAAAATGCAGCTTTACATACAGGATATGAAACCGGCTGTGCCGCAGCAGGCTATTTATGATGTAGTATTATTATCCAGCAAAGATGGAATCAAACCGGTAAAGCTGACAAGTATCCAGGTGCCGGATAGTGGAAGAGGTGAATATGAAATCACCTTTGATCCGGATAATGTCCAGGAAACCGGAAACAGTATCGGACAATACCACGCTTTGGCAGTGGTGGACAGGAGACTGGACGGCAGCGGGTTAATACGTTATCCGCTGGTAGGTTATTCAGATAAAAGAGTGGAATTGGACTGGACAAATAAAGCAACCAGTCAGCTGCGTCAAATGTATCAGGCATCCAGAGGATTAAGTTTTACAAGATCACCCGGTATACTGTCATATTCAGATCAGACAGGCCAGGATGCTGCAGTGCCGGGAAAAACAGCTCTGAGTTCGGCAGCAGAACCAGGTGTGCCTGAAGAAAGAAAAGAGGCAGCAATTAATCAGTTTGAAGCATTTGACTACAATAAACAGACAAATGCTGAAGACTCCAATTATAATACTATTTCAGAAGAAGAGAGCATAAATCCGGAGCTTCTGAATTTTGTCCCGCCGGATATCAGTTATATATACAAAAACACCGGGCAGCAGCCGGCTGATGAGATCCTGCATAAGGAGGAAATTAAATACGCTGAAGAACATAAACAAGGGGAAACTGCCGAACATGATCATGAAGAATCTTTTTACAGTATGCAATTAGGAAGTACACCTTATTGGAGCAAGGTAGAAGCTTATTACAACCAATTGTTTGATAACCACAAAAAGGTATGTCCATTTGATGATGCAGTGGGAGAGGTGGACTGGATCAGAGTAGAAAACCGGAATGAGCCTGTATACCCGCAATACAGCATATATGATCCATATAGAACCGAGTATGCCGGGCTTGACCACTATCTGGTAGGACTTGTACGCAATAAAGGACGAGTGCAGTATGTAGTATATGGTATACCCGGTGTTTACAGTGCAGTTCCGCCAATGTCCATGCATGGATTTTCCAGATGGCTTCCGGTAAAGAATGGATATGGTGCAGGCTACTGGCTTTTATACATCGACGCAATTACAGGAAATATTGCATATCCATATTAATTTTTTTCAATATTCTCTTTAAAAAACAGAAGGATTGTGATATTATATAAAAGTAAATTACCAGTAATTTCTAAATTTTACAGTGTTCGACATCGTTTTGTGAATTCTGATGAATCAAGTCTAATAATGCAAAATGATGTTGACATATAAAAATCAAAATGTAAACAAATGAGGAGGAATGGAAATGGCCGCTAAGACTCGAGTTGTAGTAATTGATGACAACCCGCATATTCGAGAAATTATGTCTTCTTTCATCAATATGGAAGGAGATATGGAAGTTGCTGGCATGGCCGGCGATGGATATAAAGGGCTGGAGTTAATAAAAAATACCCGGCCTGATGTGGTTTTACTGGACATGGTAATGCCGCAGATGGATGGCTTGGGTGTACTGGAACGTCTCAATCAAAGCAATATGGAACCTTTGCCTTCCATTATATGTTTATCTGCTGTAGGACAGGAGGAACTGATACGAAAAGCTATTGAACTGGGAGCCAAGTATTATATGGTAAAACCCTTTGATTTTGAAATGATACTCAATCGTATCAGAGAACTTTCCGGAACACCGCAGATCAGCCACAAACCCGTTTCTCCCATGGCTACTAATACCCAGAAAAACCTGGAAGAAAAAATAACCAATATTTTCTTAACGATTGGCATTCCAGCCCATATTAAAGGATATCATTTTCTAAGAGAAGCCATTAAAATGGTAGTAGAGGATAATGATATAATTAATCGTATTACCAAGGAACTATATCCAGGTATAGCCAAGAAATTCAATACTACACCCAGCAAGGTGGAAAGGGCTATCCGGCATTCAATAGATGTGGCCTGGAGCCGCGGCAAGGTTGAAAATATTAATCAGCTATTTGGTTACGTAGTATATGATAAAAATGACAAACCTACCAACGGAGAGTTTATTGCATTAGTAGCCGACAAGCTTTCCATGGAGATCTCCGCATGAGTGGTTAATAAAAAACAGGGGATATATCATTGCGATAGTGCATGATATCCCCCTTCATTAGTTTCCTGCCATATACGGTGTCCGGTTTGGCATGTAACTGCAAGTGTACTCCGGCCTCAGGCGGCCGGAGCACGTCACTCCGTAAGTATTTTATGAGCTTCCTTCAGCTTGTCGATGATATCTATGTGCTGCGGGCATACGGATTCACAGTTGCCGCATTCAATGCACTGGGAAGCATCTCTGTTTTCATTAATCAGTTTCTTATAGCGTTTAATGTGGCCGTCCTTAATCCCAAATGTAGAAGCATCATTATAGATGCCGAAAATCCCAGGAATGGATACTCCGTTGGGACAAGGGAGGCAATATTCACAAGCTGTGCACCTTACTCTGGTTTTGCTTTCATATAATGCTCTCACTTTTTCCACTAGATCCAGTTCATCCTGTGTCATGCAATCAGGCAGGGCATTTTCAAAAATTCTCAAATTATCCTGAAGCTGTTCCATAGTGCTGACACCGCTTAATATAACAGTTACCTCCGGGAAGTTGTAGAGCCAGCGGAATGCCCATTCTACCGGGGATCGCTTTGTCTCAGCCTGATTCCACAGCTCTTTAATATCCTCAGTGACTGCAGCAAACTTGCCCCCTCTCAGCGGTTCCATTATAACTACCGGTATCCCCTTTGATCCGGCATACTTAAGTCCTATAACTCCTGCCTGTTTGTCAGCGTCCAAAATATTCAGCTGTATTTGACACATATCCCAATCAAAGGCATCAACAATCTCCTTAAAAACCTCAAATTCATCATGAAATGAGAAGCCGGCATAACGGATCCTGCCCGAAGACCGCGCATCTTTTAACCAATCCAGGATTCCCATATCCCTGACTTTTTCCCAGGATGCCTTATTCAGCGCATGTAGCAGATAAAAGTCTATGTATTCAGTTTCCAGTTTGGATAATTGCTCATTAAGCAGCATATCAAAATCTTCATATGTATTTGCTTTCCATACAGGCAGCTTGGTAGCCAGCTTTACTTTCTCCCTGTATCCATCTTTAAGAGCTTTGCCTACCAGCCGCTCGCTGTTGCCTCCATGGTAACCGTAAGCTGTATCAATATAGTTAACGCCATGGTCGATTGCATAACGGAGCATTCGAATGGCTTCGGGCTCATCAATTCTGTCACTGCTTATGCTCCCGTCCGGATTGGCAAGAAGCGGCAGGCGCATACACCCTATTCCAAAAATCGAGCATTCTATACCCAGCTTTTCAAGTTTTCTATATTGCATAGTATACCTCCTCGTACAATGCATACTTTAGTATATTATATCATTTATTATTGTTTATATCATGATATTAATACATAACTTGACTTTATTTACAGAAATTGCACTGGACTATGAGCTGTGGAAAACTTTATTTTTTTCCACAACGCTGCAATCCTTATAATTCAATAGTTTGGGGATAACCCTGTGGAAGATGTGGATAAGTTTTGCCGAATGCTGTGGATAATCGTCGTGTATAGCAGTCTGCCCTCAGCTACACATAATCTTTTTTGCTGCATACAATGTAGAGAGGGAGGTGAAGGTCTTGATAATATTTGGCAGAGACGGCTGGTATGGTGTTATCAGTGATGAAATAGGTTTCGAGTCAATCGGCATAGTTGCTCAGGCTGTTTCAGATTATCTGAATGATACACCTGATCCGGGGCCGGTAGTACTGGGATATGATACCCGGTTTTTATCAAGAGAATATGCATGGTTAATACAGCGTGTGCTAACTGCAAACCGAATCAGGGTATACATGCATAAAAAGCCTATCCCAACGGCATTTTTGAGTCTTTCGGTGCAATTGCTGGATGCCGGACTGGGCATAATGGTAACCGGCGAAGGCCGTCCCGCCAGGTATTCAGGAATGACATTCCGACTTCCGCCGGGCATGCCTGTGTCTGCAGAATGGATGAATAATCTTTTTCAACATTTGTACAGGAGATACCCCAGAAGTTCAGAAGACAGCAGGCAGCTGCTCCAGTATATAGACATTTTTCCGGAGTATACAGATAACCTGGGAAAATATATAGATTTTGAGTTGATTAAGAAAACCAATCCTTCCATATACAGTGACAGTTTCTTCGGAAGTGTTGGTACTTATATGCAGGAAATACTGAAAAAGTATGAAATAGAGGGCATTCATATCAGGACAAAACCTAATCCCGGTTTTTTGGACAGTGTTCCTCAGCCCAACGAAAGGAACATGAATCCAGTCTCCAAGCTGGTTGTACAAAGGAAAGGTGATATAGGTTTATTTTTCAGCGGAGACGGCAGCTTAATAGGGGTTGCAAACTCTAACGGACAGGTTTTTCCGGGTATGTGGACATCAGCTGTTATTCTGGATGAATGGCTAAAAATTAACGGCTGTGATTTTGATGTATATATTGATTTGTTCACACCTGAGATCGTACATTCCCTGCTGAGGCACCACGGACTGGAGCCTATGCCTGTTCAGCTTCTGTATGGCAGCGGGATGAAACCTGAACGGACTCTCATATGGGACCGGCATTGTCTTACAATCTGCCCATATCTGCCAGATCGGGACGGTATGTTTCAGGGATTATACTTTGTGCAGGCTCTATGCCGGAATAATTTGGACTGGAAGAAGCTTACGGATCATGTTATCAATATATCAGGCACAAGGCATCGTGAGCTGAAAACTTTGACATTGGATAACACCGCATGGGAAAATAAAAGAAATGTGATGCTGGAAGAAATCGGAGGTGCAGCAGCGGATGAGTTGGATGAGGTAATAGAGGTGGATCAGGACATAAAAGTAGTATTTCGCAGCAGGTCCTGGCTGGGATTTAGTTACTGCTCCAAGGAAAACAGCTTATTTTTGTATTGTGACGCAGATAGCCGGCAGAAGACAGATGAAATGTTGTCACGAGTCATAGCATGGTTGACAGAATAGTAAAATATATTAGTTCAAGAAGGAAATTTTAAATCAGCGTCGAATACAAATCGTTGTTTTTTAAGTTGCGTATGGTTTTATTTTATAGAATTGGGTATATAATATCTATTAAAAAATGTCTTTATACGCAACAGGGCACCTATTTCTTGGAGGGATGAATGTATGGCTTATAAAAAATGTCCGCGCTGCAGCCTGAATTATATCAAGGACACAGACGTACTTTGCAAAATTTGTCTGGAGGAGGTAGGGAAAGCCCTTCGGAGCAATGATGATGAGGAAGAATATGATATTTGTCCCGAATGTGGCGAGCATATAATAAAGGCCGGAGAGGAAATGTGCTATCAATGTATGTTGGAGCACAACAAGGAAGAGAACGACATTGAAACTGACAAACAGGATGACTGGGATAAACTGCCGGAAGTTGAAGAGGAAGATCAGCTGTTTGACGAAGATGAACCTGAAGAGCTCACTGAAATAGAACTTGAAGAAGAAGTCTTTGAAGATGAAGAATAATTATGCAATTAAACGGTTAAACTACTCCCAATTATGAAAATAAAATGGGACGTGATGCCGTGATAGATGCAGAAGCTTTGGAAAAAATCAGGAAGGTCGTAGAATCCAATGTAGGACAAAAGGTTAGGCTAAAAGCCAACCGGGGCAGGAAAAAATCTTATATTAAGGAAGGCATTATCTGCGACACCTATGTTAATCTTTTTACAGTCAGAGTGGATATTGATTCAAAATCAGTACAAACTCTTTCTTATACTTATTCGGATGTTCTCACATCCAATGTCGAACTCATTGTATGCAGCAATAATCAAAAAATTTGTGTAGGGTGAAGTATATTATACCTGATACACTAAAAAAAGAAGGCACGCCTTCTTTTTTTATTCATATTTTTTAATCTCCCCTTATATTATATAATATGAAAATTTATGGACAAATAATGTTTGGGGAGGAGGAGCAACATTGGCAATAGAATGCAGAAGGGATTTGCTTAGGCTGGACCAGGTTGTTGACGAGAAAACATCACAAGCGCTGGTAGAGGGTGAAATAAGTGTACCTGAGACAAAATCACCGGTTGCAAGGATTTTGGATATTAATGCAGAAGCCATAATCAGCAGCCGTGAAGTTATCCAGGATAAGGTAATGGTAGAAGGAATACTGCGTTATGACGTTCTGTACATTCCAGAAGATGATAATATAATTGACTCACTGGATTCGGAAATCGGGTTCACTCAATATCTTGATATACCTGGTGCAAAACCTAAAATGGCGTCTCGCTTGAAGCTGAATGTAGAGCATGTTGATTATGAACTGGTGTCAGGCAGAAAAATCAATGTAAAATCCGTATTGAATTTATACGGCCAGGTAAGTCAGGTTGTTGAGATGGAGGCTGTCAGAGAATTTGTTGACATAGAGCAGGTTGAAGTATTAAAGGACAATATCCGGGTTACAGCAAATGCAGGAACAGGCCATTCTCAGACTATGGTAAGAGAGGACCTGGAACTCTCTGATTCCATGCCGTCTATTCTGAAGATCCTCAGGAAGGACGTCAAAGCAATAGTAAAAGAAAAGAAAGCAGCGGATAACAAGGTTGTTATCCATGGAGATGTGGATCTGAAACTGCTCTATCTATGTGAAGATGAAGAAGAGCCGGTTCAGTACATAGCTCACAGTATACCCTTCAGTCATGTAGTTGAAATTCCGGGTGCCTATCAGGGAATGGAATGCTGGGCAGATGTATATGTTTCGGAGTTTTATGCTGACGCAAGGGAAAATATCAATAACGAGCTTAGGATTATTGATACTGAATTGGTGCTGGGTCTGGATGCTCAGATATTTGAAACTCTGGAGGGTGAAATACTTGTAGATGCATACAGTCCGGCCGTTTCAATGTCCTTGAAAAAGAGAAAAATAAAGCTGCAGCAGCTTGTGGGAGAAACCCAGGGTCAGACGGTTATAAAGGAAAGCGTCACTTTCCCTGAAGGTGTACCAAAAGCAAGAAAAATCATATATGCTGATGCGAAATCCACTATAACCGATGAAAGAATCGAAGATAATAAGGTTGTTATGGAAGGCATTGTAACAGTTCAGGTCATGTACCAGACCAATGATACCGCAATACCCATAGCAAGTTTCAGGCAGGATTTGCCCTTCAGCTGCTCACTGGAAGTAGAAGGGGCCCGTACCGATATGGATTGCCAAAGTGAGTCAGTAGTTGAACATACATCCCATACCCTGCTGGCACAGGATGAAGCTGAATTTAAAATAACTGTACTCTGCCGTACGGGAGTTTATCGAACCATAGAAAAAGATGTTATTATCGGAGCTGACGAGACTGATAAGGCTGCCGGAAAAGAACCGGGAA
Source organism: Clostridiales bacterium (assembly GCA_012842605.1). Taxonomy (GTDB): domain Bacteria; phylum Bacillota; class Clostridia; order Caldicoprobacterales; family DTU083; genus DUSN01. Next base: position 48,275 of record DUSN01000036.1, read on the forward strand.
TTTATATCTATTATGTTCAGCCCGATGACACCCTTTGGTCAATAGCTAAAAAGTACAATACCACCATCGGGGGCATATTGAAATACAATACCCTTGAGGATGAATCCTCACTTACTCCGGGAACCAGGCTGCTGATTTACAAGAAGCTGGAATCTTCCGTGATTTGATTGAAAACTTTATTTTAAGAAAGCTGCATTAAGTTAGCAGCTTTTCTTTTTTGTTGAATTCTCAGCATGTATCAGCTTGCCTTAGCCCGCTTTAACTGTATGCCGCCCATTTATTATGGAGAAAATGGAATTTTTGTTGTATAATGATTTCATAAGTCTATGGAGCGAAGTCTTTCCAATAATGGAGGGATTTATGGGAAAGGTCGTACTTAAAGCACCCGGCAAGATCAACTGGACCTTGGATGTAATGGAAAAACGACCGGACGGGTATCATGAAGTAGAGATGCTTATGCAGTCTATCAGCCTTTGGGATGATGTCGTTTTAACTGAATGCAGCGAGGGAGTAAAAGTTACCGGCAATACTGAGGAAATGCCTCTGAATGAAAATAATCTTGCCGCAAAAGCGGCCAGGCTGATAATAAATAAGTTTGGCATCGAAAAAGGAGTTCATATAGACATAAATAAGCGCATACCAATAGCTGCAGGCCTGGCAGGAGGCAGTACCAATGCTGCAGCTGTGCTGGTCGGCCTGAATGTTCTGTGGGACCTTAAATTACCTGTTTCCAGGCTAGCTGAGCTGGGTGTGGAATTGGGGGCGGATGTTCCGTTCTGCATTTATGGCGGCACGGCAGAGGCCAGAGGCATCGGAGAAAAGTTAACACATCTTCCGCCAATTGAAGGAATCTGGCTGGTCCTTGTTAAACCGCCCTTCGGCATTTCCACTGCATGGGCTTACAGGGAGCTAAAGATAGATAAAGTAGTCTCGCATCCTGATATTAAAATGGCATATACCGTATTGAGATCCGGGGAATGGGAAGAACTCAGCCGGTATTTGGGCAATGTGCTGGAATCAGTTGCCCGGGGCAGTTATCCGGAAATCAATGATATTAAAGAAGCATTGCTGAAAGCAGGTGCCAAAGCCAGTATGATGACCGGAAGCGGCCCCACCGTTTATGGTATATTTCAAAATAAGGCAGATGCTATGAAAGCTGCTGATGAAATCAAAAAGTCGTATTCACAAGTACACGTTGTTTCAACCCGCACCAGGGGAGTGGAAATAGCAGAAGGAGGAAATCTATGACTGAAATTAATGCTGTAGTATTGGCTGGGGACAGTAAAAAGGGGGCTGTACAGGAAGGTATAGACAACAAATCTTTGCTGCCCATTAACGGCAAGCCCATGGTAGAATACGTTATAGATGCACTCCGGGATTCTCCTCTTGTAGACAAGATTTCCATAATAGGGCCGACACTTCCCTTAAAGGAACATCTTGGCGACAAGGTAGATTATTATATCGAAAGCAGAGACTCCCTGTTTGAAAATGTAAAAGCGGGTCTTGAGCCATTTGCCAATGACAAGGCTGTACTGGTGGTGACATCCGATATCCCGATGATTACAGGAGAAATGGTGACTGATTTTATACAAAAGTCCATGAATCTTGGGTGTGACTTTTGTTATCCAATCGTTGAAAAACAATTAAATGAGAAACGATTCCCGGGGGTTGAGCGCACCTATGTACGCCTGAAGGATGGTACGTATACCGGCGGGAATATAATATTTTTAAATCCATCAGTTGTAGGTCCATGTGAGGAGTTTGCCCGCAAATTAATAGAGTTTAGGAAACAGCCATGGAAAACCAGCAGAATGCTTGGACTTAAGTTCCTTGTAGGCTTACTGCTGGGGAGTTTGTCAATCCCCGAGGTAGAGGAACGCTTTTGCAGGCTGCTGGACATAAAGGCTTCTGCTATTGTTGTTTCATATCCTGAGATTGGCAACGATGTTGATAAGCCAAGTGATGTAGAGATGGTTAAGCGGTATTTTAACAGCATGCAGAATCAGACTGCAAATAAAATGAAAAATAATATATAGAAAGTATATATTTTTAGTATATGGATGTATAAACTTCCGTATCCTGTCAATACTCGTAGATAGGAAAATGGATGCGGGGGTATCAAAAATGAAAAAAGAATGTGCTGTCTTGGTAGCCTTACTGTTAATAGCTGCAGTCTGTACCGGTATGATTCAAAGAGTCCAAAGGGATGATTTAATCCGGCTGCATGTTATTGCCAACAGTGATTCACCTGAAGATCAGGCATTAAAGCTGCGTGTTCGGGATAAACTGCTGCTGAGTTTCGGGGATTTATTTCGGAGTGTTCGGACTATAGATGAAGCCCGGGTCTTGATTGAGTCCAATTTAGATAACTTAAAGGAAACAGCTCTTACTGAGATAAGAAAACAAGGTTATGAATACCAGGTAGAGGCTCAGCTGGGGGTTTACCCCTTCCCTACCAAAGTGTATGGCAGTAAGGTTTATCCGGCAGGAAGGTATGAAGCACTTCGGGTTGTAATCGGAGAAGGAAAAGGTGCTAATTGGTGGTGTGTTATGTTTCCCCCGCTTTGCTTTGTAGATGTTTCAACGGGTGTTGTCAGTCAGGCAGATGAAGCAGCTGTCGGCAAGGGGAATGAAGATAATTCAGGCCGGGATGAAGAAACTGCTGTGTATACCTTTAAGCTGGCAGAGTTGTGGGAAAGCTTCAAGAAATGGCTAATAAGCATTTTTAGTGGATAAACTATAAAATATTACAATAAATAAAATGATTTAAGGAAGAGATCCTAATAAAGTATCTCTTCCTTTTTTATGCTAAAAGATGGAATGTGTTATTTTGTATATCCTATTTAGAGTAAACAAAAAATAAATTACAAAGCTTTTCAGAGAAAGGAAGAAGATTATGGATTGCAAAAAAAAGCTTAAGCTGATTGCCATATTAATTACCCTTATTATATGCAGCGGCATGCTTGCCCAGTACTATAGTTCGGGAGGTCAGACAGCAGAGGCTGCCAGCCTATATTGGGGATCCAAAGGAAGCAAAGTTTCTGAGGTACAGAGAAAATTAAAGCAATGGGGTTATTATGATGGTCCCATAGATGGAGTATATGGGCAGAAAACATACGAGGCAGTCATTCTTTTCCAGAAAAAGAACGGTTTAAAACAGGATGGTGTGGTAGGGACTCAGACAGCTAATGCAATGGGCATTCAGCTGACTCAAACTGCTGCTGCTCCTTCGGCATCCGGAGTCAGTGCCGGTGCCAACTCAAATGATGTTTACCTACTGGCAAGAGCGGTACATGCTGAAGCCAGAGGTGAGCCATACATTGGCAAGGTGGCAGTTGCTGCTGTTATTCTGAACCGGGTAAAGCATCCTGATTTTCCAAATACCATAGCAGGAGTTATATATCAGCCTTTGGCATTTACAGCAGTTGCTGACGGCCAGATTAATCTGGCACCGGATGAGGAATCAATTCGGGCTGCCCGGGATGCGTTGAATGGCTGGGATCCTACTTATGGTGCCATTTATTACTATAACCCTGCAAAAACTACCAGTAAGTGGATATGGAGCAGGCCTGTTCATATTGTAATAGGGAATCACAGGTTTGCGACTTGAAAGGGGTGAATTAAATGAAAAGATGGATATTGCCGGCTGTGCTCGCCATTGCTCTTGCCTGCACCGGTTTATGGGGATACAATCAATACCAGATGAACAGGCAGTACCGTATATATATGGATAACTTGTATCAAAAATCCTTCTATGAGCTGGTGGGTAATGTAGGCAGCGTGGAAGTCGGACTGGCTAAGCTTATGGTAAGCGGAGACCGGGGACAGCATATGGTTCTTCTTTCTGAAATAAGCCGGCAGGCTGATGCTGCCCAGGCTGACCTGGGACAGCTGCCTGTTTCTCACATTGCGCTGGAAAAGACATCCAAGTTTTTGAACCAGTTGTCCGATTATGCATACTACTTAAGCAAAAAGGTAGCTGACGGAAAAACCATAGACACCAAGGAAATGGAGAATCTGCAAAAGCTTCATGAGAATGCCGTTAAGCTCAATTCAGACCTGAATAAACTAAGCTCGGATGTGTTAAAAAATCATTCAGGCTGGGGAGAGTTGGTACGAAAAGCTAAGCCTGGTTTTTATGAAGCATCGGATGACCTGTATACCAAGCAATTTGTCAACATACAAAAAACCAGCATTGATTATCCTTCTCTGATTTATGACGGGCCTTTTTCGGAAGCTCTTGACCGCGCAGACGGCATCGAATTGAAAAAGCCGGTTATTACTGAGGCACAAGCCAGGGAAAATGCGATTAAATTTGTAGGAAAGGACAGGACAGCAAAAGTAGAAAGGTCTTCCGATGGGAATAATGGTGTACTGGATACATGGGGATTCAATATTTGGACTAAGGATGACCCTGACAATCCGATCTATGTATCCGTAAGCAAAAAAGGCGGAAAGATAGTAAACATGATCGGACAGCATAGGGGCAGAAACGAGAATATCTCCGTAGAAGAAGCAGTGAAAAGAGCAACGGTGTTTTTGGAAGATAACGGTTATCAAAACATGGTGCCGACATACCAGCAGAATTTTGAAGGCACGTGCACAATAAATTTTGCCTATGCCGAAGGGGATATTATAATGTATCCGGATTTGGTAAAGGTTAAGATTTCATTGGATAACAGTCAGATATATGGTTTTGAAGCCAGGAATTATATTCTGGCACACAAAGACAGAAAATTGGATGAGCCTTCTCTTTCAATGGAGGAAGCTCGAAAGCTTATAAATCCGAACTTGAAAATTACTTCTTCGCGGATGGCGGTTATCCCGACGGAAAGCAAGCGTGAAAGATTTTGCTATGAGTTCAAAGGCGAATTAGGCGACAAACGCTTTATTGTCTATATCGATGCAAATACCGGTGAAGAAGCTGATATTCTGCAAATAATTGAAACTGAAAACGGTTCATTGACAATGTAGCCAGTATTTGTCTGTCATACACCGTGTTTTGCAGGGGCAAAATAATAATAGCATCGGACTAACCGGTGCAATGCTAAAAGGAGGCATCGATATGGCTAGAAGAAACGGCGGCATAATGTCCGAGAACCTGAAGGCCGAAATAGCGAAAGAGCTGGGCGTATACGATACAGTAAAGAATGAAGGCTGGGGAAGCGTATCTTCCCGGGACTGCGGCAGAATCGTGCAAAAGGCTATTGAAATTGCAGAGCGGTCCATGGCCAATCAGCAGAAATAGCCGTATATCGATAATGCCTGACTTGGAAAGCGGAGAATAGACCTCCGCTTTCTTTTTTAAGGGATTTTTATATTGTTTTAACGGAGCCAGCATAGTAAAATATAGCTGAAAGAAGGAGGAATGGACATCATGGACAATCGTCCCATTGGAGTATTTGATTCCGGCCTGGGGGGCCTGACTGTAGTAAAAGAGCTGATGAGGGAGCTTCCAAATGAGAATATTGTGTACTTCGGGGATACGGCCAGGATACCCTATGGGACCCGCTCCAGAGATATAGTTACAAAGTATTCAATTCAGTGTATTCGTTTTCTTCTCAGCAAGGATATTAAAATGGCAGTAATTGCATGCAACACCGTCAGTGCCGGCAGTTTTGATGCTTTGGCATCAAAATTCAATATACCGCTTATAGGTGTCATTCGTCCCGGCGCAGGTGCAGCTGTAGAGGCTACCCGCAATGGAAGGATCGGAGTAATCGGCACCAGCGGCACAATTCGAAGCAAAGCTTATCCAAATGCCATAAAAGAGTTAAATCCTGATATTCTCGTGTTTGATGAGGCATGCACCTTGTTTGTTCCAATTGTGGAAGAGGGATGGAGCGATACGGATGTCGCCAGGATTACTGCAGAGAGTTATTTGCAAAATATAAAAAAACAAAATGTTGATACCCTGGTTTTAGGCTGCACCCATTATCCGCTGTTGGAAAATACCATTGCAGCAGTTATGGGTCCTGATGTTAAGTTGATTAACCCGGCAGTATACACCGCCCGCCAGGTTGGCAGAATACTAAAAGATGAAAACATGATGTGTGAAGAAGGCAGGCAGACTTCTGTCAGCTTTTATGTAAGCGATATCGGCCAAAGTTTTCAGAAAATCGGCAGTCATTTTTTGAACCAGGTGATTACTGCTGAGTGCATTGACATTGAAAGCTATTAAGCGCATATCCTGCATGTTTAAAATGAGACTAAAGTTAATTTATACATTATTGTCTTAATTTCAGTTTCATGGGAATAAAATATATTTAAGATATATAAGAATGGTTTTATTATTAAATTAGGACAAGAATAAATTTAAATCTTATACAAAACCGGAAACATCACAAACATGTACAATTTACATGATATGGGGTGAGAGGGAATATGGATAAGAAAATTCTGCTTACCATAAAAGGAAGTCACAAGAGTGCTGAAGGAGAAAGCAGTACAGTCGAACTTATTACTGAAGGACGATTGTTTCAAAAAGACGGTATATATCATATAGAATACGAGGAAAGTGAAATATCAGGCACACAGGGAACCAAGACTTTAATTTCCATTAATGACAACAGTGTGTTCATGCTGCGTTCCGGTACCAGTACATCCCAGCTTTTGTTTGAGAAAGGGAAAAGGTATATAAACAGCTTTTTAACCCCCTTCGGTGAAGTACAAATGGAAATCTACCCCACAAAGGTAGAGCATGATATTAATGAAGATCAGGGAAGAGTAGATCTAAAGTATCAGCTGGCTATAGATGGCATACTCACGGGTACAAACGAATTAACAATGTTCTATAAATGAGCGTATAATTTTATGCAATTAATCCTAAACAATAATGAATATTTTACTAATATGCTGGATTTTTCAGTTTCAGTTGACTAATCAGAGTTTATATATTAACATGAAAAAGGGATAATAAGTAAATTAGCTTATTTTAAATCCATTCCGGTGTTGTATGTCATTGCTCTTTTCACTTTTTTTATGCTGTTTTTTATAAATATGATAAATTAATGGATGAAACTAATAGTTGTGGCAATAATAGTAATGACATCCATGAAAAAAGTTAATATAACCCCTCGGGGCATTCCACAAATGTCCTGCATATAGTTGCTTGCTTGTCTTTATATTTAAAAACAAGACGGATTAAATAAATCAAATTTTATGTATCATGTTGTAAATCATAATAGTATGGTGATTAGAAAGTGAGGAAAGATGTTTTGGATTTGAATAATTTAAACAACAATACCATCCTTGAATTAAGGGAGTTTGGTAAGCAAATCGGCGTAAAAGGAGTTACGCGGTATAAAAAAGACCAGTTGATTGAGCTCATCCAGGAAAAGCTTAAAGAAATGGCTCAGGAGCAAATGAAGCAATTTGAACAGCAGATTAGGCAGCCTTCACAGGAAGAGGATGCGGTTCAGGAGTCTGTTAAAGAAGAGGACCAAAAGCCGGCAGTCGAAGACACAGCAGGTTCTGATGCTAATGAAGCTGCAGATAACATTCAGGAAGTACAAGAAGTACAAGCTGTACAGGATGTACAAGATGTACAGCCCGCACCGGTAAAACGAAGAAGGGGTCGTCCAAGAAAGTCAGAAACAGTTGATAAAAAGGAAGCACTTCAAAGTCAGGAAGCAGAGGAAACAAACGTTCAGACCAAAACAGATGAAGACCGTAATACAGGTGAAACTTTAATTAAAGAAATTTCATCTCAGAAAGACTCAGCCATGGAAGCCAGTCAGGCAATGGGTCTCGATACGATAATTGAACCTGCTGAACAGCAACCCGACCGTACCGAATTAACCGAAGCAATTCCTCTAATCCAGGATGAACAGGAAGCAGAAGAAAAGAAGGACCAACAGGAACCGGAAGACAGTGAAGCAAAGGAAGATGCTGCTCCGGCTGCTGAGCAGGAAAGCCAGGAAGAATACGACAGGAAAGTTGCTTATGCAAGAAAGTATTACAATACATCCAACCCTGCTATACCTGATCTTTTAAGCAATAGCGACGTTGGAGATGCAGAAGGAATCCTGGAAATTCTTCCTGACGGATACGGGTTCCTGCGTTCAGAGAACTATATGCCTGGCAATAAAGATGTATATATTTCACAATCACAGATTCGGCGCTTTAGTTTGAAAACAGGGGATTTGGTTGCCGGTAAAACCAGGCGTACCAAAGAGGGAGAAAAGTTCAGAGCACTTTTATATGTAACGGCTGTCAACGGAGAGGATCCTGAGAAGGCACCCCTTCGGCGTCCTTTTGAAGAATTGACACCTATCTACCCTAACAGCAGGATTACACTGGAAAACAAAAAGAATACCAAAGATCTTGCTACTCGCATTATTGATTTGGTTTCTCCAATAGGCAAAGGTCAGAGAGGCTTGATTGTGTCTCCTCCCAAAGCCGGTAAGACCACTTTGCTGAAAAAAATAGCCAACAGCATTTCAATTAACTATCCTGATATTCATCTGATTGTACTGCTGATCGACGAACGGCCGGAAGAAGTAACTGATATGCAGCGCTCCATAAAAGGGGACATCGTTTATTCTACCTTTGATGAATTGCCGGAGCATCATATCAAAGTGGCAGAAATGGTTTTGGAACGTGCACAGCGCCTGGTAGAGCACGGCCGGGATGTTGTGATATTATTGGACAGCATTACCCGGTTGGCCAGGGCTTACAACCAGGTAGTACCGTCTACCGGCAGAATTTTATCCGGTGGTCTTGATTCAGCAGCATTGCATAAACCCAAGCGTTTCTTCGGAAGTGCCCGAAATATCGAAGAAGGCGGCAGCCTTACCATCATAGCAACAGCTCTGGTGGAAACAGGCAGTCGTATGGATGATGTTATCTATGAAGAATTCAAGGGTACCGGAAATATGGAAATTCATTTGGATCGAAAGCTGTCAGAGAAGAGAATATTCCCTGCTGTAGACTTGTACAAATCCGGCACCAGGCGAGAAGATCTGCTCATGACGCAAAAGGAACTTGAAGGCGTATGGGCTATACGCAAGAATCTCAGCGAAGGACGTCCTGATCAGATAATGGAGATTATCATTAATGACCTGATGCGTACCAATTCCAATGATGAATTCATAGATCTGATGCTGGAGCATTTTGCAATGGCTGAGAAGGAAAACCTCTTTAATGATAGAAATGACAGAACCGGGTATTCCAGCTATCGATAATTATTATCAGTAAAATTTAATAGCTTTTAGTTTGCTGACAGGTACGATTATGACTGGATTCAGACATGTGAACAGAAATATATTAATAAAGGCAGCCCAGGTGATATTGGTTGTGGCTGCCCTTTACTTGATTTTAACCAAGTTAATTTTGGTCTTTGCACCTTTTTTGGCTGCTTTTCTTATAGCTAATCTTGCAGAAAAGCCAGCAGGCTTCTTGCGAAAACATTTGAAATTTTCCAGGGGGGCAGCATCGGCTTTATCCCTCTTTGTCTTTGTGCTGCTTGCTGGTACCCTAATATGGTTTCTGTTTTCCAGGCTGTTTATGGAGGTTTGGGAATTAACCAAGGACAGCAGCAGTTATCAGCATATTATGTCCCGTATAAAGGACTTAATTGATACAGGCGGAACCTGGTATGCCGGGCTGCCTGAAGAGGTCGGGAAAACCATTGAGTCCAATTTTGAAAATATCTTGTCCAAGCTTGGCAAGGTTGTTACTGATGCCATTGATAGCTTGCTCAAAGGTATGTTAGCAGTTCTTACTTCCCTGCCTCAAGCTTTTTTGTATATAGTCATCACTCTGGTTGCAGCTTTTTTTATCAGCCGGGACCGTGAGAAAATATCAAGATTTTTATTCAGCCAGCTGCCATTAAGCTGGCGGAGCAAAGTAAAAGCTGTAAAGGACGACTTGCTGCTGGCGCTTGTCGGGTATATTAAAGCTGTGCTGATATTGGTTACCATAACCTTTTTTGAGGTATTGGCAGGATATACTATTCTTGGGGTCAAGTATGCGTTTTTTCTTGCCATACTGACAGCTGTTGCTGACCTGCTGCCGGTGCTGGGGCCGGGCACTGTATTAATTCCGGGTGCGGTAATTTATCTGATTAACGGGAACATATTTATGGCCGTGGGGTTTTTTATTTTATACATTCTGGTAACCATAGTCAGGCAGTTCCTGGAACCGAGAATTGTAGGAGAAAATATCGGTTTGCATCCCCTGGTCACATTATTGTGCATTTATCTTGGATACCGCATATTTGGTCTTTCAGGACTTATATTAGGCCCTGTTTTTGCTATTGTTGTTAAATCACTGCAAAAAGCGGGAATCCTTCCTTCCTGGAAAACATCCTGATTTCTTATAAGGACAGAAAATAAAACAATCTTGCTTTTATGCATAACATTATGTTATACTGTAAAAGTTATGAAAGCCATGTCTTTAGCAGACAATAGTGCGTTAGATAAAGAATTTGAGAGCACAAGATCGTGAAAGAGGTGAAAAAGATGAAGGAAAATATCCATCCGAATTATGGTGAAGCTGTGGTAAGGTGTGCTTGCGGGGAGACCTTCACAACCGGTTCCACAAAAAAAGAGCTTCGTGTTGAAATATGCTCCAAATGTCATCCGTTCTTTACCGGAAAGCAGAAGCTGGTTGATACCGGCGGGCGTGTAGAACGCTTTATGAAGAGATATGGGATGGCAAATGAAAAGTAACAGCTAAAACCAAAATACAGATTAGGATTCTCCTGGTCTGTATTTTTTTAGGGGGAAGAGCCATGAAAAAGAGTACAATCGGCGGTCAGGCGGTTATGGAAGGAGTAATGATGAAGGCTCCGAAATCCATGGCTATAGCTGTAAGGCGTCCTGATGGTTCCATTGTTGTAACCAAGCAGCCAGTAACCACCGTTAAAGATAAATACCCAGTACTGAAGCTTGCAGTTCTAAGAGGCATAATAACCTTTGCCGAGACCATGGTTATGGGAGTAAAATCGCTTATGACTTCTGCAGAGCTATTTGGGGATGATGAAGAATACAAGCCTTCAAAATTTGAAATCTACCTGGCTGAAAAGCTGGGAAAAAAGGTAGAAGATATAGTAATGAACTCTGCTTTGGTTCTGGCGGTTGTTTTTGCCATAGGTTTGTTCATTCTGGTGCCGGCATTGCTGTCCGGCTTTATCAGGCCATGGATTGGCAGCACTATTGCAGCCAACTTTATAGAGGGGATTATCAGGCTTAGTATATTCCTGATCTATATTGGGCTGGTTTCACGGATGAAGGACATACGCAGGGTATTTGAATACCACGGTGCCGAGCATAAAACCATACACTGCTATGAGAATGATGAAGAGCTGACGGTGGAAAATGCACGGAAATATTCCACCCTGCATCCCAGGTGCGGGACAGCTTTCCTGCTGATTGTCATGGTTATCAGCATCATTATATTTTCATTTATGGGTTGGCAGAATATTTTTATACGGATATTGACTCGAATTCTGCTGCTGCCCTTGGTAGCAGGATTGTCCTACGAAGTTACCAGGTTTGCAGGCAGGAGTGATTCTAAGTTTATCAAGGCAGTAATGTATCCGGGCATGATGCTGCAAAAGCTTACAACACGCGAGCCTGATGATCAGCAGCTGGAAGTAGCCATTAGAGCTTTCCTGGAAGCCGCCGGGGATGTTATAGGAGAGGGGGACCATAGTGCCGCCCGGACTGATGGATGTTTTGAATGCGGGGCAGAAGCTGCTGCAGAAAAAGGGAGTTGAATCTGCAAGGCTGGAAAGTGAAATGTTAATGTCCCATGTTCTTGGATGTCAGCGGCATCAATTGTATATAATGGGAAACCGTCCTCTGGACCTCAAGCAGACAGAGGCTTATGAAGCATTGCTGCACAGGCGGCTGCAGGGAGAGCCCATACAATATATTATCGGCGTCAGGGAGTTTATGGGACTTAACTTTCATGTGGATAAAAGGGTATTGATTCCAAGGTGGGAAACAGAGTTACTGGTTGAATATGTGATAAACAGGGTTAAGGATTATTCCGGCCCCCTGCACATTCTGGATCTGGGCACCGGAAGCGGAGCTATTGCCGTCAGCCTTGCATCCTATCTGTCTCAGGCCTGGATAACGGCTGTGGATATTAAAGAGGATGCATTGCAGGCAGCAGCAGATAACGCTAAACTCAACAAAGTGGAAAATCGCATTGAATTTCTTAAGGGAGATTTTTTTACACCTTTGGAACTATCACTTTATAGTGAATACTTTGATGTTATTGTATCCAATCCGCCGTATATTCCTACTAAAGAGATTGAGAAACTGATGACTGAGGTAAAGGACTATGAGCCCATTACCGCTTTGGACGGCGGAGCAGACGGACTTGATTGCTATCGCAGGATTGCCGCAGGTGCCTGGCAGTATTTGAAGGAAAATGGCTTTATTGCATTAGAAATAGGTTATGATCAAAGCAAACCGGTGCAGGAAATTTTTTTGTCCAAAGCATATCATGTAGCAGAAGTGCGCAAAGATTTGTCCGGCATTGACCGGATAGCGGTTTTCTGTAAAAGGCAGGGAGTTTAAGAATGTTGGAGAAGCTGAAGTTCATAGAAGACAGGTATGAGGAATTGAGCCATGTCATTGCCGATCCTGAGGTTATAAGCCGCCAGGAAGAATGGCAGCGGCTGGTTAAAGAACATGCCTCCTTGGAGGAGGTTGTTACACGATACAGGCAATATCAGAAAGTACAGCAGGAGATCCGGGAAGCAAGAGAACTGCTGCAGGATACTCATGACAGGGAGTTCAGACGAATGGTGGAGCAGGAACTGGAAGAGCTTGAGCGTAAACAGGATTCACTTATCCATGAGGTTAAACTGTTGCTGCTCCCCAAGGATCCAATGGATGAAAAGAATGTCGTAATGGAAATACGGGCAGGTGCCGGCGGGGAGGAAGCTGCACTGTTCGGTGCGGTGCTTTTCAGGATGTACAGCCGGTATGCAGAACGGCAAGGCTGGAAATTAGAAATAATGAGTTCGAATTACACGGAGCTGGGAGGTGTAAAGGAGTTAATTTTCTTAGTGGAAGGCCGTGGAGCGTTCAGCCGTTTGAAGTATGAAAGCGGTGTTCATCGCGTGCAGCGGGTGCCGACTACTGAATCGGGAGGAAGAATCCATACTTCTACAGCTACCGTAGCTGTTTTGCCGGAAGCAGAAGATGTGGATATAGAAATTAACCCCAATGATCTTCGCATTGACGTGTTTCGTTCATCCGGACATGGCGGGCAAAGCGTAAATACAACCGACTCAGCGGTGCGGGTGACACACTTGCCTACCGGTATGGTTGTTTCCTGCCAGGATGAAAAATCACAGCTCAAAAACAAGGAAAAAGCCATTAAAGTGCTTAAATCAAGGCTGCTGGATCTGGCAAGGCAGGAAAAAGAATCTGAATATGCCCAAAATCGTAAAAGCCAGGTTGGCACAGGCGACCGGAGTGAGAGAATAAGAACATACAATTATCCTCAAGGCCGGGTAACTGACCATAGAATAGGTCTTACAATATACCAGCTGGAGGATTTCCTGGACGGTAATTTGGATGAAATGCTGGATGCCCTGGTTCAGGCTGAGCAGGCGGAAAGGCTGAAAACAGCAGAAAGCTGAAGAATGTCTGCCGGGAAGCCTGCACAGTAAATGGGTATAGCAGTTTTGCCCCCCGAATACAATTATATTGGTTATGTTGCAGTAGGGGGGAATAAAATTGGATAACATGGTACTAAGCACAGTGGCAGGAACGGCGTCAGGCATTATTGGAACAGGTCTGGGCGGGGCTTTTGCCTTTCTGCTGAATAAGCCCAGCAAGAGATGGTTAAGCAGCTTACTAAGTTTGTCCGCCGGGTTAATGCTTTCGGTAGTGTGTTTTGACCTTCTGCCCCGTTCTTTTGAACTGGGGGGCTTTGGCACAGGCATACTGGGTACGTTAATCGGGATTTTATTCATTGCGGCAGTGCAGGAGATGCTTGACAGGAGCAAGAGCAGCAGCGGAAGGGGCAGCAAAAAGAAAAACTATGCAAAGACAGGTATATTAATTGGAATAGGTATAGCTATACATAATTTCCCGGAAGGTTTGGCTATAGGTGTAGGATTTACTTCATTCCAGACTTTCGGTTTAGGGTTAAGCTTAATTATAGCCATGCATGATATACCGGAAGGCATAGCAATGGCAACGCCTTTGCGAATGGGCGGTGTTAACCGGTTCAAGATAGTACTGGCGGCGTTAATAGCCGGCGTTCCCACAGGCATAGGAGCGTTCATTGGATATATCTTAGGTGAAATTTCAATGACATTTATAGGACTATGCCTGGGATTTGCCGGAGGCGCTATGCTTTATATCACCTGCAGTGAGCTTATCCCTGAGTCCAGGGATCTCTACCAGGGAAGAATATCCGGTATTGGGTTAATATTAGGCATATTGCTGGGTGTGCTAATGTCAAAGATTATGTAATAAATAGATGCAATTAATGAAGTTTAATTATAATGCAATAAGTTGATATATTCAGCAGATGCAATAATTACAAAGGAGTAAGCCTAATGAAGACCAGGGTCATTAATATTACTGACCCGAAAAGTCAGTCATCTGATATAGAGGAAGCAGCACAGTTTATAAAAAAAGGTGAAGTGGTAGCATTTCCGACTGAAACCGTATATGGACTGGGAGCAAACGCCCTTGATGCCCAGGCTGTAAAAAAGATTTTTCAGGCCAAAGGGAGGCCCGGGGACAACCCGCTTATTGTACATATAAGTGATATTTATCAATGGCAGGATCTGGTTGATGATATACCTGATAAAGCTCTTGAACTGGCAGAGAATTTCTGGCCCGGTCCGCTGACCATAATCCTTGAAAAGTCTTTAAAGGTACCGGTGGAGGTTACGGCCGGTTTGGATACGGTTGGAGTGCGCATGCCTGCTCACCCGGTTGCACGTGAACTCATAAATTTGGCAGGGGTGCCAATCGCAGCTCCCAGTGCAAACAGGTCGGGCCGGCCCAGCCCTACAACTGCGCGGCATGTACTTGAGGATTTGGATGGGCGCATTCCCATAATACTGGATGGCGGCCAGGCAGATGTGGGAGTAGAGTCCACAGTATTGGACATGACCGGAGATGTTCCGGTTATTTTAAGACCGGGCGGAGTTACGCCTGAAATGCTGAAGGAGATAGTCGGACAGGTAAAAATTGACCCCCATGTTATGGCACCGTTGGTCGAAGACAAAAAAGTGCGGTCACCTGGAATGAAATACATTCATTATGCACCCAAAGCCTCGGTTGTCCTAATACGGGGAGATTTAGATAAGCTGATAAACTTTATAAGTCAGGAAACCCGGAGGCAGATACAGGCAGGCAAACGTGTAGGAATACTAGCTACAGATCAAACAATTAACAGCTATTATGAAGGTGTACGGCTTACCATGGGTGACAGGGACAAGCCCAGGGAACTGGCAGCTAACCTATTTGCGCGGCTTAGAGAGTTTGACGAGCTTAATGTTGATATTATCCTGGCCGAGGCAGTGGATGAAAAAGGGGAAGGTCTGGCTGTTATGAATCGAATAGCCCGTGCAGCCGGGTTCCATATTATTGATCTATAATATAAAGGTGCTTTTGTAATCAAGCGACCAGTCAGGGAGGGATGAGAGATGAATATTCTTATTGTCTGTACCGGTAATACATGCAGAAGCCCCATGGCAGAAGGTCTTTTAAGAAGTATGCTGGAAAGCAGAAATGCTGAAGGTATACAAGTTGGGTCTGCAGGTATAGCAGCTTTACCTGGCATGATGGCAAGCAATCAGGCTGTTAAGGTTATGCAGGAGTTTGGCGTTGATTTGGAAAGTCATAGAACCAGGCAGGTAAATAAAAAGCTGCTGCAGGAAGCAGATCTGATTTTAACCATGACTGAAGGACATAAAAATGCAATACAGTCCTGGGAGCCATCTGTTTGGAGTAAAATACATACTTTAAAGGAATATGCCGGCATGGAAGAAAAGGATATCTCAGACCCATACGGACTGGATGATGATGCATATCGCAAGGCGGCAAGGGAAATCCGGGAAGCGCTTGAAAAAATAGTGGATAAATTGTTATGAACCGTTAAGGTATAATTAGGTAGACTTTATTAAAAAAGATGTTATATAATATACAATTGAAAAAAGCGCAGAAAATCAACGGAATAATTTGGAGGGATTCATCTTGAAGTCGGTTTCGAGCAATAAGGAACTGAAGAGGATGGTGGGAATACGTGCAGCCGACTTTGTTAAGGATGGCATGATGGTTGGTATTGGTACCGGTTCTACAGTTGCGTTTTTTATTGAAGAACTTGGCCGCAGGGTAAAGGAAGGCTTGCATATTATAGGCGTCCCTACATCCTATGCAGCCAAATTATCATGTATCCAGCAAGGCATTCCGGTGTCAGACTGCATGTTATTTGATCATTTGGATATTGCTATAGACGGAGCCGATGAGATTGACCCCTCTCTCAATGCCATAAAAGGCGGAGGAGCAGCACATACTAATGAGAAGATCATAGCCTCTATGGCAGATGAGTTCATCTTAATTGCCGATGAAAGCAAAATGGTTTCATCCCTGTGCGTTGATTTTCCGTTACCTGTAGAAGTAATCCCGGCAGCCCTGACCTATGCTGAAAAAAGAATCCGCCAGTTAGGAGGCATACCCAGCCTTCGCAATGCTGTTCATAAGGATGGCCCTGTCATTAGTGAGAACGGCAACTTAATACTGGACATAAAGTTTCAGCATGTACCCAGTGATTTGGCACTGCTGGATTCGCAACTAAAAAATATCCCCGGTGTTCTTGAAACCGGGCTGTTTTTAGGTATGGCCAAAAAAGCCCTGATTGGTTACAGGGACACCATCCGCATGATAGTGCCTGAAGGATAATCTTTGTTTGCGAGTTAAATACTAGGGATGATAGGCAATACACACAGGTTGCTCTGCAGGATTTTAAAACCAAATATCTGTGTATTTCCAAACAAAGGAGAGAAGAAAATGTCAAATGTACACGTGATGAATCACCCACTTATTCAGCATAAGCTGACATTGATCCGGGACAAGAATACGGGTGTGAAAGAATTCAGGGAATTGGTAGAGGAAGTTGCACTTTTGATGGCCTATGAAGTCTATCGTGATCTGCCGCTTAAGGAAATAGAGGTGGAAACACCCATAGGCAAAGCTGTATGCCATGCCATTGCGGGCAAAAAGCTTGGGATAGTCCCTATTCTTAGAGCCGGCCTTGGTATGGTGGACGGCATGACAAAATTGGTTCCCGCAGCAAAAGTAGGTCATATCGGCTTATACAGGGATCCTGAAACTTTAGAGCCAGTAGAGTATTATTGCAAACTGCCGTCTGATATTGAAGAGAGGGACCTTATAGTTGTAGATCCAATGCTTGCCACCGGTGGTTCCGCTTCGGCAGCCATTAGTTTTCTGAAGCAAAGGGGAGCTAAAAACATAAAAATGGTTTGCCTGATTGCAGCACCTGAAGGAATAGCAAGGCTGCAAAAAGATCACAATGATGTTGATATATTTGCTGCTGCTGTAGATGAGAAACTTAACAGCCATGGATATATCGTACCCGGCCTGGGTGATGCCGGTGACAGATTGTTTGGAACAAAATAAAAAAGCAGCTGAAAAGCTCTGCTGATAAAATGGCAGGGCTTTTTTCATTTTATAAGTATACAAGTGACAGGTATATAAAAAGTGAGTGTTGTTTTTATTTCATGGTATACACGATAAAGACTTAGGCAATAATTTGAGTAAGATCATACTTTTACAGCGAGGTGCTTTATGAAAAGGCAAAGATTACCCTCCCTGGTCTTGCTGTTGTCAATAACATTATTTGCCTACGTCTTTATATATTTTGTGGAAGATATTTCGTCCGCCAGTGCTGCTGCGGATAGTTCTGTCAGCAGTGATGTTTGCAGGCAATTGGACATGGTGGGAGGAACACTGCAGCAAATTCATATAAATGGATGGGCTGAAATGCGCAGCAGTTATTTTCCGCTTCCGGTGTTGATTGAAAAAGCCAAAGAACTTATGCCGCTGCTGGGAGACAATCTTCAGGTTCAAGTCAGTACAGGAGAAACTCCGGACTATCGCCAGGTAAAGCTGACTACCGGTGAAAATGGCATTGATTACAGTTTAATACTGTCAAGCAGCAGACAGCCGGACAATGAAACACCTTGTCATCAAACATTTATTATTATTAATGCGGTGCTGGATGCAGATTCAATTGAGTTAGAAGAGGAAGTACATGGCAAGCTGAATAAGATACTGTCACAGTTTGATTCATCACCTTCTTTAAGTACAACTTATACAGCGGCTATCCCCGGCAGGCTGAAAGAATCAGAAATGGAACAGGCAGGCAGGCAGATATTTAATAAACTAAACGGAAGAGTAACTGAAATGAGCCGGGATGCAGAATGGATCAGCCTAACAGGATACAGCAGCCGTATTAAAGGAGAATTGCATTCCAAAAACGGCAGATTTAATATGAATGTTGCCTTGCGTTACAATGCTCATGAAGGCAAAACATACATATGGCTCGGAACCCCTGTAATATCCATTCCTTACTAGGTACCTGCCAGGCTGGATTCACATAAGATGGAATTGCAGGAGGTGTTATAGCATGGCCAGTTTTCTGGTCTCAAAAAGCGGGCCGTTGAAAGGCAAAGTAACCATCAATGGGGCGAAGAATTCAGTACTGCCTATAATGGCAGCTTCATTGCTTTCGGATAAATGCAGTATCCTTGAAGATATACCCAACCTTGAAGATGTCAATGTTATGTGTGAGCTGCTGGAGCATTTCGGCTCAAGGCTGGATTTCAAGGGAAGACAGCTGAAAATAGATAATGGCAATATCCAGCCGGCTTTAGCTCCGTATGACCTGGTCAGGAAAATGAGAGCTTCTTTTCTTGTAATGGGCCCTATTCTTTCGCGCTTCGGAAGGGTTAAGATATCATTGCCCGGCGGCTGTGCCATAGGAACCCGGCCAATTGACCTGCACTTAAAGGGCTTTGCAGCTATGGGAGCGGATATTACCCTGGGTCATGGCTACATAGAGGCAAAAGCAGACAGATTGCAGGGTAATAGGATATACCTGGATTTTCCCAGTGTAGGTGCAACAGAAAACATTATTATGGCCGCAGCCCTTGCCGACGGGCTTACCATATTGGAAAATGCAGCAGAAGAGCCTGAAATTATTGATTTGGCCAACTATATAAACTCCATGGGAGGGCATATAAGGGGTGCCGGAACAGATACCATTAAAATAGAAGGAGTTAAAGAGTTGAATGGCTGCACCCATACAATTATACCTGACCGGATAGAAGCCGGTACTTTCATGGTAGCGGCTGCCATATCAGGTGGAGATATAACCTTGTGCAATGTAATAGAGGATCATCTCCGTCCTGTTATAGCTAAGCTGAAGGAGGCCGGTGTTAAGATTGAAACAGTGGAAGAAGGAATGCGTGTATACGTAAACGGTCCCTTGCATTCTTTGGATCTTAAAACTCTTCCGTATCCCGGATTTCCTACTGACATGCAGGCCCAAATGATGGCATTGATGTGTACCATACCAGGTATAAGCATGATTACTGAAACTGTATTTGAAAACCGGTTTATGCATGTCAGCGAGCTTAAAAGACTGGGCGCAAAAATTAAAATTGAGGGCAGAAGTGCTATTATTGAAGGAGTGGAACGTCTGCAGGGTGCAGAAGTCAGAGCAACTGACCTGAGGGCAGGTGCCGCACTTGTGCTGGCAGGTTTGTTTGCTGACGGAACTACTGAGGTAACGGATGTTCATCATATTGATCGCGGTTATGAGGATATGGAGAGTAAATTAAGGAGCTTAGGTGCAAATGTAAAAAGAGTCCCCTGAAGGTTACGACAATAAGGAAAGACTGCTGCAGGCAGTCTTTTTTTATGAAAAAAGCCCCTGGTTCTAAAGCAGGTGAGGCGGGCATAGAATGTTTAAGTACAATCAGAAAAATGGGGGATGGACGCATGAAGCCAATAGCAAAACTAATTTTTATTTCAGCTGCAATCCTGCTGCTAATATCATCAATAGCATATGACCTGCTTGGTAAGAAGGATGGTGACAAACAACCGCCCGCTGAACAGAATAATCCGGATGAAATTATCATAGTGCCTGAAACCGGCAGCGAGCTTACTATAAAGCTGTACAACCACTGGTCAAAGAAGTTGATTGAAATGCCTATAGAGGAATACCTGATTGGCGTAGTGGCTGGTGAAATGCCTGCAAGTTTTGAAATTGAAGCTCTCAAAGCTCAGGCTGTTGCTGCACGAACCTTAGTTGTACACCAGCTGCGTGCTTACGGAGGCAAAGGCTGCAGTCAGGTAAAAGGTGCAGACGTATGCAGTTCCTTTGCACACTGTCAGGAATGGCTGCCGGAGGATAGAATGCGAAAAAACTGGGGCAGTAAATTTGAGCAGAATTACGAAAGAATTAAACAGGCGGTCATGGAAACTGCAGGCGAAATCATGACATATAATAACAAGCCAATCGAGGTTTTGTATCATTCTACAAGCAATGGCAGAACTGAAGAAGCAAGCGAAGTCTTTTCCAGCTCACTGCCTTATTATAAGTCAGTTGAAAGCATTGGGGAAGAGGACGCACCTATGTTTGAAGGCAGTGTTACATATACCAATCAGGAGTTTGCTGATATCTTCTACTCCAAATACAAGGTCAGGCTTAATCCTGATAACTTAAAATCACAGATAAAAGTAAACAGCTATACAGAAAGCGGAAGAATCAAGGAAATTACTGTTGGAGGGTTCAAGCTTAAGGGAACAGAATTCCGTCTGCTTTATAAGCTGAACTCCACAGACATTACCTTTATATTTAACAAAAACAGCATTACCATGAAAACAAAGGGGTTCGGGCATGGGGTAGGAATGAGCCAGGTAGGAGCGGACCGTATGGCCAAAAGAGGCTATAATTATATAGATATT
The DNA here is from genome assembly GCA_012842605.1 of Clostridiales bacterium. GTDB lineage: Bacteria > Bacillota > Clostridia > Caldicoprobacterales > DTU083 > DUSN01. The sequence goes on from DUSN01000036.1 coordinate 69,256, forward strand.
TTGAAACATTACTACCTGGGAGTAGAAATAAATCATTATTGATATATTTAAATATATAAATAATAGATATGCCTTCACTGTATATCAGCCCAAAAAATGGCAATAATACAGGTGGAGGTGTAGAAATAAATGGATAAGGAACTATGGAAACAAAAACTAAAAAATGCATTCAGCAGAAAAAGTTTGGCGGGTTTCATTGATAAGTTCGGGTTTTATCTGGCATTACTTGTCTGCATTGTAGTTATCGGCATAACAGCGTTGCTGACACAAGGCAATTTGGGTGAACAGGGTACAGGGGATAATAATATACCGGTCACCCCGACAGAAGATCCAGGTGAAATGGCTCATGAAGGAGACGATGAAGACACTATAGACATTATAGTTAACGATGTTATAAACGATGAAAAGGAGCCTGGCAAACCTGTCCAAACTAGCAGCCCGTCAGCCGGCCAGGAGAAGGAAGGCAATGAAAACACACAGCCGGCTTCAGGTTCAGAATCCCAATCTCCCGGTGAATCACAGCAGAATAATCAGGCCGGGGAAGCCGGAAAACAAGGAAATGAGCCTAAAAATAGCACAAAGAGTGAAGATGCAGCTGCAGTCTCGGGTAAAGACAGTAACCGGTCTTCCACAATGGAATCTCCGGCAATAGGAGAAGTAATACGGCAGTATGCAGTGGATGAGCTGGTATACTCACCTACGCTGAAAGAATGGACAACTCACACAGGCATAGATATTGCCGGTACACTTGGCGGGGAAGTAAGGGCAGCCCTGGCAGGAACGGTAGAGAGCATTGAGGAAGACTCATTAAAGGGAATTGTTATAACATTGGCGCATGAGAATGGTTTGAAAACAGTGTATGTGGGTCTTTCTACAAAAGATATGGTAAGGGTAGGGCAGCAGGTTGAGAAAGGACAGGTTATCAGCGGCATCGGAAGAACTGCGGCTTTTGAAATAATTGATGACCCGCATGTTCATTTTGAAGTATTGCTCAATGGAGAGCATCAGGATCCGGTTCTGTATCTGCAAGGCAAATAAGCAATTTAAGTAAGATGCGAGAAGGCAAGGGCGTTCAGTGAACGTCCTTTTTTTCTTTAAAAATCTGCTTGGTATAAACCTTAAGTACATTGCTCTGTGATAATAACATAAATTTTATTAATTCATTCTATATCTTGCCCCTTGTGCATAATTATTTAAATATATAAAGCCGTAGTACGGGAACGCCGGGCAAGCATGAATTGTCTGAAGGCAGGTGGTGATTCCCGGACTAATATTGTTAGGGGGGAATCGATTTTGAAGGATTACATTGAAGAAAGAGCTATAGAAATCGCAAACTACATTATCGAGTCGAAGGCTACCGTACGGGAAGCTGCAAAAGTGTTCAAGGTAAGTAAGAGTACGGTACATAAGGATGTGTCGGAGCGCCTTCCGAAAATAAACCCCAATATTTCAGAAGAAGTAAAAAAAGTACTTGAACAAAATAAAGCGGAAAGACACATAAGAGGCGGCCGGGCTACCCGCATTAAATATAAATCATCAGGAAAAACGGAATGAAACCCCCTTGATAACAATAAAAATACGTAACATTGAAAATTGGCGGTATAAAATTAAGAAGAATGCGGAAAGACATGGTTTAATTGTATTCGTAGTTAAACCATGTTTTTCTTGTCACACAAAAAAGGATTTTGACAAAAAACATAGAATATATACCAGTAATTTATCACAAGCTGAGTTAAAACTGCACTTGTATTGTCGCATAGAAAGGTGAGATTATACTTGTTGGGATTCAGAGATATCGGCATTGATTTGGGTACCGCCAGCGTATTGGTATATATCAGGGGTAAAGGTATTGTTTTAAAGGAGCCATCAGTAATATCCATTGACAAGAATACAGGCAAGGTACTGGCTGTAGGCGATGAAGCACGAAGGATGCTTGGAAGGACTCCCGGCAATATTGTAGCAATTCGTCCCCTGTCGGAGGGTGTAATATCTGATTATGAAGTAACCCAGAAGATGCTTAAGTATTTTCTTAATAAGGTAGCAGGAAGACGTCTGTTTGGCAAGCCCAGGGTCATTATCTGTGTACCCAGCGGAGTCACCGAGGTGGAAAAGCGCGCGGTGCTGGATGCCGCGGCAGAAGCAGGTGCAGGCAGGATTTTCCTTATAGAAGAGCCCATAGCTGCAGCTATTGGAGCAGGTTTGGACATTTCCAAAGCCTGCGGGCATATGGTGGTGGATATTGGAGGAGGCACTACTGATGTGGCAGTCATTTCCCTTGGTGGTGCGGTAATTTCTGAAACCATAAAAGTAGCAGGTAATAATTTTGACGATGCAATCATAAAATACATGCGTAAAAAACATAATCTCCTGATTGGCGACAGGACTGCTGAGGATATGAAAATAAACATTGGTTCGGCATATCCAAGAAAAGAGCAGGTATATATGGATGTTACAGGCCGCAATCTGATTTCGGGGCTTCCCAAAACTATCAGGGTTTCTTCTGAAGAGATGATTGAAGCACTGGAAGAGCCCATTCAGGCCATAGTTGAATGTGTACATTCGGTATTGGAAAGAACTCCTCCTGAACTGGCAGCCGATATCAGCGAGCAGGGTATTTGCATGACGGGAGGCGGGGCTTTACTGTACGGTTTTGACAAGCTGCTGCAGGAGCGAACCAAGATAGCAGTATACGTAGCTGAGGATGCAGTGTCATGCGTAGCCTTAGGCACAGGCAAAGCGCTGGAATCCCTGGATGTATATTATAAGACTGCTGTGTTTGAACACCGTAAAGGTACATCGGTTGCATACTAAACTACAAAAGGTGACAGGCAATGAATCTTAACATAAACGACATTATGCAGCGAATTCCTCATCGATATCCATTCATCCTGGTGGATAGGATAACTGAGATGGAACCGGGAAAATGTGCTAAGGGTATAAAGAATGTAACAATCAATGAACCGTTTTTTCAAGGTCATTTTCCAGGTTATCCTGTAATGCCGGGAGTGCTGATACTGGAGGCCCTGGCACAGCTGGGAGCAGCTGTAGTCCTGGGTTCGGAAGAGAATAAAGGAAAACTGGCATTGTTTACCGGAATTGATGGTGTCAGGTTTCGCAGGCAGGTAATACCGGGAGATCAGCTGCAATTGGAAGTACAGGTCATAAAAATGAGAAATGTAATGGGAAAGGCGGCAGTCAAAGCCACGGTAGACGGGGAAGTTGCAGTTGAAGGCGAAATAATGTTTGCGCTTGCCGACAGGGAAACAAGCTAAAAATATTGCCATCTTACAGTTTAACAAGTACATGTACAGAAAAACAGCATTTACTGCTGTTTTTTATTTGCCTGACATTGACAAAATTTAATCAAATATTTTAATGAAAATTTGAAAAAATATTCGGTTATTAGCAGGTCTGTGTTATAATAAGATAGATGTTGTATATACTGAGAGGGGGTTGATTTTACTGAAAATCAAAAGGAATGAACGGATTGCCGCCATGACTCGCATTATGTGCAGCCATCCCTGCCAAATATTCAATTTGAATCAATTTAGTGAACTTTTTAATTCCGGAAAGTCTACTATTTGTGAAGATATTGCCATAATTCGAGATACTTTGCTCGCATTGCGGTTAGGGGATCTGGAGTCTGTAGCCGGAGCAGGCGGCGGAGTGAGGTTTGTACCGCGAGTGGATAAAAGGAACACAGAAGAATATATTTCAGAATTATGTAAATCCCTGTCAGATCCTGACCGAATATTGCCAGGCGGATATATTTATATGAACGATATTCTGCATAACCCCCAGCAAATATATAAAATTGGTGAAATTCTGGCATCCCGGTTCATGGATGTCAGGCCTGATTTTGTTATAACCGTGGAAACCAAAGGTACACCGGTGGCAATAATGACTGCATTTTCACTGGGCTGTCCGGTTGTAGTAGCAGGAAGGAACGGCAATGTAACAGAGGGTCCCCTAGTTAGCATAAATTATGTAACTGCCTCTTCCAGAAGAATACAAACCATGTCTTTATCCAAAAGAGCTGTGAAAGAAGGCAGCCGGGCATTGATCATAGATGACTTTATGAAAGGCGGAGGGACTGCCCGGGGGATGGCTCAGCTGCTTAAGGAGTTTAATGTGGATATTGTGGGAACAGGAGTAGTAATAGCTACACGGGAACCCCAGGTTAAGCTTGTCAGCAGCTATACTTCATTGATTATGCTGGAGCAGGTTGATGAAAGTGAAAGAAAAATAGAATTATCTCCGGCTGACTGGATTAAGTCTATTTAATGTAAAATTTTTCATAATTTCAGAAGGAGTATCGAATTTTTTGGCGAATAAGAAAAAGTAGAAAAATTGCGGCTTGCTATTTGCTGGAAGGTGGTGAACTGGGGTGACCATTACTGATGTCCGCATTCGTAAAATTGGGAGCGAGGGCAAAATGAAGGCTGTGGCCTCTGTTACCTTTGACAACGAATTTGTCGTACATGACATAAAAGTAATCGAAGGGCAAAACGGGTTATTCATTGCCATGCCCAGCCGGAAGACCCCGGATGGGGAATACCGGGATATTGCTCATCCAATTAATTCAGATACGAGGGAGAAACTGCAAAGCCTCGTATTGGAAAAATACAATGGAATGGCAGAAGATTAAGGCTTTAAAGGAGAGGTAACCTCTCCTTTAAAGTTTCTTATTTTTTTTATTTTTGGACGTTTTTATAGTGTAATTTCTTTAATAGACAACGGTATTTTTGATAATATAATGGTATAATGGTATAATCATGTTGAGATAAATAATGCACTTATCAAGAGGAGTGGATATATGGAAAAAAATATCTCCTTTGTCATTTCTGCTGTTTGCGATGAAAATGCAATGATGTCGGATAATCCCGTTGTAATGCATATGGTCTGCGGGCAACGGATGCTGGACTATGCTATAAAGGCTGCCCAAAGTGTATCTCAAATTCAGCCTGTAATACTGGCCGGAGATGACAGCCGACAGATATCTGTACATACAGGTCAGACAGCAAGTGCATCTTTTATTGCAGGCGGGCAGTTTGACTCGCTGAAACTGCTTGAGTATCTTGGAGATACAGGCAAGGATAGCGAATATATATTCTTTATGCCGGGGAATATGCCCCTTATTAAGGGCAATACCCTGCAGGACATGCTTCAATATGCTGCAGACGAGCAATTGGATGCTGCTGTATTGTCCAGCCAGGCGGATTCATTTTTGGATATGCCTTTGGAACGTCAGGTTTGCTGTTTTAGAGTAAATGCATTAATTCAAGCGATCCGGGCAATTAAGGATATTAACCAGACCGGTACATATGATTTTTCAAATTTAGAGAGATTATTAAATCAGGTACATATTAAAACAGGGATTTTTCAGTCTAAAGAGTCTGAAGAACTGATGGCGGTCAATGATCGGATCAGTTTATCAGCAGTAGAGGCTCGTATGAGGCTTCGCATCAATGAATTCCATATGAGAAACGGTGTAACCCTTATTGATCCGGCTCAGACCTATATTGGTCCGGATGTCGTAATTGGCAGGGATACCATTATCTATCCGGGCAATGTGCTGGAGGGTAAAACCACAATCGGCCGTGCATGCATTTTATATCCAAATAACAGGCTTAACAATGCAGATATTGATGACAATGTAACTTTACAGTCGTCAGTAATTTTAGACAGCAGCATCGGCAGCGAAACAACAGTAGGCCCATTTGCATACATACGTCCGGAAAGCAAGATAGGCCGTCATGTACGTATAGGCGATTTTGTAGAGGTCAAAAAATCAGTTATCGGCGACGAAACAAAAATATCTCATCTTACCTATATTGGAGATGCAGAACTGGGCAAGAATATAAATGTTGGCTGCGGGGTAGTATGCGTCAACTATGACGGAAAACGCAAGCAAAAGGTAATTATTGGTGATAATGCCTTTATAGGCTGCAATACCAACCTGGTTGCGCCGGTTGAAGTGGAACATGATTCCTATATAGCTGCCGGTTCTACCATAACTGAAAGGGTACCGGCAAAAGCATTGGCTATAGCCAGAGCCAGACAGGTGAACAAGGAAGGCTGGGTTGACAAAAGGGAAGAAAAGGAACGCAAAAAAACGGAGGAAAATAAATGATAACTCATGGTAAGAGTATAAAAATTTTTGCTGCCAATTCCAATATGGAATTGGCAAAGGAAATAACCAGGTATGTTGGTGTCCCAATGGGCAGTGCCAAGGTGTCAAAATTCAGTGATGGTGAAATATCAGTCGATATCCATGAAACTGTCAGGGGATCTGATGTATTCGTAATACAATCGACCTGCTCACCGGTTAATACAAATCTGATGGAACTGCTGATCATGATTGACGCATTTAAAAGGGCTTCTGCCAACCAAATTACAGCGGTTATACCCTATTATGGTTATGCCCGGCAGGATCGCAAGGTAAAGGCACGGGATCCGATTACAGCCAAGCTGGTGGCTGATCTGATCACTACGGCTGGAGCCGACAGGGTGCTGACAATGGATCTGCACGCAGCGCAGATTCAGGGTTTTTTTAACATCCCGGTGGACAACCTTTTCAGCATGCCCATTCTGGCCAGGGATTATATTGAGCGGGGCTTTGTGGGTGATGATGTTGTAGTGGTATCCCCTGACCTGGGCAGCGTTACCCGAGCCAGAAATTTTGCTCATAAACTGAATGCACCTCTGGCTATTATCGACAAGCGAAGACCCAGGGCAAATGTGGCCGAGGTTATGAATATTATCGGCGATGTAAAAGGCAAACGCGCTATCTTGATAGACGATATGATTGACACTGCCGGTACCATTCAGCAGGGCGCAAAAGCCTTGATAGAAAGGGGAGGCGCAAAAGAGGTTCATGCATGTGCCGCCCACGGTGTATTGTCAGGGCCTGCTATAGAACGCATTGTAAATTCACCGATTAAGGAATTGGTAATAACCAACAGCATCCCGCTGCCGCCTGAAAAGCAGGTTGATAAAATACGCGTCCTTTCTGTTGCCTCCCTGTTTGCTGAAGCCATTGAAAGAATATACGAAGGACTGCCGGTCAGCACCTTATTTGAATGATCTGCTGCGGGGTTGCCTTTATGGTATTATATGGTGAATAGGAAGGATAGGACATGTATATAATCGCAGGTTTGGGGAATCCGGGAGACAGGTATCATGGTACGCGGCATAATATAGGATTTTATGTCGTAGACCTGTTAGCTCAGGCACATGGCATCCAGATGAAGCAGCTCAGGCATAAGGCGATTTTCGGAGAAGGCAGGATTGGAGATAAAAAGGTAATTCTGGCCAAACCACAAACTTATATGAATCTGAGCGGTGAGAGCCTGCTTTCTATGAAACAATGGTACAAGCTTGAACCTCAGCAAATTATAGTAGTATATGATGACATTGATTTAAGTCCCGGAACTATCCGAATAAGGCCATCGGGAAGTGCAGGAACTCATAACGGCATGAAGTCAATTATATACTTGCTGGAAACCCAGGATTTTCCAAGGGTGAGAATAGGCATAGGCCGTCCGCCTGAAGGATGGGAGCTGGCAGATTATGTTTTATCCCGGTTTAGAGAAGAGGAAATTGAAATAATGAAGGAAGCATGTGCCCGGGCAGTAAAGGGGATAGAATGCATTCTTTCCCTGGGAGTGGAACAAGCTATGAGCAGATACAACGGATAGGAGAGACACAATTGATTCTGCTGATTTCACTGGCAGCCTTGGGGTTGTCATACCTTGCAAATAAGTTGCTGTTGAAAATCCTGAAGGAGTATGCTGTAATTATAGGAGCACCTGTTACGGAAGAAATCTTAAAGACACTACCGGCCTATTTTCTGAATAGGCCTGTTTTGCATGTCCATATTTTATTTGGAATTGGCGAAGCCATATATGATTTTTTGACAGGTGCCCGCAATTCCGGCAGATGGGCGGCGGCAGTCAGCATAGTAAGTCACTCTGTTTTTGGCGGGATAACTTTATTTGTTTTAAGCATATCTGATGAAGTTTTCCTGTCAATTTTGTGTGCCATTGCCGCTCATTGCATATGGAATTTAGTCATAATGCGGGCAGGCCGAAAAGATAAGCCTCAGAGACAACATCAATGACAGGCGGTTGAGAAAGGTTGATCAGCCTGGGTGTGGAAGGTTGCTGATTGAATGGAACCTATCTGGTTTAAGCCCATGAATGATTGGGTACAGTTTCGAAAAATCCGGGATTCGGTGCGCACCATGAACGGTATTTCTTCCTTCACAGGAGTTACCGAAGCCCAAAAATGCCATTTAACCTCCAGTATACTGTACCCTCTGGACAGTACCTGCATTATTGTCACTTATGATGAGCTGCAGGCTAACAAGCTGCTGGATGTTTTAAAATGTTTCTTCCCGGACAACCTGGTGCTTTATCCACCCCGGGAGATTTTGCTGTATAATGCCGCTGCCCACAGCCGGGAGGTTACGGGACAGCGGCTGGGTGTGCTGGAACGAATGGTATCAGGAGAAAAACTTACTGTCGTTACAACGATTGAGGCCCTTATGCAGCCAATTATACCGAAAGAGATTTTTCTTTCTTCCATGTTTGAGATTGTTGAAGGACAGGAGTATTCCATGCCTGATCTTGCAGCCAGGGCTGTTCAACTGGGCTATGAACGGGTTTACACCATTGAAGGACCAGGGCAGTTCAGCCTGCGGGGAAGTATATTTGATATATTTACCCTAACTGCTGAAAAGCCTTATAGAATAGACTTCTTTGATGAATTTGTTGATTCCATCCGTACCTTTGATATTATCACCCAGCGCTCGGAAGAAAGACTGGAATCTGTCAGGATAACTCCTGCCAGGGAATTGGTTTTATCACAACAGCAATTGGAATATGGCAGGATGAAGATTGAAAGAAGTTTCCGCCAGCAGTCAAATAAAATGCAGAAAGAATCGAACTTCAATACAGCTCAGCTGCATAACCGGGTGGATAAACTTCTGGAAGACCTCGCAAACGGTTTGATAGAAGACCAGCTCATTAACTATTTGCCGTTCTTTTATGACAGGTTTGATACACTGCTGGATTATGCCGGCAAGGAGTCGTTTGTTGTATTGGATGAACCGGTTCGAATTCGTGAGAAGAGCAACTGGATTATTGATGAATTCAGGGAGCACTTCAAAGACCTGCTTATGAAAGGAGAGGTGCTGTCTGAACAAGCTGATCTGCTCATGAACAGCGATGAGATCATGGCGGGTATCAACGATTACAAAGGCATGGCTCTTCTATCCCTGCCCAGAGGCAACCTGGGTTTTGAGCCTAAACGCGTATATACCATTGCTGCACGCACTATACCTGCCTATCACGGTAAGTGGGAGTTATTAGCTGATGATTTGCGCTATTGGAAGGAAAGAAAGTATTCAATCCTATTATTGTCGGGCAGCCGTTTAAAAGCTGAAGGTCTGGCAAATGCATTGCTGGACCACGGGTTGGAAGCATTAATTTCGGAAAGTATTCATGGAGATATTCAGCCGGGACAGATAGTGATTGTGCCTGCCAGTCTCAGCAAAGGTTTTGAGTATTTGGAAGGCCGCTTTGTTCTTGTGAGTGATCAGGAAATTTATGGTACTCAGAAGCGCAAGACTGTAATAAAAAGAAAAGGCAAGAAACTGGATCCGTTTACTGATTTGAAAACAGGCAGTTTAGTGGTCCATGAAAATCATGGCATAGGAAGGTACATGGGAATAGAAAAGTTAACAGTAAACGGCCAGGAGAGGGATTATCTGCTAATCAAATACGCAGGCACAGACAAGCTGTATATTCCTGCCGATCAGATGGAATTGATTCAGCCCTATGTCGGCATGGATGACAAGGCTCCGCGCCTGTCCAAGCTTGGAGGCAATGAATGGCAGAAGACCAAAAACAGAGTAAGAAATTCGGTAAAGGAATTAGCATTTGACCTGCTTAAGCTGTATGCCGCCAGGGAAGCTTCCGTGGGATTTGCTTTTTCCAAAGATACGCAATGGCAGCGGCAGTTTGAGGACAGCTTTCCATATGAGGAGACACCGGACCAGATCCAGTCACTGATGGAAATAAAGAGAGACATGGAATCAAAAAAGGTAATGGACCGTCTGTTATGCGGAGATGTAGGATACGGTAAGACCGAAGTTGCAATCAGAGCGGCATTCAAGGCTGTTATGGACGGGAAGCAGGTAGCAGTCCTGGCACCTACGACAATTTTGGCTCAGCAGCATTACAATACTTTTGTCAGCCGTTTTGGAGACTTCCCGTTTACCGTTCAGGTACTCAGCCGGTTCAAGACTGCCAGGGAACAGAAGGAAATTATAAAAGCCCTGAAAGAAGGCAATGTGGATGTCATTATCGGCACTCACAGGCTGCTGGGGAAGGATGTAAGGTTCAAGGATCTGGGACTTTTAATAATTGATGAAGAGCAAAGATTCGGCGTTGCCCATAAGGAAACAATAAAGCAGATTAAAAAAAACGTAGATGTATTGACACTTACAGCTACACCCATACCACGTACTCTCCATATGTCATTAACAGGGATACGTGATATCAGTGTCATAGAAACACCTCCCGAAGACAGATATCCTGTCCAGACTTATGTTGTGGAATACAGCGAATCTCTTGTTCGGGATGCCATAATTCGAGAGCTGCAGCGCGGCGGCCAGGTATATTTTGTTTACAACCATGTAAAATTGATGGATAAAATGGCTGAAAGGCTGAGACAGTTGGTACCCGAGGCAAGAATAGCCACTGCACACGGCCAGATGGGTGAGTCAACACTGGAGCGTATCATGATTGCTTTTTATGAGCATGAATATGATATATTGCTTTGTTCTACCATTATTGAAAGCGGCCTGGACATTCCGTCTGTAAATACCTTAATAGTTTACGATGCGGATCATTTTGGCCTTTCTCAGCTCTATCAGCTTAGGGGAAGGGTAGGCCGCTCCAACAGGGTGGCTTATGCTTATTTTACTTATAAAAGAGATAAAATACTCAATGAAACAGCTGAAAAAAGGCTGCAGACAATAAAGGAGTTTACAGAGTTTGGTTCCGGCTTTAAGATTGCCATGAGGGATTTGGAAATCAGAGGAGCAGGCAATCTGCTGGGAGCTGAACAGCATGGGCAAATGGCAGCAGTAGGATATGATATGTATTGCAAGCTGCTTTCCGAGGCCGTAAGAGAAATTAAGGGAGAAGAACCTCCTAAGACAGTGGAAACAACTGTGGATTTCAAAGTGGATGCATATATCGACAGCAGCTATATCTCACAGGAAAATCATAAGCTGCAGATGTATAAGAGAATTGCTGCAATAGAAGAGCTGCAGGACAAATACGATGTAGAGGATGAAATGACAGACCGCTTTGGCGATATACCTGCACCAGCCAGCAACCTGATTCAAATTGCATATATCAGGGCTCTGGCAGGGCGGCTGGGCTTTACTGAAATCTCTCATAAGGGCAGGGAAGTCAGAATGAAAATGAGGGACAGCAAAGTACTGTCTCCCAGGACATTGATGATAATACTTAATGAAAACCGCAAAAGTTTACGTTTTATGGGATCCAATCCACCGGTTATGATTATAAGTCTTAAAGAAGGCACCGGTACGGAGGCCATGGAAGCTGCAGCAGAGATACTGGAGAAAATAGGTGATTTACAACAAAGTCAGATGCAGGTATAATTATATGGATTCCGATGATGAGAATCGAAGGGATGGCATTAACCCTTACAGAAAGGATGAAATTTATTGAAAAACTTTAAGAGAACGGTGTTTTCGGCATTTATTATTGCACTGGCCATATTGGTATCAGGCTGTGGAATGATACAGGTTAATGAAGAAAAGGACCGGAAGCAAATAGTCGCCACAGTAAACGGACAGGAGATTAAAAAAGGTGAAGTTCTGGACCAATATATTTCCTTCTATGGTGAAACCGATGAATATGATAAGGAAATATTGAAAGACATACTCGACAGTATGATAGAAGAGAAACTGCTGAAGCAAAAGGCTGAGGCTGCCGGACATGTGGTAAATGATGAAGTGCGAAAGCAGGCTTCTGAGGATTTTGAACAGGCAATTAAAGACTATGCAGAAGCATTGAAAAAAGAAGCCGGCGAAGATGCTGATCCGGATACGGATTATGAACAAAAAGCCAGAGAAGAATATGAAAAATTCATATCGGATTCAGGAAGGACTAAGGAAGAATACCTGGAACTAATAGCAGAATATTTAGCCATAAAAAACTACCTGGATGAGTTGACAGCAGATGTCACAGTGGAAGATAAAGAAATTGAGGAATACTATCAGGAAGAACTTGATTTTCAAAAAGAAAATCCTACCCTTGCAGCCTATTATTCATCAGTAAACATTGTCACAAAACCGGCCAGCAGAACAGTCAAGCATATATTAATCAAGCTTTCGGATGAGGATTTTAAGGAAATCAGCAAGCTGCGCCAGGATGGTAAAGAGGACGAAGCAAATGCTCTCCGGGAAGAGAAGCTGAAATCAATAGAGGCTAAGGCACAGGATGTTTTGAAGAAGGCTAAGGGCGGTGAGAATTTCGATATTCTCATTGAAAAATATGGTGAAGATCCGGGCATGGAGAGCGAAGAATATAAGGACGGATATAAGATGCTCCGGGATGCAAACATGGTGGAAGAGTTCCTGGAAGCCTCATTCACCATGCAGAAGGACGAGATATCCGGTCTTGTTCCTTCTGATTACGGATATCATATAATCAAGGTCTATGAAGCAAACGAAGATGAAATAGCATCCTTGGATGAAGTTCGCGAGGATATAAAAAATCTTCTGCTGGACAGGAAAAAGAGTGAAAAGGCTGACGATTTGATAGACCAATGGCTTGAAGAGGCTGATATAAAGAAATACGAGAACAGGCTGTAAAATACAAGCAGCATAAACTTTCCATACTCCCTTCCAAACTGATGCATAAAAGGCAATGTGCAGTAAAATAATAACCATGCAAGGATGGTTTTGTAAGCAATGCAGATTAAGGAGGGATGTATGTGAAAGCAACTGGAATAGTCAGGCGGATTGATGATTTGGGACGAGTTGTAATTCCAAAGGAAATTCGCCGGACTTTGCGGATTCGAGAAGGGGATCCTCTGGAAATTTTTACAGACCGTGAAGGAGAAGTCATACTGAAAAAATATTCCCCAATAGGGGAACTTGGTGACTTTGCAAAAGAATATGTGGAATCACTTCATCAAAGTCTGGGACATATATCATGTGTAGCAGACAAGGATTCCATTGTTGCAGTTGCCGGAGGCGCCAAGAAGGAGTTTATAGATAAATCAATCAGTAGCGACTTGGAGCGTGCTATGGAAATGAAGAAGTCCATAGTAGCAAACCGCGGTGAAGAAGGCAAGATGTACAATATTGTAGCAAACGAAGAGGATCATGTAAAATACTCTTCCCAGGTAATAGCACCAATTATTGCAGATGGTGATGCCATTGGTGCAGTAATTCTGTTATCTAAGGAACCCAACACCACTATGGGCGAAATGGAGCTGAAGATAGCTGAAACTGCTGCCGGGTTCCTTGGAAAGCAAATGGAGCAATAATGGAGAAATAATAAAGAATTAAAGTTTTACAGGCATTGACTGAAGTCAATGCCTTTTAATTGTGCGCCCAGCATGGGCGCAATCTAACGGGTGAAAGTCCCGAGTACGGGTTGATAGTGCCAAGTACATAGCCAAGAGCAAGGGTGTCCTCGGTGACGAGGAATCTGAAGGAAGCTGGAGGCAAA